>NZ_JAPDPI010000046.1 GCF_026013615.1 Plebeiibacterium marinum
TTTGAAGTTCCGGATTCATTGTACACGAAGCTGAAAAAGATAGTGGATGACTATGGTGTTACTCCGGCAGTTGCATTGATTAAAAGGTTTATCAATTTATATGGCAATATCACAAAAGCAAAAGCCCAACGCTTACTTACCACAGTTACCAACTCATTGAAAAATGGTAAGGTTGACAAGTCCGACAAGGAATTTGAACAGGTGAAAAACGTCCAAAAGCATTTACACGATTATCTGGAGAGTGATAAGCTGCTTGTTACCAATGTTCAGTTAAAGGGGCTACAAGGCGTTGCCGGATTGGGAAAGTAAATGCCACTACTTCTAAGCCCAAAAGTAGTGGCACAAAGCCAAGGGCAACAATACGAAGCACGACCAGAACCACAACAATAGCATCGGACCAGGTTGTGTTGGCAAACGACCTTGCTAAGATGAATTTCAAGACCATCTCCATCAGGGGAAAGTTCGGCAAACTATTAGGCAAGCTGTATATCCCATTCTATATAATGATTTACGGCTCACGCTTTCATGGGAAAAGTACCGTTGCCTTGATGTTTGCTGATGAATTGGTAAAACAGCACGGCTATAAAGTCCTGTATGTAGCCAATGAAGAAGGTGCAAAAGGAACAATGCAGGAGAAAGTGGTAAGGCTTGGAATCAACAGCCCAATTGGAATCATCGAGGATTACAATCCGAAGCTATTTAGAGATTACGATGTGGTATTTATCGACAGTACTCAAACGACCGATATTTCTCACGAGGAATTTAAAGAGCTGAAGAAACAGTTTCCGAATACCTCATTTGTAATCATCAATCAGGCAAACAGAGATGGAAGCTCTAAAGGTGGAACAAAGTGGGAGCATATAGTGGATGCCATCATGCACATCGAAAACCAAAGTGCCACAATGGAAAAGAATCGTTTCCCAGAGGGCAGTAAAGAAACCATTAAAATCTTTTAGACATGGAGGAAATGACAATTAAATTCTATTGGGTAGTGATTGCCGGATTAAGCTCATTAACGATTGGGGTACTTTCTTTCATTATCCGCAATGCTATTTCAAAGAATGCGACAAAGGAAACGGTGGAAGCTAAAACCGATTTACTGGAGAAAGACATTAAGCACCTGACAAAAGAATTGGAAGGAGCTGAAAACAAGTTTGCCATACTGCATAAGCGTGTTTCTGATTTAAGGGATAGCTCCAAGGAGATTTATGTGAGCAAGGAATTGTTTCACCAAACAATTAAGCAGCTTAATGAGAAGCTTGATACCATTTTAAAATTTGTAGAGCGATGAGAAAAATATTTGGAAAACTGACTAATGCCGGGGTCGCTGAAACGCTCAAGGTAGGCACTAAACTCATTGATGAAATATTCACCACTCAGGAAGAAAAGCTCCAGGGAAAGATGGAGCTTTTTAAAATGGCAGTTGCCGACCGTGATTCTGCAAGAACCATGTACGCTCATGATAGTTGGCTGCAAAAGATATTTGCAATCTTCTTCCTGATTGCATGGTGTGGTCTGACCTTCGTTATGCTCAACTATTTTATGTTTCATACCATTGAATTGCAGGATTGGCAGATAGCTTTTATAAGCAGTATCAATGGTGGCATCTCCACAAAACTAAGCACTATTATTGACTTTCTTTTCGGAGGTGCAATTTCCGGTGTAAACAATGTAAAACTTAAAACTAAGCGCAAGGATGAGAACTTTTGATGAACTTTTTAATGGAGTAATAAAGCACGAAGGCTACTATGCCAATATAACTGGGGATAATGGAGGTGAAACTTATATGGGTGTAGCCCGAAACTTACATCCTAATTGGGATGGTTGGCAGCTTATTGATGATTATAAAGAAGCGTTTGGAGAAATAAAGCGGAATACAAAGATTGAAATTCCTGGATTAACTGAGTTGGTTAAAGAGTTCTACAAAAGTACATTCTACGACAAGTATAAAATAGGCTACATCGTTTCTGGCTCTTTACAGGAAATCATTTTTGACTGGTGCGTGAATAGTGGCTACTGGGGTAGCTGTGGTGTTCAAAAAGTATTGAACCGCTTCTTTGATAATGACCTTAAATTGGATGGGATTATAGGGAAGAATACAGTCAAGGCAATCAATTCTTGCCCTCCTGAATCTTTATTTAATGCTATTAAATCTGCTCGTATCCATTATTATAATACAATTGCGCAAAAAGGGCAGAATCACATGTTTTTGAAGGGGTGGTTAAGAAGAATTGATGCAATTACATTTGTAATGTAAAGTTAATTTGTCATATTAAAAGCTCTTGTTATAACAAACAGGAGCTTTTTTTTGCCAATAAGTTAAGTAAACTAGAAAGATTACAAATAAGTTGAATTTGTAAGGTTAGAGAATATATAAATATGATAATACCAAGTTGATGAAGTATCTCTAGTTAATATCAGCATATATTTTTTTAAATTTCGAGACAAATAAGTTCAGTGATTACAATTTAGGACTTCCTGTACCTTGTGATTATGGGAGCTTTAAAAGTATATTTTATTCAAGGAAATGATTAAATAAATGGAAGAAAGAAGAAATGTAATCTTCACTATTGGAATTGATAAATATGAAACAGCTGTGTGGAGGGATTTAAAGAACGCTGTTTTAGATTCTAAGTCACTTGTTAAAATGTTGACAACAAAATATAACTTTGAAGAATTCCCTCATTCATTATATGATTTTGAAGCGACAAAGGAGAATATCTATCAAAGTTTCAATACCTTAAAAAATTCAGTATGTTCAGACGATAATATTATAATCTTTTTTGCAGGACATGGAAATATGAACCCAATTACCAAGAGAGGGTATTGGATACCCCATGAGGGCACGGCAGATATTCATACTTGGATTGAGAATTCTGTCATTAAAGATTTTATAGCGGATATAGAAGCGAAACATATTTGGTTAGTTGCTGATTCTTGTTTTTCAGGAACCTTTCTTATTAATACAAGGGAAATTTTTCAGGAAAAATCTTATACCGTGCTTGACCGAAATATTTCAAGGTGGATGCTTGCATCTGGCAGTGAGGAAAAGGTATCTGATGGTTCAGCAGGAAAGCATAGCCCTTTTTGTAATTATTTATTGCGTGTTCTTGAGCAGAATACAAATGTTTATTTGTCTGTTCTTGAAGTGATTAATTACGTTCAGGTTTTAACTCAAAATAATTCTAACCAAACACCTATTGGAGCATTTATTGATAATATAGGGCATTTAGGTGGAGAGATGATTCTTCAGTTAGATAAAGAATATGTAACACAAAATATTGATATTTCACAAGGAAAACCTAATACACCTTCTTTAAGGTTAGAATTAAGCAAATATGAAAACAAAAAAAGGAAAGTTTCAGCAGGTAAAGAGATATTGTTTATTGAATCTTTTGTTGATAATGCTGATTTTCTAATTGTTGAAAACTTTAGATTTGATGATGAAGGGAATAAAAAACTGAAGTTTAAAGATGATAAAGTAATTCTGGGAGCTGAAGGAAAGGATAGCTTTACTTTAGTACAACGTTTTGCCTCATGGGCTGGAATAGAAAGATATTTAGAAGAGAATAACGAACAGTATTGCGCAAAGAAAATTGTTATTATTAATGCGCATAAGGATATTGAAACTGTTGAAAATAGTCAATATGCTTTAGCTCAAGCTGATTTTATTCACGAACTAATTAATTTCAATAAAGACTTAATGTCATGCCTTCATTGTGGAGGACGTATATCTACAAACGATAGTTGTCTTGTAGAAATTGATGAAATAGGCCTAAAGAATAATGTAGGAAATGTTCATCGTGAATGCTTAAGACCTGCAGATAGAATTTTAGGTAAATCAGGATATGAAGATTTAATAGATTCATATTTAGTAAATTTTGACTATAAATTGTGGCATAGTCTTCTTGAAAAAGGGCATGGTCAATTAGGAAGTTCAGTCACACAAATTAATGGAAACAAAAGAGCTATAATAAGTTGGAATCCTGAAAATAATAAAAATGACGGTAGTTATTGTATTAGAGTGATATATGAAAATGGAAGTATTGATTTTGTTACATTAGGAAAGGAGATACATAGATTTCCAAAGAATAAAATTGATGAAGAACTCTCATTTTTTAATCGAGAATTAGAAAAAGCTAAAATTAGTGGAGATCCTCAATGTAAGATTGTTGAGACCAAGATATCAGGGAACTTTAAGCTTCTTTCTAAATTAAAAGAAACCGACCAAACTTTAACAGAGGTTAAGGCATATGAAAAAGCTTTTTATAGTAATCAGTTTGAGCAAAATACATTAAGTATTGAAAATGATTATACGCCAATAGGGTTAATAAAAGACTTTGATTCAGAGGAACTGGTAATGATTGGAGATGTCGTGCCATTTATCTCTAAGCCAGAAAATTTTGATTCGTTTATTGCTAATTGGAAGGAAGTAATCCCAGAAATAAATAAATGCACAATTAAAATAATAAAATCGGATTTTGAACTTGATACTTATTTGCAAAGCTTTTTCAAAAAAGGTCTACAACCAATTATTGATCCGCTGTTTGACTCAGAAACCAAAAAAATTGATTCAGGATTAATTTTTAAGAGGTTTCAAGATATAATAGAACAAGCAAAATTAAAGAAACAAAAATCTTGGAAACAAGGAGATAAAGTAGAAGTTGTTTTCCCTGGTGTACAATCGAATAAACAAGCAAAGGGTATTCTTTTAACTGATGAATTTATTGATGAAGTAGGTGAATTATGCGTTATTTTTAATCCTATTGAAGATGGAAAGATACTAGATGGCATGCAATTCAAGCTACCTGTAAAATTACTTATTAATTGGGACATGGCAATAACTGAAAATCAAAGGAGAAGCATATTTTCCATTCTTATTAAGAAAGGAGATTTAGGAGTTACTCATCTAGGAACAGGTTTTTTTATTGGACCTGAAGGATTATTTTTTACGTGTGGACATACTTTCAGAAAAATTGATGATGAGATAAAGTCAAATGGCTTTAAAAATATATTCATTGGCTTTCCTGAAGGAAATTCGCCATTGTATAGAATTAACCAATTGTATTATAGGTCTTTAGAAATGTACAAACAAAAAGGGCCTGAATATTTAGACGTAGCAGTAGGAGTAAGTGATTTTAAAAACACAGACTATCTTGTGTTTAATAGATTAAAGCCTACATGTGGAACAGAATTAAAGTCAGTTGGGATTTTCAATAAAAAGCCATCTAAAATTCACGATGTTAAAGGAGGTATAGCAAACCTTGAAATGCTTGAGTTATCAGAAACGCCGTTATTTGTTTCTTCTCAAGAACCATTAATTTCAGATGTGAAAAGAGATTTTGAAATACCGCTTTCTGAGGTAAGTAGAAGTAAGTTTTATAACAACTGTGTTGATATGGATGGTATTTTGAATAAAGGAGAAAGTGGCTGCCCAATAATAGATAGTAAAGGTATGGTGAGAGGTACGTTTATAGCAAGTTCAAAGCATAATCAAAAATCAGTAATGGTGCTTGCAAAATACTGTACGAAAACTGTCAATTATAAAACAAGCTTTGATTTCAATATGTATCAAGACCTTGAGATTAGGTGAGTTTTAGATTTTAATATCAAAATAAATTAGGTTAGCCGATTCTAATTATATGTCGGTATCCCATAATACTATCAATAGGAATTCCGATGACAGAAAAACAGATTGATAATAAAGCATTTGCTTTTGTAGAGCGTCTTGTCGTTAAAGAAAATGACGACAATAAGAACAATCGAAGAAGAAATAAAGGTTCTATTGAGGAAGTGCAAGTTGTAGATTGGTCAGACAAGTTAGTGGATGATAAACCATTTATTCAAAAAAAATATTTACCTAATATTTCTGACTATGATATAACAATAGCAATTGATGGTGTATGCTACGGTTTTAGTGATGGTGAATATATTGACTATTATAAATTTATTCATGAAGTAGTTAACTATGATTCTTTAAACGCAAAAGTATCAGTGGAATACCTTAAGGAAAAGGTATTGCTTTGGATAATCGAAGTGTTTAAGAGTAAAAGGGCAGTACAGAGTCTTACGTTATATTTAAGTGGATTACTAAGTAAAGATTTAAAAGCTAAAAAGTATTATTACCCAGTTCTTAACTTAACTATTGAAGAACCTTTTTCAATTGGAGATATTCAATTTACCTATATGACTAAGGATTATTTTGATGAATATTGGAATAAGGTAAAGGGTAACGATAATATGACTAAAGACGAGTTTGACTCCTTGTTAAGAAAATACCAAGGAAGAGTTTTTGTTGTTGTAGAAACATTGGCAGAAAATAAGAAAGGCCAAGAAATTTCCTATAAGAAAGCCTGTTTAGCAATTGACATGATAAAGCTACTGTCTCCAACTGTATATTATCCTGACCTGACTTGTTATATTGATTTAGAAAAAAGAATTCCTTATACATCAGAATATTTGACTCAGAATAAAAATGAAAAATTTGGATTCGGAATAAACATGTCCGCAAATAACAATCCTTTTCATATGCCAAAGTCACTGTGCCATCAACTGAAGAGCAGTTTTGGTCTACTTGGGAGCCTTTTTGATAATGAAAAAAATGACTTGGATGAATTGTTAATTAACTCAATAAAGTTAGTTGCTAAAGCGATAAAGGAGACTGATTTGCACTTAAGGATTTCTTTTCTAATAATGGTATTAGAAAGCATATTTCTTTTGGATGAAGAGGATTATAAGATGGAAAAAAAATGCAAGAGGAGAATTAGTGAGCTAATGTTTCCAACGGAAGGAAAAAAATATCGGGAGCTATTGGACTTACTAACCAATATGTATCTGATTAGGCATAAAATGACGCATAAATCAATTAGGCTATATATTGAACTACAAAAATTAAGAGAGTTTCAGACGAATTTGATTGATTCAATTATAAGAATACTGCACAACAAGCATAAACTTACAAATAAGGTAGTGTTAATTGAATATTTGGATAGAAAAGTAAAGCCCCAAAGTGCATAAAATACTATGGAATGCATATTGAAGCTATGGCATTATACACAAAACTTCCGATAGATTTTTCATTCGGAAGTTTTTGTGTTTTTAACATATAAGTGTATTTAAATGATGTCTTTAAGCCAAGCTCATCTCAGAGCATTTTAACTTTTGGGATAATAACAGCATATCTGAACTTATCTTTTCATTTGTAATACGAGCATAAATCTGTGTTGTTTTAATATTGGTATGACCAAGCATCTTGCTAACGGATTCGATAGGAACTCCCTTTGATAATGTAACTGTAGTTGCAAAAGTATGACGTGCCAGATGAAACGTAAGGTTTTTAGTTATTCCGCAGACATCAGCAATTTCTTTCAGATACGCATTCGTTTTTTGATTCGTCGGAATTGGTAAAAGAACGCCGTTTGGGAGACCTTTGTACTTATCAAGTATCAATTGGGCTATATCCAGTAAAGGCACAACCGTTTTAATTGAGGTTTTCTGTCGTTTAGTGTTTATCCATAAATTACCATCAAAACCTTTGGTAATATGCTCTTGTCTGAGATTTTTGATGTCGATATACGCAAGTCCGGTGTAGCATGAGAATATAAAGATATCACGTATGCGCTCCAATCGTTCACTACTAAAGCATTTTTGCATGATGCGTTTTAGTTCATCATCGTTCAGATAGCCTCTGTCAACCTTTTTAATAGTGATTCTATAATTGGCAAAAGGATCGATCTGTATCCACCCGTTTTTTTGTGCGGTAAGCACTATACTCTTAAATTTCTGTATAAATTTAGCTGTTGTGTTTGCATTGCAACCACATTGTACATTCAGGAAGGTTTCAAATCCAACAATAAAGGAGTGGTTGATTTCTCTTAAATCTATATCGCTTCGTTTATATTCAGTTTTCAGGTAATTTGAAAGGTGTCGCTTACAAACTTCCGCTTTTTGGTAAGTGGCTTTAGATTTAGTTATGCCAATTTGTTTTTGTAAGAGAATATTACATTCCTCGAATAGTTCCATTAAAAGATATTGTTCCACTCCAATTCCCAAGAAAGTGTTTTTTACTTTTTCAGCAGTTACCTGAATATCTTTTTTTGTGAGGTCGTTGTATGCGTTATAAAGCGAGTTCTTAATTTCGTCTAATACGGTATTAATGGCTCTTGCTTCAGCAGTTCTTCCTTTTGCTCTATTTAATTCAACATTCCAGTCATCTGGTTTAATATATTGTTTGGTGTTGAACTGGCTGACCTTCTTATTAATTGTAATTCTTGCAACAATTGGTGCGGTTCCGTCTTTCTTTTCTGCATTCTTTTTTACGAAGAAAAGAACATTAAAAGTACTTCTCATAAGCTTCATTTTTTGAATTGTAAAACTATGTTATTAATCTCAAAATGAAATGATTGCAGGTTGGACAATATTGGACAGGCTTCTGCCAATTTCAGACAAATCGTGACCTTTTTTTGCCGTTTTAGAATCGGTCACGATTTGGTCACGATTTTATGTCGTTTTAAGGCATATTAAAGAAGACGTACAAAACAAAAAGGCATAAAAAAAGTCCTACAATCTATTGATATTGTAGGACTTGTCTTTTTTCTGTCAATTATTGACATTTTAATCAGCGGAGAGAGAGGGAACTGAAAATTTGTGTTAAGTACCCTATCCTCAATATTTTACGAATTCATTTTTTAAAGTCCTCTGTAAGTCCACCAAAATTGGCTAAAAAATGCCCGTTTTAAATGCGTTTTAATGAACTCATTTCCCTCCAAAAGTAGCAAAAAGGAACCGAACCTAAAAATGGGTTTTATTACGTTAAAATTTTTTATTTAGAAGGTAAGCATAGCGTACATCTTTTAAGACTCAAGAGCATGATTTTATCAGATGCTTAACCTATTTTATGATAATATTGAGTGAAGTTCAAAAAAAGTAAGAAATTAGATTGGTAATATTATGTTTAAATATGAATTTCTATCTTATTACACCCTATATTTTAATTGTTTTGAAATGTGAAAAAACTTAACTTATAGTTTTTATCAATAGAAGTATAGAAATTTTAGAAAGATGAAATGAAAACTACATCCGATGAAGATTACATAAAAATTCTAGAACAGGAGATTTCTGAGCTGAAGAGAATAATAAAAACACAACAAAAAGATATTGAAAAAATCGTAGAGCAGAGAACCCTGGAATTAATTGATCTTATCAGCACAAAAGATAAATTTTACAGGATTATAGCACATGAATTACGTAATCCTTTTAATAGTATTTTAGGGATATTGGAATTGTTACTTAATAATTTTCATAGTTATGCACCAAAAGAAATTGAGAATTTTCTAACTATTCTATATGGGACTACGAATATTTCGTTTGAATTACTTGTAAATCTTTCAGAATGGCTAAGTATAAATAGTAAGAAGTTGTCTTTTAACCCAGAAGAAGTAAATGTATCAAAAATATTATCTGAGGCCATATTAGCAACAGACTTGACTGCTAAGAATAAAAAAATCAATATTAATAATTGCATACGTGAGAATATTTATGGCTATGTCGATGTCAATATGATAAGTACTATTTTTAGGAATCTACTCAATAATGCCATTAAATTTTCTAATATAAAAAGTAGTATTGATGTTTCTGCACAATTAAGCAAAGACTTTGTTGAGATATCTGTTAAAGATAATGGAATAGGAATAGATGAAGAAACACTTAAGAATATTTTTAAGATTGAGGGGGTTGAATCTACACAAGGTACAGCAAGTGAGTATGGTACAGGGTTTGGATTATTGCTATGTAAAGAATTAGTTGAGATAGAAGGGGGGCAAATATGGGTTGAAAGCGTTATTGGTAATGGGAGTGAATTCAAGTTTACTGTACCTAATTCAAAAAAAGAAGCAAATAATGAAACTTCTTATTAAAGCTATAGATTGTTAAAGGCAATAATTTTGTTGATATAGGTCACTAATTATAAAAGATATGATACCAAATAAATTTAAAAACTATTTTTTAGGATCAAATAAATTATTTTTCCCGGAATACGAATTCGTAATTAAGTTAAGCTTTCCCAGAGTATTTGTTCGCTTTTTGCGTGTAGAAGGGTATTATACTGATTTTGAAAAATTCTTTCAAAATGTTGCTGAGGTACAATATATTGAAGGCAGCAAACTATCGAAAATAGAAGAACGACAAATATTAAATGAAGTTTGGGATTTTCTTACAATGGAAAAAGGACCTAATAAAGCTGATTTTTTTGGAAAAAATGATAAATTATAATTTGAGTTGAAAAATGGGATAAAAAAGAATTTTGAACTCATTGCTGTATTATTTACATCAATTTTAAAATTTCTGTTGATAGACTGGCTCAATGCTAGAATTATATATATCATAGGTGTTTCGATTTTCTGGATTGGATACATGTTATTTCGTAAAAGAACTCATAATGAGAATGAAATTTTTAAACTACATAATTTTAAACATTCTTTTATAATTTTATTACCCATTATTCTACTTAATGGTTTGGCTTGTGCATTTTATGCATACAATAATAATGCCTTCTATATATCTTGGCACGTTCTATTGGTTTTTCTTCTCTATCCACTTTGGGGAGTTATTCAACAATTTATTATGCTTGAGGCTATTTTGATAAATCTAATTGTATTTTTTAATGGGAAAGCCAGTAATACTATTTTAGTTTTTATCGTGTCAACATTGTTTGGTATCATTCATTATCCAAATGCTTTTTTGATGATATACACCTTTTGTCTGGAATTGGTTTTGGCTTCAGTATATCTTAAATGGCGTAACCTATGGGCAATTGGTATCACGCATGGCTGGATAGCAACCTGTTTACTTTATTATGCATTGGAGCGTAATCCTTGGTTAGAGCTAATGTTAGGATTTTAAATATGAAAAAATCGCTTTAGCTCTATTCCTTTTTTAAGTTTATAGTGTACATAAAACAATATACCGGAAACGGGTATTAATGATGCTCCTGCTATTAAACTCCATTTAAGTATAATTATTTGATGAGAATATAGAGATACAAAAATCTCAATGCAAAGTAGTAGTGAAGCTATGGCTATGAAAACGACCGCTAAAATGTTGAATCCTATTTGATTGGATATTCGAATTAATACTAAAATTACAAGTGATAAAACATAAATGGATGTAACAATAGGAATTCCCAGTTTTATCCCCCAATTACTATCTCCATTAAAATAATCTATCGTTAAAAACATCAATATTAAGGATGTCAAGCTGCATATAATCAGGATCAAAGGTTTTTTTCGAAAAAGGATAACAATACTAATGTTGGCAAAAGCTACTAATGAGGCAATTAAGTTATACTTAGCCCAATTGATATTTTGGCTTATAATAAAGTTTATACCAAGTGTGACAATAATACCGGATGTCAGAATAATACCGGATATTTTCCAAATTAGTTTTAGCTTTTGAGTACGGCTTAAGTTTTCAATTTCATTTATAGTTTTATCTCTAAAATCGGGATGTTTCTCAATGGGAATATTAACAGGGATAGGCTCTTCGCCTACTCTTAGTCCGCATAAAGGGCAAAATGCCATATCATTATCCAATTCTACTTCACAATTTTTACAATATTCCATAAACTAATTTTAATGTTTAGTTATTTTAATATTTATGCCTTGCTTAGAGAGAAAGTGAAGATACCTTCGTTCAAATTCTTTGGATTTTGTAATGTTACCAAAACTTAAAGTAAGCGTATCCTCATAACCGATTACACCGCAGTTAATCTTGAGCTTCTTATTTGGAGGAGGAGGGGATATTGTGAAATAATCAACTTTATGGCGAATTGGATCGGGTAATTCTATTTTTCCCAGATTAGTTAAAACACCGCTATACAAGTTGGTTCCTTGAGAATGGTATTTATAAAACAGGATTAAACTTTTTAGCCAAATAGGAATTCCCCTAACCAATAAATTTCGTTCACCACTTACGTTACGAGAAATGATTTTGCTGATTAGTTTTTCATCAGTATCTAACTTCATTTTATGATATACAACTTTAAGTATCTCATCAAATGTATATTTGCCTAAGCGAAAGTCTATTTCGGGCATAACAAAAAGTGAAAAATTACGCAATGATTTAGTGGCATAAATATTTCTAATATTTACCGGTACCTGAATTCTTGCGATCATACTTGATGAGTAAATTCCATTTTTCTTGTATTCAAGATAGATGTCTTGAAGTGTTAACAAATAAACGGCAACCAGATAATCTGTAATGCTAACACCTTTTTTCTTTGCTTTTTGTTTTATTTGCTGAATAGATAAAATGGCAAATAAAAGATCAAATCGGGGTTTTTTCTTTAAAATAAAGGGTAAATGAAAGGCTTTGGGTTGTTTTATTACATGAGGTATATTCTCTTTAAAATATCGGTTGTAAGCATCTTCAACTTCCTCATCATCAGCTTTCATTGTATAAAAGCTATCTATTTGATTCTTGTGAATAACACCTTTATCCTGAAAATAATAAATTAGGATGGCTTTTATAAAGGTTAATAAACCGTATCCGTCAGTAAGTATGTGTGAAAATTCTGCACTTATCCTATTTTTATGAACAAGAATTCTCACTAGTAAATTATTTTTGGCCTTCCGTTTAAAAGCTTTACATGCAACAGCATTGTCATGTTGGATACTTATTGGATCATTTATTTGTTCGAGGTAATACCAGAAAAAACCACCATGCAAACTCACTTTAAAATATGGAAATCTTTTTTCAGCACGCTTCACTGCTCTAAATAGACTACTGATAGTAACTCTCTCTGTTAAATTGGCAGTAAGTCGTATTACAGTAGTGTTTTCCTTGCTTCTAATAGCCGGGAATATTTTAGCCGCATTGTCTAAAGGAGCCCAAAAAGTGCCTTTGTTGTCCATTATTGGAGATAGAATTTTCAGAACTTTAAATTTTAATTAAGATTAGCACAATATCAATTAATTATAGTAATTTAAGCAAAATGTGCGACAATGAATTATAAAGTGGTAGATTTTGCCAAGTATCATTATAGTTTGCGTAAAAGTTGAGTGAATCTTATTAAATAGTATCATGGATCTGATTGAAGAAAAAGTAAAGGAGTTTAAAAAATGGTACCATCAACAACTTACTTACCATCAAAAAGGAATAGAATGCTTTTCTAATATTATTGAAAATATAGAAAAGGTAGACCAAGTATTATTTAGAATCAAATCCTGTGATGAGTGTATTAAAAAGTTCAAAATAAAATATTTACCTTATTTGGATTCAGATTCTTCATTTAAGATTCAGGATTATATTACAGATCTAATAGGAGTGAGGGCTGTTTGTTATTATTCTGACGATCTTGTTTCTGTAAAAAGAAAATTAAAAAAACATTTTAGAGTTGTGGAAACGACCGATAAAACAAGTTTACTTGAAAAAACCGAAAATCAATTCGGATATAAAGGTCTGCACCTACAGTTAAAGTTGAAAAAAAAGAGAGGTGCAGATAAAAACATTGAAGACTATAGTTCGTTAGTGTTTGAATTGCAGATAAGGACGGTAATTCAGGACGCCTGGAGTATATTAGATCATAAGATTAAATACAAAAAAAGTATACCGCATAATTTAAAACGAAGAATTAACCGTTTATCTGCTTTGTTTGAAATAGCAGATGAAGAATTTCTAAGTATTAAAAAGGAAATATTGCAAGAGGAGAAAATTATATATGACCGTTTAAGAAAAAAAAGATCTTTAGATACCAATTTGGCACTTGATGTTTTTAGATTTTTATATATAGCCAAAAAGCATTTTCCCGATTATAAGTTTATTGAATATAAGGTGGATAATTTTGTGCAGGAGATACTAATTCATAAATCTGATTTTACAGAGAGTGGTTTAGAGCTTGCAATTGCAAAATATCTTCATTTTTCAAACAAAATTGAAAAAGCCGGAAATCAAACTTTAAATCCGTATACAAAAATAAGGTACTGCTTGTATCGATATGATCGTAAACTGTTCGAAAATATTTTGTCCAGCTACCAAAAAGAAGTCATTAATGATTATTTATAGTTAATAGTAATAAGTGTTGAATAATAAAAATGGTACTATTGCTACTATAAGATGTGTTTTGTATTGTTTTGAAATATAACAGCATGTAGCTTTATACTAAATTTGATACATAGGTATATACTATAAATGCTACAGAATTGGTTTGTTCTGGTATTTAATTATGCTTTCTGGATAATAAAGTATTTGATTTTGCTTATAGGTTAATTGCTTTTGACAACGAAAAGAATATAAATAACTTTATAAATATGAATTTTTGCGTAGTTTAACTACTCATTAAGTAATATTTTTAAAGTTATTTAGTTCTTTTATTAAATCAATTCTTTATTTTTGTTGAAAATTGAGTAGTATGACTACGCATAATGACACAAAATTAAAGAAGCTTTTTAATCTATTGCAGCCCAATAATGTGATAACAGCAGCAGTATTGGACAACAATGGTGTATCCAGACATCTTCGAAGGTACTATCAGGAAAGTGGATGGATAGAACCGTTAGGAAGAGGTGCCTATAAAAAGCCGGGAGATTTGTTAGAATGGCAGGCAGGTGTGAATGCTCTGCAAAACCAACTAAATATCAAAGTTCATGTAGGAGGTTTAACCGCATTAATCTTACATGGATTCAGCCACTATTTCAGATTAAGTAAGGAAACGTTATATCTCTTTTCTCCCCTGCAAACCAGAATGCCTAACTGGTTTACAAATTACAACTGGAATGTAGAACTATTTCAGAAACCTACTTCATTTCTTCCAGAAAATACGGGCGTCAAGGAATTGGAGATAAAAGATACAAAAGTTAATGTATCAACACCCGAACGTGCCATATTGGAATGCTTGTTTTTAGCACCGCAACATGCAGATCTTGTCGAATGTTATCAGGTTTTGGAAGGACTGGTTAACCTAAAGCCGAGACTCGTGAGCGAGCTTTTGTCAACTTGCAACTCGGTAAAAGTAAAACGCCTCTTCCTTTATATGTCAGAAAAGGCAAATCACCAATGGCTTCAATTCCTTAAAACAGATAAAATAGATTTAGGTAGTGGAGACCGTATGATAACAGAAAGTGGAGCATACAGTTCTAAATACAAAATTACAATACCCAAAGAATTAGCGGAGTTCTGATTGCACCAGCATATAGAGCACAAGTGGATTTATTGTTACAGGTTCTGCCTTATGTAGCGAAAGAAGAAATATTTGCACTAAAAGGAGGTGCGGCTATTGCCTTTTTATAAGGGAAATGCCTCCATTGTCAGTTGACATCGACTTGACCTATCCGGCACTTGATTCCTGAACCGAAGCCCTCAGTGTTTAAATACATAAATATACCCTATTGGGTATGAAATAGACTTCCTCTTTAAAAATATATCATATCGGGTATAATATTAGAATAATCACTATATTTATACCCTAAAAGGTATAAAATATGCTTGGACTAATACAATTTGTGAAACAGCGAAGAAAGCAGCTTGGTTTAACACAACAGGATCTAGCTGAAAGAGCTGGAGTAGGACTTCGCTTCATAAGAGACCTGGAGCAAGGAAAACCTAGTTTGCGTATGGATAAGGTTAATGAGGTGTTGGCATTGTTCGGACATGAATTGACTCCTTTTGAAACGAAATTAATAGATAATGAATAGAAAAGGGAAAGTGTTTTATAAGCAATATTTTGCAGGAATTATCGAAGAGACTGAGAAGGGCTATCGTTTTGTATATGATGAAGAATACTTGAATAAAGAAGAAAAATGGCCAATTAGCAAGACTTTGCCTATTTCTAAACATCCTTACTCTTCTAATACAATGTTTCCTTTTTTTGACGGTCTGATACCAGAAGGGTGGTTGTTAGATGTAGCTGTAGACAATTGGAAGTTAAAGGCTAATGACCGAATGGGGTTACTTTTAGCTTGTTGCAAAGATTGTATTGGAGCAGTTTCTATTTTACCATTAAACGCAAATAATCATGAATAACAAATGTTTATATTGCTATCAACCATTAGGTGAAGGAGATATAGATTTTCATTCAAAATGTTCAAAAAAGATATTCGGAACTACGGAAGCTCCTGTATTGGATTATTCTTTGGATCAGATGCATGAATTGGCAAAAAAAGTAGTTCAGAGCCATGTTACTGTTCCAGGAGTTCAAGCTAAGTTATCTTTTCATTTTGAGCCTCAAAGAGGGCAAGAGAACAGATTGACTTTGGTTGGCGTTTGGGGTAATTATATATTAAAACCACCTACTCAACAATTTAATCATTTGCCTGAGAACGAGGATTTGACAATGCATTTGGCCAAGTTGTTTAAGATAAATGTTGTACCACATTCATTAATCAGACTGAAATCAGGGGAACTTGCTTATATTACCAAACGAATAGATCGGATTGGGGAGCAGAAATTAGCGATGGAAGATTTGTGCCAATTAAGTGAACGCCTGACAGAGGATAAGTATAAGGGTTCCATGGAGCAAGTTGGTAAAGTAATTATGCAATATTCATCCAACCCATTATTCGATGCTCAAGTATTTTTTGAAGTAGCTTTATTTTCATTCCTAACAGGAAATGCAGATATGCACTTGAAGAACTTTTCGATGATTGATCTGGATAATGGATTAACACAACTGGCTCCGGCTTACGACCTATTATCAACAAGGTTAGTCATTCCAGAAAAAGACGATCCAGAGGAGTTAGCCCTAACTATGAATGGTAGAAAACGGAAGTTTAGAATTAATGATTTCCAACAACTAGCAAAGAGTCTAAAACTAAATCAAAAACAGGTTGATAATATATTTAAGCGATTTCAGAAAGCGATTCCAACGGTTCTGGATTTTATAAATAATTCCTTCTTGCCTGAAGATAAGAAAATAGAATATAAAGAGTTAATTCAAGAGAGAGCTAGTAGGCTTTTTGCTTAGGTTTATTTCTAGAGGATGAAAAACGGTTACTTTCCATGAAAAACAATTATTAATAAGAGGTTTTTATGAAAAGTGGTTACAAAGTCGATGAAATAACTTTAAAGGAAGCTGTTTTTACACAATGAACTGTTTCGTATTGTTTTGAAATATAGCAATATGCAACAATATACTAAAAATGATACATCGCTATATACTAAATTTGATACATAGGTATATACTAAAAATGCTACAGGAATTTTATTTTGTGGTAATTAATTATGGTTTCTTCTTAAATGTGAAGTATATATGAATAGTATTAAATATACCCTGTCGGGTATAGATAGGCCAATATAATTGAAAAATATACCCGTTCGGGTATCATAAAGGAATTATAGCCCATCAAACTCTTCCTGACTAATGCAAAAGTGCTCCAGGATAAGCTCCAGTTCTTTATGAGTAAAATAGTGGGCACGTTTATTTCGTGTCAATTTATCAAGCTTAGTGCTTAATTCCTGTGATAGTTTAATTTCCTTACGCAGTAATTGCATGGCGGAAGTTGTATTTGAACTTTGAGGATATAGTTTTTTAGCTAATTCTTGTTTTAGTATTGTTCGTGGTAATATCATCATATTGCGCTTAATATTATTCTACTTCATTTTGATGGTTGTAAAATTATATTATAAATCACAAAACTAGCGACTTACAGCTATGCCAATTTGCGACACAACTTAGCCAAGTAACGACAATTTAAACTTTATTTAGTTTCATGCACGACAGACCATACAATTCCCAATAAAGTGCTCAAAAAGCACTCTTAAAAAACGAAGCATTTTCCTAATTCAACAATGGTGTTGTTTTCATATTGGTGGAGATTTACACCAAGCATTATTGATAATGAGCAAAGCAAACAAAAAGTACTCTCATAAATTTTGAAAGCATTCAAAAAGCACGCTTAATATACTCTACAAAATGGGCAAAGCATATAAAAGCAAGTGAAATATACTCTGAGCATAGTCTCTATATACACTGAAAGTACTCTGAAGCATGAAAAAGCACTCAAAAGCTATCTGTTTATTGGTATCGATAGTACTTTTAAGCTTGTTTTCGCAAGTTTTTCAGTACATTTTTACCGTTGTTTCCCCAAAGAAGTTCTTATAACAACTCAAATTCTTCCTGACTGATACAAAAATGTTCCAGGATAACCTCCAACTCTTTGTGTGTATAATAATGCGCTCGTTTATTTCTTGTCAACAATTCAAGTCTATTATTTAATTCCGGTGATAGTTTTATTTCTTTCCGGAGCAACTGCATCGCTGCATTAATATTTGAGCTTTGTGGATATAATTTAATGGCCAAATCTTGTTTCAATATCGTTCTTCTAAATATCATTTTAGTGAGTCATTTTTGCATTTTTCTGATTCAATTATAGAGAAATAGAATGCAATTTCAAAAGGAATGTAGAACATGGTAATAAATAGTAATAAAAGTAAAAATAGTTGATATTCAAATAGTAATAAATAGCAGTAAAAAGAAAAATACCAGGAATTATAACTGTGATGTAATTTGGTCTGTATTCAATAATATTTACTTGCGCTAAATTAAAACTGCAAAAACGATAAAATACGTTACGATACGTTCTTTTACTACCATTTACTCGCATTTACTATCAGATCCTATCTTTAACTATAAAGTGAGTGTACCGTATTGCTTAGGTTTGACGAAATAAAATTTAGTAACAAGTTTAAATCGTATAAAAATGAGCAAGACAGTTGTAATTGTAGATGAGCATCTCTTTAATAAGTTAATGGGCAAAATTGATCATATTAACGATAAGATAGATAGTATCAATGTGGCCAAGAATGATGGTTTTAAAGACCGTTGGTATGTTACCGAAGAAGTATGTAAACTATTAAATGTTAGTAGGCGAACTTTGCAAACCATGCGCGATAATAAAATCATTGCCTTTAAGAAAACCGGACGCAAGATTTATTACAAGGCTTCTGATATTGAAGCCTACCTGGAAAGTATTAATGGATAATCCTTTGCAAATGGAATCAATTGAAAAAGATAAAACAGAACTGGGGAGGTCGCATCTTACGTTTGGTAAGATGTCTCTTCAAGAAGCCAACTTAAGATTGAAAACAGCTGAGGAATCTGAATTTCCATTAAGTATATTTCCGAAGTTTATCCAGGATACCATAATTGAGCTATACGACAATGGAAATTATAACATCGATTATACTGCTGTAAGCATTTTTACCGCCTTAGCTGGGATAATTGGTAATTCGTATCATTTGCGTAAACATATTGAATGGATAGAAAACCCATCTATGTGGGTGGTTTTGGTAGGTAAGTCAGGGCAGAATAAAAGTGCGCCCTTAAAAACAGCCTTTAAAGCCATAAAAAATCTGCAAAAGCAATACGACCAGGAATACGAAGCAGCCATAGCTAATTATGATCCTGATTTAGGTGAAAAGAAACCGACTAAGAAAAAGTTGTATTCTACCGACCCGACTTTTGAGGCTCTCATCAATATCCATAAGCAAAATCCCAATGGTATGATATTGATGCCCGATGAGTTTAAGAGTTTTATATTGAATTTGATTGGTTATAGCGGAACCTCAAAGCAAAGTCAGTTTTTATCCATATGGGATGGTGCACCTATTTCACTGGATCGTAAAGAAGTTGAAAGCTCTTCATTGAGTATGCCTTGTGTTTCAATTATTGGCAGTATTCAGGACGATGTGATTGCATCCTTTAAGGCCAAGGATATTAAAGACGGTTTCTTTGAGCGGATTCTTTTTGCAATTCCATTAAAAATGGAAAAGAAATATATCCAAAGAAAAAATCCGGATGATTATATGGTGGAGAAATTTCATTCGAGGATGAAAGCATTGATGGATAAAATTAATGAGAGTATTAATACCATAGAGTTACCGTTATCAGAGAAGGCAGAGGACTTGTTTATTGATGAAGTAAACAAACACGTAAAGCCATCCAATAAGGATGCTGCCATATCTGGAATTCTGTCAAAACTCGATAGATATATACTACGGTTTGCCCTGGTCCTTGAAGTCTCCAATAGTTTTTTTGAAGGGCAGGTGATCGAGCAGGTAAGCGAAAGTTCAATGAAGAAAGCCATTATGCTTAAGGATTATTTCTTTTCTAATGCATTAAAGCTAAATCACATGGTTTTAAATGTATATGAGGACAATTCAAAGGAAGGTAAGGTATTTCAGGTTTTAAAGAAGATTGGCAAACGGGAATTTACCAACAAAGAGTTTATTGAGATGGCCAATAAACTCAATATAGCCAAGGAATCATATGCCTACCAATTGCTGAGCAATACAAAACTGGCGCATAAGAAACAGAAAGGTGTTTACGAAACAGATGTGCTCAATTAATCTTACTGCTGCCATAAAGGCTCAGAGAAAAATATGGAATATTGTAGAGTTTGCGTAGTTGTGGAGTTTGGTTGATTCACAATTATTTACGTGTGTAGTTTGAGTGTAGTAACTGTGGAGTATGGGGCACCACAGATAGTTCAATCATTATCGCAAATTTGATGGAATTGTGGAGTGAGTGGAGTTGTATGGAGTCGTAAATACTTGAAAAACAACAATCCTCCACAACTCCATAAACTTCACTAAAACAAAAAACTTTCCTTTATGCCAGATATTCGCTATTCATTGGAAAAATACAAAGGTCGATCAACCAGGTATCATTGTCCGAAATGTCATCAAAGGACTTTTACCAGGTATGTAGACCACCAAACCAACAAGTATTTGTCAAATTATACCGGGAGATGTAACCGGGTAGAAAAATGTGCATACCATTTTACACCTAAAATGTACTTTGAGAAAAACGGATACGAACCGGATGATTATTATACATTGACGCCTAAATCAAAAACAATTGTAAAACCACCTTCATGTATTGACCCAAAGTTAATGCTAACCTCTCTTACCAATTATCACCAAAATAACTTTGCTATAGGATTGAGTAAACTCTTTCCGGAGCATATGGTTTGGGAGGTATTACAGAGGTATTACGTTGGTACTGCCAAAGGAAATAAAACAATTTTCTGGCAAGTCAATCGAGTAGGGCAAGTACGAACAGGTAAAGTAATGCAATATGATGTTCATACATTAAAACGTAATGGCTACATCAATTGGGTGCATCATATTATCAAACAAAAGGACTTTAACTTGAAGCAAGTTTTCTTTGGCGCACATCTACTTATCAATAAATCAAGGCCAGTTGCTATTGCAGAAGGTGAAAAGAATGCCATTTTCGGTGCGTTGTATTATCCGCAATATAATTGGATAGCTGTAGGCTCCGTTGAAATGCTCAATCTACAAAAGCTAAATGCCCTCAAGGATTACCACGTTACTTTATTTCCTGATAAAGGGAAAGCATTTGAGAAGTGGAGCAAGATAGCCGAAAGAGTTTGCTTTGATGTTCGTGTAAATACCGTTCTGGAGTATACAGATTTAAATGAAGGTGATGATATTGCTGATTTGGTTATCTCCATAAAAAAGGAACAATATAATGCAAGTCCGGAAGCGCTTCTAGATAGGTTTAAAAAAAGGAATGATTATTTAAATCTATTATTGGAGATATTTGATTTGGGTGTTACAATTTAGTTGTCATATTCAAAATTGATTACATGAATCTGTTTTAAATTATTAGAGAGGAATTATAATACAGAAGATGATATTATAAATAAGAGCAATTTTAATTCTCAAAAATGGTCGCCATATTGCTACTCCAAATTACCAAAACATTCGATTTCCACTCCTAACATTTAAATAGTAATTACCAGTGATAAATGTAATTAAACAATGTTTATATCCAATAATTGCAGTTACCTTTACTAAAATTTAGATAATGTTAGTATCCGTAATTAGAAAAAATATCACATTCAACCCAGATCCAAGTCGAGTAATAGCTCGATTTCTGTTTACAGAAGAACAAAGGGCTATCAATACTATACGTTTTGTAGTAGACATGAATGAAGATGAGGCCTCCTTTGCATTAAAGCAAACCCTTAGAGACTATTCGATGCGTCATCGGAACATTTCTAAAATATTTGAGAAGCATTTTAATCGAATTAGGCACCTGTTGCCTCTTATGAATGTATTACCAGATACGATCGGGTATTCCAAAAAAATTCTCATTGGATCCTATTTTACCATGGAATATTCAATAGAATCAGCTGCTTTCTTTAATCCATCAATGGTAGAGCATCCTGACCAGAGCGAAATTAGTCCCGGAGCAAAAAGAGTTATATTTAGTTTCAGGGCTACAGGGGAGGGACATATTTCATCAATAGTTTTCAGAACAGGAATTATTGATAAAAACAACAAGTTGACGCTTGAGCCAATTGGCAATTTGCTGGAAGAAGCGGAACATATCCGTCGTCACACATATAATAAAAGCTTGTTTGCCCATAAGTTGGATGAAATGGAAGTACATGGAATCATTCCGCCTGCGTTAATTTTGGATAAACTAAAAGAAGAATTTACTTATGGCGAACTTCGAAAATGTATAGAAGATGCCCGTAAAGCTGTTCATTTAGCGTCTGATAAAGAATTTCTTTTCAATCAAATCATTTGGCTGGCATCATCGCATTACGAACTTCAGTTCTCGTTGGATACGAATATATCGGAACGAGTGATTTTTCCGGTTTCAGCAAATGAAAGGAACGGTATTGAAGATGCTCGTTTTGTTAAGTTTGTTGATGACGACAACACAATTAAATACTACGCCACCTACACTGCGTATGATGGAGCCACTATTTTGCCAAAATTGCTGGAGACCGAAGATTTTTATCACTTCAAGGTAATGCCCTTACATGGCGAGATTGCTAAAAATAAAGGGATGGCACTATTCCCACGAAAAGTAAATGGTAAATATGCCATGCTTTGCCGAATCGACGGATTTAATAATTACATTGCTTTCTCAGATAATATAACTGTATGGCGTGAGGCCCAGCTATTACAACAGCCAAAATATCCATGGGAGCTAATCCAAATAGGTAACTGTGGGTCACCTATTGAAACTAAAGATGGGTGGCTGGTTATCACACACGGAGTAGGTCCTATGCGCGAATATGCTTTAGGAGCAGCCTTGTTTGATCTTGAGAATCCTGAAAGGGAAATAGGACGATCAAAAACCCCTCTTCTAATTCCAAATTCTGAAGAAAGGGAAGGCTACGTCCCTAATGTTGTCTATTCTTGCGGATCAATTGTACATAACGATGATTTGATTATTCCATACGCTATGTCAGATTACGCATCTACTTATGCCTATGTTAATCTAAATGAACTTCTCAATGAATTAAAGGGTTCAAAATAATCAATTTCAAAGATCCATTTTTTTGTTTCACTGAACCTTTCTAAGATTCAATCTTTTTCCTTATTCCCATATACGCCCTCTAAAAAGTGTGAATGATGTAAATTATTTGCAGAGTTATGTAATGCTTTCTTTTTTAAGTCAACATAACTTTATCAAAGAGTTTTATATACAAAAGATAAGGAATCATGAAAAATTCACTTTATGTTATTGCAGCATTATTGCTGGTAATTTGGGGAATCATTTTTTGGGGATTTAATTCCTCAGGAGCTGTTCATTTAATACTTGCAGTAGCGGGTTTAATCATACTTATCAGGCTTATTTTTGGTAAGCAATTATCGAGTAAATAATTTATTTAATCTTAAAAACAGCGAAAATGTATCCAAAACTAAAAAATCCAACATTATTTCCTGCTTGGACGGATAACTTTTTCTCCAGTCCAATGTGGCCAAATGAAGAATCTTACGTGGGGGTATCAATACCTGCAGTGAATGTTAAAGAGACTATTGATGAATTTGATATTGAAATGGCAGTACCAGGCATGGAGAAAACAGACTTCAAACTTGATATTGACCACAATGTACTTACCATCTCATCTGAAAAAATATTAAAAAAAGAAGATGACAATGAAAAGTTCACACGTAGGGAATTTAGTTACACATCCTTTAACCGTTCATTTACATTGCCAACCAGTGTAGATGAAGAGGCTATTAAAGCTACGTACAAAGAAGGCATTTTAATTATTAATATTCCCAAAAAGGAGGAAGCAAAGGAAAAAGGTCCAAAACATATCGAAATTGGATAAATGGCAAAGGGTGTCTTTAAACAGGCACCTTTGTTAGAGTTCGACACTCTTATTTTGGATGAAATGGTTGGGATTGCTGAAAATTTATAAACAGAAATAAAAAGGAAAAATATTATGAATTATTATTTATTAATGATTCCGGTTGTAATTATTTTCTTTGCAGGAATCAGAATTGTAAGGCCTACTCACCGTGGGCTTATTGAGAGGCTTGGAAAATATCATAGTTTTGCCAATCAAGGATTTCACTGGATTATACCACTTATCGACAGACTCTATCTGGTAAATGTAACCGAACAAATGATAGATGCAGAGCCACAGGAAATCATCACAAATGATAATTTGAATGCCAGTGTTGATGCACAGGTTTACTTCAGGGTGAAAGCTGAAGAGGAAAATGTTAAGGAATCAATCTACAATGTAAACGACTACACCTGGCAGATTGTGAACCTTGCTCGTACAACACTGCGTAATATCATCGGCACACTGACACTTAAATCGGCCAACAGTGAACGTGGAAAAATTAACGATGCTCTATATAAAACTCTGCATGACGAAACCAAGAGTTGGGGTATTAACATTGTACGCACCGAGTTGAAAGAAATTGACCCGCCAAAAGATGTGCAGGAAACGATGAATAAAGTAGTAAAAGCTGAAAACGAAAAAATAGCAGCCATCGATTCGGCTACAGCAGCTGAAACAGTAGCTGATGGCGTGAAACGAGCTAAAATTAAAGAAGCTGAAGGTTATAAGCGCGCTAAAATCCTGCATGCAGAAGGAGAAGCAGAAGCTATAAAGCTGGTAAACGAAGCTGCCGACAAATACTTTATTGGGAACGCTCAAATGTTAAGAAAATTGGAGGCATTGGAAGCATCCTTAGGAAACAATGCTAAAATAGTTATTCCAACAGGTTCTGAATTAGTGAATATTATCGGAGATATGGCAGGATTACTTCCGCTTGAAAGAAAACACAAAAACGATTAGGATGTAACATAGGTGAAATCTTGAATAACTTAAAAAATTCGTTTGCAATATAGAAATGGTAATTATTCAAAATCAGGAAAAATGAAACAACCGTGATAAAAGTTTTCTCACATGCGAGGATGATTATTTTTTTGGGAGTTCCATCTGATATTTAAACGACTAAATATAAACGAATGAAAAAGGTATTAATTGCTTTGGATTATGGACCTACTGCGCAAAAGGTAGCGGAAGTGGGATTCTCAATGGCAAAAGCCATGAATGCTAAGGTTATATTATTGCATGTAATAATAGATCCGGTTTACTATTCTACTCCAGATTATTCTCCGATTATGGGCTTTACCGGTTTTATGGACGTGAGTCCTTTGGAATTAAATAGCATTGAAACACTTCAATTGGCATCGGAACATTATCTTGAAAAAATGAAACAACACCTTGGTGACAAGAACATCCAAACAGTCGTAAAGGAAGGTGAGCAAGCCGAAACGATCATAAAGGCTGCAACAGACTATCATGCTGATATTATTGCTATTGGTTCCCACAGTCATAAGTGGTTAGCAGAAATGCTCGTTGGAAGCGTAACTGAGAAAGTTTTAAAGCAATCTTCTATACCGCTTTTCATTATTCCAACGAGAAAACAAGAAGGATGAACTTGATACTTCATCTGTAAGGATGATTCTATATGGAATGAATGATTTACCAAAGCAATGTCATTTTGCTACTGTTTTTATTCCAGATAGATAAGTGCTTAGTACCCCAATTATCCTCATCGTAAAGTTGACGCAATACTAAATGTGAAAGATGCAGAAGTAATGCAATAGATCAAAGTGGTTTAGAGACTGTAGTAATGGTAACAGAAATGTTTAGAAGAGTTTTGGGATTGCAAATGATGTTATTGTGTGAATATAATACTTGAACAACTTATCAATACGTTCCATTACCACCTACTTTGACATGCCCGTTCTCAGCAAGCTTGACAGATTTCATCTGGTTCAGGATGTAATCAATAGGATACCGGATTTGGGCAATAAGAGAGCACACCTCAAGGCTTATGCAGGATGAACCTGTCAAACACAAGCAATACAATGAAAAATATGGTCTGGATATGCCTGAGATATTTAACTGAAAATGGAATGATCCAATATGAAAATGCAAAGCGCTCCAACTTAAAAACACCTGACATGAAAATATTTAAACGTCTTACAAACAAGCAAACAGATGCATTGTTAAAATACCCTGCATATATTTCAATTCTGGCGGCAAGTCTTGATGATACCCTTGATAAAGCCGAAAAAAAAGCTGCCATTGAATTTGCACATATAAAAACATTTACCTCCGATCCGCTTCTCACGAAATTTTATTTGGAGGCGGACAAAGTCTTTCGAAAAAATCTGGAACAACTCGAAAACGAACTGCCGAAAGATAAAATTAGCAGGGAGGCAGCTATCAAAAAGGAATTGGCAAATCTTGATAAAATACTAAAAAGGCTGGGGAAAAAGTACGTTATTGATGTGCATCAAAGTATGAAATCATTTAAAGATCATATTTCAAGAGCACATCACAATGTCCTGATTGATTTTATCTTTCCCATACCCATACCTGGATTGACGGATGGGTAGAGGTAATTCCATAATATAAAACAGCACATTAATCGATTGTGAAGTATGAAACCAAATACAAAGAGTAATAGAGATGCCGATGCAAATTCCAATGTAGCAGACGATATTACGTCTCTTTCTGTATCCGAATTGATGAAAAAACTGGGTTCTTCACAGGAAGGCCTTACACAGGCCGAAGCAACAAAAAGGCTGTCTCAATACGGACCCAACGAGATAGAAGAAAAGAAAACCAATTTATTACTAAAGTTCCTCACCTATTTTTGGGGCCCTATACCTTGGATGATTGAGGCAGCAGTAATCTTATCAGCAGTTGCCAGGCATTGGCCTGATTTTTTCATTATCCTTATTTTGCTAATCGCTAATTCAGTAATAGGATATTGGGAAGAACATGAAGCAGGCAATGCTATTGAAGCCCTTAAAGCCAAACTGGCTGTAAAAGCAAGGGTGAAAAGGGATGGAAAATGGGTCAATCCATCAGCATGTGAACTGGTGCCTGGTGATATTATCCGGTTACGGTTGGGAGATATTGTTCCTGCAGATGCTCGTTTGTTGGAAGGAGATTCCATTGAGGTCGATCAATCTGCATTAACGGGCGAATCACTTCCCACAACACGTAATCCTGGTGAAGCTTTATATTCCGGATCAGTTATTCGCCGTGGTGAGATTGGGGCTCTGGTTTATGCTACCGGTACAAACACCTATTTTGGCAAAACAGCACAATTGGTGCAGGAAGCGCATACTGTCAGCCATTTTCAGAAAGCGGTATTAAAAATAGGCAACTACCTTATTTATCTCGCAGTTACTTTGGTGGCAATAATTATTGCAGTAGCCATTTATCGTGGCGACCCGATTTTATCCACCTTGCAGTTTGCTTTGGTACTCACCATTGCAGCAATACCGGTTGCTATGCCGACCGTTTTATCGGTAACGATGGCAGTTGGAGCTCGCTTACTGGCGAAAAAAGAGGCCATTGTAAGTCGATTGGTGGCCATTGAAGAACTGGCCGGAGTTGACTTGCTTTGTGCAGACAAAACCGGTACCCTTACCCAAAATAAATTAACGCTGGGTGATCCTTTCTTTATGGATAATATTACCGGTGGCCAGGTGATCTTGAATGGGGCATTGGCATCGCGAGCCGATAATAATGATTCCATTGATCTGGCAGTACTTGGAGGTCTTAAAAATAATGATGAATTGAATAACTATGAAGTGGTTCATTTCCAACCTTTCGATCCGGTACACAAGCTCACAGAAGCTACTGTTAAAGATAAAGATGGCAAGAAATTTAAAGTAACCAAAGGAGCACCGCAAGTAATTCTTGAATTGGTTCATAATACCGATCAAATCAAGTCTGTTGTGGATGAGGCCGTCAATGAATTTGCAGCTCGTGGATTTCGCTCATTGGGTGTTGCCCATACCAATGGAGAAGGCAAATGGCAGTTCGATGGAGTGTTGCCTCTGTTCGATCCTCCAAGAGAAGATGCAGCGGAAACAATC
Source organism: Plebeiibacterium marinum (assembly GCF_026013615.1). Classification (GTDB taxonomy): domain Bacteria; phylum Bacteroidota; class Bacteroidia; order Bacteroidales; family Marinilabiliaceae; genus Saccharicrinis; species Saccharicrinis marinus_A. The sequence goes on from NZ_JAPDPI010000046.1 coordinate 28,190, forward strand.
GCTATTGCACTCAAAATGGGAGTTAAAATTAAAATGGTTACAGGCGATGCATTGGCCATTGCTCAAGAAACTGCCCAAAAATTGGGTATGGGCTCGTTAATTTATGATGCCAGAGGATTGGGTGATTCAAAACGAGTCGAGACTGAAGAAGTGGCCACGTCTATCGAAAAGGCCGACGGTTTCGCGCAGGTATTTCCCGAACACAAGTTTCACATTGTAGATGTGTTGCAAAAAATGGGTCACATTGTTGGTATGACAGGCGATGGCGTAAATGATGCGCCTGCATTAAAAAAAGCCGATTGCGGTATTGCAGTCTCCGAAGCAACCGATGCCGCCCGGGCTGCTGCATCTATTGTACTGATGGCTCCGGGCCTGTCGGTAATTATTGATGCCATTAAAGAAAGCCGCAATATATTCCAGCGAATGAACAGTTACGCCATCTACCGTATAACCGAAACACTTCGCATTTTGCTATTTATGACTTTATCAATACTGGTATTCAATTTTTATCCGGTAACAGCCGTCATGATTGTGATGCTGGCCCTTCTAAACGATGGCGCCATCCTGTCAATCGCCTATGACAAGGTTAAATACAAAGATCAACCCGAAGCATGGAATATGAGAATGGTGTTGGGTATTTCAACAGTGCTGGGTGTAATTGGTGTGATCTCCGCATTTGGTTTATTTTATCTGGGTGAACGTGTTTTTCATCTCGGCCGCGAACACATCCAAACCTTAATGTATTTGAAACTCTCAGTTGCAGGTCACCTTACCATCTTTTTAACCCGAACACGTGGCCCATTCTGGTCTATACGACCTGCCCGAATTTTGTGGATTGCCGTAGTCGGCACCCAAATCATATCAACTCTGATAGCCGTTTATGGATTGTTTATGACTCCACTTGGCTGGGGCTGGGCACTGTTTGTTTGGGGGTATGCACTGGTTTGGTTTCTGTTCAATGATCGTTTGAAATTATTGGCATATCGGGTTATTGATCCCGGAAAAACAAATACACAATAGCTGTGTAGTTAATCCTAATTTGTGCCTTAAAGGTGTGAATGTTGTAATATATATTTGAAGTTGTGTAACGCCTTTTGTTGAGCATGGAGGTAACTTGGGTAAATATTGAATACTAATTTAAAAAATAATACAATGAAAAACAAAGTATTAAAACACCTGACAGTTATTGGTTTTGTTAAAGGCGAAGATTTAACCAAATGCGAATCTTTAGAGAAAAAAATGGATGAAGCAAAGGAGAAGCTAAACTATGCCAGAAAAGAAGTTGATGAAGCCAAACAAAAACTAATTCTTGCAAAAAAAGAACTTAGTGAATCAAAGAAAAAACTTGATATTGCTCTTGATGAATCCCTTGAGAAAATTGAGAAAGAGAAAGATATAGTACCCGGTGGAATTTTGTTTTCAAGGGGTTTCAGTACCAATGCTATTAAAAATAAATACGAAGATGCAATAGCAGAATTGGAATTAAAAAAGAACGAAATAAGCAAAAGAATCGAAACGTATAAAAATGATGGTTCTGAGAAATGGGATTCTTTTAAACAGAAACTCAACCATGATATGGAAGAACTGGGAAAGGCTTTAAAAAGTTTTACTGTATATAATCAGTAAATTATGTCTTAAATAGTATTTAAAAATCAAAACGTGATATGATTTTTGCAATTCTCATTGATCCTGTACTTTCCAAATTTGTCATACTGTCAATGATTATTTTGGTTGTAGGTTTTTTGCTCAGGGTAATTAAACAGCCCTCTATCGTAACCTACTTAATTGTAGGTGTTTTGGTTGGGCCATACGGTTTTAGGCTTATTACTGATGAGCTTTTAATCACCAATCTTGGGTCACTGGGGTTGGTTTTGTTATTATTTTTTGTTGGAATGGAAATCCATCTGCCAAATCTAATTACAAACTGGAGAGTGTCCGTTTTGGGGACCTTAATTCAGATAGGTGTAAGTATAATAATTGTGTGGTTTCTGAGTGCAACTTTTAATTGGAAAATCAATCAGGTTGTTATGCTGGGTTTTGTTATTAGCTTAAGTAGTACAGCTGTAATAGTAAAACTCTTACAAGAACGAAACGAATTAATGACAAAAGTGGGTCAAAATGTGCTTGGTGTACTTATCGCCCAAGATATTTTAATTGTACCTATGCTTATCATTATGAGTTATATGGGAGGAGATAAGCCGCATATAACTGAAATGCTAAAACAGTTAATTGGCGGTGTATTGATTATAGGCATAATCATCTATATTCTTAAAAAGAAGGAAATTAAACTCCCCTTCATGAAATATATTGAAAAAGACCATGAAGTGCAGGTGTTTGTTGCTTTTACGTTATGTTTTGGGTTCTCGATATTAACAGCGTTTTTTGGCTTGTCATCAGCATTAGGGGCATTTATTGCAGGCATTATATTATCATCAACCAAATCGATACAATGGGTACATGACAGCTTGCATGCTTTTAAAATAATGTTTGTTGCTTTATTCTTTGTTTCTATAGGGATGTTAATTGATTTGCAGTTTTTAAAAGAGAATGCATTTACCATTGGTTTACTTGTGCTCATTGTTTTTATTGTTAATAATTCCATTAATGTTTTGACCATGCGTATTTTTTGTAAAGATTGGAAAACAAGTTTTTATACCGCCGCATTGCTATCACAGATTGGAGAATTCAGTTTTATTTTAGGATCATCAGGTTATTATTCAGGTATTATTAAAATTGGCTATGTCACAGTAAAAGGTTGAACTTTATAAAGAGAAGCTTTCTTTCCTCTTAATAAAAGGATTTCAGGTCTAATGTCAGAGGCAAACTCGTCAAGTTCTCTAAACCAGGATAAATAATTCTCTAAGTATTTTGTGGCTACCCCATGAAAGCGATATAACCATTCTTTAAGGCGACTGTGGTAGGCATTCACATTTTGTATGTGGACTATATCTTTTATTATCCTTATGCCCTTTGACAAGTTTAGGCAACCATGTCTATAGCCTTTTTCCTTAATAAACTTCTTATAGGTAGATTTCCCATCGCTACAGAAAAGAATGTCAGAACTCACTTTATCTTTTAAATAATCCTTTAAGTTATTCCCTGTGAAGTTCTCGAAAATATGATCTATAGTGTTTGCTTGTCGATCTCGACAAACTAAAACACAGACTTGCTCCTTGCTTAAGCCTCTTTGTGATGCTTTCCCTCCCCGTTTACGCGGTTTTCTATTTAGTTTTTTGTTTCCCTTCTCTGATTTTAGGAAATAGGTCTCATCCGCTTCAATAATACCGCTTAGCTTTTCTGGAGCAACAGATTTTGCATTGGCTAAAAAGCGATGCCTCCACCTAAAAGATGTATTACGATGTACATTGCATTTCATTGCCGCTTTTCTAACGCTGATTCCAGAAACTAAACAGGAGGAATATTCTAACCATTGCTCTTTTTTACGCAATCTGGAAAGGGGGGTGTTAGTAAGACTATTATAAGTTCTTTTGCACTCCTTGCATCGATACCTTTGTAACCCACTTCGCTTTCCCCATCGTTGTTTTTTCTGGCTTTTACAATGAGGACAACTAAGTTCTTGAAACGGAGTTTCTATATTTGCTGCCACTTTATTGGAAAGTTCAATTGATTGCAAACTTTCTTTTAAACGTCTAAACTGGTCTGAATTCAATCTATCGACCTGTAATAGTAGTTTGTGGAATGTTCTTGCTTTCATAGCTATTGGTTTTTTACCAAGTTATGACCAAATCAGATAGTTGTCAACCTTTAAGAATGACATAGCCTTAAAATTTACGACTACCAATTAGTAATTAGTGCTATTGCGCTTACCTTGTTTCTAAGCCCATTTTGGATCAATCTGTCGAGGAAAATTATCGGGGGTGGAGGGTAATCAAGTTGTAGTTTATAGCAATAACAAACCAGGGGCATCGATAATGCCGGGTAAAGTCAATCCCAAACAAGTAGAGGCTGTCACAATGGTTTGCTTTCAAATATTGGGCAACGACACAACTATTTATACGGCCGGTTCAGGCGGCCATTTCGAATTCAATGTTTTTAAACCGGACATGATAAGTGAAATTTTAGGGTCTACTACTCTTATGGTAATTGTTGGCCATGTATTTAAATAGAAGCGTTAAATCATTGACTAATATTAAAATTAAAGCTAATTTGTGGATAATTAGTTTTTTTTATTTAGCGAAATTTATTTTAAAAATGAACAAAGGAACAGTGAAATTTTTCAATGAAACGAAGGGATTCGGATTCATCAAAGATGCAGATTCAAACAAAGAATATTTTGTGCATTCATCAGGTATAAAGGATAGTATATCGGAGAACGATGAAGTAACTTTTGATTTGCAAGAAGGAAAAAAGGGATTAAATGCAGTTAATGTTAAACTAGCATAGTTTATATAACCATTTAAAAATCTTGAGTCCCGCAATTTGCGGGACTTTTTTATATAATTCTGAGAATTTTTTCATATACCGTCAAATAACCTTCTATCATTTTATGACGACTAAACAAAGAAGATGCCCTAGCGTAGCAATAATGCCGATTAATCGACTCTACATTTGTTACAGCATCAACAGCTTCAGCTATGTTAGAAACAAGGAAACCTGTTTTATTTTGAAGAATTAATTCAGACATGGAGCCAAGGTTAAAAGCAATAACAGGAGTGCCGCAAGCCATGGCTTCAACCACACTCAATCCGAATGGCTCCGCAAAATGAATAGGATGTAATAAGGCAAAAGCTTTACTTAGAATTCGTTGACGGTCTTTTGGGCCAGAATTTCCCACATATATTATATCATCATTGTTTATATATGGTTTCACATTTTGATCAAAATATTCCCGATCCTGTATTAAACCGGATATGATTAGTTTTCTTTTTGCTTTTTTAGCTATTTCTATCGCCTCATAAGTTCCTTTATCGGGGTGAATTCTGCCAAAAAAAAGTAAATAGTCATCAGGTTCACTATTGAAAGTAAACTCTTCAATATTAATTCCGTTATACACAGTCGCAATATAATCAAGTTCTGGATGTCGGTCAGAATCACTTATGGAAACATAATGAGTAGTATGGTTGTATTTTTTATATACCGGAATGATTTTGGGAGACGAAAAGCCATGGATGGTTGTGACCATTGGTGTTTTAATTAAATTTGAATAGGTAAGGGGTAAAAAATCAAAATTGTTATGAATGATGTCGAAACTATCAGCTTGTTCCATCAAATTACTGATGTGAAGGCATTCTGCAACTTTGGGATCAACAGATGAATCTTCGGCATAGGGTGTCTCGATTACCGATGACAATTTTCCTTTCGTAATGGAATTACCGGTTGCAAATAATGTTACCTCAATTCCTTTTTCAATCAGTCCCTCTGCAATATTTGAAGCGACTTGCTCCCAGGGTCCATATTTAAGAGGTGGTGTACGCCATGCTATGGAGGATAGAATTGCTATTTTCATTGTTTCAGTTTTAAAGTTGTTAGCTACAGTAATCAGTTACTGCGGCTACTGCCACAATCATTGATTCAACCCATGGCTGGTCTACTATTGTTCAAGCAATGGTCGACTAATACATCAATATTTGCAGTTCCCACACACATGACTGTATCAGCTCCACCCCAATAAATTTTCAGGTTGCCGTCATCTTCTAAAACTGCACCACAACAAAAAACTACATTGTGTACATAGCCTGATATTTCATAATCTTCTTCAGGTTGGAGAATCCATTCGTCTCCAACAGCAATAATTACAGATGGATCCAACAGGTTGTGCAAAGCTGCACCCAGGCGGTATACACAGCCGTCCATTGTAGGAAAAACGCCATGATATATATGTAACCAACCATGAGGTGTTTTTATGGGTGGTGCTCCCGGACCAATTTTCATCTCATCCCAATGGTATTGCATGGGTTTCATGATAAGTTTCGACTCGCCCCAATATTTTAAATCAGGCGAATACGATATCCAGATTGACCATGGCGATATCTCCGAATGAGGACGATCCAGTCGGGCGTATAATCCGTTAATTTTTTCAGGGAAGATGACTACGTTTCGATAGTCGGCTTCAGTAATTAATGAAAATCGCTCAACGGTTTTAAAATCTTTAGTTTTTGCCAGCCCAATTCGAACCCCATGTTTTGAATAGGCACTATATGTAATCAAATATTCACCATCGATTGATACAATGCGGGGATCTTCTATTCCATAGGTTTCATATTCTTTAAAAATTCCCTTGGTAGCCGGCACCATAAATGGCTTATCATCTACTTTAAAGTTGTAACCATCTTCACTGTCGGCTATTCCCAATATACTACGCCCATTTAGCTTATGTGACCTGAATATCATGATATATTTACCGTGGTGCTTAACTACTGCAGCATTGTGTACTGTTGCTACCGGATAAGGCACATCCATCTTTGTAAGAATAGGATTATATTGATATCTGGTTATTAGCATTGGTTATTATGAATTAGATTGCCAGGCTCTTTTGGGGCTTTGTGGCAATTGACCATCATCTCTTACATCAGGATTTTCCTCATTGCTTTTAATATCGATGGTGTGAAACTCTTCGTAAGCCTGTAAAACAGTTAGATGGGAAATTAAATACGCCAACGAACTTTCAGCACCCTGATTACGGTTTACACCATAACTTTCAAAGCCATCGCAACAACCGTTGGTCTCAAAATCGTACAAACTCATTCTTAAATCGTTCTCACCTAAGAACCATAAAAATGAGATGTACAGTTTGCTCAGGTATTCCTTGTCTTTTGTAACAATAAATGCCTGATGGTACATTAAAACCATGGCCATAGCATCGATGGGTTGTTGCGCAAACACTGAGCGTTCGCCATCTTTTTTATACCATTTTTCATTGCCAATTACTGACAGGTAATTTTCATTAAGTGTGTGTGCGGTTAGAAATTGCATTGAGTTTATTGCAACCTCCAATACTTTATCTTCGTTCAGAATTTCGGCAGAGTGTAACAGTGCCAGTGGCAATATACCATTATCATAAGCCAATAATGATTCAAACCAATGCCAATCTGTAGTTTCGTTTTCGTCATAGTGCTTAATTAGCTTGTGGGCCATATTTCGTAACCTTTCCGTCATGGAATCATCTGATGGATTCGATCTAAGATAATAGCAAACACCAATCATGGTATTTGCAATGCTACGTATGGATTTTAAGTTTTTAAAGTTAGGTGCAGCATTAAAAAACACTTCTCTTCCGGTTTGATAATAGGCATCATTGGGTGCGTTTCCGAGTAAGTACCCCAATGCCCATATTGTTCGGCCAAATGAATCTTCAGAACCTATTTCGTCGAGATAATGTCTGCTAAAGCTTAAAAAGTTTCTGAACGTGCCATCCTTATTTTGCATATAGTGGATATAGCTTAAATAAACAGGAGACAATTCAATTGCCCTGGAGTCTTTTATTTGTTTGTGCGCCATTAATACCATCAGTAAAGCACGGGCATTGTCGTCGAGGCAGTAACCTTCTTTAAGATTTGGGATGCCAAATTTTGCATGCTGAATAATACCCGTGTCATCAGTTAATCTATTGATGTGTGCCATTGAAAAAGGTGGCAGAATAAGCAGATCCATTATGGTATCCTTATTTACTATTTTCTCGACTTTCTGGGTTAATGCCTGATGAGCTACTCTCAAATACTTCTGGCCGATTTTTGGCCATGTTATTTTTTGTCCGTATGCCCTGGCGTTACTTTTAAGCAAATTTAATTTTTCAGGATGGTCAAACAGTTCTGTTATAATGGAGGAAAGTTCCTCTGGATCATTAAAGTTAAAAAGTCGGCCTCTGTCATCGGCTAATAGTTCCTCGGCATGCCAATATGGTGTGGATACTACTGCTGATCCAACTCCAACTGCATAGGATAATGTACCACTGGTAATTTGTGCTTCGTTTAAATAAGGTGTAATATAAATGTCGGTAGCCGACAGATATTTGAACAGGTCTTTAATATCCAAAAATTCATTTAGAAAAACGACATTATTCTCAAGTTTTAGGTTTTTAACAAGACGCATTAAAAAAATACGGTATTCTTCGCCCGAGTGCCTGACAACATTGGGATGAGTTTTACCTAAAATCAAATAAATAACATTCGGATGCCTTTCGATCACTTTTGGCAACGCTTTTATTACTGTTTCAATGCCTTTGTTACGTCCAATAAAGCCGAAAGTCATTAGTACTTTTTTGGTGTCAATTTTTAATTCTTTTCGTGATATCTGACTGTCAAATTGTAAGTTAGGGACACCGTGGTCAATGAATTCAATCTTATCAGCAGGTACCTGATAAATTTCGACCAAAAATTCAATGGCCTTATGACTCATCACAACGATTTTACTGGCCATTTTACAGATTTCCTGTAAAACTGCTTTCTCATTATAGGAAGGTGTTTTGAGAATAGTATGTAATGTAACTATAAGAGGGACTTCAAGCCGATAAAGTAAAGGTAATATATAAACACCACTCTGGCCGCCAAAAATGCCAAATTCGTGTTCGAGTATGCAAAGGTCAGCCCCGCTTAAGTTGATTAATTTTACAGCTTGCAAATAATCTTCCTGTCTGTTTTGTCTAATAATACCTTTTACTTCATCGGGGTATTCATATTCATTTGGAAAATCACTTAATGCGATAACAAACCCTTCGTTTGAATCGTTTCCATTGTCAGGATTATTAACCATTGAGTTGAACAAATCATTTGTAAATGTTCCAATACCACATTCTCTGGGAGGGTATGTTCCTATAAATGTTAATTTCATTTTTATCCTCTTTTCTTTTTAAATTGATACATGCAATACTTAACTATAGAGAATTAACCCATAGAGTGAGAGAAATACCTGAGTTAGACTTCGCTTTTTTTGTTTTTTTTTCTGCGCTTGGCTTCTCTGGCTAACCGCTTCTCTTTTAGTGTTTTTTCGGGTGCTTTCTTGTTGTTTTTTTTACTATCTTTTTCTTTTGACATGATGTTTGTTTTTAGTTTAAATTTATTTTTATGGTTTTCCCAGAGGTAAAGTAAATTTAAACTCACTTCCTTTTCCTGGTTTACTTATTATCCATATTTTACCATTGTGAATGTCTATAAACTCCTTACAAAGTGATAGACCAAACGCAGTTCCTGTTTCACTATTTGTGCCTGGCAATGAGTTGTTTTTGCCAGATTCAAAAAGGATATTACTTACTTCATGTTCCATTCCAACGCCATAATCTTTAATCGTAACTTCAAGAAACCTATTGTTCTTACTCAATGTACTTATGTCGATCTTTCCGTTGGCATGTGAGTACTTAATGGCATTGCTAATTAAGTTTCTCAATATGCTTTTAACCATGTTCTTATCAGCAAACAATTTTATTTCAGAAAAAACAGGTAGAGTAATTTTGATATCTTTCAGCGATGCAAATAATTCAAGATTATTAGTCTCTTCAATCAGGATTTCTTTTAAGTCAATAATTTCAGGTTGAAATGAGTTATTATAGTTTTCAGCCAAAGCCCATATAAGAATACCATCAAGTAGTTTCATTGTTTGTTCAGCAGATTTTAGAGCGATTTCAATATATTCTTCAACCTTATTTCTATTCCATTCAAATGCACCTTCTTTTAACAATCCTAAAAAACTTATCATGGAACTCATTGGTGATTTAATATCATGCCCAATTATTGCTATAAGCTTCTTATTGTCGGCAATGATTTTTTTTTCTTTAATCTCAATTTGCTTTGAAAACTGATGGTTTGATATAACTTCTGAATGATTAATAAGCTTTAGCTCTTTCATGATTCTTCATTTCATTAATATAAAATCCTTTCAAATTTGAACTGCTTCATAACCGCTCTTAATGGTAGTTGAAATCATTTTAAACCTCTGGTTTGCTATAATATTATTTGATGTATGAGCAGGGATTATGATGCCTTCACCGGTTTTCAGTATGTTTTTATTTTCGTCAATTACTACTTCTGCTGTACCTTCAATAATTTGAATGAACGTATCGAAGGGCGATATTTTTTCTGCAAGAGCTTCTCCGGTATCAATAGCTACAACACTTACATTTCCGGTGGTTTTTCTTATGATGGTTTTTGTTACCACCGAATTCGGAACATATTCTATTATTTCAATTAAAATATGCGATTTTGATTTTTCCATTTCAGTGGTTTCCATACGCTTTGTTTTGAATTAAAGGTACTTTAAGCAATAGAACCATGTGTTATACTATTGATGGTTTAATTTACATCATTCACACCTTTTACCGGGATTGTCTGAGTCCATATATTGTTCTGAAATGATATCCATAAATAGTAAACGTTATTGCATCCGAGAATAATCCCGGCTTGTTAAATAGTGTCCAGATTAGTAATTTCCAATACTCAATTCTTCCTTTATTTACAATCCCAATAACATACATCGATTTTAAGAAAGCATTTATAAGAGAGAAATTGATTTTATTTCGCCTTTTGTCAAGCCTATTGTAATTCATCAACAATCGTCGGAGTCTTTTATAATAAGGTTTAGCTGCGTATATATTATGAATTATTTTTTTATATCCGTCCAATAATTCATCCAGATCCATTTTGGGTATAAAATTCATTGATGAATCGGTATTGTTACCCGTTGCTTCAGTGGTCAATCTGTTTTCGGTTTCCAACCTCTTGTATAAAACTGTGTTTTTTGGGGCATTTAATAGTCCAACCATGGCCGAAACAATTCCACTCTTTTGAATAAAATCGATTTGCCGCTGAAAAACACTGGGGGTATCACTGTCAAAGCCTACAATAAAGCCTCCTGATACCTGTAGTCCTGAATTTTGTATTGCTCTTATGGACTCCAGTAAATCGCGATTTTTGTTTTGCACTTTATTACACGTACGAAGCGCTATTTCATCGGGTGTTTCAATCCCAATAAAAGTTGAGGTAAAACCTGTTTCAATCATTAAGGACATTAATTCTTTATCATCAGCCAGATCAATTGAGCTCTGAATATTAAAGACAAAAGGATACTGATGCTTGTGCAGCCATGTTTTTAATGTTGGTAAAAAATGTGTCTTAATTTCCTTTTTATTACCTATAAAATTATCGTCAACAATCGAAACAGGGCCTCGCCAGTTTAGTTGATATAATGCCTCCAGTTCCTTTATTGTTTGACTGGTGTTTTTCATTCTTACCTTGTGACCCAGAAGAGACGTAATTTCACAAAAGTCACATGAAAAAGGACACCCTCGCGATACCTGTATGTTCATAAAGACATATTTCTTCAACTCCAACAAATGATAATCAGGTACAGGCGAAAGGGATAGATCGGCATATTGATCGGTTGTATATATTCTTTGGGGCTGCCCTATAGACAAATCTGCAAGAAACAAGGGTAATGTTATTTCAGCCTCATTTAAAACAAAATGATCAATGAGAGGGTAGTTTTTGTATTCCTGGGTAAAAAGTGGACCGCCGGCAACAATTTTTTTCTTATGTTTTACACATTCTGAAATAGTTTTTTTGACAGATTCTTTTTGAATATACATAGCACTGATGAATACATAATCGGCCCAGACAACATCCTTTAAATCTAGTTCAGAAACATTAAGGTCGATCAGTTTTTTCTGCCAATTGGTGGGTAGCATTGCCGATACGGTAATCAATCCAAGAGGAGGAACAGCAGCTTTTTTTGAAATAAACTTTAACGCATGCTTGAAACTCCAAAAGGAATCGGGATATAGTGGATATACAAATAATATTTTCATGCCTATTTTTCTAGCGTTGATTTGTTTAATTGCATTGGAAAAATAAGTTTTGAGTAAACTATTGAGGAAGAACTGGCTATAAATGAAGTTTAAGATTTTAGCCAAGTTGTAAAATTCTCTAATGCATTAAAATTGCTTCAACTATTTAAAGTTAAAGTTCGTGAAACAATAGAATTAAGGCGTTATAGAATTCTAATAAAAAATTACATCATTCACACATTTTCGAGTGTGTCACGCCTTTTATTTTTAAGATCCTTAAAATGGGAAGGGGTAAGTCCTGTAATTTTTTTAAATTGATTTGACAAGTGTGCCGCACTGCTGTAGTGCATTTTATAAGCTATTTCGGAAAGAGTTAGTTCATCATAAACAATGAGTTCCTTAACTTTTTCAATTTTATGTGTCAAAAAGAACTTTTCAATAGTTATCCCTTTAACTTCTGAGAATAGATTAGCCAGATATGTATAGTTATGATTAAGTTTTTCACTAAGGTAGTCAGATAAGTTTACTTTTATTTGATCATCAGTATAATGTACCAGTTCAATAATAGCAACTTTTATTTTTTCAACCAGAATACTTTTTTTATCATCCATCAATTCCAGTCCTGATTTTCTCAAAATGTGATCTAGTTTCTTTAGCTGATCATCAGATAGATTCTCAGTAACATTTGCTTCGCCTATATTGACATAAATATAGTTTAAACCAAGCTTTTCCAGTTCACTTTTAACCACCATTTGGCAGCGTATGCATACCATATTTTTAATATATATTTTCAATATTCACATATTAAAACTGAATTATCTAAATTTAGTGATTATTAGCAAGTATATAAAGTAGCAAGTATCAAAGTTTTATAATTTCGATTTCAAAGTTATTAAATGAGGCTCTTAGGTATAATGTTATAAATGCTTTTCTTATCTTAATTTAGGTAGTGGTTTTTAAAAAATGATCCAAACATGAGCATCTTTACCAGATTATGAACTTTCAATATATGCAGAAGTGCTATATTCATTACATTTTTTTTTTGAAAGAGTACGAATTCTTCCTTCCAGTTTTCTTTATCAAAGTCTGTAACTAAAAACCAGGAGGTGTTATTTTCTAAGAGAGGATAGATACCGATAAAATGATTGCCTTCAACTGATATAATCGAATTAACAAATATCATGCTGTAAAGTAGTGGTTAATATATTAGCTATATGATAAAAATATGGCTATATTTGTCTAATATATTAGCTATATGTATTCAATTAATCCAACACCTCATGAAATTGGTAAGGAACTGGCCAAACGCCACAAAGCCTTGCGTAAACAATTAAAGTTATCTCAATCAGTTATGGCAGAGAGATCTGGTGTCTCTTTAGGGAGCTTAAAACGTTTTGAAACTACTGGACAAATATCTTTGGAATCATTACTTAAGTTAGCTCACCTTCTTGATAGGCTGGAAGATTTTAAATTAGTTTTCCAACCCAAAGAAGACTTAGGCAATATTGAGGATCTTTTTTCGACTAAATAGTAGGTAAAGAAATTGTTATGGAAAATATCAAAAATATTTTAGTGTCTTTGGAGCTTGAGGGCCAAAGTTATGAGGTAGGGGAAACGGTAAGGGATAATCGAACAATCTACTTTCGCTATAATGCTGATTTTTTGAAATGTGGTCTCAATATTTCACCAATTAAGCTGCCTTATAATAATGAAATCAATTCCACCGGTTCAGAACCCTTTGATGGGCTGTATGGTGTTTTTAACGATTCGTTACCTGATGGTTGGGGAAGGTTGTTGTTAGATCGTTCCCTTGCATCGAAAGATGTAAATATGCAAAATATAACTCCATTGGATCGCTTGGCTTACGTTGGTGATAAGGGGATGGGTGCTTTATGTTACAGACCAAAGTTTGATGAAGATGTTGCAATATCATCTGAAATTGAACTGGATATGATAGCCCGGGAAATGGATCATATTTTAAAAGGAAGTGATTCTGATATAATTGAAGAGCTATATACTTTAGGTGGTTCTTCCGGTGGGGCACGTCCTAAAATATTTGTTGGGTATAATAATGTCACCAAAGAATTAATGCATGGTCATCAAAAACTGGCAGAAGGTTTTGAAGATTGGCTGATTAAATTTCCATCATCGTCAGACCCTAAAGAGATTGCCAATATTGAATACGCTTACCATAAGATGGCTTTAAAAGCCGGATTGGTAATGAGCGATTGTAAACTATTCACAGGACGCTCGGGACAAACATACTTTGGTACAAAACGCTTTGACAGAATAAAAGAGAAAAGAATTCACATGCATACTGCAAGTGGATTGATGCATGATAATTTTAGAATGAGCAC
>NZ_JAPDPI010000047.1 GCF_026013615.1 Plebeiibacterium marinum
TAAGATCGGATCCGTAAGTAATAGCTGTTAGCCAATAGCTGATAGGACGGCTGCGCCTTTAGGACGCTACGCTTTAGCTTAAATGCATGCTACTAATACACCTTTTTACTCAGGAAAAACATTCCCGGATCCGTTCTTTATAAGCACCTTGTAATTAAGATCGGATCCGTAAGTAATAGCTGTTAGCCAATAGCCAATAGGACGGCTGCGCCTTTAGGACGCAACGCTTTAGCTTGATTGCTTGCTACTAAAACATCTTTTTTACACAGGAACAACATTCCCGGATCCGATCTTTATAAGCGCTTTGTAAATAAGATCGGATCCGTAAGTAATAGCTGTTAGCCAATAGGACGGCTACGCCTTTAGGACGCTGCGCTTTAGCTTGAATGTTTATACTACAGCATTTTTTGCACAGGAACAACATTCTCGGATCCGATCTTTATAAGCTTCTTGTAAATAAGATCGGATCCGTAAGTAATAGCTGTTGGCCAATAGGACGGCTGCGCCTTTAGGACGATACGCTTTTGCTTGATTGCTTGCTACTAATACACCTTTTTGCACAAGAATAGTATTTCCCCCTTGCCTCAGGGCAAAGAGGAAGATTGGTTTTCGTAGGGGAAGCTACTATCTGCTCTCAACCCTCAGCTCTTTGCACTCTGCACTTCGCCATCTTAATACTTGGTTCTTTTTATAAGCACCTTTAATTAAGATCGGATCTTTTTTACTAAAAACTATATGCTATTTGCTATTTGCCATAAGCCATAAGCTATTTGCTACAGGCTATAAGCTATTACCCCTACAACTCTTTCAGCTTTTGCAAAACTTCTTTATATGACGACATTGGTAAATGGCAACAATTGTTCTTGCACAGGTGAAAAACAACCTCATCACTATCTTTTCCTTTTGCTATGGGTATTGTATGATCACCGGAAGCAATAAAAACAAAAGGATCAAAACGCTTTAAAATATCTTTATGCTCTTTGTCTTTGCTATTACCAGAGAGCACTAACTCAAAATTTTCGTATATAAAAAACAGTTTTAAACGCTGCCAGTTGGCATAATACTTTCCATGCTCATCTATTCGTCCACTCAAATTTTTCAGCATCTGGCATGAAGTATGGTAGGCCTCTTTATTAAGATAATATTTACTCAACCGATACAAATTAATGGCCATTACCGAATTTGAAGCCGGTATAACATTATCTGATGTTTCACTCTTGCGCACAAGCAATGGGTCGTCCTTTACCGAGGTGTAATAAAACAACTGATTGTCATCATTAAAAAAATGTGCGCTTACGTATTCACACAATGTATGCGCCAATTCTATCCATTTCTCTTCAAAACTTGCCATATACAGTTCAATCCAGGCGTCGATCAATAAAGCATAGTCATCTAAAAATCCATTAATCACCCCCTTCTCTCCCTTTAAACTCCTCCAAAGGCCTCCATCATCCCGAAAGGCCGTATCCTTGATAAATTCTGAAGTTTTAATGGCATCCGATAAATACTCCTCTTCCCCTGTAGCCTTGTAGGCCATCACCAAACCTTTAATCATGATGGCATTCCAGGAGGTCAATATTTTATTATCCAATAAAGGCCGCTTTCTACACTGTCTTCTCTCGAAAAGCAGATCCTTACATTTACTTATTTTCTCTTCCAACTCTTCACTTTCAAGGCCTGACCTGACAGCTATATCACCCATAGCACTCGATTGAAACAAAATATTGTTACCACATTCCCAGTTTCCCTGCTCGGTAATATTAAAAACATCACAAAACAAATCGGCATCCCCGGCTAAAACATCACGGATTTCTTGATAAGTCCATACATAAAACTTCCCTTCTCTGCCTTCGCTATCTGCATCCAAGGAGGCAAAAAAACCGCCTTCTTCCGATTGCAGCTCCCGTTTTACAAAGGCAATCGTTTCTTTTACCACCCTCTTATACAATGGATTCCCTGTAACCATATGGGCAATTGAATACACTTCTACCAACTGTCCCTGATCGTACAACATCTTCTCAAAATGGGGAACCTTCCAATATTCATCTACCGAATACCTTGCAAATCCACCTCCAAGGTGATCGTAAATACCTCCCTGAGCCATACGTGTCAGGCTCGTATCAACATAATCGAGAACTACAGGATTGTCCTGCTTTTGTAAATACGAGAATAAAAAATGATACTCAACAGGCATTGGGAACTTGGGTGCCCCTTTGCTTCCACCCCAGACAAAATCAACGTTCTGCATCCAGCCCTCAATAGCCTTTTCCATAACCTCTTTGGTAAACAAGGCAGAATCCTTTACCAGTCCAACAAAATCCATCCGCTCTATCCCGGCTTTTATCTGCATCGACAAATCTTTTAGTCGCAAGGGGTCATTATCATGCAACTTCTTCACTTCTCTTAACAGGTTCATCCATTGTCTTTTCTGAAAATAAGTCCCTGCAAAAAACGGTTGACCATTGGGTAAAGCAATTATATTTAATGGCCACCCTCCCTTGCCGGTAGTCAAGTGCGCCACATCCATAAACACCTGATCGAGATCCGGTCTTTCTTCACGATCTATTTTTATTGACACAAAATGCCCATTCATTACCGAAGCCACTTCTTGATCGCTAAAGCTCTCTTTTTCCATAACATGACACCAGTGACATGCAGCATATCCAATGGATATAACCAATAGCTTATTTTCATTCCTGGCCTTTGTAAGAGCATCTTTTCCCCATGGAAACCAATGTACCGGGTTATGGGCATGCATCTGTAAATAAGGACTATTTTCTTTTGCCAATGCATTTTCAATTTGCATCATCTATAAATACATTTAGTCTTTTATAATTCATAAGTAATGCTGACAAGAAAAGCACCTACACTACCTTATTTATGAATTTTTACTATGATTATCTCTATTTCAAACACATTACCTCCAAATAAGGTTTAAAAGTTTTTTGAGAAATATTATTATAGCTTATAGCTGATGGCTTATGGCTTATGGCTTATAGCTAGTGGCTATTAGCTATCGGCTATTAGCTATTAGCTAATTGCTATAATTTCATATCTTTGCCCAAAAGACAAAGACACATGAACGAAAAATTACTGCTTGATTTAGTAAAAACAAGAATGCCTTTTGGAAAATATAAAGGAACCATATTATGCGATTTACCAGAACCTTACCTGGTCTGGTTTCACCAAAAAGGCTTTCCGGAAGGTAAATTGGGTATGTTGTTGGCAACTTTATACGAGATTAAATTAAACGGACTGGAATACCTGCTTAAACCACTGAGGTAGATCAAAGTTACTTCACTGATATTTATACCTTTACGATTAAACAAATAAAATAATATGGTGGTTACAAAAGTAAACCAAACTATATCTGCTACCAACAAATAACCTTTCCCCAACATCAATTCTCCCCCTCTGATGTTAAAAAAGATGAAATTTGTCATTATTTTACGACATGTGAATACCGCATTAGAGTTGATTTGCTATTTTTGTTTACCGAAAACACAAATTATACTATGGCTAGTAATAGAGAGATCATTCTTGTAAATATCTCCGGTGATGATAAGCCCGGATTAACCTCTTCCTTAACCGAAATTTTATCTCATTATAATGTACAGATCCTGGATATTGGCCAGGCTGTTATCCATGACGACTTAGGGTTGGGCATCTTATTTGAAGTACCACAAGCCTACGAGTCGGCCCCGATTTTAAAAGATCTGCTTTTCAAATCATACGAGATCGGCGTTAAAATTAAGTTTACCCCTATTTCGGAGTCAAGATACGCAGAGTGGGTTATGCACCAGGGCAAAGAAAGGTTCATCATTACTTTATTGGCTAGAAAAATCACGGCTGAACACCTGGCAAAGGTTACCAGGGTGATCTCATCTCAGCAATTAAATATTGATACCATCACACGCCTTTCGGGAAGGATCGACCTGAACAATGAACCAACCCAAAACAAGGCTGTGGTTGAACTTTCGGTACGTGGCAACCCCATTGATGCTGAAATAATGAAAAGCGACTTTATGGAGCTTTCGAGCAAAATAGGTGTGGATATCGCATTCCAGGAAGACAACATTTTCAGGAGAAACCGCCGTTTGGTTTGTTTCGATATGGATTCTACATTGATACAAACCGAAGTTATCGACGAACTTGCTGAAAGAGCGGGAGTTGGAGCTAAGGTAAAAAAGATTACCGAAGCGGCTATGCGTGGCGAAATCGATTTTAACGAGAGCTTTATCCAGCGCGTGAGCCTTCTTAAAGGCCTTAACGAAAACGTGATGAAAGAAGTTGCAGAAAACCTTCCTATCACTGAAGGTGCCGAGCGACTGATGAAAACACTGAATAAATACGGTTACAAAACTGCAATCCTTTCCGGTGGGTTCAATTATTTTGGAAATCACCTGAAAGCAAAACTGGGTGTTGACTATGTTTTTTCGAACGAACTGGAAATTAAAAAAGGCAAACTGACCGGGAAACATGTTGGCGAGATTGTTGACGGCAAGAAAAAAGCTGAATTACTGAAGCTCCTTGCCTTTAAAGAAGATATACATTTGGATCAGGTTATTGCTGTTGGCGATGGTTCCAACGACCTGCCTATGCTCCAACTGGCTGGTTTGGGTATTGCATTCCACGCCAAGCCAAAAGTAAAAGCTGGTGCCGACAATTCAATTTCCACCATTGGTCTCGATGCCATTTTATATATGCTTGGCTTTAGAGACAGGGAGATTAGTATATAGCGGGTAGCCAATAGCAGGTAGCTAATAGCGGATAGCGGATAGCTATTTTGCATTATTTAAAACATAAAACAAAAGGATATTTCCAATTAATATCCTTTTGTCATTTTTATAGAATCACACCCTATCTTAATCTAACCAGAAGCCCATTTATCATTTTAACCACTTCTTCTCCTAAACTTTCCAACTCATTTAATTTCTCTTTAGAAATCCATTTCTTCATATAAAATAAATTTACCAAGGTAAGTGTTTCATATAAAGAGCCTCTTGAATAAGCAAGAAACTTAGCAAAATCTTTATCCGTGGCCCGTCCTTTGCCTTCAGCAATATTTTGAGGAACAGATGCGGATGCCCCCTGGATCTGATCAATTAGCTTGAAGTAGCACTTTTGTGTATCAAGTTGTTCTGTAATATCAATAGCCAAACTAGCAAATTGCATAGCTTTTTGCCACACAACCATTCTTTTAAAATTAAACTCATTGTCCATGGTCAGAATATGATTAGATAAAAAAAGCCTGCCCTTTTCAAAAAGCAGACTTAAATCTATAATATTTTTCAATATTTCACAATATTCTCAAACTCTTGTGCTATTTGCCATAAACTAAAAGCTATTAGCTATTAGCTATTAGCCCTAAGCTATACGCTATAAGCTACCCCCTACCTAAACTTAATAATCTTCTTCATGGTGCCATCATAAATATTGAATTTATGGAAACCACATTCAAGGGCACCATTATATAACCTAAGTTTTTCCAACGGTTTTAAACCAACATTCTTCAAGGCTTCTTTGTTTGATGTAAGCACCCAGGCATCGTATCCTGTAAAAGTATGCTTTAACTGATTACCTATCATCCTGTAAAAATCAACCATATCCTTACCGTTCATTAAGCGCTCACCGTATGGAGGGTTCATTATAATCATCCCTTTAGGGTAATGTGGTTCTAATTTTTCAAAAGAAGAAACTGAAAAATTTATATCCCTGTTAAAGCGGAATCCCAAGGCAGATTCCCTTGCAATATCAATCGCTTTTATTGAGGCATCGCTACCAAAAATTTTAAGACGCGGATGTTCTATCTTGTCCCTGGCTTCTTCCACCACTTTATTCCACAAAGACTCATCGTAATCTTTCCACCCCATAAATCCAAAATGCTTTTTATGAAGTCCCGGCGGGTAATTTCGGGCGTACATTACAGCTTCCATCAAGATAGTACCCGAACCACACATTGGGTCAATCAAAGGCATCTTCCGATCCCATCCCGACAGCAAAACCATTCCGGCTGCCAGCACCTCATTCAATGGTGCCTTATGGTTTCCAACACGATACCCCCTCTTATGCAAAGAATCACCTGAACTATCCAATGATATAGTAGCTTTATCCTTTGCCACATGAATAACCAGACGAACATTAGGATTTTCAACATCTACCGAAGGCCTTTTATCAAATTTATCCCTAAACTGGTCTACAATAGCATCTTTTGCTTTTAATGCCACGAATTTGGAGTGGGTAAATATTTCCGAATACACCACCGGATCGATAGCCAGGGTATCATCCACCCCCATAATTTCAGCCCAGTCGTATTTTTTTACTCCATCATAAAGCTCCTGATCATTTTTTGCAGTAAAAGTATGTATGGGATGAAGCACTCTGATTGCTGTTCGTAGCAATAGGTTTGATTTATACAAAATTTCCTTATCCCCTTCAAATTCAACAGCCCGGTTAACCTCGTTAATCTCCTGAGCTCCAATTCCCTTTAGCTCCTCAGCCAGAACACCTTCCAGCCCATGAAAAGTTTTTGCAATCAGCTTCAATGTAGTATGTCTTAAATGAATAAATAAATGGCAAATCGTTACTGCCTTTTCCGCTGCGAATTTAGATTAATTTGATTGTTTTTGCAAGATAACTTTTGCACTATTTAAAAGGACTAAAAGAAACACAGAAGGACTCCACAGCGTACTTTAAACATGAAGCTATCGGCTATTGACAATTCCATAAGGATCAGATCTTCTTCACATGGCGCTTATACAGATCGCCCCCTAACAACTACCCGCCATAAGCCATAAGCTATAAGCTACGCCCCCCTTATGCTCAACAACATCTGTATTAACGAGTGTTAAAATCTGTTTTAGGATTTAATCTTTGTTATCTTTGGGGACTTTTAAAAAA
Source organism: Plebeiibacterium marinum (assembly GCF_026013615.1). Taxonomy (GTDB): domain Bacteria; phylum Bacteroidota; class Bacteroidia; order Bacteroidales; family Marinilabiliaceae; genus Saccharicrinis; species Saccharicrinis marinus_A. Next base: position 6,901 of record NZ_JAPDPI010000047.1, read on the forward strand.
TATCAATAAATCATATATCATGTCTGATTTCAAGTATCAAAAACCGTTTCCTATTTTAAAGGATACAACAGAATATCGACTGTTAACAAAGGATTATGTTTCAACAATAGAAGTTGATGGAAGAAAAATCCTTAAAGTAGATCCGGAAGGATTAAAGATGTTGGCCAAAGAGGCTTTTAATGATGTTTCGTTTTACTTGCGCCCTGCCCATCTTGAAAAACTTACCAATATTTTAAAAGATGACGAGGCTTCGGATAATGATAAATTTGTAGCCCATACCATGTTAATGAACCAGGTGGTTGCTGCAGAAGGAGAACTACCTACCTGTCAGGATACCGGTACTGCCATTGTTGTAGCAAAAAAAGGCGAAGATGTATACACCGGAGCTTGTGATGCAGATTATTTATCGCAAGGGGTTTACGAAACCTATAATGAGCGTAACTTACGCTATTCACAGGTGGTGGCCAAATCCATGTTTGACGAGAAGAATACCGGAAACAACCTTCCTGCTCAAATTGACATTTATGCTGATCAGGGTAATAAATATGAGTTTTTATTCCTTACCAAAGGAGGTGGTTCAGGAAACAAAACTTTCTTGTACCAACAAACAAAAAGTTTATTGACAGAAGAGAACCTCACTAAATTTGTTGAGGAAAAGATAAAGGACCTGGGAACTTCTGCTTGTCCCCCATACCACCTGGCATTGGTAATAGGAGGAACTTCTGCTGAAGCAACCCTGGCAACAGTTAAAAAGGCATCTGCTGGTTATTTGGACCATTTGCCTACCGAAGGAAATGATGGCGGACAAGCATTCCGCGACCTGGAGTGGGAAGAAAAAGTATTGAAGATCTGTCAGGAAAGCCAGATTGGTGCTCAGTTTGGCGGTAAATATTTCGTACATGATGTACGTGTAATCCGCTTGCCGCGTCATGCCGCATCTTGTCCTGTAGGTTTAGGAGTTAGCTGTAGTGCCGACAGAAATATCAAAGCAAAAATCACTGAAGAGGGAATTTTTGTAGAGCAACTGGAGAAAAATCCATCAAGATTAGTACCTGAAAGAGCACCAGAACTTGAGCCTGCTGTGGATATTGATCTGGACCAGCCAATGGAAGAAGTACTAAAGGTACTGACCAAGCACCCAATCAAAACACGCCTGAACCTATCAGGAACTTTAGTTGTTGCCCGCGATATGGCACATGCCCGTATCAAGCAAATGTTGGATGAAGGACAAGAAATGCCTGAATATTTAAAGAACCACCCTGTTTATTATGCAGGTCCTGCAAAAACACCGGAGGGAATGCCTTCAGGTAGCTTTGGTCCTACAACAGCCGGAAGAATGGATCCTTATGTTGATCTTTTCCAAAGCAAAGGCGGCTCAATGATTATGGTAGCCAAAGGAAACCGTTCTCAACAAGTTACCCATGCATGTAAGGTACATGGAGGTTTCTACCTGGGATCGATAGGTGGTCCTGCGGCTATCCTTGCCAAAACAAATATTAAATCGGTTGAGGTAGTTGATTTCCCTGAGTTGGGCATGGAGGCTGTTCGTAAAATCCGCGTAGAAAACTTCCCAGCATTTATTATTGTTGACGACAAGGGTAGTGATTTCTTTAGCGAAATGAAGTAGTTGGTAGCTCTTGGCTTATAGCAGATAGCTTATACTGGGTGCTTGAGAGCACTTTTCACCAAGAGTTATTTAACAATAGATCGTTAGATTTTAGATAATAGACATTAGACTGATTTACAATTCGCTTAAAATAAATAAGATAATAATTTTGTCATAAATTATTCAATATATTTAGAATCAGCACATTATAAAGATTTAACGAACTAATGATTTAACAAACAATATATATAATGCCGTTCCCGAATATAGGAACGGCATTTTTTATGATATCATATATGGATAAAAAATAACGATAGACAATCCTATTTCAGAATAAATAGTGTTTGCAAACTCGATTCTATCCCAACACACACCAGCAAGCCTTTGAACAATATGTCATTCATTCGCTATAAACCATTAGCCATTAGCTATAAGCCATCAGCTATAGGCTATTCGCTATAAGCTATTAGCCATTAACCACAACTAACACCCCGAACAGGAAGAACAACCATCTGAAGAACATGAACTTTTACTCTCAATCATAGCTTCAGTAAAATCTTTCAGCAATCCCCTTTTTAAAAGGGAAATATTTTCCTCCACCAATGATGCGGAAGCTTTGTATACTTCAATTTCGTTTTCAAAAAGTATTTTGGCAGCCATGGGACGAAGGTTTGGGGTAATAATGGCTTCTATTTCAAGTTTCTTAATCTCATCCATCGTCAGATATATAGCACTTGTATCGCTTAACGAATAAATAGACGACTGATCGGTATCAATATCAATGATATTATAGTGTTGTGCTTTGTAAAAATCAGGTGCTAATAACTCTTTCTTTAAAGCACTCTCTCCTAAAATTGGCATACATACTTTCATAATCTTTTGTGTTTTAAGGTTGAACTCTACATTCTGGTAACTCCCAAATTGCATTTTCTACATAATTGTAGGATTAATTGGTTTTGTACTCATTGTTATTTTACTGATTAACAGTAAGTATTATTCTTATTTTGTGTTATTCTGGTTATTATACTGCAAGCAACAGGCCAAGTTTTACAATGATCAATGACCAATTAGCAATGATCAATGACCAACAACCAACAACCAATGACTAATCACTAATGACCAATGGCCAATGACTAATGGCCAATGACTAATGGCCAGTAACAATGATCAATTAACAAATAAGCATCAACCAGCGCAGTAAGCAGTTAAAAAATCAGCCAAACAAAAACAAAAAAAAATACTTCTCCAATAGGGGTAAAAAACCACAGTAATGTCTTTAATATAGAAGAACAAACAGGCAATGGCCAGCTGTAAAACAAAAACAACTTAGTAAAACCTAAAATTTAATATCATGAGAACAGAAAAATATTATAAGCGCAGGATTTTGAATATCCTTATTGCCATAGTTTTTATGGTAGGAATTGTACCCGTATCTATTTTAGCCAATCCGGTTGTTGATGATGATATACTGCCCGATACATTAAACACCATTCAATACCGGGGAAAAATAATCGATAGTGAATCAGGAGCCCCATTGGTGTTTGCAACACTAACCATCGAAGGGACGAATATTGCCACTGTATCCAATTCGGAAGGTGATTTTTTATTGAAAGTACCAAAAGAAATGCCTCTGAATACAAAAATCAGTGTTTCCTACCTTGGATATAAAGGAAAATCGTTTGTATTGTCGGATTTAAAACCTGACAAAAACAAACTAAAACTTGACCTGTTAACAATATCTTTGTCGGAAATTAATGTAGCACCCAAAGATGCACACCAAATTATCAGGGAAGTAATCTCCAGGAAAAAAGAGAATTACATCCAGGAACCTTTGCGAATGACTACCTTTTACCGGGAAACAATTAAGCGAAGGCGGAACTATGTATCTTTGGCCGAAGCCGTGATTGATGTTCACAAACAACCCTACTCCAACTATCGTTTGGATGGGATGAAATTATTCAAGGCACGTAAAGATGCTGATTACAGTAAAATGGATACCCTGACTTTTAAATTGCAGGGAGGCCCCTATTCTACCTTGATGTTAGATATTATGAAAGAGCCTTATTCCATCATTACGGTAGAAGAAATTGATTACTACATCTTTAAATTAGAAAACATCACCAAGGTCAATAACCGCTTGATATATGTTATCAGCTTTGAACAGAAGCCTTATGTAGAAGAACCCTTGTTTTACGGCAGGTTATATATCGATGTGGAATCCATGGCCATTTCAAGTGCAAATTACAGCATCAATATTGAAGATAAGAATAAAGCTTCGGCTATGTTTATTAAGCGCAAGCCTGTTGGCGCCGTGGTTTATCCTACCGAAGCCAGTTACCTTGTAAATTACCGTCAGCACCAAGGCAAGTGGATGTATGGCTATTCGCGGGGACAGATTACTTTTAAAATTAACTGGAAGAAAAAACTGTTCAACACAAGCTATACTTCTACTATTGAAATGGCGGTTACCGATTGGCGCAAAGCCACCGAACGTCCGTTTAAAGTGAGCGAACGCCTGAACCAAAACATTATTTTACAGGATAAGGTAGCCGGATTCAGCGATCCACAATTCTGGGGCGACTATAACGTTATAGAACCGGAAGCTTCTATTGAGTCGGTAATTAAGAAGATAAAGAAAAGATTGGATAAGGTGGCCGAGAGTGAGTAGTTTATGGCGGAGGGCAAAGAGCGGAGGGCTGAGAGCAAAGAGCAGAGGGCAAAGAACAGTTCCTTCTCCTATGAAAAACAATCTTCCTCTTTGCCCTGAGGCAAGGGGGAAGTACTGTTCCTGTGCAAAAAAGGTATATTAGTAGCATGTAATCAGGCTAAAGCGCAGCGTGCTAAAGGCGCAGCCGTCCTATTGGCTAACAGCTATTACTTACGGATCCGATCTTATTTACATGGCGCATATAAAGAACGGATCCCGGAATATTGTTCCTGTGCAAAAAGGTGTATTAGTAGCTAACAATCAGGCTAAAGCGTAGCGTCCTAAAGGCGTAGCCGTCCTATCAGCTATTGGCTAACAGCTATTACTTACGGATCTGATCTCATTTACAATACGCTTATAAAGATCGGATCCGGGAATATTGCTCCTGAGCAAAAGATGCTGTAGTAGCGAGCAATTAAGCTAAAGCGCAGCGTCCTAAAGGCGCAGCCGTCCTATCAGCTAATAGCTATTAAAACCAATCTTCCTCTTTGCCCTGAGGCAAGGGGGAAGTACCATGCAGCAAGCATGGGGATGGGGGTCATTTAGAGAATAACTCTTTAGACGTACGCCCATAAGCTAAAACACATTATAGAGGCAGGACTTCTCTTACGGATCCGATCTTAATTACATGGCGCTTATAAAGATTGGATCCGGGAATATTGTTCCTGTGCAAAAAGGTGTATTAGTAGCAAACATTCAAGCTAAAGCGCAGCGTCCTAAAGGCGGAGCCGTCCTATTGGCTAACAGCTATTACTTAAGGATCCGATCTTAATTACAAGGTGCTTATAAAGAACGGATCCGGGAGATGTTGTTCCCATGCAAAAGGTGTATTAGTAGCAAGAAATCAAGCTAAAGCGCAGCGTCCTAAAGGCGAAGCCGTCCTATCAACTATTGGCTAACAGCTATTACTTACGGATGCGATCTTATTTACATGGCGCTTATAAAGATCGGATCCGGGAGATGTTGTTCCCATGCAAAAAGTGTATTAGTAGCAAACAATCAAGCTAAAGCGCAGCGTCCTAAAGGCGGAGCCGTCCTATCTGCTAATAGCTATTGACTATTGTCAATTGCTTCCCCCCTCCTCTTTCATCACGGTTGCCTCTTCCAGGTTTACTACCAGTGTATAACCAATATTTGAAATGTTCAGGTACAGTTTTTTGGTTCCCTGAATGGTTTCTACCGTACCTTTTATCCCTTTCAACGGACCGGAAGTAACGGTAATCTCCTCTCCCTTTTTAATATTTCGTGCCTCAACATCAAAAGCAATCTTGTTTTCAATGGTTCTGCGCATGGCTTCAATTTCATATTCAGGAATATTAACAGCCTTGCCCTTGTACGACACATAAGCCACTATTCCATTTACCTGAAAAACATCATTATACCTTTCCTTAGGAATTTTAATGAAAATATAGGAACTGATCGCAGGTACCTCAACCCACTTTTTACGGTCGCTCCACTGGCGCAATTCCCTTTTTATGGGCAGGTAGTTTATAATCCCAAGCTTATTAAGCTCTTCTGCCACTTTCTTCTCTGCCCTCGACTTGGTATACAGGGCATACCAATAGTTTGCTGTTGTTGTGCTTTCTTTCAAAATCCTCTAATTTTCTCAATTATGCAAATGTAATTTTTTTGAAATAAAAACTATTCAATCACCAACAAATTATTGCGAAGAAATCCGACGTGACATATAACCATGGAGCAGTTTCTTGAAAAGAATCGAGTAGCAAGATGGCGGAGCGCGGAGTGCAAAGAGCTGAGGGCGGAGAACAGTGCCTTCTCCTATGAAAAACAATCTTCCTCTTTGCCCTGAGGCAACGGAAAGTACCATGCTGCAGTGTATGGGGATGGGGGTCATTTAGCGAACAACTCTTTGGACGTACGCCCATAAGCTAAAACACATTATAGAGGCAGGACTTCACTTACGGATCCGATCTTATTTACAAGATGCTTATAAAGATCGGATCCGGGAATATTGCTCCTGTGCAAAAAGGTGTATTAGTAGCTAACATTTAAGCTAAAGCGCAGCGTCCAAAAGGCGGAGCCGTCCTATCTGCTATTGGCAAATCAGTATCAATATTGCGAAGTGCGAAGTGCAAAGAGCTGAGGGCAGAGAACAGTGCCTCCTCCTACGAAAACCAATCTTCCTCTTTGCCCTGAGGCAAGGGGGAAGTACCATGCAGCAGGCATGGGGATGGGGGTCTTTTAGAGAACAACTATTGGGACGTACGCACATAAGCTAAAACACATTATAGAGGTAGGACTAATACGCAGCAAGCCTGTTATATGTTATTTAAGGATCCGATCTTATTTACAATACGCTTACAAAGATCGGATCCGGGGAAATGTTGTTCCTATGCAAAAGATGCTATAGTAGCAATTAGTTAAGCTAAAGCGCAGCGTCCTAAAGGCGCAGCCGTCCTATCAGCTATCAGCTATTAGCTAACCCCTACCCCACCAAGCTCTACCTCTAACATTCTACTCACTTTTTCGAAAAAAGAAACTTCTAAAATTACTTTGTATTTCCCGTAACAAAACTAATTTTGCACCGTATTTCTCTCTTGGTTTGGGTGGTTTGCTGTAACTCACCGTGCCGTAGGCATACCCGGCGGTCAACAATGACCAATTAGCAGTTATCAATAACCAATGACTATTGACCAGTAACCACCATTCCTGTATGAAAAACAAAGATATACGTTGGAAACAACGACTTTCAAATATTTTAAGCTTTTATCTGAGGATAAATAAAAAACCGCTAAATAACAATTATATCCATGAACTCCGATCAACTTAAATACATAATAGCTCAAGGTGAAAATGAAGCGGTTGAGTTCAAATCTTCTTTTAACAAAGCCGCAATTGAAACTATAGTTGCATTTTCAAACACAAAAGGAGGCTTGGTTATCATTGGGGTTTCTGATAATATGGAAGTAACAGGGGTTAATACTAACAACGAATCTATTCAAAACTGGCTAAATGAGATAAAACAAAAAACCGAACCTTCAATCATCCCAAATAAAATAGAAGTTGGAGTTGATTCAAAAGAACTGGTAGTCTTATCTATTCCTGAAGTCCCGGTAAAGCCTGTAGCCTTGCAAGGTCGTTATTATTTAAGAAAAGGAAATTCGAACCACTTGTTAAATGCAGATGAAATTGTTGAATTACGAATGGAAAGTATGAATCTCTCTTTCGATGCATATCCGGTAAAAACAAAATTTAAAGCGCTCAACAATGCTGCATTAAAACTGTTTTCCACCAAAACCAAAGAAAAGGGGCGTTACATACCTTCACCAATATTAGAAAACGACTTTCATAAATTGGGATTAATTCAGAATGATACACTAACACGAGCTTGCGAACTTCTATTTGGCTTGCATCACACGTCAATACATATAGGCAGATTTAAATCATCGTCCACAATTATTGACGACATACTCATTAAAAGCCCATTAATCCAAGCTGTTGAAGAAGCTATGGATTTTATAAAAAAGAATATAAGGTTAGGTTATGAATTTACAGGAGACCTTAGCCGCAAGGATAAGTGGCAATTCCCTTTACAGGCAATTAGAGAACTATTGCTTAATGCTATAATCCATAAAGATTACCGAAATCCAACAGATGTGATCATAAAGATATATGACAATGAAATTCAGTTTTCAAACCCGGGTAATTTATTTGGTAACTTAACTATCGATGAATTAAATACGGATAGCTATCAACCTAGACATAGAAACAGGTTATTAGCTGAAGTGTTTTATTTAATGGGAGAAGTAGAAAAGTACGGTACCGGTTTTAAAGAATACGCGATTGGCTTAAAGAATACCCAAATCTTACTTATAGGATCGAAAACATGAATGATTTCACACGGATTATACTTAGACAAAAGCATGAAACATTTGCTTCAGATCAAGTAAATGTCCCCGTAAATGTCCCCGTAAATGTCCCTGTAAATGTCCCTGTAAATGAAAGACAACAAAAAATATTAGAGATAATACCAACCACCCCTTATATAACAAGTCAGGAGTTGGCAAACCTATTAAACGTAAGTCTGAAAACAATAAAAAGAGACTTAACCAAACTTAAGAATATCAAACTAATACAAAGAGTTGGTTCGGATAAAACAGGATACTGGAAAGTAATTAGTAACCTATATGCTAAGAGATAAGAGCAGAGAGATGAGTTGTTTTACAAACCAGTAACCAATGACCAGTGACCAATTAGCAATTATCAATAACCAATGACCAAAAACCAATAACCAATAACCAATGACCAGTAACCAATTAGCAGTTATCAATAACCAATGACTATTGACTATTGACCAGCAACCAGTAACAAGTAACAAGCAACAATGAAAAATAAAATAGCCGTAGTTGGGTTAGGATATGTGGGACTACCACTAGCCGTAGAATTCGGAAAAAAATATCCAACTGTAGGATTTGATATCAATATACAAAGAGTAACAGAACTTCAAACGGGGCATGACCATACCCTGGAAGTGGAAAATGACTACCTTCTGGAAGTGATCAACAACTCAAACGGAAATTCCGGTATACAATTTACTGCAGACAGTAAAAACATTGCCGACTGCAACTATTATATTGTAACAGTTCCTACCCCAACCGACAAAAATAACCGTCCTGTTTTAACTCCTTTGATTAAAGCCAGTGAAACCATTGGCCGGGTGCTCAAAAAAGGGGACATTGTTATTTACGAATCAACAGTATATCCGGGACTAACCGAAGAGGAATGCATCCCTGTACTGGAAAAAACATCAGGTCTGCAGTACAACAAAGATTTCTTTGCTGGCTACTCGCCGGAGCGTATCAATCCCGGCGACAAAAAGCATACAGTTACCAAAATTCTTAAAGTTACCTCAGGCTCTACCCCTGAAGTAGCTGAAAAAGTGGATCAACTATATCAATCCATTATTGTTGCAGGAACACACAAAGCACCATCAATAAAAGTAGCAGAGGCTGCTAAAGTTATTGAAAACAGCCAGCGCGATATTAACATTGCTTTTGTAAATGAGCTGGCTAAAATATTTAGTTCTTTGGGCATTGATACACAGGATGTATTGGAAGCCGCCGGAACAAAATGGAACTTCCTTCCTTTTAAACCTGGCTTGGTTGGGGGACACTGTATAGGCGTGGATCCCTATTATTTGGCCCAAAAAGCACAGGAGGCAGGCTATAACCCCGAAATTATTTTGGCAGGCCGTCGCATGAACGATGGCATGGGGGCCTGGGTAGCTTCACAGGTGGTTAAGCTCATGATAAAAAAAGGACACACCATCATCAAAAGCCGTGTTTTATGTTTGGGTATCACCTTTAAAGAAAATTGTCCGGACATACGCAACACCAAAGCTATTGATGTAATTAATGAGCTAAAGGATTATGGTTGTGCTGTAGATGTATATGATCCCTGGGCTGATAAAAAGGAAGTTGAGGACGAGTATAATATAACACTTATCAATAGCTACGAAAACAAAGCATACGATGCCATTGTGCTAAATGTAGCTCATAATGAATTTAATGAATTGGATATCGCATCTCTTAAAAACGGGAACAATACTGTAGTGTATGATATTAAAGCTGTTTGGGATGTGGATATGGTGGATGGGAGGCTGTAAGGGATAGCTTTTAGGACGGCTACACCTTTAGCTGATAGGACGCTGCGCTTTAGCTTCATATGTCGCAACCAAAACACAGTTACAGAGCATTTCTGTCTAAAATAAGAGTTGAAAACCAGAATCCAGTAACCTATATGCTAAGAGCAGAGAGATGATTGATTTTGCAAACCAGTAACCAATGACTATTGACTATTGACTATTGACCAGTACACTAAGAAGTGAGAAGTGAGTTATGAAAAAAAGATAAAAACTATTAAAGCCAGAATTAACCAGAAACCAGCAACTAGAAACCAGTACAAAAAATGAACAACCTTATATTCTCAACAATAAAACGTATTCTACAAGTATTACCACCCGGGTATAAAAAGAAAAGTGCAAAAATGATGATACTTCTTTTTATTAACTCAGTGATGGAACTTTTTGGGTTGGCGGCTTTCCTCCCTCTCTTCTCTGTTATTTTACAAGATGGAGTAATTCAAACGCATCCAATAATTAGTAAAGTGTATAATAGTGGGGGTTTTACTAGCGAAAACCAATTTATACTCTTCTTAGCTGGATTTATTGTTTTTGCGATAATCTTTAAAAACATAATGAGTCTGTATATACTACGATCACAAGCTAGTTTTTCATTATCATTGTATCAAAACTTTGCCATACGGTTACATCAACTATATTACAGAAGAGGCTTTGCCTATTTTAAAAGTACAAATAGTAATGTAATTATGCGTGATGTGAATGTTATCCCTAAATTATTTTCAAATAACATTGTATTACCAATTTTTAATTTCCTAAATGAACTATTTGTACTAGGTTTTATAATAGTAAGTTTGGTATTATACGATTGGAAAGCCATTGTATTATTAAGTTTTACTATTTTACCAATTTTCCTATTATTCTACAATTGGGTAAAAGGGCGCAGTGCAAAAATTGAACAAGAATCTAATAGAATTCAGCCTCTACTAGGGAAAAGCATTTTTCAGAGTATTTTTGGATTTATTGATGTGGAAATAACCAATACGCAAAGACAATTTAGAGAAAAAATAAAGTACTATCTAAATAAAATGGTTACTTTAAGTATTAAGCGAACTATTTATGCACAAGCGCCTACAAAAGTTATTGAGGCAGGTATGGTTATCACTATTTTTGCTATTACTGCTTATGGTTTATACTTTATTCCCGAGCGTACCGGACTTGCAGCTCTTTTAGGATTATTTGCCTTGGCTGCGTACCGTATTCTTCCTTCTGTCAATAGAATTATGATAGCTCTGATAAGTATTAAGGGTCATCAATTTACTTTTGATACAATTAAAGACATCAAGGGTACTAAGTTTTCAGACATGGATGATAAACCTATATCATTCGACAAAAGTATTCAATTAGAAAACCTTTGTTTTCGTTTTCCCGATCAAAAAAATAATTTACTCAAAAATATCAACTTTACTATTAACAAGGGTGACAATATTGGCTTTATTGGACCATCTGGAGCTGGAAAAACAACTTTAATGAATCTTCTTTTGGGTTTTTGGCAGCCAAACGATGGACAAATTACCGTTGACAATATTATTTTGGATAAATCTACCTTAAGACATTGGCGTGATAAAGTTGGTTATGTACAACAAGAAGTTTATATATTAGATGGAACTATTGCTGAAAATATAGCTTTTGGTGAAAATACAACCGAAATAGACAATAATAAACTGGAACATGCGCTTAAACAAGCCAGCTTATGGGATTTTGTTAATACGCTTGCGAAAAGAGCCAATACAATTATTGGCGAACGTGGTGCCAAACTTTCAGGTGGTCAGCGACAACGAATAGGTATTGCCAGAGCTATATACTCTGGAGCTTCTGTACTTTTTTTTGATGAGGCAACCTCTGCCCTTGATACTCAAACAGAGGAAGAGATTACGGAAAGTATACGACAACTTAGTAATGGAGAATTAACTTTGGTTGTTATAGCACATAGAATTAGCACATTAAAGTATTGTGACAAGATAATTGAAATCAACCAAGGTATTATTACAAAAGAAACAAATTACAAAGAAATTAACAAATAAGTATTTATATCATGGCTTTAAATTATAAATCAGTATTAATTACAGGTGGAACAGGATCTTTTGGTAAAAAATTTACTGAATTAATACTTAAAGATTATCCAGAAGTAAAGCGAATTGTTATTTATTCAAGAGATGAATTAAAACAATTTGAATTACGCCAGAAATATCCCCCGACACAATATCCTCAATTACGTTTTTTTATTGGCGATGTTCGTGATAAAGCAAGATTAACAAGAGCTTGCGAGGGAATAGACGTGATTATCCACGCTGCAGCGATTAAACAAGTGGATACCGCAGAATATAACCCAACAGAATGCATTCGCACAAATGTGGATGGTGCCGAAAATGTTATAGATGCAGCCTTGTCTTGTGGTGTTAAAAATGTAGTAGCCTTAAGTACAGACAAAGCATGTGCACCAATTAACTTATATGGCTCTACTAAACTAACATCAGATAAGTTATTTACCGCTGCAAATAATATTAGCGGATCAAAAGACATACGTTTTTCTGTTGTTAGATATGGAAATGTTATGGGGTCACGTGGTTCTGTTATTCCGTTCTTTATGAATAAAAGAAAAGAAGGAGTTCTACCTATCACTCATATGGAAATGACTCGATTTAACATCTCGTTAGAAGAAGGAGTTCGTCTTGTGTTCTTCTCGATTGAAAATGCCTTAGGTGGGGAAATCTTTGTTCCTAAAATTCCATCTTATAGAATTACTGATGTTGCCAAAGCAATTGCACCCGAATGTAAATTAAAAGAGGTGGGAATACGTCCAGGTGAAAAATTGCATGAAGAAATGATTACGGAGACTGATTCACTAAATACGATTGAGCTCGGCAAATATTATGCAATATTACCTTCTGTATCATATAAGCATACAAAAGAAGATTTTATTAAGCATCATAGAGCCAATCCTGTTCCGTTTGGATTTAAATATAACTCAGGAACTAATACAGAGTGGGAAACAGAGGAGACATTAAGAGCAAAAATTAAAACATACGTAGATCCAAATTTTACAGTTTGATTATGAAGCCAATTTCGTACGGAAGACAATCTATTGCTCAAGAGGATATTGATGCCGTGGTAGAGACATTAAAATCAGAATACCTAACTCAAGGACCCCAAATAAAAGAATTTGAGGAGAAATTTGCAAAATATGTAGATACTAAATATGCGGTGGCAGTGGCTAACGGAACTGTTGCATTGCATTTATGTGCAATGGCTTTGGATGTTCAACCTGGAGATAAATGGTTGACAACTCCAATCACATTTGCTGCAAGTGCAAACTGTATAAAATATTGTGGTGGTGAAATAGAATTTGTTGATATTGATCCTGAAACGTATTGTATTGATATAGATAAAATCGAACAAAAGTTAATTTCTGCACCTGCAGGAACATACAAAGGCATTATTCCTGTCGATTTTGCTGGCTATCCTGTTGATATTGAAAAAATATACGCTGTTGCAAAGAAATATGATCTGAAAATAATTGAGGATGCTTGTCATGCTCCAGGAGGATATTTTATTGATTCTAAAGAAATAAATCAAAAATGTGGTAATAGTCGGTTTGCTGATTTAGCAATATTTTCTTTTCACCCAGTTAAACATATAGCAACCGGAGAGGGGGGAATGGTAACAACAAACGATAAAGAATTATATGATAAACTTTGCCTTTATAGAACTCATGGAATTACCAAAGATGAAAATCTGATGGATGAAAATCATGGAGGTTGGTACTATGAGATGGTCGAATTAGGATATAATTATCGCTTATCAGATATGCAAGCTGCTTTAGGGATATCTCAATTGAAACGAGCAGCTGAAGGAGTTTCTCAACGACAAAAAATAGCTGATTCATATACAAAAGCTTTCTCGGAAATTGAAGAAATACAAACTCCTGTTGTTCCCAAAAATGTTAGCCATGCCTATCATTTATATGTAATTCAGGTTGATGACAGAAAAGGATTATACGAACACCTGAGAGAAGCAAAAATATTTAGTCAGGTTCATTATATTCCTGTTCATACTATGCCATATTACAAAAAGCAAGGTTGGAAAAAAGGAGATATGCCTGTTGCAGAAGCTTATTACAAAAAGTGTTTAAGCTTGCCAATGTTCCCGACTTTATCAAATGAGGAACAACAATATGTTATCAATAAGGTAATAGAATTCGTAAGCAAATGAATAAGTCAATCGCAATAATACCTGCTCGTGGCGGAAGTAAGCGGATACCGCGAAAAAACATAAAAGAGTTTTGTGGGAAACCCATTATTGCATACTCAATTGAAGCAGCATTGCAATCAAATCTTTTTGATATTGTAATGGTTTCAACCGACGATGAAGAAATCGCTGAAGTCGCAAAGAGCTTTGGAGCTCAGGTTCCATTCTTCAGATCAGAAGATAGTGCTAACGATTATGCACCTTTAGCAGTTGTTGTTGAAGAAGTTTTACAATCATTCGCAGAAATAGGTGAGACTTTCGACTCGTTTTGTTGTATTCTGCCAACTGCTCCATTTATAAATGCTGATTTTTTAATATCTGCTTACGATAAATTAAGTAAGACTGATTGTACTGCAGTTTTTCCGGTTGCACAGTTTTCTTACCCTATACAACGAGCTTTGCATTTCGATGAAAATAGAATCAAGATGATTCACCCTGAAAATATGCAAGCTCGCTCTCAGGATTTGGAAGATACATTCCATGATGCTGGTCAGTTCTATTTCTTAAAAACAGATGCTTTTTTGAAAGAGAAGGTGTTGTTTACAAAAAATGCCTCATCTGTAATTTTGCCGGAATTGATGGTTCAGGATATTGATACAGAGGTTGATTGGCAAATAGCAGAATTAAAGTATAAACTCGTAAATGAGCAATAATAAAAGAACAGTATATCTCAGAGTTGATGGAAGTAAAGTAATAGGATATGGGCATATATTCCGTTGTATTGCTTTAGCTCAGATGTTAAACACTGAGTTTAACTGCATTTTCGCAACTCGCATCTTTGATTCATTTCTAAAAAATACAATTTCACAAGTAGGATTTGACATTATTGAATTACAGCAAGATGAATCTCATTATAGTGAATTTTTAGATAAGTTAGCAGGTGATGAGATTGTTGTTCTTGATAATTACTTTTTTGAGACGTCGTACCAGATAGATATAAAACAAAAAGGCTGCAAATTAGTTTGTATTGATGACATTCACAACAAACACTATACTGCAGATATTGTTATTAATCATTCAGAAGGGATAAACCAAGAATCTTATTCTATAGAAAAATACACAAAGCTTTTATTGGGATATAAATATACTTTATTACGTCCAGAGTTTTTAGAAGCTTCCAAACAAGAGAAAATAATCTCGAATAAAAAGAAGGATGTATTAATCAGTTTAGGGGGAACAGATCCTGAAGATTTAATAATAAAGATTGTAAATACATTCTTGAAACATCCTATTATTAATTCGATTTCTTTAATTTCAAAAATAGATTGTAGTAAATTTGACAATCCAGACAATAAAGAAATAAAAGAATATTGGGAATTAAATGCCTCTGAATTATATAATACAATGTTAAATTCAGATATTGGATTTCTCCCTGCAAGTACTATTTCTGTAGAAGCATGTGCATGTAAATTGCCGTTTATCGGAGGTTGGTTTGTCGATAATCAGGTAAATATTTATAGAGCCATTATTAATAAAGGATTAGCTCTTGGGATAGGAAATATCAATGAACTGAGCGTAGGAGAATTATATAAAGCAATTTCTGATATTTCAATACATGAAAATGCAACAAGAATAGCTTCTCATCAATCAAGAGTTATTGATGGAAATTCAGGTGCCAGAATATTAAAAGCATTCAAACAAATATGTTAATGACCGAATTATCATACAGACGAGCAACTATTGGTGATGCTAAATTATTATACGAATGGGCTAATGAACCATTGGTTCGTAAAGCATCGTTTTATTCCGATACTATAATTTGGGAGAATCATGTTGCTTGGTTCAAAAGAAAGTTGAAAGATTCTAATGCTCAAATATTAATATTTGAAAGCGAAAACAGAGCTGCCGGACAAGTCAGAATTGAAAATGGAGAAGAAGCGATTATTGGTATTTCTATAGACGAATATTTCAGAGGGAAAAAACTTGCTCCTATGATACTGAAAATGTCCTGTAAAGAATTTTGGAAAAACAATAATAATCCAGTTTTTGCATATATTAAAACAGACAATACTGCTTCTGTAAAATCGTTTAAAAAAGCAGGTTTTAAGTTCGAACGAAACGATTGTGTTAATGGGAATGATTGTTTTGTATATAAAGTTAAAAACTATTAATGAAAAAACTTTAATTATAAAATATGCAAATTGGAGATTTCAATATCAATTCAGGAAAGACTTTCATTATAGCTGAATTATCAGCTAATCATGGACATGATATCAATATTGCCATAGAAACCATTCGAGCAGCAAAACGTACCGGAGCAGATGCAATAAAACTACAAACATATACTCCTGATACCTTAACGATTGATTGTGACAATGAGTATTTTCAGGAATTGCTAAAAGGAACAATTTGGGAAGGTAAAAAATTTTACGATTTGTATAAAGAAGCTTACTTACCATGGGAGTGGCATGAGACGCTTTTCTCTGTGGCAAAAGAAGAAGGGCTAATCTGTTTTTCATCTCCATTTGATAAAACAGCAGTTGATTTTCTTGAACAGTTTAATCCTCCGGCATATAAAATTGCATCGTTTGAAATTCAGGATATCCCATTGATAGAATACACGGCTTCTAAAATGAAACCAATTATTATCTCTACAGGAATGGCAGAAAAAGAAGATATTGCTTTAGCTGTTGAAACATGTCGTAATGTTGGGAATAACGATATAATACTTTTAAAATGTACATCATCATATCCTGCCCCAATTGAAGAAGCCAATCTTGCAACAATTCCCGATTTAAAAAAAATATTTGGCGTTGAAGTCGGACTTTCTGATCATACAATGGGATTTATAGCTCCTGTTACAGCTACATGTCTTGGCGCACAGGTTATTGAAAAACATTTTATTCTCGATAAATCTATAGGAGGACCTGATGCTCCTTTCTCCCTCGATGAAAAGGAATTTACAGATATGGTTGCTGCTGTTCGGCAAGCGGAAAGCGCAATTGGTAAAGTAAATTATGAATTAACTGAAAAAGCTCAACAGAATAAAAAATTTGGACGATCACTTTTCGTTGTAAAAGACATAAAAAGAGGTGATGTCTTTACAGAAGAAAATATTCGTTCCATTCGTCCATATTACGGATTACATCCAAAGTACTTAAAAGAGATTATTGGCCAAATTTCAAATATTGATATAAAAAAAGGAACCCCATTATCCTATAAGCTAACACGCAAATAATTCCATATATGATAGATATTTTAAATCTTGAATGGTATTCTGGTGCAAGACGAGATAACTATATTTCAACATTAATCTGCAATTATCTAAATCTTTGTGGATACAATGTATTGAGAGGTTGCATATTTGAGGGTAAACAACTTATTTATAAAAATAGACCAAGAATAGTATTTCTTGCAAATGGAATCGGAGCTCCTGAAAATATAAGCATTGTTAAATTTGCAAAATCATTTGGTTGCATGGTTATTACTGGAACCTCTGAAGGTAATATAAAAGAATTTGCAGTTGAACAAATGTTTTGGGGATGGAATAAGAAAAAGATCCTTATAGAAGATATAAATTTGCAATGGACATTTAGAGCAAAAAAACTGATTACTACCCAATACCCACACCTTGAACAATACATAAAAGTATGTGGTGGTATTGGTTTTGATCTTTATAAGTTAAAATCTAATACCAAGAAAGTTAAAAGACTGGTTAAAGACGGATTAAACATTCCCAAAAACAAACCTCTAATTGGTTTTGCTTGTTGGGATTTTGGAATTTTGTATCCTCAAGACCATAGATTTAAAATTACAAAAAAACACTACTCTCAAGATCAAATAATTAGATTTCAAGAAGATGGAAAAAAACTAAATAAGATCCTCTACAGTATTATTAATAGTAATCCTCAATATTATTTTCTTATAAAAGAACATCCAGGTTCTTTATTGGGAGACAAGGCTTCTGCTATAGAAGGTTTGAGAGGATTGGATAACGTAATAATTTTAAAAAATGAAGAGTCAATTGAAAATTGTATCAAAGCTAGTGATATCTGGTTAGGTTATGAAACAACTACGTGTCTAGAAGCTTGGTTATGTGGGTTAAATACTATATTGATTAATCCATCAGGTTCTGATTTTAAAAGAGATCAATTATATAAGGGTTCTGTTATAGTTAATACATATAAGGACTTAAATGCAATTTTAAAGAAGTTCTTTTCCTCTCCCACCCAAACACTTCCTGAGTTTCAATCTTTAGCTAATGTTAGAACAAGGGAGATTGAAAATGTAATACAATGGACTGATGGTTTAAATCATAAACGAGCAGGTGATTATATAGTTGAATTACTTAAAAATGGAAAAAACAACCTTAACTCATACAGACCTGATATTCTTTATCAAGTAATAAAAGAATTTGCGATAAACAATAAGCTATTAGGATCTATAATTAATAAAGGACGTCATGCCTTTGTTGCAAACAAACTGAAAGCTTTTAGCCATTATGAACTAAACAGTTTAGAAAAGGAACTGATGATTTATCAAAAACAACTATATTGAAATGAATATAGCAGCAATAAATTTCTATCACCCATATCAAAAAGAAGCTATTGAATTAATATTGGATAAACTTGATGTTAAAATATTTTACCAATTCACTTACCCTCAACTAATAATAGAAAATACACAAGTCGATATACAAACTTATGATCTTTTTGCCCTTTACTTCCCGTTACACATTGATGATTACTACAAATCTATTCCATTAGTAAATAATACAGAGGTATTAAAGTACATCCAATCCCTGAATCAAGAAACTAATATCTATCAAATGATGGATAGATTAGTTCATCCCGATTCTGTATTCTTTCTTAAAACATATTCAAAATCCAATATTTTACAGAGATATATAAGCGATCCTGATTACTTCAATAAGTATATTAGTTCTTTATCATTGGACGAAAAAATGTTAACACTAAAGTATTATATCTCTTTCTGGACCAATTTCTATCTATCTAGTAAACTTGATACAATACTATTTCAAGAAGCTCCATCAATGCCGTTTGATTTTGTTGGATATCTTGTTGCACATTATTTTAAGATTAAAACAATTTTACCGGAGCACACTCCAATACCCGGAATGCGAGTATTCATAAAGAATATCGATGAACATGCCGTGCAATTAAACGAGTACATACAAAACATGGGTGATATGAATGATAAAAAATTCTTATCCCTATTAAATCCAGAATTTAAGAAAGAAATTGAAAGAGTATATTATAAACAACACTATAAGCAACAACCATATTATATGTCTGGTATTAAATTCAGTAAAATTAGGAAAGCTCCTAATATATTGAATATATTTAGAAATCTTAACATTGATTACTTTTACGCAAAACTCAAAAAGATCACTAACCAATATTCTCAAGATAATTTTATCAGGCAACATTATAATAAACTAGCTAATACAAATCTTGATTTAAGTAAAAAGTTTATATATTTTCCTTTACATTTACAACCAGAAAAGACAACACATCCACTTGGTGGAATTTTCGCAGATCAATTAAATGCCCTAACTTTATTGTCTGAAACTTTACCAAAAGATGTATTTATATATATTAAAGAAAATCCCAAACAAACTTCAGCATTCAGAACATCTCATTTTTATAATTACATTTCAAAGCTTAAAAATATTGAGCTCATACCAATCTCATTCGATACATTCAAATTGATAGATGAATGTATTGCTGTTGCCACAATTACAGGTACAGCTGCATGGGAAGGATTGTGGAGAGAAAAACCAGCACTTTTATTTGGCAGTTCATGCCTCAATTACTGTAATGGCGTATACAAAATTAATACTAAGAATGATCTTGAATTTTTCTGGAAAAACCATCATAAGTTAAAAATTAATATTAGTGAATTAAAAAAATTCACATTATCACTCCAAAACATTACATATAGTTTACCCTATTATTATGCTTATGAACAAGATAAAGCAACTTGGATAGATGAATATTTTAAAGGTTATTCAGGTTTAATGATGGAAAACAAATGAAGAAAAAAATTTATTTCCTCACAAGATCTTATGATGGTTTTCATCAAGGTGGAGGACCTAGAGCAAGGCGTTTCCAAGTAGAAACACTTGAAAATAACGGCTTTAATGTAATTATAGTAATTCCAAATTTTACAATTAAAGAAGTTAATGTTACCAAAAATATTATTCAAGTTCCCGCTAAGTATAACGAAAAAATAACTTATAAGAAAGTATCATTCGGATTAAAATATGATTATTTAGATAATTGGATAAGAAATTCATATAAATATCTCAAAGATAAAGTTTATAAGAACGACATTATATTCGCCACAACAGGAAATGAATTAGCCAGTTTCATACTTGGTTTAAAACTAAAAAAGATAAGTAAGGCAAAGTTGGTTATCAACTATCATGATCCAATAGATCCATTTAGTTCTAATAAGAAAATTATAAAATATTTTTTATATAAGAACAGAATAAGTATAGAGAAAAAAATTATAAATCAGAGCGACCTTATTATTACATCAACTACCTCTCAAAAAAAGAATATTTTACAATCTAACAAGAAAGTTGACTATCAAAAAGTCGTCAATATTAACTTTGGTTATTTTGAGAAATCATTGCAAATAAACAAATCAAAATTCAATACAAAAAAACTTATATTTGGATATGGAGGAAGCATGGGAAGTGCACAAAGAATTGATAAAGTTTTAAATTTATTTAAAGAAATAGAAGGTCATGAATTATGGTTATTCGGATCATACAAACATAAAGATAAATATAAAAACTACCCAAATATTAAATTCTATGAATGGGTTTCTCAAAAAGAATATGAAAATGTTTTTCTTGATAAAATTAACTACGGAATTGCATCTCTAGGCAACCCAAATTTCTCAGAATGTGTTCCATCAAAAATTTATGATTATATAAACCTATGTATACCAATTCTAGGATTATTTTACAATGGCCAAGCAAAAGAAATTATTGAAGTTAATCAATTTGGAGTTTGCATTAATCCGGACATTAAAAATTCAGAATTTAAAAAAATTATTAAATCGTTAGAAAATGTTGCTAAATTCAATTTTTTCAAACAAAATATTATTAAGCAAAAAGATTCTTGGCATTATAAGAATTTAATGCAACCTGGAATATCTAGATTAAGAAACTTATAAGATAACTTTCATAAAAAAAAGAATATATGCCAATAAAAAAAAGTAAAATTCTTTTAATATTCGGTACACGTCCCGAAGCTATAAAAATGGCTCCTCTTTGTAAATATCTAGAATCAGATCATTTTTTCAATTTAAAAGTGTGCGTTACTGCGCAACATAGAGAAATGCTTGACCAAGTACTAGACATATTTGATATTAAACCAGATTACGATTTAGACCTGATGAAACAAGGCCAAGATTTATATGATATTACCTCCAGAGTTTTGTTGGGTCTAAGAGACGTATTGGATGATTTTAAACCGGATATAGTATTAGTACATGGAGATACCGGAACCAGCACTGCTGCTGCCTTGGCTGCTTTTTACAAACAAACACCTGTAGGTCATATAGAAGCCGGGCTCAGAACCAATAATATTTATTCGCCCTGGCCAGAGGAAATGAATCGACAATTAACCGGACGAATTGCTAATTTTCACTTTGCACCTACTCCATGGTCAAAGCAAAATTTACTTAACGAGAATATAAATGAAGTAAATATTGCTGTAACAGGTAATACTGTTATAGATGCACTCCAATTGGCATTGAATAAAATTGACCATTCAAGCCAGTTAAAACTAGAGATTATCACATTATTGAACAATTATATACCAAATATTGAAACCGAATTAAACAATAAAAAGCTAGTTTTAATCACAGGTCATCGTCGTGAGAACTTTGGTGAAGGCTTTATTCATATTTGTGAAGCCATAAAAGAAATTGCTACTCAACAAAAGGAGGTCTTAATTATTTACCCGGTTCATTTGAATCCCAACGTACAAAGGCCGGTTAATGAAATATTAGGTAATATTAATAATGTACACTTAATTCCTCCTTTGGAATATCTACCATTCATTTATTTAATGAGTCAAAGTTATTTTGTGTTGACCGACAGTGGCGGAATACAGGAAGAAGCACCAGGGCTAGGAAAGCCGGTATTGGTCATGCGAGATACAACTGAACGACCGGAGGCAGTTGAAGCTGGTACAGTAAAACTTGTAGGTACTAACAAGAAGATGATCATTAAAGAATCACTGGAACTTTTAAATAACCCGGCTGTCTATTCTCAAATGTCTAAGGCTCATAATCCTTATGGAGATGGCAATGCCTGTGAGCGAATTATTAAATTTTTAAAAGACAAGTTATAAAATCTCATTAAACAATATACCATTGCACCGTTACACCTCTGTACCGTTGCACCTTTCTAGTAAAAAAACATGCAAACACCAATCGTATCAATAATAGGAATGGGCTATATCGGCCTGCCAACGGCAGCATTAATTGCCAATAATCAGATCAAAGTCAACGGGTTTGATATTAACCAGGAAGTGATTGAAACCATTAATAAAGGAGAAATACACATTATTGAGCCGGGTTTAAAAGAAATGGTGCAAAAAGGCGTTAACAATGACTATTTAAAAGCTAGTATAACCTTACATGATGCAGACGTTTATATAGTTGTGGTACCTACCCCTTTTAAGGGCAATAATGAGCCGGATATTTCATTTGTGGAAGCAGCAACACTCAATGTAATACCCCATTTGAAAGATGACGACCTATTTATTATTGAATCCACTTCACCTGTTTTAACAACGGAAAAGATGGCTGCAATTATTTATGCAGAACGTCCTGAACTAAAGGATAAAATTAATATTGCCTATTGTCCTGAACGAGTATTACCAGGTAAGGCATTGGAAGAACTGGTAAGTAACGACAGAGTAATTGGAGGTGTTAATGAATCATCAACACAAAAAGCCATTGATTTTTATCGTTTGTTTGTTAAGGGACAGCTCCACCCTACTAATGCCCGTACCGCTGAAATGTGCAAGCTAGTAGAGAATTCTTCACGCGATGTGCAGATTGCTTTTGCTAATGAATTATCTATTATATGTGATAAAGCTGGCATTAATGTGTGGGAGTTAATCGAATTAGCCAATAAACACCCTCGTGTCAATATACTTCAACCGGGATGTGGTGTGGGAGGGCATTGTATTGCTGTTGATCCTTGGTTTATAGTATCTGATTACCCAGAACAGGCTCATGTAATCCGACAGTCACGAGAAATTAATGATTATAAAGCAGATTGGTGTGTGGAAAAAACTTTAAAAACAGCTCTTGAATTTGAAGTTCAATATGGACGTCAACCTATTATAGCCTGCATGGGACTCGCTTTTAAACCAGATATCGATGATTTGCGTGAATCACCTGCTAAATACATTACTTCAAAGATTGTAGCAGAAGCACGCGGTGAGGTTTTGGTTGTTGAACCGCATATACGAGAACATGCTAGCTTCTCTTTAACGGAGCAAAAAAATGCTGTTGAAAAAGCCGATATTATTGTTTGGCTGGTTCGTCATACCACTTTTTTGGGAACAAAAACAGATAAGCTGGTGCTGGATTTTTGTGGAATTAAGAAATAATGATAGATTAAAAGATATTTCCCCATAATGAATGGGAATGGTTTTACAGTTACTTCCTAATAATAATCCAATGGGGAAATTGATTAGAAATATGAAAAAACAAATCATCTATTTTACCTTTAATGACCCACCCAATGGCGTTTATAACAGTCAGGTTATAGATGTCGTCAATTTCATAAATACTCTTGATAAGGACGTTAATATTCGTTTATTTGCTTTAATATCACCAAGATCTTTCAAGAAAAACAAAGTGAAAATTAAAGCACTTAACCCACAAGCAACAGTATTACCTACGATTGCCCCACTTAAGTATTGGTACCTGAACAAGCTACTTTTATGGATTGTAAGTTTATTCATTTCTACTAAAAAGGTTATTTGCCGTGGGCCTCTAGCAACATGTCTGGCATTAAATGTGTTTAAAAAGGCTATTGTTGTTTATGATGGCCGTGGGGCAGTCGTTGCTGAACATGAAGAATATGGAGTGTTTGAAAATTCTGGATTAGAAAAACAGCTATTTGAAATTGAGAAAAAAGCCGTCTTAAATAGCGACTTTAGAATTGCAGTAACGGAGAAATTGACTAACTATTGGAAGGAACGTTTTTTTTATAACTCGGACAAACATTTTATTATTCCTTGTACTGTTTCAGATAGCAAAACTAAAACAAATGTACCTCAAGCAATTAAGTCATTCATCCTACAAAATAAGAACAAAGTAATCTATACTTTCGCTGGAGGTAACGGAAAATGGCAAGGTATTGATTTAATGATAGAATTTCTATCGAAGCAATTTGACAATAATGAACAAGCAGCTGCTCTTCTTTTATGCCCAATTAATAATGAATTAAAAAACTTTCAAAAAAGATATAATGAAAGGTTACTAATAACTACTGTTGAGCCAGAACAAGTAAATTCAATTATTTGTCAATGTGATTATGGATTATTACTGCGTCATTCTACTATTACAAATAAAGTTGCTTCTCCGGTCAAAATAGCTGAATATTTGCAAGCCGGCTTAAAGGTGATCATCTCTTCATCAATAGGTGATTATTCAAACTTTATTGAAGTTCATAAATTAGGTTATATTCACAGCGACAATGAAACACCTATCTATAATAAAGTACCACCCTCATTAAAGGATCATTGCAAGAATATTGTTGAAAGCAAACTGAGAAAAAATTCCAAAGAAATTAAATTAAAGTATAAAAGTCTTTTAAAATGATATTAGGAAGGTATGTAATTGCAAAATTACCAAGAACAGGATTAGGAAACAGACTATTTGTATTATACAGAGCCCTATCTTATGCATATTTAAACAATTCGCAATTGCTAATAACAAATATATACTCAATATCTATTGGTCCATTTATAAGAAAAGAACAAAGAAAAAGGATATATTTATTTAGTTTCAATTTTTCACCATTTATGTGTATAAAGGGAAAAACAAAAATGATTTTAGCTAAAAATAAAATATATGATCCCAATTTTGCAGATAAAAAAATTGACAAATCTTCTTTAATAATATTCCACTCTCATATATATAAAGGTATAGATCATAGTGACCTTTTTAAAGATATTCGTCCTTTTCGATCACAGATAATTTCACATTTTTATTCTCACCTCAGTAAAAATGAGAATAAAATTATTGCAAATTTATATAAACCTGTAATAGGAGTCCACTTAAGAAGGGGGGATTTTAAATTTGTTAATTGGGAATTAACTTCTATTGAATATATTATTAAGACAATTAATAATATTAGAATGGTCGGCAATAAAAATTTCTCGGTAACTATTTTTACAGATGCGCATAAAGAAGAAGTAAAAGAATTACTTTTATTAGAAAATATAGCTTTATCTCCATCTTATTCCGACTTATCAGACCTTGTACATCTCAGTAAAAGTAAAATTATTATTGCGTCGAAAAACAGCACTTTTAGTTATTGGGCTGGTTTTTTTTCTGAGGCTGCAATAATACTAGATAATGAATCAAAAAAGATAAGATATTGCGAGGATACAAAAGATAAAAGAATTTTTGAAGGAAGTATACCCAATAATCCCAAGTTATGGCCTAAAAATTTAATACAATACATTAAAGAATTATCATAATATGACCATCGCACTCCTTACTGACGGCTTTTATCCATTTACTTTAGGTGGTATACAAAAACATAGCTATTATCTGGCTAAATACTGGGCTAAGCAAAACCATAAAGTGCACGTTTACCATCCGAATCAATACTATAAAGACGAGCTGAAAACTTATTTTAACTCAGAGGAATTACAAAACATCTCATTTATCCATGTAGCTCACCCTTCCTCTATTCGCTTTTTCGGTCATTATATTTATAATAGTTACTGCTATTCGAAAGCTTTATATCAAGCTCTTCAACAAAACACCTATGATGCTATATATGCTCAGGGTTTTACTAGTTGGTATTTCCTAAAGAAAAAACCCTTTGATAAAAAGATAGTGACAAATCTGCATGGCATAGAAATGTATCAGAAGGCGATTGATGTAAAGAATAAATTACAGCATTATTTGCTGCGCTTAGCGGCAAAACCCATAATCCATAATTCAAATAAACAAATATCTTTAGGCGGTAAATTAACCGATTTACTATATCAATATGGAGCTAAGTTGCATTCGGTTTACAACGTCCCCAATGCCATTTCGCCGGAGTGGCTTAAACCCAACCTGACAGCGTCATCAGACCTGTTGGCGTTAAAAGGTTTAAGACGCTTTATTTTCATCGGTCGTTACGAACGCCGAAAAGGTATAGAAGAAATCAATACAGTTTTACAACAATTGATTAATGAAGCCCAGTCGTTTGAATGTCATTTTATAGGGCCGATACCAGAAAATAAAAAGGTACAAGGGTGCAACGGTACAAAGGAAGAAGCATTAAACACAGTAAAAGATTCTAACCTTTGTACCATTAAACCATTAAACCGTTATACCATTATATATCACGGTTCTATTACTGATCAACAAAAGATTCAGCAATTATTAACCGAAAGTGACATTCTACTCTGTCCCTCCTATTCTGAGGGTATGCCTACTGTAATATTAGAGGCGATGGCCTGTCAATGTGCCATAATAGCAACAGATGTTGGTGCTTCCGGAGAATTAGTAAATGAAAACAATGGTTGGTTAATAAATGGGGATAACATTGTTAGCGGATTAAAAAAAGCAATGATGGAAGCAATTAATATAAACAATGAAATACTTGAACAAAAAAAAGAATATTCATTTAATAAAGTTAAAACAAAATATACCTGGGATATTGTAGCCAAAAAAACGCTGGAAATTATAAAAATTAGGATATAGGATTTAGGGTTATTTCATCCCCCCTATACCCTAAGTCCTATTTCCTAAACCCAACAACCTACAACCTAATATTTACCATTGTACCTCTATACTCATTTACCTTTGTACCATTACACCTTTGCACCATTAAAAATACATGATTGATTATATACAAAAAGAAAAAAAACTCTTCCTCACCCTCCTATTCTGGATGCTAGTAGGAATATTTTCTGCAACTGCAGCAATGGTTATTATACCCATACATATCTTTCTACACAGAAAGAAAGAATCATACCTCTTACTTTTATTAGGCTTATGGTTTTTATTTATATTATCCGATAGTCGTCAGTATATTTTTCATTTTGCGCAATCAGTAAAACCACTGGCAATGGTTGTAACTGCATTTTTAATATGGGAAGAACGTAACTATTGGCCGAAACATAATTTTTATATACCTTTTACTCTATTCTTTATAATTACTTTATTTTGTCTACAATTTAGTCCAATTAAATTCAAATCTTTACAAAAAATGTTATCGTACTTTTTATTGCTGTATATAGTACCACATATAGTGCAGCAAGCATTATATTTAAATAAGGTAAGATTTTTGAAAGGGATAATAGCTACGGGAGCATTAATCCTTATAATTGGATTAGCGTTAAAATATATTTCACCAAGTTTAGTAATGTTTAAAGGGGGACGGTATAATGGTTTATTAGGAAATCCAAATGGTTTAGGAATATTTGCGTTTTGCTTTTTTATGATGTATTTGCTTATCTACAAATATCACAAACATTATTTTTTTAAAAGCGAACATTTAATCATACTGTCTATCATAGGCCTTTCACTTATATTAGCGGGTAGTCGTGGAGGCATATTTTCATCTAGCTTATTTCTTATTGGCTATTTTCTATTTGAACGTTCTATAACATTAGGCTTTATTGTATTAAGTTCAACCTTTATATCATATCAATTAGTAACAACTAACCTGATCGAAATAATTGATTTTTTGGGCCTTCAAGAGTACTTTAGATTAAATAGTCTTGAGGAAGGTTCAGGAAGATTAGTGGCATTTGAATTTGCATGGAAACAAATTCAAAACAATTATTGGATAGGAAAAGGTTTTGGTTATACAGACTACCTCATGTATCAATATAAAGATTACTTCCTAGGAAAAGGTCATCAAGGCAATGTACACAATAGTTACTTAACAATCTGGTTAAACTCAGGACTACTTGGATTACTTGCATTCTTATGGGGATGGCTGAAAAACTTTTATATAGTCTCACTCAAATCGCCATTGGTTTGGGCTGTTCTTTTTGGAGTTATTCTTTCCACCACCGTAGAAAGCTGGCTGGCTGCCAGTATGAATCCTTTTACTATACAATTAGTCATTATTTTATCATTGTTAGGGAATCCACTTTTTTATAAACAAGAAGAAAAAGAGGAGTTAGGGCTTAGGATTTAGGATAAAAAAGGGTGCAAGGGGAATAAAGGAGTAGGGGTACAAAAAAATGGGTGCAAGGGTATAAAGGAGTAGGGGTACAAAGGTACAGAGGGACAAGTAGATTAAAGGGACAGAGGGACAAGGGTGCAGAGGGACAGAGGTAAAGAGGTGCAAGGGAGCAGAGGTCACCATTAAACCATTGAACCACTGAACCTTTACACCTTCATACCTTTACACCTATGAACCATTGAACCATTACACCCTTAACCCATTACACCTAAAAAAAACACATCATGGGTAATTTTAAAGAATTAAAAGTATGGCAAATATCAAAAGAACTTGCTGTAAATATTTATAAAACATGTAACAAAGGAAATCTGTCTAAGGACTTTGGTTTAAAAGATCAATTACAGAGAGCTGCAGTTTCAATTCCCTCAAACATTGCAGAAGGAGATGAATTAAATACTAACAAACAATCGGTAAAACACTTTTATATAGCAAAAGGATCCTGTGCCTAACTTGAAACCCAACTCATAATAGCTGCAGAAATTGGTTATATTTCAACAGAAGAGGCAAATTCTTTAATAAATCAATGTAAAATAATCTCAACAATGCTTCTAAAATTAATCAGAGCCCGACAATAAAACCATTATCCTCTGAACCATTGCACCATTACACCTTTGAACCTCTAAACCGTTGCACCTCTGAACCGTTGCACCTCTGAACCCTTAAACCTTTGCCCCCCTAAATATTTAGACCTTTTTTAATTTTATGAAAACATTATTCCTATACACCGAACTCGCCGGGTATGTCATGAGCTGCTTTAAAGCACTGGCAGAAAAAAACGTTGAAGTCCATGTGGTTCGATGGCCGGTCAACAAAGAAGCTCCCTTTGAATTTGATATTCCTAAGGGAGTTACTATTTATAACCGTACTGATTATACCAATAAAAGTTTATTGGAGCTGGTAAAAAATATAGATCCGGATAAAATTATATGTAGCGGTTGGGTTGATAAAGGGTATCTTAAAACAGCAAAGTATTATAAAGGTAAAATCCCAACCGTACTTACATTAGATAATCAATGGTTTGGCGGTATTAAACAACAAATAGCCCGCATTATTTCGCCTTTTTATCTAATAAAACACTTTTCACATGCCTGGGTACCTGGAGAACCTCAGGCAAAATATGCCCGCAAACTAGGATTTGGAGAAAATATATATACAGGTTTTTACAGTGCCGACATAAACAACTTCAACAATATATACAAGGAGAAAAACAATAAAGAAATTCCCAAACGACTATTATATGTAGGTCGCTATATCCCACAAAAAGGACTTGATTTATTATTTGATGCTTTTATCGAATTACAAAAAGAATCAGCTAACGATTGGGAATTATGGTGCTTAGGAACCGGGGAGCTATACGATCAACGTCCCTCCCACCCCAAAATAAAACATTATGGCTTTGTACAGCCCACTGATATGCCCAAATACCTTAAAGAAACAGGTGTCTTTGTATTACCCAGCAGGTTTGAACCCTGGGGAGTAGTAGTTCACGAAATGGCTGCAGCAGGCTTTCCCATGGTATGCTCATCAGCCATAGGCTCAACCTCTCAATTCCTTATGGAAAACCAAAATGGCTATATCTTTAAAAATGAAGATAAAGAAGAATTGAAACAGGCTCTAAAAAAGATCATGCAACTTGATCAGGAAGAATTAAAATGCATGAGCCAACAATCCAACAAACTGGGTATCAGCCATACACCGGAGAAATGGGCGGAGGTTGTTTTGAGGATATAGGGGAGTAAAAAGGAGCAAAGGTATAAAGGAGTAGGGGGACAGAGGTAAAGAGGTGCAGAGGTGTAAAGGTACAGAGGTACAGAGGTACAGAGGTACAGAGGTAAAGAGGTAAAGAGGTAAAGAGGGACAGAGGTAAAGAGGGACAGAGGGACAGAGGTGCAAAGGGACAGAGGTGCAGAGATAGGACATAGGGTTTAAAATGTAGGGCACTTTGTGGGTTGGAGGTTCTCCCATTAGGCAGTTAGAGGGTACTGTGTGGGGTATAACGCACTTTTCTTTGAGAGACTATTTAATCATTGATTTTTAGAAGATTTCTGAGAAAAATAAAAAAACAAATAATGAATATTTCATAAAAATAGAATAGTTATTACTATTTTTGAGATGAATAAAATGATAATATATGAAGGAGAAGGATCAAATAAAGTTGTTGGTATCTTTAGCAAAAAAGATTAAATCGGAAGTAAAAGACAGGGAAAAAGTGATTACTTCTTTACAAGAAGCACACATTTTAACTAAAAATGAAAACTTTACTACCCAATACACAAATCTCAAAAAAGTCGTTATCACGAAATAAATGTACCGTAGAAGACCAAACCTAATGCTCGGATTTCATGGATGCGATGAATCTGTCAGAGACAAACTTGTTAACTTTCCAAATAATGTAAAAAAAAGCGCAGAATCCTTTGACTGGTTAGGTAATGGATTTTATGTGTGGGAAAACAACTATCAAAGAGCATATCAATGGGCTCTGGATAAACAAAAAAGAGGTAACTTAGATAAACCATCTGTGATTGGAGTAATCTTTTTACTTGATAACTGTTTAGATTTTACAGACATGGAATATATAGATATACTTGCTACTTACTACGGTTTAATGAAAGATGATTTACTGATTACCGGTAAACAACTACCAAAAAACAAAGACCTGCCCAAAGATAAATATCATGATTTAATACTTAGAGAATTAGACTGTGCGGTTATTGAGTATCTTCATCAAAAAATAGACGAACAAATATCTAAGGATATAAAAATACAGGGATTCAGTAATTACAGACATTTTGATACTGTAAGAGGTATATTTACAGAGGGAGGCCCTGCATTTGAAGGAGCTGGCATTCAAACCAAAAATCATATACAGATTTGCATCCGTAACCTAAATTGTATAAAGGGCTTTTTTATTCCTAGAAAAGAATCAAAATTCCCCTAAAAAGCATTTTCGACTATGCGAACAATTAGAGGCATGCTCATGCTCGGTACCACAAAATATTGCTGAAGGGAAAGGTCGTTTTTCAAATAAGGAATTCATTTCTACTATCGGATACAATGTGGTTACTTTTCTTAATAAGTCTGATAATGATGTTATCACTACTAAAGCACAAGAAAAGTGGTCAGAAAAGTGGTCGGAAAAGTAGTCAGAAAAACTTAGTAATAACAACTTGAGATTATAGAGCTTATTAATAATAAAAATACAATTTACAAAAATGAACTTTCAGAAAAAATAAACGCCTCTCACCCTCTGACACCATTACCCCTTTGCACCATTAAACCATTGCACCTTTGTACCATTGCACCATTAAACCTTTGTACCATTGCACCCTTGTACCCTTGCTCCTTTATACCTTTGCCCCTTTTTACCCTTAAACCCTTTTACCTTTTTACCATTTTTGAATAAAAAACATGTGCGGAATAAACGGAATATTTTCTCATAGCAAACAAACATATATACCTCAGGTAACCAACATGAACAAGGCCATGGAACACCGGGGGCCTGACGATCATGGAATATGGTCAGCAGAAGGAATTACACTTGGTCACCAAAGGCTATCCATCATTGATTTATCCTCTGCCGGACATCAGCCCATGAGTACACCCAATGGCAATTTAACCATCGTTTTTAATGGAGAGATATACAACTTTGAAGAAATAAAAAAAGAATTAAACTATCCATTTACATCCCATTCCGACACAGAAGTGATATTGGCAGCCTGGCAACAATGGGGTATAAAATGCCTGGATAAACTCAATGGAATGTTTGCCTTTGCCATATGGGATGAGCAACAAAAGAAAATCACATTAGTAAGAGATAGGCTGGGTATTAAACCATTATACTACTACTACAACAATAAAACACTGGTATTCTCTTCCGAGATACGATCTATACTGGCTAGTAACCTGGTTCCTAAAGCAATAGATACCACAGGAATAGGAGATTATTTAAGGTATCAGACCGTGCAAGCTCCCAACACCATTTTAAAGGATATTTTTATGGTGGAGCCTGGTACATATATTGCAATTCAGACCGATAATCTTTCATTAAAAAAAGAAAAATGGTGGCATATTGATCATTGTAGTTTAAATGTTCCTGATACATATAATGAAATAAAAGAAGAGGTAAGAAAGCAATTTTATGATTCTGTTAAAAGACGATTAGTAGCAGACGTTCCCTTTGGGGCTTTTTTATCCGGAGGAATAGATTCGAGCGCTGTTGTGGGTGCCATGTCAAAAGTTTCAAACAGACAGGTAAAGACATTTAACATCTCCTTTGCCGAGAAAGAATTCAGCGAAGCGAAATACGCTTCACACATTGCAAAATTACATCAAACCGATCATACCGAAATACAACTTTCTCCAAACGATTTCTTACAACATCTGCCACAAGCATTAAATTCCATAGATCATCCATCCGGTGATGGCCCCAATACATGGATGGTATCAAAGGCAACTAAAGATGCAGGAATTACCATGGCCTTATCAGGCTTGGGGGGAGATGAACTATTTGGAGGCTATGCCATTTTTAATCGCATGGCAAAGCTGGAAGGAAACAAATCCCTATGGAAGTTACCTCTACCCTTACGTAAATTATCCGGCACCTTATTACAAAAAGTTAAACCAGGTGTTGCTTCTGATAAATTAAATGCCCTGCTTAATCTGGATAAATACGATTTTATATCGCAATACGCTATATCGCGCCAGGTATTGTTAGACAATAAAGTGAATGAACTCCTGTCATATAACATTAATCAGGAGCACTTACCAATAGAATTAATAAAGAACTATCATCTCGGCAATAAAGAAGTATTAAGCAGAGTATCCATTTCCGAAATTAGCACTTACATGCAAAATGTGCTATTGCGTGACAGTGACCAAATGAGTATGGCTCATGCCTTAGAAGTCCGGGTTCCTTTCCTTGATCATGAATTAGTAGAATTTATGTTATCAGTACCCGATAGATTCAAATACCCTACCTCACCTAAAAAATTATTGGTTGACTCTCTAAAAGACCTATTGCCAGACTATATTGTAAATCGTGAAAAAATGGGTTTTGTATTCCCTTGGAGCGAATGGTTAAAAAAAGATCTTTATGCATTAGCAGACCATCATATTAATGCATTGGCTAACCGATCTTACTTTAATTATAATGCACTCACCAAATTATGGAAAGAGTTTAATAGCAATAATCCTTCTGTTACTTATTCAAGAATTTGGCCACTTGTAGTTCTAAATCATTGGATGGAAAAGAATGGCATTGTATGATGTTGTATGTCTTTTCCATACCTTAAAGCCTTATTAATACAACAACTCCTTATAGCTCTTTTCTAATTCTGGATTGCATATAAATCCATCTGCTTTAGCTCTTGCTCCCTCACACCACTTATCAAACTCATCTTGTTCCATCTCCAATAAATCACTAAGAGCCGTACTCCAATCACTCAACTCTTTCATCTCTCTTCTCTCATTTAACTGGATGTCCCAGCCACACTTTTCATCAATAAGCCCTCTCCAAGGCGTCTGGTCACTAATCAAAACCGGTCTGCCTGACATAAAACTTTCCAATATTACATGTCCAAAATTCTCTCCTCTGCTAGGTAAAAACAATACATGATATTGTTGTATCATCTCCCCTACCTTATCAGCATCAACAAGTCCTTTATGGGTTACTTTAATATTATTTGGTAAATTTGCAATTACTTTTTTACATTCTTCCCAATATTCCTGGTTATACACTTGACCGTATAAATCAAAAACAATTTCTCCCTTCACCTCTTTCAACTCTGACAGTCTTTCTATTGCAAAAAGTGTATTCTTTTCTGGAGAAATACGAGCAAGGCTAACCAATTTTAGCTCCCCTGCTTCTTTATTTATCGCTTTAAAATGCGGTAATTCTTTTTTAGGAAGGTTATCAGCAATTACAACATTTGAATCAGAGCCTATTGACCTTAGAATATCTTCTTTTTCTTTTTCATTGGTTGCATGAAAGACTATACCTTTATAAAGATTTAGCATTTTCACCAATTTTAAAAATAGTTTCTTTTTCCCACCTTTTACATCAATTGCACTTTGCGCCAACATTCCTCTGGAAGCCACAATCTTTTTTCCTTTAAACTTTTTTAATGCTATTAAAGGCATAATAGAATACTTCCACGAATAAATCCCATTTATATAAACAACATCAAAAGGTCCTGCTTCCCTTCTCCCTTCTCCCTTCTCCCTTCTTCCTATTATCTGCTTAAATGATTTAAAGTTTTGAAACTCTATAGAAGCATAAAAAACCTTTACCCCTTCTGCAAAATCAGTCCATACATTAGGAGTAATACCATCATAAGGAGTTGTTTCCGTATAGTCCGTATTCCTTGTCACTATAAAAAACTCATACTCATCCTTTAAATACTCCACCATATTTGCCATCGACCTCACGGGTCCCCCAGCCTTATACCCCGGCAAAAACCAATCAATAAAAATCAGGATTTTCTTTTTCTCTTGCATAAACTATTCAAATTTGCACCTAAAGATAGTTTT
>NZ_JAPDPI010000048.1 GCF_026013615.1 Plebeiibacterium marinum
AAATACTCATTTGCTTGCAGAATTATAAACTTAAGAATAAAAGCTTATTAACTGGTTATCAACAATCTATTCCATTTTTAAGGATTGACTAAATATCTGACTGGTTAATTAGTTCCTGCAAGAAAACTCACGATTACTACGCTCACCTCTTTGATTCCTCCCGTTTGATCGGGACAAGCTCTAAAGGGGAAAACTCCAACGCACTGTGCGGAAGCAACTTCCCCTTTAGGGGACTGAGGGGTCTGGGTAGGCTAACAAAAATTTCAGCAGTTTTCTTGCCAACACTAATTAAAATATCCTCATCTTCACCCCTACATTAAACAACAAATATCTATCGCGATTAAAATATTCCTGATAGGTTACTCCAACCATAGGCGACAAATGCAACCGGCCATTATTTAACACTTCTACATCTCCGGTAAACTTCAGTTCCTGGCGGTACCTTTTCTCCGACTTCCTTTCTGTCCACCGGTAATTTGCATTAAAGTTCAATGTGCTTTCAAAAAGATTCAGGTCAAACCCGGCAGAACTCTCAAAATAAGAAGTTTTAGGCGACATAATGGAAGTAAACCCAACTCCATAATTTAACTTCAGGTTTTTAACAGGTATCCTTGCCACCAACATCTGCCAGTCCAACGATTCCAAAGAACCGGTGTTATCATGTAAAAGTGCATATCTAAAATCCGTAGCAAATATGCCCCAGTTCAACCTTAAAGAAGGATTAAAAGTAATATCCTGAAATGTAGTACCATAATCCAGCGTAGTTTCCATTGAAATTAGATTTGGGATAACATCCCTGTTTTCAAGTGCTGTTCGCTGGGCTTCAATAGTAATAAAACCCACGCCCTTTACAACCCCAAATACAATTTCAGCAAGCAGACTCTCGCCTAAATCCATATCATCGGAGTATGAAGAATGAGAACAGCACGAACGAACAGAGCTTGTACCTTCGTACCTTATTGGCTTTGAATGTTTATCGTTTTCGATACTACTTTTAATATCCTCTACCTGAGAAAAGGAAACAGAAGAGAATACCATTCCCACAAGGATCAATATAAGTTTAAGATTAGTCATTATAAAAAGTTTATCCTATTTATAGGTAAGACAAGTTAAAAACTATAAACACGGATAAATATTTACATAAAAAGTTTAAATAAAACTTCAGAATGAAACTCACTTGATACATACACACTTCTCACACTAAAGTCAGACCAAACTCACTAAACAGTGAGTTTGGTCTGACTTTAGTGTGCCTTTTATATGAGTTACAAGAGTGCTTAACTTTAAACTGCCATACAAACTTCCTTTTTCCGTTATATAGTCTCTGAAAGAAAACTCCTGTTTTATAGTTAACCCCATCGCTCACCCCTCGTCCTCCCGAATACAAGTTCGGGACAGGCTCTGAAGGGGAAGCCTCTCGTGCACTGCTGGTTGGGAAAAAACGAGTTTTCTTGTAAGTACTATATACCGGAACCACTATCCTTAAACAAACTCAGCCAAGCTTTACATACACAGCTTTTTTTGCCAGTATACTTTGAGAAACACTCCTGGAAAGCATAAATAACAACATCCCCATCCATAATGCATGGATACCCATTATTTCCTTAAAGAAATAGTAAGTGCCAAAAAAGAATACAACAGAAGAAATCAGCATGGTATTTCTCATGGCCTTAGATGCAGTTGCCCCAATATAAATACCATCCCAGATAAATGAACCAAAACTGGCAATAGGAATAAAAACAAGCCACATTATATATTGTGAAGCCTCTTGCAATACATTCGCCTTATCGGTAAACAAACGTAAAAAATGATCGCCCCACAACATATAAGCTACAGTAAAAGAAGCTCCAAAGAGAAATCCCCAATAGAATAGTTTTTTAGAAGCCTCAACCAGTTTTATTTTGTTTTTGGCACCAAAATATTTACCTACGATAGCTTCAGCTGCATACGCAAATCCATCTAAAAAATAGGAGAACAAGAACAAAAACTGAATCAAGGCACTATTGGCTGCAAGTGCCACATCTCCATAACCTGCTGATTGGGAGGTGAAAAAAGTGAATACCGCAATAACACACCAGGTTCGGATAAATATATCGCCACTTACATTTAAAAACTTTTTAAACTCAGTTATAACAATTATGGCTTTAACCTTAAAATGGTGAAAAACCCAGTTATATTTCTTTAAAAACAAAATTACAGCAAGAATAAAACCAACATATTGTGCAATTACAGAACCCAGTGCCACACCCCTCTCTTCCAATCCAAACTCTTTTACAAACAGAAAGCTACAACCAATATTTACTATGTTTATCAAAACTGAAATAATCATTGGGTAAAGGGCATTCTGCATCCCCAAAAACCAACCATTTATCACCATAAGCGAAATTGCTGCAGGGGCTGCCCAAATGCGCACATAAAAGTAACTCCTTGCCAAATCCTTTACTCCCGGCGATCCTTCTAAAATCAAAAAACTCAGTTTTTCAAGCCCTACCTGAAAAACCAGCAATAACAAACTGCCACTCAGGGCGATGAATAACCCTCTATAAAAAACCATGGCCGACTCTTTATCATTCTTCCTTCCAAACGACTGGGCTGCCATACCACTTATGCTCATGCGCAAGAAAGCAAACCCCCAGTACACAAAATTGAAGATTACGCCCCCTAAAGCAACTGCCCCCATAAACATTTCGGAATTTAAATAGCCCATCAGGTGTAAATCCACCATACTTAAAAGCGGAACAGTAAGATTTGTTAAAATATTGGGAATGGATAGTTTAAGTATGTCTCTATGCACAGTATCAGAAATTATTTTGCTGCGAAGTTAAAAAAAATACACTTCTCGTAAACATTTTGCAAACACTGATGTTTTACTTGTGATTTTAATATTTGATGATATACAGATGTGTTTATCTTTTATTACAACAAATTAAAATCATCCATTAACAATTTGTTGAACTATTATAATATTTAATAATTATGGCTTTTGAATTACCAAAATTAGATTACGCATATAACGCTTTAGAACCTCATATAGATGCAAGAACTATGGAAATACACCACAGTAAGCATCACGCAGGGTATACCAATAATTTAAATGCAGCCATTGACGGAACCGATCTGGCAGGAAAGTCAATTGAAGATATTCTTGCAGATGTTTCTAAACACCCGGTTGCTGTAAGAAATAACGGTGGTGGTTTTTTCAACCACAATTTATTTTGGAAAGTGATGTCGCCTAATGGCGGCGGTATACCTGCAGGAGAAGTTCTTCAAGCCGTAGAAAAGAACTTTGGGTCTTTTGATGCTTTCAAAGACCAATTTTCGAAGGCTGCTGCCACCAGATTTGGATCTGGATGGGCCTGGTTGGTTAAACAATCTGACGGCAGTCTTGTTATAACTTCAACAGCTAATCAGGACAACCCACTTATGGATATTTCTGAAGTAAAAGGAACTCCTGTGTTAGCCCTTGATGTATGGGAACATGCATATTATTTAAAATACCAAAACCTCCGCCCGGATTATATCAGTGCATTTTGGAATGTAGTGAACTGGGATGAGGTTGGTAAACTTTTGAAATAGTTTTTTATAGTTTTAATAGGTTAGTTTGTTTATTTTGTCTGGGTAATGTGAGGGCGACCATCATAATGTTTGATGGTCGCCCTTCTTCATTTTTTCAATGATCAGTACATTTGGATTATTGAAGTTTATAAATTGTCTATTTCCATATACAATCTTAAGCCAAAATAAAGTCTGCAGTCTTATATGAACCAATATCTACGAAAGAACCTCTGATAATGCCATCTGCATCAAATACAAATTCATAATAAATTGCTAATTCTTCTATAATATTAATAAATCTATATTATTATTGTATTTTTAAAAGCCAATAATAATGAACATACTTTCACAAACCATTATTGCCCATAGAGGAGAGTCTTTTGATGCTCCTGAAAACTCACTTTCATCCATTGAACAGGCTTGGAAAAGAGGTGCAAATGCTGTTGAAATAGATGTACACCTTACTGCAGACAACGAAGTTTTAGTTATTCATGATAAACACACCGGACGGGTTGGAGATAAAAAACTATATGTAAAAAAGTCAAACTTGACAGAACTAAAGTGTGTTGATATTGGAAGAAAAAAATCTATTAAATTTATTGATGAAAGAATACCTACTTTAATAGAGATTTTAAAAACCGTTCCTTCTGAAGCCCAAATTATTATTGAAATAAAATGTGGCAAAGAAATTATAAATCCATTAATTCAGATATTAAAAACATCAACCCTTAGAAACTCTCAAATTGAAATTATCGCCTTTAATTTTGGGGTTATTACTGAAATAAAAAAACAAGCTCCTCATTATAAAGCTTTATGGTTACTGGACTTAGATTATTATCTACCGCATTGGTTGATTCGAATAAATCTAAATAAGATTATCAACAAGGTAAAAAAAAGCAATCTTGATGGTGTTAATGTTTGGGCTGGTAAAGTAATAAAACATTCATTCGTAAAAGCCTTCAAAAAGGAAGGCTTACTTGTTTATGTCTGGACTGTTAATGACCTGTATAAAGCACAAAATGTAATTAATTATGGAGTTGATGCCATAACAACAGACCGAGCTGAATGGTTAACGAAACAACTTGTAGGAACAAAACAATGAAGAAAGTAATTATAGGCATTCATGGCCTTGGAAATAAACCACCTAAATACCTTCTTAAAAAATGGTGGAAAGATGCAATTAAAGAAGGTTTTAATAAAAGTGGATTTAAAAATGAATTGGTTGATTTTGAATTAGTATACTGGGCTGATATTCTTTATGAAAAACCTCTTGATAAATGGATGAAGGATAAGGATAGCCCTTATTTCCTTGATGAACCATACAAAAAATCACCTAAAAACTTTGAATCAGAAGACAGTTCTTTCAAACAAGATTTAATTGATTTTATCTCAGCTCAGCTTAATAAAATATTCTTGAATGAAGATAAAACATTAAACTATGGCTTTATTACCGACTTTATCCTTGAGAATTTTTTTAAGGATTTAAACACCTATTACATTGAAGAATGTAAAGATGAATATGACCAAACCTGTAAGGCAAAACACTTAATAAGGAAAAGAATAATTGAAATCTTAAATAAATATGAGGGGTATGAAATATTAATAATTGCTCATTCGATGGGGTCAATTGTGGCATTTGATGTTTTAACTTTTTTGATGCCAGAAACAAATATCCATACGCTTGTAACCATCGGATCTCCTTTAGGATTGCCAGTAGTGGTAAGTAAAATTGCTGCCGAACACAAAAAACATCCTGATGGACATAAATATATGGCAACTCCACCAGGAGTAAGCACTAATTGGTTTAACCTCGCTGATATTAACGACAAGGTTGCCTTAAATTACAAATTGAATGATGATTTTAGCCCAAATGAAAAAGGAGTTTCTCCTTTTGATTTTTTAGTGGTCAACGATTATGAAATAAAAAAACACAAAAACCCTCATAAATCATTTGGTTACTTACGAACTCCTGAAATGTCAAAAATACTTAATGAGTTTATCAATACGAAAGAGAAAAAATTTGCATATAAAGTTGCAGACAAATTAGAGCAATTTGTTGAAGACATTAAGGTACAAGCCGAGTTTGTTAAAGACCGATTAAATATCAATTAAATGGATAGAAATAAAATACTGTCTGAAATTGCAGACAATTCAATTATTTGGGATATAGTTATCATTGGAGGTGGTGCAACCGGTATAGGAACAGCAGTAGATGCTGCATCACGTGGTTATAAAACTTTATTGGTTGAACAAGCCGATTTCGGAAAAGGCACATCAAGCAGAAGCACTAAGTTGGCTCATGGAGGCGTCAGGTATTTACAGCAGGGAAATATTTCCTTGGTACTTGAGGCTTTGAAAGAGCGAGGCATTATGAAGCAGAATGCTCCTCATTTGGTAAGTGACTTAGAGTTTGTAGTACCTACCTATGACTGGTGGGAAGGACCTTTTTACGGAATAGGTTTAAAACTCTATGATATGCTTGCCGGGAAATTGGGGCTTGGAGACTCTAAGTTTTTATCAAAAGAAGAAACTGTCAATAAAATACCAACCATTGAAACAGAAGGGCTTCGAGGTGGAATTATTTATCATGATGGTCAATTCGATGATGCCAGATTACTCATAAACCTTGCGCAAACTGCATACGAACAAGGTGCTTCCATTACAAATTACATAAAAGTAATATCTATCCTCAAAAAGGATGATTTAGTTGAAGGAGTAATACTTGAAGATCAGGAAACAGGTAAACAATACACCGTAAAATCTAAAGTGGTTGTTAATGCTACGGGCGTATTTACCGATGTCATAAGAAAATTGGACGATGTAAACGCTCCCCCAATAATGACAAGCAGTCAGGGAGTTCATATTGTGCTGGATAAAAAGTTTTTACCCGGCGATAGTGCTATAATGGTTCCTCAAACCGATGATGGTAGGGTTTTGTTTGCTGTGCCGTGGTACAATAAAATTATAGTTGGAACAACCGACACTCCGGTAACAGATTTTACATTAGAACCAATTGCTCTTAATGAAGAAATTGAATTCCTGATTACGCACGCTTCGCGATATTTAATTAATGACCCTACTTACGCTGATATTAAAAGCATTTTTGTAGGATTACGCCCCTTAGTTATGGAGAAAGACAGCAAAAATACAGCTGCAATATCACGGGAACACACCATTAACATTTCCCGAAGCGGTTTGTTATCAATTGCAGGAGGAAAATGGACAACCTACAGAAAGATGGCAGAAGATGTTATGGAGCAAGCAATGTTAGTAGGGAATTTAGAATTTAAACAGTGTGTTACTGAAAGATTGCAGATATACGGATACCACGAGCATTCTGATATTTTTGGAGATATAAAACAATACGGTTCGGCAGCTCCAGAACTTGAACAATTACTAAATAAAAAGCCTAGCTTCAAAAACAGGCTTCATCCTGCATATTCTCATGTTGAAGGAGAAGTTATTTGGGCTGTGAGAAACGAAATGGCACGAGGTATTGAAGATTTTCTGGCACGAAGAACAAGGCTATTGTTTTTAGATGTTGAAGCATCCCTGGCAATAGCACCTAAAGTAGCCAACTTAATGGCTAATGAATTAGGAAACAATAAAGAGTGGGAAAAACTACAAGTAGATAATTTCAAAACCTTGGCTAACAATTATAAAATAAAAAACTTATGATTGAGCTAAATAACATTTTCGAGAAAACTATAGCCTTCCTTCCTAAAATAGGCTTAGGAATTATTGTTTTATCACTTTTTGTTCTGGTATCATGGTTAATTAAAAGCATTATTATAAAGCGCATAAAACCAAAAACTAAAAACCCTTTACTGGCTGTTTTTCTTGGAAAGTTAGTAGCATTTACCATTACAATTACAGGATTCGTGTTTTTTTTAAACGTTATTGGTTTGGGAGGAATAGCCAAACACATAATGGCTGGTGCCGGAATTACAACCTTTATTATTGGGTTTGCCTTCAAAGATATAGGAGAAAACTTTCTTTCCGGGATATTGATGGCATTTAAAAGCCCTTTTAAAATTGGCGACTTAATAGAGACTAATGGGACTGTTGGATATGTAAATGAATTAAATACTCGTGATAGCGTTATTAAAACCCTTGATGGAATTGACGTTTATATACCCAACTCACAATTGATAAAAGCCCCCTTATTTAATTATACTATTGACGGCTTTTTGAGATATGAAATCGCAATAGGTTTAGATTATTCATCCGACATAAAAAAAATAAAGGATTTAATAATCAATGCCCTGCTGAATATTCCAGAAGTATTGCAAGGCGATAAAAAACCTGTGGTTGTAATTGATGAATTGGCGGTAAGTACTATTAATGTAAAGGTGCTATATTGGATTGATACCTTTAAATCAAAATCAAGAGCCTTTCACTTGCAAGTTAAAACAAAAGTGATAGAAAAATTACTTAACGAGTTTAATGCCAATAATGTTTATTTGCCTGCTGATATTATTGAGGTGAAGAATTATAAGGAAAATATTTTTAAAACAGAATTTGAAAAATAACAAATATGAAAGGATTCTTTTCTGACAACTCCTATATAAATTATATTAATAAAATTAAGGATTGGGCAATGACAGATCTTCTTATAATAATGGGATTATCTGTCCTTCTTATTATCACACTTCGTTTATTTAAAATTTCAATCAATAAACTTGAAAAAACCTTAATAAACAATGCAGAAAGCAGCAAAGACATTGATAACAATGAAGCTAAAAAGAGAATAAATACGCTAATTGGGATAATAAAAGGATTAGTGAAAATTATATTAATTGCCACATATGGCATGATAGTACTTCAAAAATTAGGATTTAATATTGCACCTATCATTGCAAGTGCAGGAATAGTTGGACTCGCTGTTGGTTTTGGAGCCCAGGAATTGGTACGAGACGTTATTTCTGGTTTTTTTATATTATTAGAAAACCAGATAAGAACCGGTGACGTT
The DNA here is from genome assembly GCF_026013615.1 of Plebeiibacterium marinum. GTDB lineage: Bacteria > Bacteroidota > Bacteroidia > Bacteroidales > Marinilabiliaceae > Saccharicrinis > Saccharicrinis marinus_A. Next base: position 8,528 of record NZ_JAPDPI010000048.1, read on the forward strand.
GCAATAATAAATGGCATAAGTGGTTTGGTTGAGAGCATCCAATTGCGAACAATTACCTTGCGCGATTTTTCAGGAGTAGTACATATTTTTCAAAATGGCAAAATAGATACCCTTGCAAACAGAACCAAAGGTTGGTCAGCTGCAGTTTTTGACATCGGTGTTGCATACAAAGAAAATATTAAACAAGTAATGGATATTATGACTTCAACCGGGAACCAACTAAAAAACGATCCAGAGTTCAACGATAAAATCATTGAACCAATTGAAATAATGGGGCTCGATCAGTTTGGAGATAGTGCCCTAATTATTAAGGCCCGACTAAAAACAAAACCATCGATGCAATGGGTTGTTACCAGAGAATTTAATAAGCGTTTGAAAGAAGCTTTTGACAAAGAAAATATAGAAATCCCATTTCCACATACAACTGTTTATTGGGGTGATAAAATTTCACCATTACAATTAAACATCAAAGAACAAAAACTACCAAGTAACCAATAAAATTAGAAATATGGCACGTTTTTTAAAAAGCAGAATAAAGGCTAAAGGAGCAGCACCTGGCAGTCTCATATTTATGGGTAAACAAAAAATGGATGGAACCAGAATTAGATTAATGCAATATTCTAAAGAAACGAATACTGAAACAGAATATGGCACTATTGATAAAGCCCTAAAAAGCATAAGCAATACGCATAACAATTGGCTGAATATTGATGGCCTGCACAATACGGAGTTGATAAAGCACATTGGTGAACACTTTAATATTTCACCATTGGCCTTAGAAAATATTTTAAATACTGGGCAACGAGCAAAATTTTTTGAAGACCATAATTCTGTAACCTTTATTACAAAAGCTGTTTATTATAATCAGGAAGAAAACAAGGTATCTATTGAGCAAATTTCATTTATATTACTTGAAAATGTTTTGATTAGCTTTCAGGAACGAACAGGAGACCATTTTGAGCCCGTTCGTAATCGTATTCGCAATGCTTTTGGTAAAATCAGACAAAGGAAAACAGATTATCTGCTATATGCCCTAACCGATAGTTTGGTAGATAATTACCTTATTAACCTGGAACAAATCGGTTTAAGTATTGAAGCTTTAGAGGAAAAGCTGGACAACCCTACAAAAGAGATTAGTAAAAAATTGTTTCAATACAAAACAGAAATCTCTTATTTCAGAAAATCAATAAAACCATTAAAAGAAGCTCTTACACGCTTAACAAGAGCCAAATCTGAAATAATTAGCGAAGAAAATTTGGTTTTCTTTCAGGAACTATACGATATACAAGAGCAAGCTATTGAGGCAGCAGACAGTTATTTTGGGATGACAAATGACTTGATTAACCTGTACAATACAAACCTCAGCAATAAGGTTAACGAAGTAATGAAAGTACTAACAATTTTTGCTTCTATATTTATTCCGTTAACTTTTATTGCAGGTATTTATGGCACTAACTTCGAATACGTTCCGGAACTACATTTTAAAAATGCCTATTTTGTTATGTGGGGTGTAATGGTTTTTGTAGCAGGTACTATGTTATATTATTTCAAAAAAAATAAATGGTTTTAGATATGAATGTAACGTTAATATGGTTGGGAATATTTTTTTGCATTACTCAATCTGCAATGTTTTCTGGCTTAAATTTAGCATTTTTCAGTTTTACACGATTAAGGCTCGAAATTGAAGCTGAAGGCTCTAGCTCAAAAGGAGCTCAAAAAGTTCTGAATATGCGAAAGGATTCAAACTTTTTACTTACCACAATTTTATGGGGAAATGTTGGAATTAACGTATTACTTACCTTACTTTCTGATTCTGTATTAGCGGGAGTTTTTGGATTTATGTTTTCAACGTTCGCTATTACACTATTCGGAGAAATTGCACCGCAAGCTTATTTTTCGCGAAATTCGTTAAAAATGGCCTCTTTGCTTGCTCCGGTATTAAAGATTTACCAGTTTATTCTTTTTCCGGTAGCCAAGCCAAGCGCATTGTTATTAGATGCCTGGCTAGGAAAAGAATCTATTGAATATTTCAAAGAAAAAAAGATAAAGCACTTTTTAAAAAAACATATTGATGGAGCTGATAATGAGATTGACAGAACCGAAGGCATAGGTGCAATTAACTTTCTTTCACTCGATGATATTTTGGTAAGTAAAGAAGGTGAGCCATTGCACCCTAAAAGCATTATTCCAATATCTCACGAGAATGGGATGCCAGTTTTTCCAAAATTCACCAGGCAACATCACGATTTGTTTTTGCGCCAGATTAATGAATCGAAAGAGAAATGGGTTGTTTTTGTTGATAACAACCTGGATCCAACCCACATAATGGATGCAGATGGATTTCTTCGTGCTGCAATTTTTGACAATAAGCAACCAAATCCGGTAGATTTTATTCACAAGCCTATTATTATCAAGGATAGTAACATGCAGCTAGGTGAGATAATCCATCTATTAAATTATACTCCTCAAAACGAAGAGGATGACGTAATTGACAATGATGTAATATTACTTTGGTCTGACGTAAAACATGTGATTACCGGAGCCGATATTTTAGGACGATTGCTTAGAGGGATTGTAAAGAAACAATCAACATAGTCATAATCAAATAGCTCAAAATTATATTCAATGAAAAAACTATTAAATTATTTGCTACAAGGGATACTTTATATTGCTCCATTAGCTATAACAATTTATGTGATTTATCTGATATTTAATTTTACAGATAATTTATTGGATGATTATATTGAAAAGTCGTTAGGCATTGACATTCCAGGTCTTGGAGTTATTGTTATTGTGGTCTTTCTTATTGTAGTTGGCATTGTTGGACAAAGCATAATTGCTCGTCCGTTTAAGAAATTATTTAAAAAGTTATTGGAAAAAGTGCCCTTACTACGGTTTATTTTTTCTACAATGGATGATTTGTTTTCAGCATTTGTTGGGAAAGAAAAGAAGTTTAATAAACCTGTTCTTGTATTGGTTAACCCTGTTTCAAATCTGGAAAAAATGGGTTTTCTTACAGAAGAAGATTTAAGCAATATAGAAGAAAAAGAAAAGGTAGCCGTGTATTTTCCACATTCATACAATTTTTCAGGTGAAATGTTTATTGTTCCCAAGGAACAGGTAAAACCGCTTGATATTAAACCTGCTTTAGCTATGAAGTTTATTGTTTCTGGAGGAGTATCTAAAATGTATGAAAAAACCAAGGAACATGTTTAAAAACGGATGCTTTTTATATTGCTTCAGATAGAATGATAAATTTTATACTAATATTTTAAATTTATACACCTTTATGCACTTACATTCATTTGAGAACGATCCTGAATATATTCAACTACAAACAGAAATGGTACGTATGCAAAGTTGGTTAATAGAAACCAATCGCAGACTTATTATTTTGTATGAAGGAAGGGATAGCGCAGGGAAAGGCGGAGCTATTATGCGTTTCATCAGATACATCAACCCAAGACATTACCGTGTAGTAGCTCTGAATAAACCAACTGAACAAGAAAAAGGGCAATGGTATTTTCAGCGATATGTTCAGCATTTTCCAAGCCCGGGAGAAATTGTTTTTTTCGACCGTAGCTGGTATAATAGAGCGGTTGTTGAGCCTGTTATGGGTTTTTGTTCTCAAAAGCAATACGACTTGTTTATGAAGCAAGTGGTACAATTTGAAAACATGTTGATTGAAGATGGGATAATACTCTTTAAAATGTGGTTTTCAATTGACAAAGAAGAACAGTTTGGAAGACTTGAAGAGCGAAAATTGAATCCTTTAATAAACTGGAAATTAAGCACTGTGGACATGCAAGCTCAATTAAAATGGGATGATTTTACCCGATATAAGGAATTAATGTTTGCCAAAACAGGAACGCAAACCTCCCCCTGGATTGTTGTTAAAGGAAACAATAAAGATAATGCAAGAAAAGAGGCCATGAGGTATGTATTGGAACATATTGATTATAATCAAAAAGGACTTACAGGTGTTGGGCTTAAAACCAATCCTGATATTGTTAGTCTTATTGGACTATAAAGTCTGGGTTTTAATGGTTTCCCCCTAATTACAAAGAATATTAATATATGCGTAAAGAATTTAAAATTAATAACGAGCTTATAAAAGCAGGTGAAAGTAAAGTGGTTTATTTTTCTTTACCAGCCCTTCACTCTAACTCAACTATAACAATGCCTGTTCACATAGTACATGGCAAAAAAGAAGGTCCTGTTTTGTTTATCAGTGCAGCTATTCACGGAGATGAAATAAACGGTGTGGAAATTATCAGGAGACTATTATCAATGGATACCATGAAGCGTATGAGAGGAACTTTGTTGGCTGTACCCGTTGTTAATATTTATGGGTTTAACTCTCATTCAAGATACCTACCTGACAGACGTGATTTGAACCGATCTTTTCCTGGAGTGGGATCTGGTTCAATGGCAGGGAGACTTGCTAATATTTTTCTAACTGAAGTTGTTTCCCGTTCTGATATAGGTATTGATATCCATACAGCCTCCATACATCGCGATAACCTACCTCAGGTTCGTGCTGATTTAAACGACGATAAATTGAATATTATGTCAAAAGTATTTGAATCTCCGGTTATTTTGCACTCCGCTCCTCCATTGGGTTCTTTAAGGGCAGCTGCTAATCAAATAAATGTTCCTGTGATGGTATATGAATCCGGAGAAGCACTTAGGTTTGATGAACTATCAATCAGGGTTGGTGTAAGAGGGATTTTAAACGTGATGAACAACCTGGGAATGTTAACCAAGTCTACACAAAGAAAACAAAAGTCATCAGTAATTCTACACTCCAGCACTTGGGTGAGAGCTTCAACCAGTGGAATATTACGCGCTACTGTTTCCTTAGGAGACATGGTTAAAAAAGGTGATTTAATTGGTTATATTTCTAATCCTGCCAGTAAAACTGATACAATTGTTGAAGCAACATCTAGCGGTATTATTATTGGTAGAACCAACATTCCACTCATCTACGAAGGCGAAGCTTTATTTCACATTGGTAAATCTCATCAAACAAAGCTACTAGAAGAACATATGGATGCGCTAAATAATGATTCATTATTAAATCCACCCGAATTAGTTGAAGAACCAGTAATTGTGTAAAAACAAATAACAAAACCTATAGTCATTAAACACTTAACATTTACGGCATTATTCTCGAATAATCGTATTATACCTATTTAAACATTGCGTAACTTGTGTAAAAAAACAGATAGAAATAAAAGCAGTCTCTTACAAAAAAAAGTAACTGTTTTATTGAGATGGTTACTTTCTTAATATTTATCAACTATGAATTTATTGCTACCCTTGTCAATGGTTATTACCGGATTTACAGCTCTTATTTTTGGTGCAAATTGGCTTGTTGACGGAGCATCCGCTTTAGCAAAAAAATATAAAATTTCAGATTTGGCAATTGGATTAACAATTGTAGCTTTTGGTACATCAGCCCCTGAATTGGTTGTTAATATTATTGGCTCACTGAACGGTTATTCCGATATTGTTTTAGGTAATGTTATTGGCAGCAATAATTTCAACTTATTTATAATCCTCGGTATTTCTGGTTTGCTATTTCCAATAGCAGTTCAATCCTCAACCGCATGGAAAGAAATTCCCATTTCATTATTTGCAACAGGATTCATTTTGTTTTTATTCAATGATTTTGTTTTTTCCGGAAACAGTAGTTTAGGTAGAGTAGACAGCATTATTCTTCTGTTATTGTTTGGGACATTCTTATTTTATGTCTTTAAGCAAATGAAACAAGATACTACTGCCCAAACAGAAACAGTTCAAAAATCAAATATAAAAATATGGGCTTTAATAATAATTGGATTAACCGGATTAATTGCAGGAGGTCAGTTAGTGGTTACCAATAGCGTAAAAATCGCTAATAGCCTGGGGGTTAGTGAAAAAATAATTGGACTTACCATTGTTGCAGCAGGAACATCCCTGCCGGAACTGGTCACCTCAATTATTGCAGCCATAAAAAGGAAGGCCGATATTGCAATAGGCAATGTAATTGGTTCAAATATTTTTAATTTACTGTTTATTCTTGCAATAAGCGGATTAATTAAACCAATCAATTACAATCCAAAGTTTAATATCGACCTTTATATTCTTTTGGGCGGTACCGTTTTTTTATTTGCTTCAATGTTAACCGGAACAAGAAAAAAACTTGACCGCTGGGAAGCCGGCATTTTGCTGGTGTTTTATTTGTGTTATACTACATATTTAGTATTGGCAGAGATATAATAAAATACTATTGCTGTAATTTTGCACAAGCAAATTCTACCATTCTACCTTTCTCCTTCTGATTGGCATGGTCATACAGCGGGCGCCTCCCCCACCTCTGGCCAACTCAGAACCACTAATGGCAATAACATATTTTTCATAATCCGAAAGATTTACCTTATCCGCAATCACATCAGATGCTGAAATAATTTCAAAGCCATTATTATTCATTTCCTCCAGTGTATATACATTTCTGGCATAACCGATTACTTTACCGGGACCTACAGCAAAAAAGTTGGCTCCACTGTGCCATTGTTCTCTTTCCTGTATCCAAATATCCTTTCGCCCTCCACAATAAACCGGCTCCAATGGCATTCCCAAATCACGAAGGCACTCTACCAGGTTATTTTGCTTTTCTATCTTTTGCACCTTCCCGTTATCTATTGAAATAAGTATGGTTTGGTACTTATTAGGTTGCATAATAATAGGGTCATACACCATACACTTATCCCTATCCAAAAGGGTAAAGACCATATCCAAATGGATAAAACTCTCTGGTTTTGAAGGAAGTTGCTGGACAACAATATTGTGCTTCCCTTTTGCTTTTTTTATTTTTTTTATGATAAAGTCAATGCCCTGGGTAGTTGTTCTAACACCAGTACCAATCAAAAGAATATCTTCTCTTGCCACCAAAAAATCACCACCTTCAATGGTAATTTCATCTCTCATATGTTTATCCGACATAGGGTTAACCGTTTTGCCCATTACCTTTGAAGAATGATTAAAGATAGCTTCCATCACCTTTGATTCCCTTTCCCGAACCTTATTAGCCATTTTTCCAATAAGCACCTCATCATACATGGTCATTGATGCATCACGTGTAAAAAAGAAGTTATGCAAAGGACGCAATGCATTTCTTTCATCAGACAAAAATCCAGTTAAAGTATTCTTATTCAAAGGCACTCCCTCTATAATTTGCGTAGCCAGTTTTTCAGGATCAAGACTTAACAGGGAGGATTTTATTGTTTTAACCTGTTCCACCTTGCAAATACGTGTAACCAGATCCTCCTTTACTTCAGGAATTTCCAATATTTCAGTCAACAGATCTTTGACCTGAAAGGTATTGGTGATTTTAGACAGCACTTCACTCAATTGTTTATACTCCTGTTCGGCTACCGAAAGGTTTAAGATATCACTGTACAAGGCTCGTTCTGCATTTCCCGGAGTCATATTTTCAACTTCACTCCCAGGAGTGTGCAAAATCACCCCTTCAATTTCACCTATTTCAGAATGTACACAAGTTTCTATTACATTGCTCATAATACTTTTGTTTAATATCCTGAGTTCGATATAAAATTAAAGAGCTCAGATTTTAATGATTGCTCACGAAAATAAGCAAAGCATCTTAAACAAAAGATGATAAATTACAGTGGAATTTCCTGGTGAAATTTATCCAGATCCCATTGTTCCATCAGGGCCTGTTGATATATTTTTGCTCTGTCTCCATCATTCTTCATCAACAAGGCACAAACCTTTCCATCTTTAATATAAATATCCCTTTCTATCGGTCCCTTAACCTCAGTTACCACCCTATCCTCGCAACCCTTCGGCTTTACAGCAAAATAAAACTCTCCAAAAACCTCAGTTTTCATTCGAAATGGCTTTAAAGTCAACACTTCATTCCTGCCCATGGCATTTTTTCCTGCAACATAACCTTGTTTTTCTGCAGCATGCCACAACCCGGTTATTATTCCATCCGGGTGTTCTGCTACATCTCCTGCAGCATAAATATCCGGGGAAGAAGTTTGCAGGCATTCGTTTACCAAAATCCCCCTATTGCAAGCGATGCCAGCTTCTTTGGCAATTGAGATATTGGGTTCATATCCTGTAGCTGCAATCACCACATCAAATTCCATCTTCCCCACTTCTGTTACCAGGGCATATCGCCCCTCACCTACCTCCTCAAAATTTATTTCCTTAACACCCAGCAACAATTCAATTCCTGATTCTTTAGTAGATTTAATAACAAAATCAGAATATTTTTTATTGAGGTACCGTTTTAAAACTTGCTTGTTTCGATCCACCAATACCACGTCTTTGCCCATTTTCTTCAACTGGCTGGCGGTTTCCACCCCTTCAACCCCGGCTCCCACCACCAGGTATCTTTGAGCTTTTTTCCCTGAACGCACAATATTTTCAACATGACGTGCTGTATATACATCAAACTTATTTTCTTCGGGTACAATACAATCGCCTAACCCCTTAGGTTTGTTTCCGATGGCAACTATCAGTTTTTTATATTTTAAATGTCCCCGATGCGCAAAAGAAACTTCACTTGAATCGGTCAATATTCCCTGAACATGATCGTACAACAACTCAATATGATTGTTAACCAGCCAATCATGATCAATCAATGCAAAAGCATCCTTTTCAAAACCACTTGCAATGTTCTTGTTAATTTGCGTACGTTTATACGGGAGCCTGTCTTCATCTGTAATCCACAAAACAGAACAGTCTTTATCTTCTTCCCTAATGGCTTTAATAGCGGACAAACCACTGATTCCGCCACCTATAATTATATAATCTTTTAATATCATAATACGTTTTTTATACAATGAACCTACCTGATCTTAGTCAAAAACTCCATAAATTTCATTACTGCATTTTGTACATTTACTCCCTATCATTCCGCTCACCCGCGTAGCATAGCCATTTCGCTCAATTAAAAGCTGATGACAAGCAGGACAATAAGTGTTTTCTGCCGAAGTATGCCTCACATTACCAAGATAAACATATTTAATACCCGTTTGTTTAGCTATGTCAAAGGCCTTTTCCATCTTTTCTATCGAAGTGGTTTGCAGATGACTCAGTTTGTGAGTACCATAAAAACGGCTAAAATGAAGTGGTACCTGATCAAAGCCCTTATCAACCAACCATTGGCACATCTTACCTATCTCCTTTAAATCATCTGTATACCCGGGAACCATCAGGTTTGTGATTTCCAAACACACCCCTTCTTCTTTTAGCAGTTCAAGTGTATTTAAAACCGGAGTTAAATCCACCTTACTCAGTTTTTGGTAAGTTTTGTTATTAAAACACTTTAGGTCGATATTAGCAGCATCAATATACCTGCACAAATCACGCAAAGGCTTTTTATTGATATAACCGGCAGATACCATAATATTTGCAAGTCCCTTTTCATGGGCCACAACAGCAACATCTCTCATATATTCGTAATAAATAATGGGTTCGGTATAGGTATAGGAAACAGATCGGCACTGTTTATCCATGGCCATTCGCACTATATCCTGAGGAGCTACATAATCAAACTCGCCCACTGAAAAATTCTTCTGTGAGATGCTGAAATTCTGACAGTTTAAACACCTTAGGTTGCACCCGGTGGTTGATAATGAAAATGTTTGCGACGAAGGTTTAAAATGGTAAAGCGGTTTCTTTTCAACTGGATCAATATGTAATGCACAGGGATATCCGTAAACCAGAGAAACCAACTTATCCTCAACACACTTCCTTGTCCTGCACACACCCGTTTCACCATCTTTAAGAAGGCAGGTATGAGGACACAAGGTACAGCGGACACCTCCTTTTGACAATTCCCAATATTCAGCTGTGTACAGTTCTTGATTTTGCATATTCATAATCATCTGCCTTTCGGTATCCTTCTATTTTAATTTCACCATTAGATTCAACCGTAACAATGCTATAGCTATTGTTTATTTCACCACTTCCTTCAACCATAGCTTTTAGGGTAAAATATAAAACATCATTAATCACATTACAACCTCCTTCATGCTTATGTCCCTGAAAAACAGCCTGCACTTTACCTGACTCTTCAATTACCTTACGTACCTTCCTGGCGTTATTTACATATAAATCGCCCCTCCCATCCAATAACTGATGGATAAACATAAATACAGGCCCTTGCGAAAGCGCTAATACCTTCCGGAGCCATATCAGCTGCTCTTCTGGAATATTGGCATCAGTCCAGTGATAATTATGGTGATCATAATCTTCCCCTTTTTTGGTGTAACATGCATCCAGCACAACAAACCGCATCCCTCCCCTGTCAAAATAATAGTATGATTTATCCTTGGGTATGCCAGTATTTTCTATCCCATTTAAAAACTGAGGCTTCGACAATGAATCCATATCATGATTACCCAGCACATGATAAACAGGCCCCCGAAACTGACGGAGAACATCTTCAATTTGCTCCAGGTATTTCAGGGTATTTTCCTCAACAGGAGGTGAGGTTTGATCTTTAAAATCTCCGGTTTCAATAACAAAATCAACACCTTGCTCATTAAACAAGTCAACGGCCTCTGCTAATTTAACCTTGCTTTCGCTGAAATACCGCCCCCACTTTACTTCTGCTTCAGCAAAATGAATATCGGTTACCCATCCAAACCGAACTCTTTTTTTTAAGCCCACAAAGGAGGGCAGCACAATAGCCCCAACAAAACAGGCTGAACTTGTTTTAATAAACTGCCTGCGGGATAATTTATTTTTTACATCCATATATTCAATCTGAAAAAATTATTGCCTCAAATATGAACAATTCTGCATCTTTCCAACCTTCATAACCTATATGAGCCTTATCTCTGGCTAAATGCCCAAGAAATTCTTCCATGCTCCATAGAGTTTTTGTTGCCACCTGAGGCAAAAAAGTTCCCCTGTTCCATCCTTTTTGCAGATACACCCCGTGACGCCCTAGCTCTATCTGAGAAATACTATGGATTTTTTCCTTTGGCGTCAGTACTGAAATTTCAATTTTAAGCTCCGGTAATTCTTCTGCCTCCACATGAGGAAACCGGCTGTCTGTAAACGCAGCAGAAACAGCATTATTCCGTACCAACTCAATTAAATCTACCTGTGCATCAAATTGGCCGATACAGCCCCTCAATTCCCCTGAAACATAAACCGAAACAAAGGCACTCCTATACCCTTCAAATCCGGGAGGCATTTTACTATCCGGGGATGTTTCAGAATCAATTCCCAAATTGTTACAAATAGCACTCCTGGCTTCCTGCAACAGCATTTCTTTAACATGTTGGGGCAATTCTTTTTTAGGAGCTGTCTTGTTTACTACAGCAATGGACTGATAGCCTACCACCCGGCTCCGGTTTTGATAAAGCTTATCGCCAGATGTACCATAGAGGACTCTCCGATATTCGTAGTTTCTGTTTTTATTAGTCAGGCCCATCAAAACATATACGGAAGTCCACCCGCACAAACTGGTATAAAGGTTCGATATCAAAAGCTTCTTATTTTCCTCCAAAACACTAAGAACATTTGCTTTTTTATTAGAACAAATGGCACTCACTGTATTTTCGTCTACTACCCTTGCATCTTCATCCTTTGGGTAATGGGACAGGTCGGTGCTGATAACAAACAGGTTTCTCTCGTTAAAATAAGGCTTTAATTCATCAGAAATATGATCTAACACTTCAATATTCTGGGTTCCAATAATAATAGGTACAATCTTATTTATATTTTTTAAATGGTATTGCAAAAAAGGAAGCTGAACTTCTATGGTATGCTCTTCGGCATGGGCACTTTCATTATAGGTAAAATGCGTACTTGATTCAATCAAGTGATTAGCCAGATCCAAATCTACAGGAATCAATCCCAGAGGAGTTTTATAATGCCCTTTATTGTATACTGACGCCCCTTTAAGGGACACATGGTGACTAGAGCCAATAATAAAAATATGGTCGTACTCCAACTCTGTATTAAGCTGTCCAAAAGCCCTGGCTGCAATATCACCAGAATAAGCATATCCTGCATGGGGCACTATTATAGCCGATATATTTTCTTTTGACACATTGCTATCAGCAAACATTTCCTTTAACTGTTTCCTTAATTCTTTAGGATCTGACTCGTAAAACGTACCTGCAACAACGGGTTCTCTATCTATACACTTCATACTCCTGGGTTTTCTGTTTAAAATAAATATACGAGACACAAGTATCAAGTATCAAAATTGACAATTTCATCTGTTTACTTTAAAGTTACCATTTTTTTTATTTTTTTCATATTAGCAACACGCTCTATTTAAAGCACTTTTACACCAAGTCCTTTTTAGACCATTTTTAACAGACCATTTTTTTGGCCATAAAGTTTGCAGGTTTAAAAAAAAGCTCTACTTTTGCATCCGCGTTGACAAAATAACAACAACGCTATAAGGCGATTCAGTAGCTCAGCTGGTAGAGCACATCCCTTTTAAGGATGGGGTCCTGGGTTCGAACCCCAGCTGAATCACAAAATTTGAAGAAGTACGATTTGGGAAAACCAATTCAATTAAGGCGATTCAGTAGCTCAGCTGGTAGAGCACATCCCTTTTAAGGATGGGGTCCTGGGTTCGAACCCCAGCTGAATCACAAAAATTTGAAGAAGTACGATTTGGGAAAACCAAATCAATTAAGGCGATTCAGTAGCTCAGCTGGTAGAGCACATCCCTTTTAAGGATGGGGTCCTGGGTTCGAACCCCAGCTGAATCACAAAAAAAAGGAGAACAAAATTTTGTTCTCCTTTTTTTGTTTTAATATGGTTTAGTTTGTGATGCGGGATATTATTATAATCTGATCAATCAGAGCTTCATTAATCAATCCATCCATGTTAGTATTCCATTCTTCTAAGACAATGGAAAAGTTATTACTACCTTTATTAAGGTTCACTCTTTTGGCATTGGAGCGCCCCCAGTCTGACCATTCTTCTTCCCCCCTCTGAGGCATAACCAACACTCCATTATATTCGTTGTTAACATATAAGCTTCGAATACAACAATTATTATCCGTATTCCAGGGACCAGTACCATTAGCATAACGAACATCTAACAGATACTCCCCTGCTTCTTTTACTTTAACTATAAAATCAAGCGTTTTGTTTTCCGTTGTGCTAGTTTTTATAAATCCAGTACCTGTATAATTTGAATATGGCAATGATGACTTTTTAAAAATTTCTTCAGGTTCTACAACCATTTCTTCAGAAGTCAACAAAATCGGTTCACTACTAAATGACTCATCTCCATACTCATTAATAGCAGTAATAGCATACTCAGCAAATTTATCATCTGCAACCGTTATACTTGTATAGTTTCCCGACTTCAAAAGTTCCCCATCTTTATAAACACCATAAGCTTTTGCACCGTCTACAGGTTCCCATTCAATTGCAGAACCATTATAAACAGCATGTGGATTCGAAGATGAAAAACGGTTAACTACGTGATTAATACCTTGGCCGCTAAATGAATTATTATTCATTTTTATCATGATAAAATGCTCCCCTTTCAAATCCGAGGAAACAAATGCCTCATCCTGAATTTTTCCATCAATCCAAAACTCTTTTATCTTATTACCATATCCTTCTACCTGAATATTTAGGATGGCATCCCTGTACTTATAATTAGACAAACTCCTTTTCCCTCCATATACCTCAGGGATTACAGGGTTAAAACCTAAGCCATCTACTTTGAATTCCATTCCCATAAACACACGGTGAACCATAGCTATGTTACCAGCCATACTCCACAACATACGATGCGAATTAATCTCTGTACCTACATAATCACCATTCTGAGCCACAAAGTTTTCATAATTGGTCAGAAACAAAGCTCCTGCACGATATATGGCTGCCAAACCATGATTTAATGCTTGCTCATTGCCGGCTTTTGCTGCTGCCATATTCCAATACGATTGTACAAATGGCCAGATAGCATTATTGTGATACGGGGGAATATCCGGAATTTGAGGATAAATACAAGTAGTTCCAAATTCGGTTAAAGGAGATTTCGAAACTATCGATCTGGCTTGCTCACCATCAGCCACATCAAACAAAATAGCCAATGCCTCGCCCAATGCTTCAAAACGTGGGGACAACAACAATGAAGAACGCCCATACAAATATTGAGCATAATAACCCTTGTCCTTCATCCATAAAAGCTCATTGATCCCTTTTTTGATTTCATTGGCACGTTGTTCATAAACGCTGTATGGTTTCCCCAATAGCTTAGCCATCTCCACTAATATTTGATGCGCCTGATAATGCACTGCATTGGTTCCCAGGTTTTGAGAAACATAAATATCCATGTTCGACATCCATTTAGGATAAGTCTGCTCTCTCCAATCCAAAAACGAAGACTCTCCACAATACATACCTGTTTCAGCATCTCTTATGGTTAGATAATCATCATCCAATGTGTTTTTGATGATTTCATAAGCTGTCTCCAACCACTTCTGGTCTCCGGTAACTTTGTATACTTCCCATGCACCCAATGCCCATGTGGTACGATCGGAAGACACCGGCCATGCTCCACCAGAGCCTGTATCCTGAATAATACGGTTGCGTTTTACTTTTTTCATCAAGCTGATTTTTGCCACTTCCGGTTCGTGATAGGCAAATGCCAAAAGGATACTATAGCTTACATCACGAGTCCAGACACCACCCCATTTAGCTCCAGTTCTTAATGTACTGTCAGCTTCAATATTTAACCTAGCCTCTTCGAGCGACAGGTTAAAAAGCGCATCCACAACTTTTTGTTCCGACTGATAAACAGGCTTATCTGAAACATCAACACTTGCTTCCCAAATCTTTTCTTTGGCGCTATTTTCGTCAAATGGATTTAGCACCACGCTTAATTCATATATGCCATCTCCATCGTCATCTTTTAATCCCAATCCATTCTCATCCAAATTGGAAAAATCCCACGACAAAGGATAAGACCCTCCAGCTATATAAACGCCTTTAAAATCATCTTTTGCAATACGGCTACCGTCGAAGGCTTCATAATATCCTTTAGTTTTAAATTGATCCAACACAGGATTCATATCCAACTTAAAAGTATATTCATAATTAGGAGGAAGCTTTGTTCCAGGATCAGCAGGGATTGCTCGTGTTTCCTCTCCAAAACGAATGACTTTAGATTCATGCTCCTGATCAATGATAATCCAATGATCAGCACCGGATGGTCTTTCATTATCTTTTTCGTTGATACTAAATTTGAATGTGATCAAGCGCGAATAATTTTCATGGGTCAAGCTCTGATAATTAGAAACAATTTTGTCTCGTGCAATTACTGTAGCTTCATTTTTGCCTTGTTTTACACCATCTTTGTAAACTATAAATTTTTCTGATTGGTATAAAACCGACCTGTTCTTTGTGCAACTCAGCATAAAAAAACAGACCCCAACAATCCAAATAATTCTATTCATCATCATTTAATTTACTTAACTACCAATTTATACTTATATTTTTCGGAAGGAATTCCTATCGTTAGGGTTTTGTTTTCTTTATCCCAGAAATAAAAACCCTTCTTTAGTGATTCAAATATATCCTGAGGTAATTTACCTGCCTTAACCTTTTCTCCATCCAACAAAACTGATGAAGGTTTTTCGGCATTATGAAATTTATAAAACACAGCCCTTTTCTTAAGTTTAAATTCATCTGAAACTTCTTCACTGTATGAAAGCTCTATTCCAGTCCTAACTGTTTTGGAAACTATTTTTCTTTTTCCATACAAATTCTGCTTGTAGTTGTTTGATTCGCCATCATCTTCGTATATCTCAAACCTGGCTTTCTTATTGATACCTGCAGGGAATACATCAACTATTAATGGGTAATTTTCTTTTTCGTTGATATACTGCATTACGGGCATTTGAGGCAAGATACTTCCTTCCTTTACAAACATCGGAATGGTTTCTAAATCCACAGGATATTCAACCCATTTCCCTCCCCCATAAACATTTCCTTTGTTATTAAAATCAATCCACCGACCTTTAGGAAAATACACTCTTTTAATCGCTGCCCCTTCTTCAACCACGGGGGCAACTAAAATATTTTCACCAAATAAAAACTGACTGTCCAAATTATATACTTCTTTATCATCCGGATATTCAAGGACAAGGGGACGAACTAGAGGCCAGCCTTTGTCATAAGCCTCTCTTGCATAAGAGTAGATATAAGGAAAAAGCTGATACTTCATTTCAATAGCGCGCTTGCAAATTTTTTCTGCTTCTTCACCAAACAACCATGGCTCTACAGCATTATTGCCCTCATGATGAATGCGACTCAATGGATTAAAAGCTCCAAACTGAACCCAACGCACATATAGCTCACTAAGCTCATCGTAATCCCTTACATCTCCACAATAACCTGAAATATCACAACTCCAAAATGGAATTAACCCCAAGCCCGACGACAACATCAAAGGCACCTGTCCAGCCAATTGGTTCCAGCCATTACAAACATTGTTTCCATTACCGGCATCGCCCGACCAGCCAAAGGTATATCGTTGTAAACCTGCAAATCCGGCTCTTGTCATTTGAAAAATCCGTTGGTTGGGGTTGTGCTTTTCAAACTGTTCGGTAACCACTTTATCCCAGGTAAAACCATACACATTATGTATTTCGGCATGATTGCCCAGATGATGCTGCATATTTAATCTGTCGGTACTTTCTTCGTTACTCCAGGCAGGTTCTCCCATGTCAGTCCAAAAACCTTTTACACCATCTTCAATCACCTTTTGTTGGTATACTCCCCACCAATCGGCCACTTCAGGTTTGGTAAAATCTACCACACCACAGTTACCTCCCCATGGCCAGGGCATATCGTATGATTTACCCGTTCTTTTATCCAGCACAAAATACCCTAACGAATCCGCCTCCTTCCATTGTTCTTTATTGGCCTGAGAAATAACCGGATCTTGTGAAACTACAACTTTAAAACCCATTTCATCCAAATCAGAAAGCATCTTACGCGGATTTTCATAATTACCTGCCCTCCAGTTAAAATCTTGTAAATGCTGAGTCCAGCCAATATCCTGATAAATAATATCGCAAGGAATATCCCTGCTTCGAAAACCCTCTGCAATTTCACGTGTTAGGTTTTCGCTGGTTAACAAACCCCTGCATTGTGCAAAACCTAATGCCCATGATGGTGGCATTATAGCTTTACCAGTTAGCGAAGTGTAGTTTGTAAGTATCTGCTTTAAAGTTGGTCCGTAAATAAAATAGTAAACCATTTCACCTCCCGGAGCATCAAAAGAATAATAATCCTGATTGTTAGAACCGAAATCAAAGTTCGTTTTAAAAGTATTATCAAAGAAAATTCCATATCCTTCACTACTCATAAAAAATGGGATACTTTTATACAGAGGATCTTCATCTGCCTGATAACATGGTTTGTCACTATTCCACATCTTAAAAGATTGTCCCCTCCTGTTTATGCCTCCATTCTTTTCTCCTAAACCATATACCCTTTCATTGAGCTTCAATACCTTACTCGATGATATCCTCATAGAATCCTTTACAAAACCTCTGGTTTGATAATCTGACATTAATAGCTTTTGCCATTTGTCGAATATCACAATACTAAATGGATCTTTTTGAATTCGCATAATTAAAGAACCAGTATATATCTCATAGCTATTAGGTTGCTCTGAAATATTAATGGCGTTTGTATTTTGGGATTGATCGATTACAGCAAACGAATGATACATATTAATAGAATCAGTAATATATCTTATTTTAAAAATGTCGCTACTAATCTGTTCCAATTGAACATCTATTCCATTTTCACATAGAAACAATACCTTGTTTCCCTTAATCTCATATTTGTTACATCTCCCTGGAGTTAAATTCTGAGTCTTCAATTGTCCCAAAACACAGAAAAGGAAAATGAATACTGCATTTAATATTTTATAATTGTGCATAATTTTAATCGAATAAATACAACATATTTAGTTTTCGCCAGACCGTGAGGATTCTTCAGCCCGGATCACCTTTTAATTCCGCCTGCCCCATTAAACTCCTTTTAATGTCTTTAACTTAAGCAATTCACTTTGTAAATTGCTTCATTCTGGAACGTTGTACCAAACCCTTCTCCCTTATAGGCATTGCCCCCAAAAGGAAGCAAAGAACTCTAGCCATGGAGAATGCCAACGCTTTCAAATTGAAAGTTTAAATGTTAAATCAGATATTTTAAAGACAGCCTATTATAAAGATTAATACTCTACTACAATCATAGTCCAGTACTTTAGCTCAGGTAACGAAAAACTTACATTTTCGCCTTCTTGTGCAAAGTTGATGATACGAGAAGCCCCTCCGGCTATATCGGGAGATGCAATCCAGATGTTTTTCACCTGATCTGAGCTTTTTAGTACAATGTGAGCATTTTCTATTTGGCCAGGCGAAGCTTGTATTCCTGAATTATCCCTCCAGTTGGTAGTAGTAGCATCTAAAAAATTGATGAGCGAGATGATTTGCCTGTTTTCTAATCGCTTTGCAATCACACCAACTTCACCAATATCAGCAGGCCAGTTACTAAAAATCAGTTTCCCATCAAGGGATTGAAGTGACACTGCATTAAATGTTCCTCCATCCCTAAGAAGGTTCTGATATGCCACCTGAAAATCATAATAAGCAATTAACGACGTCTTAAGATCCTCTTTCATGGATAGATTGTTATTAGGAAAGTACTCTTTTCCCAACATATGTTCTCCCAACTCAAGGTGAGCGCCTCCAAAGGCAAAGATAACTGCATCTGTCATCAATACTGACGGCGTGTTAAAATATCCTTGTTGACTGGCTAAATCATAATTTACATAAGCGGCAAGCACTGTATTCTTTTCTCCTCCGGTATAAACATCATTCTGCCTGATGATACCTGACAGATCGTTATAACTGTCGTTAGGACTCCATACCTCAGTATATAAAAAGTCGGTTGCAGCACTAGCTATTCCTTGCTGACCATATTGATTCACAGCATTCATCACATTATATTTTTCCTGTGCCCCTGATTTCATGGCATTAATAAATGGTTCAAAGGATTGAGATAAATTTAGTTGGATACCATCATAATCATACACAATACCTCTATCTCCCAACTGATCCATATGAAAACCATCAAAATCAAGATGCTGGTAAACAAGATTATTTTCCAGGCTGTAATAATCTTGCCATAAAGTATTTGAAGGATCCAAAACATACAGATTACTCAAGAAAGGACTACTCAGTGGATGGAAATCTTTGTTGCTATGAGTGTTATCTTTGTATACATACCATTGCTTATCCACACCATCTTCCTGTGCATCACCCCAGGCTCCATATATCAAATTGTAATACATGGTTTTCATATTATAACGATGTGCTGTACTGATATAACTTTTAACAGTACTTAGATACACTTCTTTATTGATAATATCTTTCCATGAAGACGCAGGATTACCATCATTAAAAGGCAAAGGCTTATGATGTTTATTGTGCCAGTCGTAAAACTGAATACCATTGATATGATGACGATTTAAACCCTCCATAACCTCTTCGATATCACCCTCTTCCAATTGGGAATAATCTGACAAAAAACCGTATCTCGGAAATTTTGTCCACTCAGAAGAAACATCGATACCTATAGTAGCATAAATTGTTTCCGTCCCATTTTCCTCCATATACACCTCTGCCATATATCCTTTGAAATCTTCAGAAGGTGTATTCCATGTCCATGAATTGGAATTGATATTCATCTCCGATACAACTTCATTCAGATATTTGTATCTAACCTTTAGTGATGAGGGCATTGTTCCTGCCGAAAGTGAAAAAGAAACTTGTTCTCCCGGAGCATAACAAGCTTTATCACTGGATATATACACATTCTGAAAATCAGGAGTTTCTATATTTGCAGGAACTTCAGGTATTTCATCCGGTTCAGGCACGTTATTAGAATCGTTACAAGCCATTAGTATCCCACAAAAGATTGTTATAATTAGCACTTTGTTTAGAAACTTCATTTTTATTCTTATTTAGCGTTTGTCCATAAAGTCAACTACTGCATTATACTCACCAATAAATAGGTCATGCTGTTAATCTTTTTTGTTGGTTTCTTTCTTAGAAACCTTACATAAACAATTACGGCCTCCTGTAATTAATTGACTCGCAAGCCTTGCATTTGGACTTTACATCTCAAACACCCGACTTTATGAATAGACTCTTTTTAGTAATAAATACACTAAGAATCACAATTATATCATTATAGCTTAGTGATTCTTAGTGTTCACTATATCTTTATTGCAACTATACCTTCTGCATTTTACTGCTTTGTGATAGTCATTATATCATTATCCAGGTCAACAGTAATATTATAGGTTCCTGCATCACCCGAAGTTAATTTCCATTTATTATCCGGACCATCGCAACCATGCGTAATAATATAATCTGTATTGGATATCGACTGGTTTTCTGTTGCTGCATTAATCCAGTCTCCATTACACCAATCCCCTTTAAATTTAGAAATTTTGAATTCACCTTCAGCATTGTCTGCACCTAATTCACCGCTAAATACATATTTACCCTCAACATAAATCATAGGCTCAGGCGTTCCTATATTCCATCCATTAGGTCCACCATCCCCAACTATATACAGCATTACTTTTTCAAACTTCACTGTTTTATCAAACAGGTTTATGGTAATTAAATATCTTCCTGCTGTTTCATCAGTAACTCTCCATTTAAAATCATCCCCGTCACAACCATGACGAACCACATAGTCAGTTGCATCCAGGGCTTGATCTGCCTGAGTTGCATTTAACCAATCTCCATCGCACCAGTCTCCCTTATATGTTGAGAATTTCAGTTCTCCAGGATTCAGCTGAGCCTCATAAGTAAACACAAACGGGTCTTCTGCATTCTGAGTAAAGCCCATTGGAGAACCTATGTTCCATCCATTTGGTGATGCATCACCTATAATAAATATATTGGTATATGGAGGCCCTATTTGTTTTTCAACGCTAATTGTTAGTTCAAGTAAATCAACAGTAACTAAATATGGAGAACCTTCAATGATTTCCCATTGAACATCATCACCGCTTCCACCTTCATTAAAAACCATCAGTTCTGCATCTGCTGGATCTTGTGTATAAAAATCCTGACTCCAGCTTTCATCCCTGTTAACAGGAAACTTAAAATTACCTGGAGTTAATTGTCCTTCGTAAACAAACACCCAGGGCTCATCATTATCAGGAACTAAAGCAATAGCTTCACTTATATTCCACCCTACCGGAGTTGCACTACCAACAATGTAAAGTGTTTCGGTAACCGGTTGAAATGTTTGAACCGTAAAAGGTACCACAGAAGATACATCATCCATAACAGCCTCATCCGCAATTTTAGCTGTTACCCTGGCTTCCAGATCAATAGATTGCCCGTACTGAACACTCCATAAATCATTTGCCATCTCATTCAGATCTTCCACCGAAATACTTTTTTCATAAACCTGTTTGCCAAAATCATAAACCTTTGCCGAAGCAAAGTTATTTCCGGCTTTATCCATCTCTAACACATATGAGATAGAAGCTCCGGTTCCTTGGTTGCTTCCTGTTGTCCAGTTAAATGTAATGGCAGTATTAAAAGATTCTGCCTGTGTTAATACCATATCACTTGCAGATGCAGATAATTCGATTATTTTCCCTGTACTTACCTCTGCTTCATAATCTTCCTGGCAACCTGACAATGAAAGAATACATATCAATGCCATTAAAGGGAGCCCCTTTATAAAACCTATACTTTTTATTCTATATATTATTGTTGTCATTTTTATATGTTTTAAGTTCTTATAATTAGACAAGAATCTCCATCATATTTGTTAATAACCTGTATTTTGACTCAAATTTGGATTATTATCTATCTCTTTTTGAGGAATGGGGAATAATAAATGCTTTGCTGTTGCATTTGTTTTCCCGATTGAGTGAAGAAAGTCTAATCCCCACTGGCCACCATCTACACGAATCAAATCAAACCATCTTTGCCCTTCAAAAGCCAATTCCACCCTTCTTTCCTGAAGCACCGCTTCTTTAAACTCTTCTTTACTTAATCCTGAAACATCATCCAGACCAGCCCTATTCCTAACCCGGTTAATAGGTACATAAGCTTCTGAGGTCCTATTCAGGTTGTTTAATGCTTCAGCTTTCATTAACAAAACATCTGCAAATCGCAACACAGGGAAGTTCATCGGACTGTTATCGTAAGTTTCAGCAACAGCCTTGGTTACTAAAAACTTACGCAAGTTAAAGCCTGTAGTAGAGTACCCGGTATCATAATCCATTCCATCAAATTGAGGACAGCCATCGTACAGTACAGTAACAGCTTTTCGCTCATCACCATCTTCATATGAACTCATAAATTCAGCAGTTGGCTGATTCCAGCCCCAACCACCGGCTACCATATCTGATCCTCGGGGACCTGTAAATGTACTTAACCAGGAAGCTTGATTTTCATTGGACCAGAAATCTTCTCCTGAATTGCTTGCATATTGCACTTCAAAAAGTGACTCTATCGAATTCTTATTATTTACATCAAAATTCTGACTATATTGAGGGTTTAAGCCATATCCTAACGATTCAACTTCTTCTGTTAGCTCAACTACTTTATCCCAATTACCCAAGGTTAAATATACTTTTGCCAACAAACCTGTTGCTGCCCCTGTTGTTGCTCTTCCTAAATCATTTGATGCATATGTACTTTTCTTGGGCAACAAGTCTTTAGCATCTTCCAAATCTGATATAATCTGTTCATATACAATTGATTTATCAGTCCTTTTAGGTCGCAAATCATCACCAGGCTCTTGGGGTTCAAGAATTAAAGGCACATCTCCAAAGTATCTAACCAGGATAAAATAATACAACCCTCTTAAAAAGTGAGCTTCACCCAAAACCCTGTCCTTTAAATCTTCATCTATTGACATTCCCGGAACATTCTGTAAAACCAAATTGGCTCTTAAAATACCAGGTGCCGGACCTCTCCATAAATCCAATACGCCGGGATTATCAGTAGCAGTAACAAAATTGGACATATCCTGTGTTTCACGACCATCATCACCACCGCCGGCACCAACAATACTATTACCAGCCATAATATCAGAAGTCCACATTCGCATATTATACAGTTTAGGCCATTGCAATGGTTGATATGCCCCATTCACTGCATTAATTGCATCTTCTTTTGTTTGCCAATAGTTAGCAGTATTGATTGAATCCTCCGGTGATTTTTCAAGAAATTCATCCCCGCAAGAAACCATCAAAAGTCCTATAATAAATAGTGATATATATTTTAGATTCTTCATTTTTTCTTGATTTTCAAATTAGAAAGTAATATTTGCTCCAACACTGATTGTTCTGGTTACCGGATACACACTATTATCGATACCTTGCGATTGATAACCATTATATTCACTTACACTCACCTCAGGATCAAATCCTTTGTAATTGCTAAAAGTGTACAGGTTGGTACCCGAAACATATAATCTTGCTGAACTGATATGGTATCTTTCGAACCAACGTTTAGGTAAATTATACCCCAATGTTACATTCTTAATTCTTAGGTAAGAACCATCTTCAATATACCTGTCCGAAGGTCGTGAGTTTTGGTTAGGGTCGTTAAATACGGCCCTTGGCATAGTATTGCTGGTTCCTTCTCCTGTCCACCTTTTTAAGGTTTCTGAAGACTGGTTATAGGCCACCGCCATTCCTTCGTTATAGATTCGATTTGCATTGTAAATATCGTTGCCATATACACCTTGTAAAAAGATATTCAAATCAAAACCTTTATACTCAAAACGATTATTCATAGAGAAAATAAAATCAGGATTAGGGTTACCAATATAAGTACGGTCGTCTGCATTAATAATACCGTCGCTGTTTAAATCCTTAAAACGGATATCTCCTGCTGAAGTACGGTTATATGGATCATTACCTGGTACCTGAACCGCATGATTGTCAACCTCTGCCTGATTTTGGAATATACCATCAGTTACATAACCATAAAATACATTCATGGAATGACCTGTTGCCAGACGAGCCAGATTTTGATTTAAACCGATAGATCCCACTGTCATAGGAATGGAATCATTAAGCTCTTTCACTTCATTTCTGTTTAGTGAGAAATTCACATCCGTATCCCATTTAAATTCACCTGTTGTATTATGAGAAGTTACTGAGATCTCAAATCCCTTATTAATGATCTCTCCTGCATTAACCCTAGGTACGTCAATATCCGAATAACCTGTTGAAATAGGTACAGACATAGGGACTAACATATCTTCGGTAACTTTATAATATCCATCAATGGTTACATCAAAGCGTTGGTTAAACAAAGTGGCATCTATACCAACATTGGCCATATTCTGCGACTCCCAATGAAGATTAGGATTGGGCATTTTATGAGGTACTACAGTACTTACCAATGCATCATTAAACACATAAACATTTGTATTAAGAACAGAAGCATACTCATACAAGCCGATTTCCTGATTCCCTGTAGCACCATAACCCGCACGAAGTTTTAAGTTATCTACGAAGTCCACATTCTCAAAGAACCCTTCTTCTGAAACTCTCCATGCCAATGAAGCAGAAGGGAATGTTCCCCAACGCGAATCCTCACCAAAACGAGAAGAACCATCCCGACGAACTGTTGCTGTGACCAGATACTTATCATTGAACGTATAATTGATACGACCCATATACGACATCATAGACCAACCATTCGAGTTTCCACCTATATCCGCTTGTTTTGTGCCATTGTCGAGCTGCTGTGTTAAATCACTGGCAAATTCCTGGATAGACCCGTTCATACCTTGCCATTCGCTTTCCTGAGCACTTGTACCCACCATCACCGTTAAATCATGCTGGTCAAAAGATTTGGTATAAGTCAAGGTATTATCCCAGTTCCAATTAATGTTTCTATTAGAACTTTCTGAAAGATATGACAATTCCTGGGGTGTCGGATCCCAGTCATATTTTGGAGACCATGTTCTGCTGAACCAGAAATTAGCTTTTAAACCTGCCAGAGACTTCAACTTTAAACCTTTTACAATTTCAAGCTCAGCATATACAGAACCCAACAAATTATATCCCTTTGTTGTATTATCAACCAACTCGCTTTTTCCAACAGGATTAATTATATCTCCATCCCACTCCGGTCGCTCCTGAGGACCAGCATAAGAGCCATCACTGTTATAAACAGGCAAAGTTGGTAAGGCCAGCAAAGTATTTCTTACACTATAATCACCGCTATATTTCTTATCATGATTCATTGTAATGTTATTACCAAACTTAAGATTTTTAAGTACCTGCGATTCCACATTAAATTTCATCGTGTACTTATCAAATCCCGTATTGGAGATAATACCTTCCTGCTTAAAAATATTTCCGGAAACATAATAAGTAGTCTTTTCGTTTCCTCCAGAATACGACATTGAATAATTTTGCATAGGAGCTGTTTCAAATAACTCATCTACCCAATCAGTTCCTTTACCTAAAGAAGCAGGGTCAGCAAAAGCAGGATTCTGTGTTCTTCCAGCATTAGCCATCATTTCGTTATGCAAGGCTGCAAACTGCGTTGCATTTAGTACATCCACCAGGTTAGTTGCCTGCTGAATTCCATAATATGCATTGAATTCAACCCTACCCTTTCCTCCTTTCCCTTTTTTGGTTGTAATAATTACAACGCCATTAGCTCCTCGCGAGCCATAAATAGCGGTAGATGAAGCATCTTTTAAAATCTGAATAGACTCAATATCATTTGCATTTAACTGATTTAATCCGTCATTTGTTGGAATTCCATCAATAACCAATAAAGGATTATTATTGTTAATGGTACCTAACCCACGAATGCGAAAAGTAGGATCACTACCTGGCGTACCATTATCGATAACCTGAACACCTGTTGCTTTTCCTTGTAGTGCATTTCCAACACTTGGAACTGGAAGGGAGTTTAATTCATCGGTTTCAATAGTTGCCACAGCACCCGTCAAGTCACTTTTCCTTAACATACCATAACCAACAGCAACCACTTCCTCCAGGCCAATCACATCTTCAGTCAGGGTTATATTTAATACATTATTTTCTCCAACAACAATCTCCTTATTGGTCATACCTATAAAAGAAAACACCAATATATCCTGCGCAACCACTCCGGCCAAATAGAATTTTCCGTCCATATTAGTGATTGTTCCTGTGCTTGTTCCTTTTATTAATACAGAAACCCCGGGCATTGGAACTCCCGACGGATCAACCACTGTTCCCGAAATATCCCTTTCAATTTGCAACGAACCAACCTCTTGATCAACTAATGAAGTAAGTATAATTTGGTTCTTAATCATTTTATACTCAATTTTTTCTTCATCCAAAAGTATATCAAGAATTTCACTGACTTTTTTTTCCTCAAAATCCACACTCACATATTGACTTACATCAATTTTAGTATCGTTGTACATAAACGTGTATTCTGTCCGCTGTTCAATCTCATAAAGCACATCTTTAAGTGTTGTATTGCTCAACTTCAGCGTCAACACTGTATCCTGAGAATAAACAGTTGCAGATACCTGTAAAAACGTAAACAGTAACAAAAACGTAGATAGTTTCATAATTCTCCAGCATCTTAACCAGGCACCCCGGGCCTGATTGATGTTAAACATCAACTTTTTTTTCATAAATTTGTACATCTTAAATTAGTATGATTCGTGTTCCAGCACGAGTTATTAAGTAAGGAAAGTGTTCCAGCACTTTCCTTTTTTTATTCTCTGCAAACAAACTCCATTTTCTGAGATACGTTTGCCTTTAAAATGGTTATTTAATCCAGATTACCATATGTAATAAAAACTTTTTCCTCCTCAATTTTATAGTGAATCGGAGTGGTTATTTGTATCAACTCCAACACCTCGCGGAGACTTTCTGTTTTTACAGTCATGGTATAACGCTCTTTATATAATAGTTCATCGTCCAGGATAATATTCACATCGTACCATCTTTCCAGTTTTTTAACCACTTCTAAAAAGGAGCTATTATCGAACCTGAGTTTATTTTCAATCCACGCCATATAATCATCAACCCTAACATTTTCAACTGTCATTTTATTGGTTTTCAGATTAACTTTTACCTGCTCACCGGGTTCAATATCTAAGTATTTTCCTGTACGGTTATTTAACACAGATATACTCCCTTCTTTTAAAGTGGCTTCGTTTACAATGTCGCTATCATAAGCCGAGACATTAAATTGCGTACCCAATACTTTAATATCAAATCGTTTGGTATGAACCACAAATGGGAGTTCCTTGTTTTTAGAAACTTCAAAATAACCCTCTCCTGTTAAATCAACCTTTCTTGTCTTGCTTCTTTTATCCAGATGATAACTTAGTTCACTCCCGGAGTTTAACCAAACCAGTGTTCCATCATCGAGAATCACTTTGCTTTTTTCTCCTTTAGGAGCCACAAACTTCACCATGCGTGAATCAACTGCTAATCTGTCAGAGATAAACAATCCCATAAAAGTGGTTGCCAATAACAAAGCAATCACTGCAGCAGTTTTCCATAACATATGAATTTTGTTGGAAACCATTTTTACTACAGGAGCTATACTATTGGATTGAATACGGGCTTTCAGTTGGTTCCAGTTTGAATCAATATCATACAACCAACCTTTTGCAGTAATATCAGTTAATTGGTATATTTCATTAAGCTCGTCAAACCTCTTACAATTTTCCTTTGATTCATTTAGATACGCTTTCAATTGCAGCAAATCTTCCTCACTTGCATCCTTTTCAAAGTAACGAACCAGCAGGGCTTCAAATTTTTTTTCTCTTTCCATAATAATACCTTCTGTCAGGTTATACCGGATGAGAAACTTTTACCCCTACAAGAAATCAAAAAAAATGTAAATATTTTTTAAATAATGGCAAACAACACCACAGAAAGGTAGTCTTTCAGCTCTGTTCGAAACACCTTTAACGCCCTGCTCATCTGGGTTTCAACAGTTTTAACGGAGATATCCAGTTCTTCGGCAATTTCTTTGTATTTTTTTCCTTCTTGCCTGCTTAATAAAAATATTTTCCGGCATTTCTCCGGAAGGGATTCAATAATTTCACCCAATTTAGCCTCAAGCTCTTTAGCCAGCATCGAATCCTGAACATCAAAATAATCGCCTTGTGAATAGGCATACTTCAACACCTCCTTATATTTATTTTTTACCTTGGAATGCTCAAGAATATGAATGCTTTTGTTTTTAGCAGATTGAAATAAAAAAGAAAGTATCGACTTGTCTGCATCCAAATGCTCCCTTTTTTCCCATATTGTGTAAAAAACATCCTGAACAACTTCTTGCGTGACTTCATAGTCGTGCAAATACTTGTTTGCAAAAGCACACAAACGCCTAAAATACTTACGATAAAGCAACTCAAAGGCCTGTTCATCTCCTTCTTTTAGTCTTAATACGAGATTTTTTTCTGTCATTTAGATTTTTTGTTAACAAAACTAAAATCGAAAATAGTAAAATTTAACAAAAAAGAGGGAATCCGTTTTTGGATTCCCTCTTTATATAAAATTTAATATATCCCTGTATTAATTACTGGTATCCTTCACTATTACATCATGGGCACCGCCCTCAATAATACTTGTTGAAGACACTAAAGTAATTTTAGCCTCTGTTTGCAGCTCATCCAACGAGGCAACACCACAACTACACATGGTAGCTTTAATCTTACCTATAGTTTGATCTAAGTTATCTTTTAATTTTCCGGCATAAGGCACATAGCTATCCACTCCTTCTTCAAACTTAAGGTTGCTGTTACCTCCCATATCATAACGCTGCCAGTTTCTTGCCCTATTGGACCCTTCACCCCAATATTCTTTTACGTAATTTCCGTTTACAATAAGCTTACGTGTCGGACTTTCATCAAATCGGGCAAAATACCTACCCATCATTAAAAAGTCAGCCCCCATAGCAAGTGCAAGCGTCATATGGTAATCCTGTACAATACCCCCGTCAGAACAGATAGGCACATAAATACCTGTTTCCTCAAAATACTCATCTCTGGCCTCTGCCACATCAATTAAAGCAGTTGCCTGACCTCTACCAATACCCTTCTGTTCCCTGGTAATACATATGGATCCTCCACCAACTCCAACTTTAATAAAATCAGCTCCCGCATCAGCCAAATACCTGAAACCTTCTTTGTCCACAACATTTCCGGCTCCTACCAACACTTCGTTTCCATATTTTTCCCTTACATAACGAATCGTTTCCATTTGCCATTCCGAAAAACCATCTGATGAGTCGATACACAAGGCATCTACGCCAGCTTCAACTAAAGCAGGCACCCTTTCTTCATAATCACGGGTGTTGATTCCGGCACCTACCACAAGGCTCTTTTTGTCATCCAACAGTTCATTAGGATTCTTTTTGTGGCTATCATAATCCTTGCGGAACACAAAATATTTCAAGTTCTGGTTTTCATCCACAATGGGCAATGTATTTAATTTGTGCTCCCAAATAATATCATTTGCCTCACCTAATGTAGTACCATCCTTTGCAGTAATTACCTTTTCTGCAGGGGTCATAAAATCTTTCACTTTTTTATCATGGCTATCCCTGCTTGGCCTGTAATCACGACTTGTTACAATTCCCAACAACTTGCCCGATGCAGTACCATCATGAGTTACACCCACTGTTGAAAAACCAGTTGTAGCTTTTAATGCCAAAACATCGGCCAGGGTATGCTCAGGGGTAATATTGGCCCTACTCTCAACAAAACCTGCTTTGTGCCTTTTTACTGCCTGAACCATTTTGGCTTGATCCTCAATAGACTGAGAACCAAAAATAAACGACAGTCCACCTTCTTTTGCCAAAGCTATTGCCAAACCACTATCAGATACCGATTGCATAATCGCTGAAACAAAAGGTGTATTCAAAGAAATCTTTGGTTCTTCCCCCTTTTTATATCTAACCAACGGTGTTTTTAAATCAACTTTGTCAGGGGTATGCTCTTTGGTAGTTAACCCCGGAATAATAAGGTATTCATTGAAAGTCCTTGATACTTCGTTTATTATCTTCGCCATGATTCTTTTATTTAAAAAATTGCGCAAATGTACAAAAAATATCTACGATAAATCACAAATAAAAAACTAAATATTTTATGATTTTTGACAGTATAATATTAGCAAACAACTTACACATTTTTTATGAATTCAATTTTACATTCAAGTTAATTCGTTTGAATAAGGATGTCAACACCACAAGGGTTCTACACTTTAACCTGTGCAGCGATTAAATTTATTAACTTTGCCCGGCTTTTTTTTTTTACAAACAAACACAAGAATGCTGGAAATAATATATCAGGACGAACACATGGTTGTTATTAATAAACCTCACGGATTATTAGTACACCGCAGCCCTATTGCTTCAGATGCCCGGGAATTTGCCTTACAAATGCTTCGCGACCAGATACAACAAAGTGTTTATCCCATACACCGTATCGACAGAAAAACCTCAGGCATACTCGTATTTGCATTAAGCAGCAGCATGGCAGCAAAGCTACAAACCATCCTTGAAAATCCTAAAACACAAAAAACGTACCTGGCCATTGTACGGGGGCACTTCCCTGACAATATAGAAGTTAACCATCCCCTGACCAACGATAAAGGAAAAACCCAGGATGCATTTACCATATTTAAAACCATCAAAAGATGCGAACTGGAAATCCCTTTCGGAAAATTCCCCACTTCAAGATATTCATTAATTGAAGCTTACCCCAAAACCGGAAGAATGCACCAAATCAGAAAGCACTTAAACCACCTTAGACACCCCATTATTGGAGACAGGCCACATGGATGCAACAAGCAAAACAAGCTATTTAAAGAAAAATGGAATATGATGACCATGATGTTACATGCCAGCAAACTGGAATTAAACCATCCTGTTACAGAAACCCCAATGTTATTAAAAGCAGGCCTGTTTGATGAATTTAAAAGGATGCAAAACACATTAAACCTTAACAGCCATAATACATTATAATACTATTTACCCCCCTTACAGACTGTGTAAAAACTGATAAATTTCTTTTTGAACACTTGAGGATTTCACACTAAGATGATGATAGTTCTCATATCGCTTTGGTGCAACATGTATTGAGCTTATGTCTCTACAATATGCATTATACGTTCTTAGCCTGACGGCTATACTCCCTTGGAGGCTTTACAACAATCCTTTCCCCACAATTACATATGTACACTTCACAACCTGTACATGCAAAACAATTACTGCAGTTTCTTTTTAAATCCTCTTTCGAATATTGCTTTTTACAACGGGGACATTCAATTGATTTTAAACTCATTTGATAATTCATTGTTATACATAACAAAAGTACAAATTTATCGTATTTATCCTATATTTGTGCATTACGCTACTTAATTAAGTAAATATAAATAAACCAAAATCACACATAAGAACTATGGCTACAAGAAAAAAGAGCATTTTAAAAAGATTATTTAATTATATGATGCTGTTTGGAATCACCATGGGCTTCATATTTCCGGTATACGCAAACTTCTTTGTTGAATGGAAAGAAGGACATTTTGTATACTTTTTGATTGGCTGCATCATGGCAGGCATTACAGTAGGTATCGTGTCTTTTTTATTTGTCAAAAAAATATTGATTAAGGAGCTTCTTAAAGTATCTTCCGTAGCACAAGAGGTGGCCAACAAAAACATTGCAGTACAGCTTGAAATAGAAAGCAAAGATGCAGTTGGAGAAATTGCCAGTGGATTTAATGAAATTATTAAATGTTTGAACTCTTTTGTTTTTGAAATTAAAAAAATTGTTAGCGAGGCCAATAAAATAGGTGGAGATAAGGAGATAAACAACTCTAGCAAATTACACTCCCTTACCCATTCTATTTCCCAAATCCATTCAAACTCCGACAAAATCTCCGCATTATCCAATGCCATTAAAAACAACATAAACCATATACAGTCAGCCGTTTTTAAATCAGGCAAAAACTTACAGCTTATCGATAAAAACGTAGACCGGTTTTCAAACGAAATGAATTCTTTGGTAGGAAGAACGCAAGAGATTGACAACATTATCCAAACCATTAGTAATGTTGCTGAACAAACAAATATTTTAGCCTTAAATGCCTCTATTGAAGCCTCCAAAGCCGGCGAATTTGGCAAAAGCTTTACCGTTGTTGCCGGTGAAGTTCGAAAACTATCCTCAAACATTAGCCAATCAGCTATCCGGATAGCCAAAATCATTTATGCCCTTAACGAAAATATTAACCAGGCAAACCTGATCAACAAAGACTTAATGGAACAGTTTAAAAACAATATTGAAGATAATATCCGTTTTACCGAAATTGTAAAACAGGTTGATAACTTCTCTGATTCCAGCATTACTGAAAACTCAAATTTATTGGGATCAATAGACAACTTAAAAGACATTGTGCTTAACATGAATGATTCTTTCGACTCCTTTTATATCTCTATTTCAAAACTAGACCTGTCGGCTAAAAACTTTAAAACCAATTAACCTATACTAACAGTATTATTACAAAATCTTACTATATTCACCTCAACAAAGAACAAATCGCCCCACTCAAAAAACAAATAACAGTTTAATCTCTAATAAAATGAATAGAATTATCTTACTCTTTTTCATGACTTTCATATCCTCTTCTATATTTGCCCAGATTGAAGCAACAACATCCGAAGGCAAAAAAGTAGTTTTGTACGAAAACGGGACATGGGAGTATGTAACAGAAGCAGTAACGACTACCGAAATTGAAACAATTACCAGCTCCGACCTGAGTGCCCGGGGGGAAATGCAGGAAATATATTTTGCCGTCAGCAAACGGCTGGAACGTTTTTTCGGCAGTCCCAAAAATAAAATAAGGGGAAAATCGCAATGCCAAATTGTGAACGGACAAGCAAAAATCACTTTTCAATGGGAAACCTATTTAGGCGATGGAAACAGGTATTTTGGCTATTTAAAAGAAGGAAAAACTTTAAAAATCACACTTAGGGGCGGTAAAGAAATTCCGCTAACGCTTACCGAAAATGTAACTACAGATATCAGGGATAAATATAATGTTACCATATTTTCTGGCACGGCATTAATTAATGAGGACCAATTAAGCTCTTTATTAAAACTTCCTGCCGAGTCAGTAATTGTTGACTGGAAGAAAAATTCTGAAGAATACAAAATTGAGGATCAGGGCTTTTTCAGAACAAATTTCACTGAACTCTTAAAAAATCAGTAGTCAGCCCCGGCCTGCAGCAGAAAAACATTTCCTACTGCAGGCTGAACACTGTAAATTATTATCTAGTGTTGGCAAGAAAACTGCTGAAATTTTTGTTAGCCCACCCACACCCCTCAGTCCTCCCGAATACAAGTTCGGGACAGGCTCTAAAGGGGAAG
>NZ_JAPDPI010000049.1 GCF_026013615.1 Plebeiibacterium marinum
GAAAAAGCTAAAAATCACCGCTCTTCGCTAAAAGAAAAGAACTCACTGCGTTCAAACAGCTTTTCTTTCTTAACGCTTCGTTTACTGATTTTTTTTACGCTTTTACATGAAGGCGGTTTAAATACCCTAACATATCGCTCAATATCATATAACCCTTATTAATATTAACAATATCTATACTCATATATTTTTTCTCGGTCAATAATGATTTTTAATCAATAACACGTGAAGGCGTGTGCGCCAGCCTATCGCTTTAACACCTTGAATACTTGTGACCCACAATCAGTAACCACCTTAACAAGATACAATCCGGGACTATGCAAATTCAAATTGATTTGTGCTGAATTGGAACTGAAGGAGTTCACCAACCTACCAGTCAGCTCAAACACATCAACGCAAGTATGCTTCCCTTCTTTATTTAGAAGGATATAATCACCAGAGGAAGAAAGCGTAAGAATAACAGACAATTTATTCTCATTTTCCAGTTTTGCAGACATTCCTGTATTAACACCACACAACATCAACTCTGTAATTTTGGTTGATTCCATTGCTGTGTTAAATATTTTCAGTTCGTCTACACTCCCTTTAAACAGGGGATCAGGCCATTGTGATTTCCCTAAATAATTATTAATGGTAAATCCCAATTGTGATGGACTAATGGTAGTAGCAGTATTAGTCCCAACCAAATCACCATTTACATACAGTTTTGCCGTGTTTCCTGATTTGGTAACTGCAATGTGAGTCCATTCATTTAAGACAATATTTGTAGTGGAGGTCACCTGCTGCTCCTCACCTCCTGCTTTAATTGCAAAGCGAACAAATCCATCGCCCGACACAGGTGTCAGGAACATATTATAGTCTGTATTGATACCAAAATCCCATATTCGAGCCCACATGTCTGCTGTTTCAGGTTTTACCCAAACAGCAATAGAAAAGTCGCTAAGTGAACTCAGAAAATTATCGGGAAGATGAACATATGAAGAAGCTCCGTCAAAAGCAATTGCTCCATCACACTTGCCTTCGCTTGTCCATGTTGCATTATAAAGCGTTGCATTAAATCCACTCCATACATCCGTCAGCATTGTTCCTTCTGTATTGTTCATTGGCCAATAGGCAAATGAACTGGCATCATCCACCAAAACTATGTAGTAGCTTATTGAATAGGTTTGACCCTGATACGCATAGGTAACCGTATACTCAGCATTGTTCTGTATATTTTCAATCACAAGTTTTTTTATTGTGCTTCCGTCACCCCATTTCCAGGTACCCCCTTCAATTTCTTCCTTTATTTCAGGAATAAGCGTAACCGTTTGGCCTTTTACAGCTTTAACCTTGTTTCCATTTAAAATATCACCATCATTTATTTTAAAGCGACCACCTATAGGCTCTACGTTTATTTTAAAGCTAAGCTGATAGGCTGCACCTCCTTTATTTGTTCCTGTTACGGTAAAACTGGAATCAGCTTTTTGGATAATCGCCTGCTTGATTGCACTCGTTTCTCCGGTATTCCATAAATAAGTAGATTGCCCGGTCAATGACTGCAGGCATAAATTCACATTAGAATATGGCTGAACAATAATTATTGTATCCTCAGTGATAACGTTGTTTGAAATTATTGAATAGGAATATACATCTGGAGGACAATCGCCATACACCAATATGCTAAAAGACTGTGTGCTTACCACTCCATTGGTATTGGTATAATATACCCGATAAATGTGGCTGCTATCAGCATTTATTTCTAATTGTTGAGTGGCAGATCCGTTATCCCACAACCAATTTCCGGAATTAGTAGCCGTATCAGGCAAAGTTGGATAGAGGGTGATAATACTTCCGGGCTGAAAAGAAAGTCGCGCTGTGCTGTTGTATATTTTTCCATCATAATGGATTTGCATTCCCAAAGAAGTTTGTACCTGACCTTCAGTTACTGCAGGACGTGTACAGGTTAAAGTGGAATACCCCAAATGGTCATACCCCCCACTCGTACTTCCGCCTCCACCAAAGTCAGCACCCCCATTGGCAGTTCTAATATTACTTGCCATAATAGATGCATATGGCATCTCAATGCCTTTTATCCCCTGGTAATATCCGAGTATCCGGTCCCAATACGGACGATGCTGCCCTCTACCTATCGCATTATTTTCGGTTTGCTTCCAAGAATTTTCAATCGAAGTGCGAACATCATGATACCAATACTCTTTCCAGGGCAAATCTTCATTTTCAACAATTGTATTATAGGCCGCAATATATTCTATCCCGGCCGCAAGCCGATTGTCCATATAGGCAAACAGATCTTCTCCCTGGTTCCATGCTACCTGACAAATATCGGTAGCCAAACCTACTGCCATCAGGGTATGCCCCTGGTCTCGTCCCGACTCCTGCATTTGTCCCAACTGGCCAAACGGGCCTCTATCATCCCCCCATACTATGGGTACCAGGTTACCAATAAACTCGTTGTAACCATCATTGATAATTTTATCGTCTCCGGTTTTATCTTCTTTAAAAGTTCCAATGTAATCATCCTTATAATAAGATAGTCCCTGGTTATAAATGTACATATCATCACATAAAACACCAATACTGATTACTGTCAATGCATTGCACAAGCCCCAGTTCGACCAGTAATGACCTGGATTTGTACCATTTCTGTCCGTTAAAAAACCAAGAGCCACCGGATACCACAAACCTTTCATCCAGTCCTGAAAAGCTTTAAAATCATCAGGTTTCCATCCTTCATAATCACGCAATAATTCACCTGCATTAGCAAACTCATATCCATATATCCCGGAAGCAAGGGCATAATTAGAATTTCCTCCAATACCCGTTGTAGTAGCCGCCCAAAGATTTAAAACCTCAACTGCCTTTTTTGCATAAGCCTCCCCATCCCCTAATTTCCAGCGCAAAGCGCACATATAAGCAATATGCGCCCCCCTTGCTGCATTAATATAATTTTCATCACCGGCTATTCCCCGCTTTATAATTTCAACAGGCCAAGTACTCACATTAAGCTGTGACCATTCGCTGGATCTCAGGTGTGTCATCCCTGCTACTACAGCCGGGTTATTACTTGCTAGTTGTGTTATAATTCGGCTAAAATCTTCTTGCGTATGTAAGAGGCCGGGATGTTTAAATCCCTGGCTATTTACATCATTAAAAAAACTTATAGTAATGAGTAGAAAGAATATCTTTGGAATAGAAGAACATATTTTCACGTGATTATTTTTTCATTTATTTGCCACAATTCATTTAAGTATATCTTTCCAAAGCCAATAAAAAATAAAAACTCACCCAGTAATTACTTTTTCACCACTTGTCCGCACTTTCTTACTTTAGCAACACCTTAGTGTTTGACAATGAATTTTCGGTTTATCATCTCTTTGCTATTTCTTAGCCTTAAAATATAAATTCCGGAGGCCAGCTCTGAGGTATTAAAGTCAATATCACCAGAACCATCAAGCGTTTTACTCCTGATAATTTCCCCATTCATACCATACAATGAAACAACAGATAAACCTTCAGCATTATTTCCAGAATAACTAACCTTTAATGCCTCGGTTGCAGGCATTGGCCACAAGACTAAGTTTCCTGCTCCCAATTGTTCCGATCCTGATAAACCGGTAGGATTGTCCGCTGCCAAATCCGCAACCTCTGTTGCTGACAATTCATAGTTATACACACAAAAATCATCAATACATCCATTAAACAATGAAGTGGTTTGCTGGCTGCGCCCTATATAATTTAAAACCGGCTTAAAGTCTAAAGTACTTACTGAAACAGTATTTAATTCATCCACTAACTCTCCGTTTACAAACAATTTAATACCCGAATCCCCCATGGTAACCACTACATGAAACCAAACACCCGAAGTTAATCGTGAAGATGACAAGGTATATTCTGCGCCATCATTTTTAACTAATAACTTCATATATGGAGTCAGACTTACGCTCTCATTTATGTCATTTTCGAATGAAAAAACAGGTGCCCATCTGGCTCCGCCATTCCACTTAACCCAGGTAGCAACCGAAATATTTCTATGATTAGCAATTGTTGAAGGCAGCTGCACAAAGTTATTTGAACCATCCAAAACAATGGCCTGCGATCCTGATTTTCCTTCAACATACTCAACCTCCCCAAACAACGCTCCATTGTTCTGATTAGCTGAAACATCAACAACATCACCCTCAAAAGGCATGCGCACTATTTGCGTTTTATCACCCGTAGCAGCTGTTGATACTTCATCGGAATAAGCGGATTTATTCAATGATTTATCTACTGCTTTAATCACATAGTAATAATCTACCCCTGCTAAAACCGTGTTATCGATAAATGATGTGGATGTTACATTTTGGGCAATTGTATTATAAGTGCCACCGGAAGACTCAGCCCTGAAAATGGTATAACCTGCCAAATCGGCTTCTGAATTTGCAGTCCATTCCAATCGAACAAAACCTTCTTGTGCTGTAGCCTCCACATCAACAGGTGATTGTGGTGCAGCAAACTCAACTTCGGCACCTACCGGGATAAATCGCCATTGCTGATTCTGGCCACCATCTTTATCACCCTGTTGAATATTTGCTCCATTCCCGGTACTGGCATTGACTACTTCGATACATTTGGCACTATGCCTGCTTCGGATAAAAAACCAGCCGTCTTCGGCATACTCAAGATACCATTGTTGGTTAGCCCCTTTGGCATCATCCCAAACTATAATATTTCCCCCATCTTCAAGCGACCAATTCAGCAAATCCGGTGAAAGGTTATTATGGGCAGCAGTCATTGTATAGTAACTAAAATCACCACCTACACGTGAGTCAACCCTTGACACATTCCAATGCTGGTAGGCTTCATGATTATAAGAATACTGCCTTACATTTGCTCCCCAATCTGTTGAGCCACCAGACACTTCCATAACCAATCCACTATTACGATTAACTAAAACATACTGTCCATTTATTACAGGTTGTATATCATCACCCCAGGTAACATTCACCACTCGTTCTGCATTAGGCTGATTTACCTGATAACCCGTTCCTCCTGGCATCACCAAAGTAAATTCGCGCTGAGGGCCATGACCATCAAAATACACATCTCTATCCTTTGAAACATAACGGTAAGTAGTAGTAACAGCCTGACGTTCTGAGGCGCCACAAAAGGCCTGCACCTTACCCTCCAAATCACGGTAAACAGATGCTGCAGTCCAGTTATCACGATGTTCTGCATAACCCAAACGAACTCCGTCACTTGCTTTCACAAACTCTCCGCGTGCATACTCTGCCGTACCCCACCAGATTCCGGTTTGCATACCATATTCAACGCCAACCATTGCTTCCATTACATTATGTAACTCATCATTGGAAGCATGCT
The DNA here is from genome assembly GCF_026013615.1 of Plebeiibacterium marinum. GTDB lineage: Bacteria > Bacteroidota > Bacteroidia > Bacteroidales > Marinilabiliaceae > Saccharicrinis > Saccharicrinis marinus_A. Next base: position 5,365 of record NZ_JAPDPI010000049.1, read on the forward strand.
TACCATCTGCCCGAACCGTTTCAAAGAAACCTGCATAGTTATCAAAAGTACCGGCCAGCTGGTGGGTATTTCCTTCATCCAGTCTATCCTTTAAAGGAGTGTACCAAACCAGTGCCTCATCGGTATTAAGGGTATTTCCTCCGGAAATACGAACCTCATTGAAACGTATATTACTTTTCAACTCCCCGGCTATATTGTAGAAATCATCAACAGTCCCCTGTCCTGTCGAAGTATTATCAGGCTCATTAAAAGGAGATACCGTAACAATTGTATGTCCCCGACTCTCACAATGTTGAGCCGTAACATCTATCAGTTGTGCCCAATTTGCAGCATTACCCAGGTACCATGAATCTACAGAAGGATGATCGCAATTCAGCACCAGATTCATATTTCTTCCAAACAAATCAATAATATCCAGTCTTTCGTTGAGCCTGCCAAGTTCGTAGGAAGGTAATTCCCCATCTATTAATGCAGCTGTTGGCGTAAAAGAGGAGCGAACAACATCAACTCTTTCAGAGCCCATAAAACTTATCCCTCTACGGATGTTGTCCCTGCTTAACCAGGCCAGATCCAATCCCCAGATAATTGGCTTTTCCACACCACTTCCGGCTACATCAAACAGTACTGTTCTGTCAGGTATTGGCTGAGCCACCAGGTTATCACCAGTACTACTTGTTTGTGCAACACCATTTAATCCCCACAAAACAAATACAACAACGTTAACAATCCTTCTTATCTTCATCTTTAAATATATGTTAGTAAAACTGAGAGAATGACTCTGACAATAATACTCTTTGTACCAAAATTACAATGTCAACAATTAGTTTATTACTATAACAAATTCAACATATTCCCAGCAAAAACAAGCCAAAACCAAACAGTTTTTAATTTGCTCTGGCTATCGGCAATTATTTACTTCCTATAATCATCTAACTACCAAGCAGATTTGAATTTGTAATTATGAAAAATCAAAAGTAATAGCCGAATTTGTTGCATTTAATATCAACTCTTTAAAATAATTTTAACTCCTGATGCAAACCTTAATAAAGGAATCAAAAATAATAGTTATGAAAAAAAAGATATTTACACTTAACAAACGCTACCTCAGGCCTATTCTGCTATGTATGTTTTTTGGGGCAATACATGGCAATGCCTTTTCACAAGACACCACAACCGGCCTTATCCTTCATTATTCCTGCGATAATATTACATCTTCCAATGTAGAAGATGATTCGGGGAACAACAACAATGGAACCTTAACTGGTGGTGCTGTTTCAACAACCGGTTATTCCGGCAATGGAATTGCATGTATTGCCCATGGCGATTACCTTTCCATTCCTGATAATATTAATAGTGGTTTAACCTCATTTACTTTTGCCACATGGGTTAAGCTTAACTCCTTAAAAAGTGCCACCCGTTTTTTTGACTGGGGAAGTGGCATTGACGGAACAAATAACTACCTGGCTTTTGTTCCGAGTTTTAACGGAGACAACGATTATATGGTACTTCGATACAGAGGAGCCTCGGGTTTGGGATATAATGCTGCTGCTACAGAGAAAATTCCAACAAACCAATGGGTACATGTAGCCATAAGCTATCAATGGAGCGGATTATCGGGCACTGCCACCTTTTATATCAATGGCAACAATGTTGGCTCAGTATCAAACTTGCCTTATCGTGCGGGCAGCACTTTAGGAACAACCACCGATAATTACATTGCGCATTCAAGATGGGCACAAGACACCAACGGTTTTGACGGTGTTTTGGATGATATCAGGATATATAACCGGGCATTAACAAGTGAAGATATTATATCCCTGATTGGCCTGGAAGAATTGTACAACCAATATGATCTGTTGGATTTAGGAGACCTTTCTTCCGTAACCAACAACCTATCCTTACCTGTAACTGGCGGTAGCAACGGAGTAACCATTAGCTGGGACTCCTCTCACAATACTATCATCGATAATGAAGGCAATGTTACCCGCCCTGATTATTTTGATTATGATGTTACCCTAACTGCAACACTTAGTTACGGTACCTTTAGCATTGAAAAAGAATTCACAGCTACAGTACTTGCCGACGAAAGCTCTGCGTTTACCAGTGAACTCCTGGTTCAATTTGATTTCTCGGATGTTGATAACACCAGCATTTATGATGTTGCGGGCAAACATTTTGAGGGTACGTTAAAAAATTCAGCTTCAGTAGTAACCATAGGTACACAGGAAACCGGAATATTCAATGTGCTTAATTTAGGAAGCGTAAACGGTTACTTTGACATGGGCACCGAAGTGGGCAAAGTTGCCAGCCGACTAAGCGATTATACCATGAGTGCTTATTTTAGAATAGACAACAACTACTCGGCCCTTAGCAGCTATGGTAACTTTATATGGAATTTTTCAAACAGCACCAATGCAGCATCTGATCAGAACGGGTATATTATATGCAGCTTAAAAGACCAAAGTGTAAGTGTTAGTCCCGGTTATTACACAACTGGCTCAGGAAACCAGGCAATAGGCTTTCAAAGACAAGCATTAAAAGGTAACTGGCATAATATCACTTATACCCAGGATGGCGAAACAGCCACCTTGTACATTGATGGAATTCCTGTTCAGTCAAAAACCATTACCAATCTACCATCTACTTCCATATTAAAAGATGGCAGTGACGGTACGTTGTATAACTGGATTGGACGCTCCTGTTATACCGGAGATGTGTATTTAAGGGGTACTTTAATCTATGATTTCAGAATTTATAACCGGGCACTGTCTGAAGAAGAGATAAAACACACTGAGATTAACACCACCAACAGGCTTACCCAACTAGAGAATGCATCAGAGGCATATATCGGCACATCAAAAACAGCCGAAACAGAATCTCTGGAAGTTATCTATAATCCATGGCCTTCGAGTATTGAAATCCTGGAGACAGGTGATGCTTCTGAAAAAATTGCTTTCGATGACTTCAAATACCTGACCTTTTCAGAAAATGAAACATCAATCCTGTTTACAGACTACAGCTCCAGGTCAATTACAAACAGCGTGATTGAAAAAATTATATTCAGCGACATAAGCTCTGCCATTTCGCTCCAGCCTGTTCAATCAACTATCTCTGTGTACCCTAATCCGGCAAAAAACAAATTGTTTGTTACCGGGCTAACTAGCAGCGACAAATTTATTTATATCTATTCCATTTCTGGCCAATTATTAGCACAAAAGCAAATTTCAGCTACTACAGAGCAATTAGATATTAGTTTCCTAAAATCTGGAGTGTACATTCTTAAAACCAATTCTGATACATTAAAATTCTGCAAACAATAATCACTAAGCAAGCAAATAAAAAATACAATGAAGAAAACCACAATTATATTATTAGGCATCGTATTTATGCTATCGGTGTATGCTACCAGTAAAACTTTAAATATCTACAAAACAGATCATACTGTATTGCAATTCGATTTTAATAACATAGACAGCATATGCGTTGATAAATCAAACACGCAACTTCAGGTGTACAAAAAAGATGGCAACTTATATACCCTTCCCTTAAACGAAATTGACAGTATGAATTATTCGGTGGGCGATTATACCCCTCCTACCTTACAGCTAATTTCGAGCGAATACCAAAGCTCCGTAAACAAAGGTATTTGTGAAGTAAACATATCTGGTAACGGAGAATGCAAACTGCATGAAAGAGGAATTTGTTGGTCTACATCAGAAGAGCCTACAATAAATGATAACCTCTTTGCAGAAGGTACCCATACCGGTCGCTTTTATGCCCCTATGGACGACCTGGAGATTGGAGAAACCTATCATGTGAGAGCCTTTGCTACAAACTGCATGGGAACAACCTATAGCAATAGTGTGGAAATGAAAGCTCTGCCCGGAAATGTTACGTATACATTAGATATTGACGAGTCGGTATACCCCGAATATTACAACCTGATAAAAACTGCTTTGGACAGTGCCTGTTATTATTACAACAGGTATACCACCTTTAAAGCCAATATTTATGTGTACTATAATGCAGGTATCCCTACTGCCCAGGCCAGCTATCATGGCTCAATAGGATATGGCCCAAACACAACATATATGTGGGTTGGTACCACCATGCATGAAATGGCGCATTATTTTGGCTCCGGAACAACAACTGAATGGAAAAACCTTATGGTTGGAGGAGTATGGCAGGGTAATACGGGTCAACAACTTTGCCAGGAACTAACCGGAGATGAACTTCACGGTGACAATAGTACTTCAGCAGTTCATTATTGGCCAACAGGAATAAACTATCGATCGGAAGTAAGTTCGGAACAGGATCTTATTAATCATGCAAGAGTTGTTAAGGCCATGCTCCTTGATGATGCCGGGTTGCCTTCGAGCTGGTAATTTATACAGCAGCGTAAATTATCCCTGCATATAGCTTTTAGTGTTCGAAAAGACATTAAAGAACCATACAACTTCTATAAATATGTCACCTCTGTGGTGATAGGTTTATAGAAGTTGTAATATGGGTGAGCAAGTATTTTTCTTAAAAAAAGGTGTATCCTAATGTAATTGAAAAAGCTTCACATTGTCCTTTCCAACTTGCATAACTATCCAAAAGATCATGCGGTGTATAATACCGACATTCTAACGCATATCTATCCTTCCATTTATACCCCATTCCGAAAGCTATACCCGGACCAGGCTTAATATCAAGATCTCGTTTATAAATGGAGAAATCGACATATGATCCAAATGAAAAATTCATAGCATAAAAACAATAATTTTCAGTTTAATCTCAACTGCAAACAACCATTTGTGCACTATAAAGCAATTCCTTTTATACCTTCAACAGTTGGTATTACTGTAACAATTTCATCCTTATCGTTGAAGGTTAACTGATCCAGACAAACTTCCCGGTGAAAACCGGCAGCGTCGCCCATTGCAATACCATTGGGAAGTGTAAAACGATGATAAACCAGATACCATTCATCCTTACCCGGAACCTGGAGTATGGAGTTATGTCCTGTTCCATAAATACCGGCCTCAGGGCGTTTTTCGATCACCAGGTTGTTTTCCGGAATCGTCAGATCACCTAAAGGAGAATCTGCAACAGCATATCTTACTTTATAATTGGGACTCCTGGTATCATCTTCCGACCACATAAAATAATATTTGCCATTACGATAGAATACACATGATCCTTCTCTATAGGTATTATCGGGGGTCATTATCTTTAACGTATGCTCTTTTACCGACATCATATCATCGTTTAGCTCAACGCCTGCCATGTATCCATTACCCCAGTACAAATAATTTTTGTCCGATTCCGGATCTGAAAAAACATAGGGATCAATCTGCTGGCCATAATTAATACCTTTAGGAAATTGATCAATAAGAGCTTCCCCTTTATCCTTAAACGGTCCTGTTGGGTTATCGGAAACTGCCACTCCAATTTTTTGGGCGGCTGTAAAGTAATAATAATACTTATAGCTATCGCCCACTTTCTTTTCAATAGCTGTTGGAGCCCATGCATTTCTGTTAGCCCACGACACATCTTTTTTCAGATCAAGAATAACCCCTTCATCTTTCCAATCAACCAGATTTTCGGAAGAAAATGTTTTAAAATAATAACCCGACCAGCTATCAAATCCATCCGTAGTTGGATATATATAATATTTTCCGGTTTTATTTGAGTAAAGAATATCCGGGTCGGCATAAAAACCATCAATTACCGGATTACAATCTTCCGACACCGACACTTTAAAAACCTCGCTCCCCATATTATTTATTTTAACCTGATAATCCACAGCTCCTTTACTAAAATCCTGAGCTCCATTGGGAACAACGCTAAACCCCATCTTACCACATAACTGAGGGTCGAAATTATCAACTTCTACATTATGCTTTACCGGCAAATGGATATGCCTGTTTTTTCCATCAATGATGATGTTCTGCTGCTTAATGTCCTTTGCCTTAGCTTGAATTAACGGATCATTGAAAGATCCCCATTGACTAACCAAGAGCTCTAACTCATTTTGAGTTATTGGCAATACACATCCATGACGGGGATGAAAATTCATTGAAATATCATCATCAATAACTTCAAACGTCTCTAAATCTTTTGATTTGGCAAACTGATATCTTCCCTTCATATACACATCATACATCAGGATCCATTCATCACTGTTATTCAGTTTAAATACGCTTGAACCTTCCACATTATGACTCTCCTTATCTACCCTTTCCGGACTTACCTGTTCATATCCGCTGTTCACTTTATCAGAAACAGCCAGTTTAATCCCGGGTTTGCCATCTTCAGACTTAAAGAACATATGATATTTATTATCTTTCTCAATAATATCTGCATCAATACAAGCATTATTGGTAGGACTAAAGAAAAGTTGTTTCGGAGCTGACTCGAATCCGGTAAAATCCTCATTTGCATAAGCATAATATATTTTATCAGGATCGTGATTGGATCGCATTGAAAAATAGACCATGTACTTACCCTCGCTCTTATCGTAAATGGTTTGAGGTGCCCATACCCTGTTTACCTGCCCATATTTCACCGGATAAGATTCAGGAATATTTACGTTAGTATGTTCCCAATGAACTAAATCTTCTGATTTTAGCATTACCAGGGCTCTATTCTCCCATCCCATTTCAGGAACATATAAATCGGTTAATACCATATAAAAACCTTTCCCATCCGGACTCCTCAAAATGTGAGGATCACGTACACCGCCGGAAGAACTTATATCTTGGGATGCTATTATAGGTTTATTATCATTTAATGCCCGGTAGTTGAATCCATCTTCACTTATGGCATAATGAACCTGTTCTTCTCCAACTCCATTACCAGTAAAATAAACAAATAAATAACCTGTAAAGTTCTGTTTTCCTGAGCATGCTGTCATCACCAAAACAGCTATTATCAAACATGCACTTTTCCAAAAACTTTTATAAAAACCTCCTGATATCATCTGATCAAAAATAAAATAAATTACGACTAACTAAATATATGTACTAGCGTCTTTTTTAATGTAAATAGTATGCCAATATAAAAGCATAAAACTACTCCATTGCTTTATTTGTAACTATAATAAAAACAACAATGACTATTAAAAAATCGAAAGCAAAGTAATATCCCAACCTGCAAAAACCCACGCTAACTTACTCACCAGATCATTATTACACAAACAAAAGCGCTTATTTTTTTATCACCTTTTTTGTGACCCTATTATTTCCAAGTTGACATTCTATAATATACAAACCCGGTAAAACATCTGCAGTATTAAGTATTATAAAAGTATCTCCTGATTGAATCGACTGCCTTAATACAACCTTGCCTTTTGTGTCGATAAGTTTAACTGAAGACTCAGCTTTTAATACTGGCACTTCAATATTGAGCCGGTCATCAAACGGATTTGGATATACATTAAAATTAACATCAGGTTCTTCAAGTTCTGTAGGTGTTCCTCCGGTGGTAACCTCAATCTCTTCGGTGTAATTCGATTCCCCTCCCCGGTTAAATGCCTTTATGCGATACTTATAAAGAGTTGCCGGTTCCTGATCAGAGTGCATAAAATACTTATCAGGGGCATTAACCGTAGCTACAATCTTATATTCATCACCAACCAGTTGTTCCACAAGGTATCCTTCTGTATTCAGGGAGTTATCCTGCCACCTCAGCAATACTGAAGTATCACTAAATATCATTGCGTTTAGGTTTTCGGGCACATCAGGCGGCACCATCTGATACAATAAAATAAACTCCGCCATACTGGTATAATTTGATCCGGTTATTGAGGATAAAGCTTCAAGCTTAACATATCTTCCCGATTCTTCCTGATCAAACATCACCTCTTTAAGTTTGGTGGTAGCAACAAATTTACCACTTGCCACAGGACTTCCCCATATGTTAGGATCATTGGAAACATACAATTCATAGTCGGCAATGGTTCCTTCTTTCAGCCCATCCTGACGGGGCAAATATCTGAATCCGGCAAGAGTCCGCTCCTCGCCCAGATCAAGAACTATATAATGAGGATGTCCGGGTTGCGCACTACTATATAAGGTGTGCCAATACGTGCTGCTATTGTTGTCGAGAGCATATTTTACAGGAGAATTTTCGCTGGATATTTCCTCACTGCTGAAGTCTATGATTTCCCAGTCACTCGTACTTATATATCCTTGGGGAGGGGTATTGATAATCACAAGGTTTGTATGATTTGAAACCGCATCCCCTTTCAATGCCCTTACCCTGTAATAGAAGGTTGCTTCATAAGCAGAAATTTCTTCCTGATAAGATGTTACATCGGCCTTTACCGTATCAATGCCTATAAATTCACCCAATGAGGCTCTTTCTATAATAAATCCATCTTCATCAAGTGCATTATCAAACCAGTTTAATTCAATGTTATTATTTGCATTAATCTTACCTTCCAAACGGTCAGGACCATTCACCTGGTAAAAATTGTTGTTTAATTTAAACTCAATGATTCCGCTTCCATACGTACCAAAACGAACACAGTTTTTATTGCTAATGAACTCCACATCTGTAAAATCAACACTGGGGATAGGATTATCAGTCATTTGATACCAGTAATTATCCTGTACAGAATACACCCATGCACCTCCATATCCACAGGCAGCAAAAATAAACTGTTCATCGGGCGATAATGCAAAATCTCTGATACGTGTAACGCTTAATCCATTGGCTTTATTTGTAAACATATTCCCGTTATCCTCAGAAATCAAAAACAAATTACCAACTCCAGCATAATATACTTTGCTGGTATCTATTTTAGATGCCCTTATCACGCTTTGGTTTTTAGGGTAATTATAATATTGGTCGTTTGCTTTGGGAGTACTGGCATAATACTTCGACCGGGTCCAGGTATCCCCTCCATCTTTTGAATAGATAAAAGCCCCGTTGTTTAATGCCACATACCATAACTTTTTATTAAGCTCTGAATACCCAAAACCACCAATTTCAGAGGAATATCTGTTTTCAAAATTAAACTCATGTGCAGTTTGGGTGATTGATCCTGAACTTTCATCATAACTAAACTTCTGCAGATTGCTTCCGTAAGCTGCATATATGGCATCTTCATCCGGATTGGGAGATGCTACAATAGGAGCAGCCCACCAATTGCCAAGTCCATCAAAAACCGCACTACCTCCGGTTTTCCCTGTGGCAAAATTATTTTGGTGCTTAATTCTTCCGTAATAAAACCAGGTCCATACAGAGGTTTCTCTTTTGGCATAACACACCCTTAAAACATCGGTTCCATCAATATCCCTGGTGTTAACCTTTTCTGCAGAATCTTTGTATGCCGTGGCGCCCCGATCCTGGTTGGCCATATAAATCGAATTGAAGTTTTCACTGGAAGCCACATCATAATGCATGGCAAACCAGGCTCCGTTGTTACACCATGTATATGAATTTTTATCCTCCGGGGTTTGGGAAATATAACAGCCAAAATCTAACCCTGCCAGTGTGATGTGTCCTCCATCTTTCATTTCATAGGTTCGCATATGTTGCAAATCCCACCCTAATTTGTATCCAAAACCACTCCAGGTGGCTCCATAATCGGCCGAGAGTTTCATATCCTCAAAACCACTGATTAACATATTGGGCTTATCCGGACAAATGGTTTCAAACGGCTTGTCTCTCCCGGCATTCTTCTGAGTCCATGTAACACCTTCGTCCGAAGAATAATACACCGTATAACCTGAATTTATCGTAGCCAGGTAAAAATGATATTTGCCATCAACACAGGTAGCTGCTGCACTTGAAAGGTTGGTTCCTGACACAACACTGGATGAACTACTTTGAAGCTCAAACTCTTCATGAACATTATTATACTTGTAAACATCAATATTTTTGGTGCTTTTATTCCAAACCCACATATAAACTTCATTGGTATTAAATGGCTTGGCAATCTTCATATCGTAAGTGGAAATAGGGAAACTAAGACCTGACTCAGAATAACTGACACCATTATCATCTGAATAGTAAATATGGTGGTAATTGGCATTATAAGTATGTAAAACGATCCGTTTTTTCCCTTCTGAGGTTATTTCGCAAATTTGGTTAGACCAACTTCGGGAAATTCCTGCTCCGGTTGAAGCAATCCAGTTTTGTCCCTCATCATCTGAATACTCCATCCTCCCTACATCATCATTACTGCGTATTAAGCGGAATTTAGAATCCGGCAAAAGAGTTCCTGTAAAAACAGGATTGGCTGTGCCGTTATCCGATGGATTCATCACTATTTTATGGTTCAGTAAAGTCCATTTTACTTCGTTTTCGTATTCGAGCTTATATAAATGGCCTGCATAAGTCACCACATAAAATACATTGCGCAATGAGTCATAAGCGGAATTATCAACACGATACCCATACCAGCCTGTTTGCGACAACTTAGCACTCCACGAACCCGTAAGTTGGCCATTCGCATAACTGCTTTCTCCACTTGTTTGCGAGGATTTTAAGCTCCCTGAATTCAACCTGGCGGCCACATATTCATTAAACTTTGCAAGCTCCTCCCCAGTCAGCACCGGATCATCAGGTCTTTCTTCATTTCCAATTCCGGAATCCTGAACCTGACTATTATTGCTGAGAAAAAGCACGCCATACCCGCAAATCAATAAAACAGTACATACGGTAACAAATGTTTTTAATTTCTGGCTCATATAATTTAAATTTTGCTTTTATACCATGTGATGAAAAAAAAAGGTTGTCCCATAACAAGACAACCTTTATATAATATACTTTAAACTAATACAACGCGTTTTTATTTAGGTAGATACCAATTTGTTTCATCCAATAATTTAGCTTTTACCGCCTCTTTATCTGCATATTTTTCTGCAACCTTATCAGCCAGGTAACTATTGTCTTCCCTATGCTTGGAAATCCTCATTAAATCATGAAAACGGTTACCTTCAAATGCTGTTTCCAGGGCAAGCTCCTCAACAATTTTATCTTCTACATAATTAATTGAATCCTGTAGCGTCGCCAATTCTGGTATACTATACCCATCGGCTAATTCAGTATTGCCACACCCTCTTGCATGTACTCCTTCCATAGCAAGGATCTTATAGGTTTCATCTACCAGGCTTACCTCTCTTTCTTCATATTTTTCATCCGAAAAGTCAGTATAACGATAAAAAACACCTTCTTCATCCGTATACGAGCTATACTTTTCCCATTTAGGTATTATTTCATCACTGTTGATCGTTTTTTTGTTTAAGCCATGCTTAAGAACTGCAAAAGCCAAATTAGGTTTGCCCAAACGATTTACCGCTTCGGCATATTTCAGGTAGATATACACATCCCTGCAAACAGTAACACCCTTTACTATTTGGCCGGCTGTTAAATAGTATTTTGAAATCAAACCGTTTTCTGTAAGCGAAGGGTCAAACACCAATGATGAAGCTACATAGTTGTGTTCCTTTACATATGAAAATCCATCCCCGCGCATATCCTTTTCCTTTGACAAGGTGTTACTATGATAGTAGGTTTGCTGTTCCCAGTTTTCAACAGCAACACTTGAAGGCTGCACCTGAGGATAATACACGAATAAACTATCCAGTGTATTTCCTTCCTCCCCTTCGGTTGCAGAGGCTAAAAAGGTAATTTGCTCTGAAGATTCAAGATCGAATATATTATCCCAGCTAAAGCTGAACCCTCCTGTAAATTCATTATTTACAACTCTAAGCTCAATATCATAAGGATATAAACGAGTATTTGTGTATTCTTTATCAATTAAATCATACAACACATTGGCAGCACTCTCATATTCATTGATCCATAAGTATAATTCTCCTAACAGATACCTTACATTAAAGGCTAATTTATATGAGCTCATATCATCGCCTAATGAAATACCACCAGGATGCTCAACATCCTGTAAAGGCAGCAAATCAGCGATTAAAACCGGTGCCAATGCATTTAAATCGTATGCAGGATAATTTTTGTTTGCATCGGCAATACTAAGTATAGGCTGATCGTAATAAGTTACGCTACCATAGTTTAAGGCAAGCTGCATATAAGTCCATGCCCTAACGGCTTTTGCCTGACTAAACTCCTTATACATCACCTTCTCTGCTTTATCTATAATTGATGTATCCAAATTATTTATCAAGTAATTACAGCTATTAATCACTGAATAATAATCAGAAGCTTTGTTGTACTTATTGTTGCCTGATACCTCAAAATTGTAAATCTCCCTGATATCATTGGAAGCATCGCTTGTAATATCCATTAAATCACCCCTTAGCTCCCCTAATAATACATAGCGGTCGCCCAGTTCCTGTACTTGCGAATAAATTCCCATCATGGTATAAATGGTATCATTAAGCGCATCAAGCTGATGATCCTTGGGCAACACAATCTGATCGGAATCCACTTCCAGCATATCTTCACAACTAACTGTGAAAAAGGCCACCAAAATTAATCCTATAACTATATTAGAAATATTTTTCATCTCATTATAATTTTTATTTTCAAAGGTATTCAATGCCTGTCCGTTTGTACAGACGGGAAACTTGCCTGTAAAGTCTTCCCTGTAAGAGAAAATTTTCTCACGGCTCGTTTCATCTGCTTATTTTTTCTTTAACCTGATAATGTTCTACAGATTTAACTTTAATCCAATAAAATAACTTCTGGTTGAAGGCAATAATCCCCTGTCTATTCCCTGAAACAATACGCTGTTTCCTGCTGAAAACTCAGGATCACGCCCCAGATAGTTGGTCAAAGTCCATAGATTATGTGCAGATGCCCAAATATTTAACCCCTTAATAGCACCATTACCTTTAATAGGAACTTCGTAACTTAGTGTTACTTTTTTCAGTTTTAAATAAGATCCATCTTCGATCCATCTGTCTGAGAAACGGGCATTACCCATTGGGTCTCCATAACTCACCTTAGGTTGATCTGTTTGCTGGCCATCGTATGTCCACCTGCTCAAAACAGCAGTTGTTTGATTATAAAAGGTACTGCCACTTTCCAGGTTTGACCTTAAATAGTTGAATACATCATTTCCATACGAAAAGGTAAACAAACCATCTACCCTGAAATTTTTATAGCTTACAGAACCATTGAAAGAACCGTAGAAATCCGGATTGGGATCACCTATAATCTGCTTATCTTTCTCATTAATAATACCATTTCCATCAACATCATCAAAATGTATATCTCCTGCCCCATAAAAGCTTTCTACTCCATATTCATCCACATTTTTCAGATTGGCTGAAACAGCCTCATCCGAAGAAGCAAACACCCCTAAGGATTTATATCCATAAAAAACTCCGGCAGCTTCACCAACTGATGTTAACACCTCAGCACCCAAAGCATTGGTTGTGAATTCTCCGGATGGCAGCGATTCTATTTCATTTTTATATTGCCCGATGCTGGCACCAAGTTCAACTTTTATTTTTTCAGCATTTAATACTTTAACATTGGCCGACAACTCCATACCCATATTGGATAGTTCTCCTTCGTTCGACCAATAGTACCCCGATCCTGCTATTTCTGGTAATTCCTTATAAATCAACAGATCTTTAGTATTACTGGTATACGCATCAACCGATAAGGACAACCTGTCATTGAACATATTGAAATCCAAACCTGCATTAAGCTTTGTGGTAGTTTCCCACTGTATTTCTGTATTTCCTATTTGACTAAGTACCATTCCGTTGGCTTTATCAATATATGGCACAGAAGTAAAATAACTGGTCCATGCATAAGGGTCTATATCATCATTTCCGGAAATACTTACCCCTCCTCTTACCTTCAGGCGGTTAATAAAATTAACATTGGCCATAAACTTTTCTGACGACAACAACCAGGCACCCTGTAACGAAGGGAATATTCCCCAACTTCTGTCAAACATCTGGAAGCCACCTTCTGTTTCTGCTCCAAACTTTGAAGAACCGTCAACAGAAACACTACCTGTTACAAAAAAGCGATTATCGAAACTATATTCGATATTTCCATAAGTTGCCATAGACTTGCTGGTTTCGTTAATACCATCATTGGTCCGGTATTGCTGTCCGTCCACCAACTTGGCATACGAGGTATTATGTCCTTCACCATATTCATTCTCAAAATGATTATGGATATATCTCCATCCCAACATTCCATTCAATCGGTGCAGGTGATTAAAAGTTTTATTGTAGTTAAGGTAAATATCCCCGAACATGGATACATTTCTGTTCACCTGGTTTTTATACACATTCTTTGATACCCCCAGGCCATCAAGATAAATATCTTTTACACCTACCTGAGGAGTATAAAATGATTCTTTTTCTTTCCAAAGGCTATAATCAAATTTAGTAACCAAAGAAAGAACCTGAGAAAGTTTAAAACTTGGTGAAACTCCAACATTTAAGCGATAATGCTTATTGGTATTATACACATCATCAATGATAGCCGAAGGATTTCCTACCCCAAAAACATCACTATCATCAAACAGGTCTGTTTGCGTTCCTGATTTTGTAAATGTATAAGGAGAAACAAATGGTGATTTAATCATTCCGAAATAGGTAATTGAAGAATAATCATTTACACCATCATTCAAAACAGTTCTGTCTATATTGGTAAAACCAATATCCATCCCCATCTTAATCGATTTGGTAAAATTAACATCCGAATTAAAACGGACATTAAACCTTTGCATATCTGTTTCTTTCACAACGCCTTCAACTCCGGTATACCCAACCGAAAAGCCGTACAAGGCCTTATCATCACCCCCATTTACACCTACATTATAATTTTGGTAGATACCATAGTTATAAATCTCATCTTCCCAATCGGTGTTGTTATGGTATTTATTATAAATAGAAGCTGTTTTGTCCTCATTCAGGAAATCAAGTTCATTAAGTGATTGCCCAAAAATATCTTCTACCTCGTTTTTATCAATCGATCCCAACAAATCAGTTGTATACAACCTGAACTCATCTTTATTTAATGATGGCAGGTTTTCCGGCATATCCACTAAACCTCCACTGGCATTAACCACAATTTTAGTAACCATGCCTTCACCTCTTTTGGTTTTAATCAAAATAACACCATTACTTCCTTTGCTACCATAAATTGAAGTTCCATCTTTTAATACCGACACGCTTTTAATATCATCAAGATTAATATCAGCCAGGGCATTGAACATATAACCATCATGTAATGAAGTTAAATCTCTCATGCTATTCCAGATTACACCATCCACAACTATTAAAGGTTGCGCGTTGGCATGGATAGAGTTAAGCCCCCTGATAAACATGGCATTTCCGGCACCCGGGCTACCCGATCTGGACACCGACCGTATATCTCCTCCCAATTCTGTTTGCAGCAACTGATCCAGAGAAATAAAGTTTTGCTTTTCAATATTGCCAAGTCCCTGAGAAGATTTTACAGTAAACGACGACCTGTTGTCTCCGCTTATATCTGCTTTTTCCTCATAATTATTTTTAAAACCTTCAGGATACAAATCAATTACCAGCGATTTTTGACCTCTGACTGCCACCTCACGTGGGGCATAATCAAATGCTGAAACCAACAACAATTCACTTGGCCTGTTTAATTGTATGCTAAACTCCCCATTTGCATCGGTGGTTGCCGAAGCGTCATAATTTAACGCCTTGATTTGAGCTGCTACAATGGGTTCTTTTGATTTTGCATCCCTTACAATTCCCTTCACGTATGTCAGGGAATCGGTATCTGATGCTTTCAATACTGAAGTATGGCACAACCCGCTTAACAAAATGGCTATTACTAGTATATGTTTTATACCAATATATACCCTACGAAATTGTGAGTTAGCCACTCTTTTCATTGATATATTTTGACTTAGAATCATTTTATTATTTTTTTACTAATCAATAACAGGTTCAAGTATTATGCAGTCAATGCGCATATTTGGCGTTAACCCTTCTTCTTCATTAAACACATCACTAATAACCTCAAGCTTTACAATAGGATTTTCCTGATCTTCATCCATAATATCAGCAAATTCAAACTCTATCGGAGCTACAAGCATCTTAGTTGTATCTGAAATATTGGTTGTATTATTTACCGGCGTAATAGTTTTACGACGTGTTCTGCCGGAATCTGAATAAATGTAAGTCAACCTGAATTTTACCTGACTGGCAACTAAATTGTCTTTATTTGTAATAGTATGCGGTACAAATACACAATAGATATTATACTTTGCAGATAAGGTATTTGGAATTTGAAACGCTACATTTGAAGGTGAAGAAGAACTTGTACTGGTTGAAATAACCTCCACATACCTGTTATTTGACACTTCCAGACCTGATCCATAACTGGTTTGCACATTCAAGTCACTATTGGCATTATCCCTGTACGTTGAATACTCAGCTTCAACCCTGATTTCCTTAAAGAAGGAAGCGGTATCGGAGAATGGCATCTGACTGGCATTATACACCAAACCATTACTTACCTCTGTTGGCATTAGTCCTTCAAAAAGCTTGTAAGGTTCGTAATACACATTTTCGGATGTTGTGATAATAGAATCCATTGCTGCATAATTATCATCATCACCCCTAAAAACCATATCATTAATAATAAGCCTTTGCGTAAGTTCATGCTGTTGTTCCTCACCTCCTGCAGATGTTGGAATATTAAGATATTTGGTTATCCTGTCATACGCTTCTATCCAGGCATTGTTATCGGGCAGAATGGCAGTGTAAACACTATCTTCCACATTCATGGAACCTAAATAGGTTAAAAACGGGTTACCATAAACTTCCACGGTATCGTAAACAGGCTGATTGTCGTTGTTATAACCTATCAACTGACTATTTATCGGGTCAAAAACCATGGTATCCTTGCTAAAAATATACTTTTTCAAAGAATCCAGTCCCTCAGTATTTTGTATATACTCCCAAATATTATCAAGGTATTCTACTGAATTATCCACAACATGAACCAACCCGTTGCTTGCAGGTATGTTAACTTCAACCAATCCTGAATTCCCGAAGGTATATCCATTCGATTCTCTTGAAAAATCAACATATTTCCCGTTCAGCATAAATACAGGTTTGCTTTCCTGTGTTGTTGTGGTCAGCTTACTTTTTGCAATGTGGTTTTTAACCACCTTCATCACCTCTTCTGCATTGTTCAGGTCAACATTTTCCATACCCTCATTAGTAGGAACCCAAACGGTGTATGACTGAGGCAAGTTTAGGATGCTATCATATCCCGAAACTTTTAACAGTTCAGCAAACGAACTTAAATCCTGACGCCCGTTAATATACTCTGTTAGCGTTTGATTGCTTAACTCCATTGAGCTTGGATCGTAATGTTCATCCCATTTATCGGTACATCCAATTAAATTTAGTATGCCAATAAAAGCAACCAGATGTAATGTTTTATAAAAATATTTCTGTTTCATTTGAATGTTATCTTTTAAAGTAACCAGTAAACTTACACTCCATTTATTAATCGACACCTTCTTTTTCAAGTGCTTCGATAGGAACAAACTCAAGGAAATCAAACATAAACTCACCTGAACGTGCAGCCCTCACTCCGAAAACATGTGTAGTATCTTTATTCAATGTAAATATACCCAGTATCTTACGAAGAGCGTTACCTTGATTTCTTCCTGTAGCGCTATACCACGCTTCATTAATTACCTTGTAACTGGCTCCACCTTTCATATACCCCCTGTTACGCATCATCTTATCATTTTCGTATCCAAAAGGATCGCTTTCCCTGCTACCTGGCTCTTCATAACCAATTTTAGGATCACTGCCCCTCAGTGTCAAATCAAGCGGAATACCTGTTGGTTGTCCATCCCAATAAAGTTGCGCTGCTCCACGGTTACCTGTAGGCTGATACCCAAAACGTATTTCGTAAGTTCCGGCCGGTATGGCAGGAGTTACTACCTCAAAGTCGTACATCCCGTTCAAAAACATTTCATCTCCCTGGTAATCCTTAAAACGGTCATCGCTATTAAAATACATTACCGTTGTGGTTTGAGACGCAGTAAGGCGTTCCAAATATCCATGCGGGAAGAAAAACAATTGGTTCGGATACTCTGAAGTGGCATGACCAATTCGGATGTTATTGTTGGCTAATTCAGGGAAAAAGCTGGCCACATCCATCCTGATTCTTTTTGAAGTCAATTCTCCAACAAACTCCTTTTTGTAGGCCAGGATATTATCTATTTCATGGTAAACACCATTAATAGCATCATTATCGTAGTCTTCGGTCAAACGCACAGCCTCTCCTGTACCAGTGATCATATTAAATACATTGTACTCATTTGATGTCCGGATAGTTCTTACCTCCATTAAGGTATTCGGACACATGGTTTCAATATACTCATACATATCATAGGTTTTTACAGAGTGTGTTGTACCGTACTCAGAACCTGTATTATCATATTTTTCTATGAAATATAAAGATGGAATTTTCTTATTAACCAGGTGATACGCCACAAAACGGTTTAAACTGTTTTTGCGGTTGGTAACATCTGTTATTCCTGCATCTTCAGGGTAAACCATATCGTATACCTGTTTAGCATACTGCTTAAGTTCATCTATGGTGGTAATACCGTTTGCTGCATAAGTTGCATCACTCTCCATCAATGCCGTATATCCATATTTCCTAGTTTTAGGAACAATATTATAACCACCAATATTATTCACCAACCCATCATACAATCCTACCATAACAGGGTCCGGCACATAATCCTTATCCTCAACCAATGATAGCTCCTGATCCAGTCCGGTCATTGCCAGAGCCTCGTAAAACAGGCTAAACTTTTCATTTGCAGCAATAGCTTCAACAATAGTATTTTCAGTAGGTGCCAACACCTCTGTTATTTTGTGGATAACTCCATTATGAACACTAATGTCGCCTGAACTGATCACTGAATTAGTGTTTACAACATAGCTCAATCCGTTCTCATTACTTTCGTAACTCATTTTCAAAAACCTTCCGCTCATGGTAACGTTAGGAAGGAAACCACTAATAAAGTCCTCTGATTCGATCACATATCCTTTAATAATATGATCGTATACTATCTTTTTTAATGTATCTGCCGGAAACTCATTCAGCGATGAACGCCCTTTAGATTCATAAAACCTTGCCATAGCATCATTATCAGGGATAAAGCAAGTGTACATCCCATAGCCTTTCAACAGCCCCATCACATTGGTTTGATCCAATAACTGAATCAACTCGGAATATTCATCAGGGTTTTTCTCAATATAAGATCCTACTGTATCTCCGGTAAAAGTATAATAGTTATCTCCAACGTCGTCGCTATCACATGCTGTATAAAATAGTACAGAAAGGGACATCACAACAGCCAACCAAACTGATTTATGACTACACATATATTTTTGTTTTATATTTTTCATAGCTAACTAATTTTATCGGGTAATATCTTCATCGCTCTGAATATCATAAAAAGGATTTTGCTCCAATGCCGAATTGGCATTTATTTCGTCAATATGTATCGGCAAATACAGGGCATCCATAACCGTTAATTTATTGATATTCATACTTGCTGCTCCTGAGAATTTTTTAGCCACATAATTTAACAACGAAGATGGTCTACCTTCTCTTCGTGCCAAACGCATTAAATCAAACCAGCGCTTGCCTTCAAACATCAACTCCCTCTGTCTTTCCCTTAAAAGAAGATTGTTTTGATCCAGCTTTGTAGTATAGTCTGAAACCACAAGCGGTTTATCTTCCAAATCTGGATTTGAGCGTAAAAAGGTTGTATTAATCAACTCCAGTGCATCGGCAAAATCATTCTGTTGAATTAAAGCTTCTGCTTTCATCAGCATAATATCCGCCAAACGATATACTATCCAGTTTGCGGTTCCCGATTTATATGTTATAAGCTGACTATACCCACCACTTATAGTTTGATATCTCAGTGCTGTATATTTTAAAACACTATACTTTTCACTCCCCAAATCAGCTATTAAATACTCATATTTCCTTATATCGTTTTCTCCTTCTATTTCATTTGATATATTATATTCAAAAGGACTATAATTTCCTTCCACCAATATATAAGGATAGGCCCATTCGCCAAGTGTATTACCGGAACCGCCATAAAAATCGTATACTTTATTGTTCTTTTGCACATCCTCATTAAACTGCAGTTCAAAGATGCTTTCCGATGAATTCCCCAACAAGAACACAGAACGAACAAAATCCTCAGAATCTTCCAGTTCCAAAGTTTGGTCCGCCAAAACTAAATCACAATATTTTACACAGTTAGCATAATCCTCCTGCCATAAATAAATATCGGCAAGTAAAGAACAAACCATATTTTTGGTTACCCTTCCCTTGTTGTATTCCAATATTTTAAAATCATTATTAGCATACCGCAGCGCATACTCCAAATCAGAAATCAAATAGTTTAAAACATCCTGCTCTGTTGATTTTGCTACGGTGTATTCCTGGTTATCTTCAATACTTGGTGTGGTAATATAAGGCACATCTTTAAAGGTTCTTACCAGGTAAAAATACGCCAGCGCCCTGATGGCCATAACTTCGGCTTCAAGGCTGTGCAATTCCACTTCTGTGAAATTTTCATCAATATTTACTACTTCGGGTGCATAGTACAAAAATGTATTACAATAATTAATCACCTGATACATAGCACCCCATCCACAATAACCATTTCTGGCGGTAATATCGAAGTTAAGCATCTTAACCATATCCTCTTTCATCCCGTCTCCACTTACCACATTGTCTGAACGCAATTCGCTCCATACCATGATGGCCTGCATTACATCGTCTGTTGTGAGGCTTTTATAACAAGCGGCCAATACTTCTTCCACCTGACTTTCATTCTTCCAGAAATCCTCAAGAACAACCTCGCTGTCGGGCCTGATATCCAACCAGTCGGTACAACCCGAACTGATAATCAGCAACCCTGTCATTATAATTGAAAAAAACTTATTCATTACTTTTGATTTATCTTCTTAAAACGTTACTGAAATACCTAGCATACAATCCTTAGAGCGTGGTGTTTTCCCCCAGTCTTCGCTAACACCAAAGCCTGAATAATTTACTTCCGGATCCACTCCTGTATATTTCGACCACAGGAACAGGTTATTGAATGTAAGGTTAAACGATAGCCTTTCCATGCCAATTTTTTTAAGCTTAGCCTTTGGGAAGGTATACCCCAGAACCAGGTACTTGAACCTGACAAATGAACCATCTTCTACAAAACGATCACTTCCCAGCCAGTTATAGCCATATTGATACAAGGCCCTTGGCATATCAGTTACGTCACCGTTTTTACGCCAACGGTAGTTAACTGCCACCGACTGGTTATCGAGGCTATACATATTTTCAGCATACATACGGGCTTTGTTAATAATTTTGTTTCCGTACCTGAAGTTGAACAGAGCCCTCACGCGGAAGTTTTTATACCTTACTGTGGTACCAAAACCACCATTCACCTTAGGGTTAGAGTTACCCAGGTATACAATATCCAGCTCATCAATGGTTCCATCCTTATTGACATCTTCGTAGATGGCATCTCCACCTTGAAATTCATAAGCTATCCCATCATGTCCATAGGCAAAATACATTGGTAAAGGCTTGCCTGTTTCATCCGTAATCACTGCTCCTGAAGCATCCTTTGCAACCGGTGCACTTTCCTGACTTCCTGCAACATATTCATTATAGCGATATACACCTTTATATTTAAAACCATAAATAGAACCAAAAGAGTTATTTTCCTGTAACCTCGACAAATAACTACCGTTGTTGTAATCAAAGTCATTGTTGTAACTTTCTAATATATCATCCTTTAATTCAACAATGGTGTTTTTATTATTAGCCAGGTTAAAATCAAAATCAATTGTCCAATCCTTAGTCTTAATCAGGTTGCTGGTATAAAAATTCAATTCCCATCCATCATTATCCATGGTACCCACATTTTGCCATGAAACTTCTCCAAAACCAGAAGATGAAGGAAGCTTACTATGTTCAAACAGCAAATCTTCTGTATGTTTTTTATAAAAATTCACATCCATCCTGATTCGATCATCAAGGAACCCTAAATCAATACCATAGTTAATTGAAGTTGTAGTTTCCCATTTCAAATCTGACAAGCGTAAGGTAGATGGCACTGTTGCCCCCATATCAATATAACTGCCGTAATCCTTGTACCGGCTATAGTGCAAATATTCAGATCCGGGTTGATTACCACTGATCCCCCAACTGGGCCTGATAGCCAACATACTAATGATGTTTCTGAATGAATCCATAAAAGGTTCATCCGAAATAATCCATTTACCTGATATACCTGGGAAGGTACCGTATTTACGGTCATTACCAAACTTAGTACTTCCATCCCTGCGTACAGTCAATCCAAATATATATTTCGACTTGTATGCATAATGCCCCCTGAATGTTAAGGCATTTGACCTGTATGAATAGCGGCTTGATGAGTTTCCATCAAAATATCCCATCGCTGATGCATCCACAATCTCACCGGAAGGCAGGTTTGTTGTAGACAATCCCTGGCTTGAACTATTTCCGGTACGTAGATATACAGCACCATATAATAAAACACTATGATCTGGGTTACTGAACCTTGGCTGGTACGTTAAGTTATGATCCATCATCACGGTCATACTCTCCGAATCAGAACTTTCAGCCCTGTTTACCCCAGAATCGTTCCAGTACAAGTTTGATGCTTCTGCTGGCAAAAACTTGGATACTTTGGTATTGTTCACATCAAAAGAAACCCGCATATTATATCGCAACATTTGCTCTTCGGGATTCAATAAATCATATTGCAAGGTAAAGTTTGGCAATATCCTGTAGTTTCTATGATTGTTTTTAGCCAGTTTACCCAAAGCTACCGGGTTTAATAACGATTTTTGGTCATTATGTAAATCTTCATCAAGAGGTATATTGAAATACTCGCTGGTATTATTTCCATATTGATCCTGTTCATAAATACTGGCATTAGGCATTTTTCTGTATGCCACACCTAACAAACTACTGTGTTGTATATCGTTAATTTTAAAATTATCGTAACTACGGTCGTTATCAGTATAAGTAAATGCAAAATCGGTAATAAACTTAATCCTGTCCGACACCCTGTATTCAAGAAATGCCCTGGATGAAAAACGTTCCAATTGCTGGCCAATTACAGTTCCTTTCTGGTTTAAGTAACCTCCTGAAAAACGATACCTTGCTCTTTCACCTCCACCAGAGAAAGACAGGTAATGATCCTGCTTCAATCCAACCTGGGTCATTGCATCAACCCAATCAGTGTTATTATTAAAGTTTTCATATTCCAAATAAGTAGGGTCATATAAAAATGCAGGCACGTTGGCAGCATTTTCATCCTGTGCCGGATTAAAATAAGCCTGTTTCATCATCATGGTGTAATCATCACCATTAAGTATATTTAGCCCATCGGGTTGAAATGTGGCCGTAGCCCTATACGAATATTGCACCCTGGTAGGTCCTCTTACCCCCTTTTTAGTTTTGATTACCAAAACACCATTGGCACCTTTCGAACCCCAGATGGCTGTAGAAGCAGCATCTTTCAATACGGTAATCTCTTCAATATCATCCGGGTTAATACTCAACATATCGGCAAACTGCTCCTGGTTTGAATTGGCAAAATCGAAGTTTTCATCAATCTCTACCTCGTATGGAACTCCATTCACCACAATTAAAGGTTCGCTATTGGCATTAATAGAAGTGGTTCCCCTGATCCGCATACTGGAACCGGCACCCGGGTCACCTGAGTTAGCTACAATATCTAAACCTGCAATACGTCCCTGTAAGGCATCATCAATAGAAGTTACCTGAACCCCCTCCATCTCTTTCAAATTAAAGGTTTGTACTGCCGTAGAAATTTCTCTTTCCGGAATTGGGAAAGTACCATCATCGTGCTTTCTTTCTGCTATAACAGAAACATCATCAATCATTTGAAGTTCTTCCTGAAGAACAGCGTTAATTACTCTTTGATTGCCAATTGGCTGGGTATATGATTTAAAACCAATAAAAGATATGACCAGTTTATTTTCCGGACTTTTTATTTTTAGCACATACTGCCCGTTAAAGTCGGTAATTATAGCACTCAACACCCTATTCTGCGCATCCATTTCAACAACAGTAGCTCCCACTAACGATTCATTATCAGTGCTACTGGTGACCTTACCTTGTAGAATTACAACATCATCCTTTGATTGTGCTGACAGTACATTCAGCGACAAACAAAATATCAAGGTTATAAATATATATTTTATTTTCATTTTCATTTCCTATTAGTCAAACTTCAACACATTGTCTATTTGGTGAATAACTGCTGTTGATGAAGTAGTGATTCTTGAATCGGTAAATTCGCTTGAACCATATCCACTTTGATCTATTTCGCCATATTTCACAGGATTATCATTAAAAATATAGTCCCGTGAAAGTATATTATACAATCCGTTATCTTTTACTACATGGGCGCTACCGTATCCTTCCGTTTGCAACGTAATATCAGTTCCATCGCTTTCAATTCCCAGCTTGTAATATTTGTTTTTAAATGTATTAAAGCGGGTGGTTACGTCATCTTCTTTGATTGTTGCAGTTTGATACTCATAATAAAATGATTCATCCCCTACGTAAACCGAATTATCCTGGAAGTGGTAACGTAAGAAACGTTCTAACTGGGCAACATAGGCATCCCTGACTGTAACATCTGTTTCTGTGTTTATTTCATCCCATGTGTGAATAACCCCGTCGGCAATAGCTTGCTGAATGGCCTCATTAGTTGGAACGTAAACAGTATAATTAAATGTGTTGAAAAACTTTATATTAAAGTCGATCCCATAATAATTTGTCTTCTTAACAAAAACCACTGAGTTTGATGCTGCCGGGAAACCCACAAGCAGGTTAAAGAATTCACTGAATTCAGGAGTTTCACTCAACACTTTATAAACTGAACGCATGGGTGTTTGTATCGGTTTATCAACAAAATAGGTAGTTCCATTCTTTTGCTCAATAACCTCAACAACCCCTACCGTAGTATTATTTTCAATATCTCCGCCACCTTGAATTTTAAGGTTCTGACCATTTCCATCTACTTTAAGAGCATTTCCTCCTTTGGTAAAATAGAATTTGTTTCCAGACTCTACATTTCCAACTACCACATGCGAGTCAAGCAAGTCGAGCAAGCGGTTTGAAAGCATTCCTGAACTGGTGATCACATTAATGGAATCTCCCACTTCGCCTGTTTCAGGATTATAATTGTAAACAGTTGCATTCACCACCTTGGTAGCTTCATTATACCAGAATTTTAAGGCAGCCGGAACATCCTTTCCAAAGGCCACCGGATCAATATAATCCTTAAAAAACTCATCGGTAGGAACAAAGAAACTATATCTGCTTTCCAACGAATTCAGATACAACCTAAAGTCGTTTTGCCTGATGGCCCAGTTAAATACTTTTGTTTTTTCGCTAAATAACACAGGACCATATACCGATTCAAAATCATCAGGAGGATAAACCTCACTGGTTTTATATACTACCCCGTTTACCCCTACATAAGCATCTACAACATCTGAAGTTTCAATAGGAATTTTAGAGTTTTCACTATCCCTCAGTTTATCAAAAGTACTTGGCAAAGACTCAACAAATGACTCCCTCATATGCCTTTTCAGGAACAAAGCGATAATATCATCCGGCACATTATCCCAGCTTCCATAGCGCTCTTTGATTACCATACCACTTCCCGACTCCAGGTATTGTTGCATGGCAATATCTGTAGGAGCAAAAATAGCAGCCATATCAGCCTGCAAGGCCTCATAGCCCCCATTCGACATTTGTTTTCTATAACTATTCCATCCCGGATTATAGGGCAACAACAGGTTTTCATCAATAATATCGGTGATATCCCCTCCCGGATAAAAAGACCTACCTCCCACTTCAGAGAAATACTCCTTGGTAAAAATGGAATCAGTAAAACCCGGATATAATTGTTGGTAAGTACTTGTTTCTTCGTCATCAAAATAAGGAGCCGAATAGCGTTCCATCAAACGAGAAAACTGGCTTAGATCCTGATCATCTCTTAAATATTCTGCCATATTGGTAGGTGGAATCAACACATCCTCCAGCACATGCACATATCCGTTTTTACAAGTGATATCCTGCTCAATCACTTTTTTATCAAAAACATGGGTATCTCCATTTGCACGATCAACACCGGTAATCATCTTAAAATCTTCATCGGTAATACCAATATTATCCAATGTATTCGATAAAAAATATACTAAAGGAGAGTTGCTATCATCCTTTAAAAGATAAATACCACTCGCTCTGTAGGCATCCCATAATTCTCCGTCCGGCAATTCAGCCCCGTTTTCCAGTTCTACACTGTCCAACACCGACACTGCTGTATTTCGCCTTAATGATGTTCCCAATACCAAACTCCCATCATTATGATTTGCCAGGGTTTCAATTAAATAGGCATTGTTAATCATTCCAAAATTAAGTATCAGCTTTTTTTGCGAAAGAGACAACTGGTTATAACCGCTTACTCCCCAAATATTATTCTGAAAGAAACGCTCAAAAGCCTCATCCTTTGCCACAAATAAGGTTTTACTTCCTGTTCTTTGTAAAACCGGAGTATAACCTACATCATCGATTAATTTAACGAAATTGGTGTAGCTACCATCTTCATTTAAATAATCATAAATACTAGCCCCAAGCCATTCCGGCTCATGGTCATCGTAGTAATAATCATCTTTACAAGAAACAACACATAAACTGCTCAATACAATTACGCCTATGAGCCAATGCTTAATATGCTGTGCCTTTGATCTAATATTCATTTTTAGCATTGATTTAATATTACTTAACAACTTATTTTAACAATCCTCATTTCTTTGTTTTTATTTTATCGACTGAATCCTAACCGCTAACAGCCAAAACTCCAAAAATCGACATCACAAAACTAGATAAGAGTTGTTAACAAGTGTTTCAATTATTCGATATTTACTATTTAGTATTTGATTTCCGTTAAATCTCCACACGGATTTTATCACTCCAAACCACCTCATTATCTTTGAGATAAGATAAAATGTACAAATTTGGTGCAATATTATGTATGTCAATTATGCTGTGTTCCTGGTAAATTTCTTTTTGAGCAATACACTTCCCCTTGCAATCAAAAATATTAATTGAATTTTTTGATTTTTCATCAAACGGATAAACCACATTGATTTCGCCCGATGCAGGATTTGGATATATTTTGTGAGACTTATTATCTGCTATGTGTTTTAATCCTGTTGCATTTGATTTTACTTCCACACTATAAGTCACACTCCCCAGTCCATTAACCGAAAGCACATAGCTAACCGCTCCATTGGAGAAGTCCTGCGCCCCCTGAAGGCTCAGCACCACTCCCGGCATAACCTTTAGTTCCGGATCATAAGCTTCTATATCCGCAGTATTTTCTACCTCAATAGTAATTGTTTTATTATCATGATCAATCTCAACCCCGTTCTCCACAATATCTTCACCGGCTACATCCAGAACTTCCAGATCATTGCTGGTTGCCCACTCTTCAGCAAGCCGTTCTGCTTCGGCCTTGGTTATTGGAATAACAGTTCCATGTCGGGGATGAAAATTCATTGAAACCGCATCATCTATAATCTGAAATTGATACAAATCACTACTTGAAGTAAACTGGTATTCTCCGGAAGTATACAAATCATACATCAATATGTAATCATCTTTGTTTATCAATTTGAACACACTGGAACCCTCAACTGCCTCGCTTGTTTGCTGCAGATAATTATCATACAATTCATATCCATAGGTCAGGTTTTCTGAAATAGCCTTTTTTATTCCGTTCCCACTGCCTTCTGTTTTAAAGAATAGATGATATAATCCATCTTTATGAATAATATCTCCATCTATACAGGATGAATTTTCGGGATGATAAAACAATTGTTGTGGTGTTCCTTCCAAATCGGTAAAGTCGGCATTTGTATAGGCATAATAAATGATATCCGGACCATCACCATACTTCATCGACCAATAAACCATAAACTTGCCAGCTTCCGAATCATATATGGTTTGAGGAGCCCAAACGCGCAACAAATCTTCCTGCCCTTCATATTTTTCCTGGATATTGATAACTGTAGACTGCCAGTTAATCAAATCTGTTGACTTCAATAATACCATAGCCCTGTTCGAGCTCCATCCATTAGCAGATACCATGTCTGTAACTACCATATAGTAATTGCCATCAGGTCCTCTAAGGATATGAGGATCACGTACACCACCTGTTGAGCTGATTTCTAAAGATGCAATAACAGGCTCATTATTGTTGAGTGCCCTATAGTTATAACCATCATAACTTACTGCAAACCTAATAGCCTCCTGGGTAATGTAATTACCTGTAAAATAACTAAAAAGATATGCACTAAAACCTTCATCTTCGGCTACATAAATATCAAAAGAGCGCTGAACAGACTCCCCTCCTTTAGTAATGGAAGCTGTTAAAACAACCAACTTTTTCCCCTCTCCATTAGCCGACAGAGCCATTAACTCTCCCTCATCAGACAAATACTCTGCATTACCCGATTCCCAACTAATAGTTGAACCTTCATCCCCTGCTAAGGGCAGGATAATATTTGTCCTCAGATTCAATAGGTTTCCTTCTAAAGAAATGGCATCAGCATCCTTTTGTACCGATAACAAATCGCTTACGTATGGCATAACCGCAACTATAAAATCTTTAGTGTAGGATGTTTCATTTACAGTTAAAGTTGCTGTTAATGTAACCTCTGCTTCAGCCGCTCCCTGTTCCGGCCGGGTTACTTCGCCCATATTATTAATGACGCTGGTATTGGATGATGACCACTGGATAGATATCCCATTAGCACCAGACAAAGGCAATTCTATATCGGACACAATATTATCAATATCGCCCAAATCTATCCCGGCAGCTTCCTGCTCCAAAAGTTTTGTATACAAAACCTGATTTAAACCTTCTATATCAGCATTTAGCTCTCCTACAGCGGCAGATGACAAAGCTTCATTGAATATCTTAAAATCACTTATCAGTGTATTTTTCAGGTATTCATCTCCATTATACAATGATTTTCCAATGTAATTATGAGTTGTTGCGCCTAATGCCGAAGGTGTAAGGGTAACGCTACCCGACTGAAGCAAAGCTCCATTTACATAAACTGATCCGATGCTTCCCGATTGGGTATAAACCAGCTGATACCATTCTCCCTTAGGGAATTCTTTTCCCGGATTAATCGTTTGTTCGCCAGTCCAATGTTGCAGTGAAATGGCATACCTGGTGCTTTTTGCATTGATAAACAAACCGCCATTCTGTTCTACAGCCATATTTGCAGAATTTCCAAAGGCCCACACAAAATTACCATTATAGCTTATATCAGTATCGGCCTGTATAAAAATTGAAGTAGAAATAGTAAAATCCTGTAAGGAGGATATAACACTCCCTACTCCTTCGCCCAGATTCAGATAACCATTGGAACCACCCAGGTTCAATACATGATAATCACCATATTCATCTACTACTGCACCGTTAACAAAAGTGGCGTTATTCCCACTACCGGTTTCATCAACCACCTGCAACTGACTTTCTGTTAAATTATCAAAAGAATAATGTAATTTTATATTGCTCTGAGCTTGTACTACACCCGGCACAACTCCACAAAGAATAACAAAATAGCTTTGGACTATTAATATTTTTTTTAAAATGTTTCTCATTTCTTTATCTCTATTGAATACACTTATCTATCAAACCCTGGCTGTTACTTTTTTATAAACTTCTTTGTCTGTCCGTTGGCCCTTAACAGGTAAATACCTTGTGGCAGTCCATCAACATAAAGTGTACTCTCAACCTCTTTTTCCATCTGTTTTTGGCCGGTTAAATCATATATCGAAACCAAGGTTGGCTTATCAAACTCAAAAGAAATGACATCCCTAACCGGATTTGGGTAAAACTTTAAATCTTCAGTTTTTGACTTTTCCATACCGGTTATTACCTGTCCCGGAGCCAAATCCATGATAATCCACCCTAACTGGTCTTCACCAATGGAAACCAATGCACCTGACATTTCTCGCTGTTTTAAAATTTTAATGGAAGATTCTCCATTTTTATAATACCGTACCGTAGATGCAAAGTCATTTGCCACGGACAATAAGCCCCCAAAATATGCAGGCTGGGTATAGGTTGGATCAATATCTACGGCCAAAGGCGTTGATTTTAGTCCTTCATTTTCTTCGGTCATACCAACAGTAATGCGTTTGCCTTCAATAGCACCCTGACCGGGTTCAATGGCCAAAAAATTAACACTCTCAGCTAAAACCAGCGAGGTAACAGCTTCTTCACTCCTTAAACACATTTCAAAACCTTCGGTCGTTACATTTCTTACCGCCACTACAGTTGGAAAGGTGGTACTGTTGCTTGTTTGAGTACAAACCACAACCGGCTGACTGCTAAACTCCTGAGCAAAAGTAACCGTCACCCAATTCCTGTTCACTCCGCTTACCTGGCCTACTTCACCTTTTAATCCACCAAAATTATAACTGCCTTCAGGAATAGCCATCACAGACAAATCTTCATCTGTTGTTAATGAGGTACCATCTAAATAAAGCCATGGATTTAACTGAAATTTAAAACCTGTTTTAGTAACACTATTGGCCCTTTTGGTAATTGCCACAACATTATTAAATGCTGGCATACCCAAAAATACCAAAGGTGTTGTCGTGTATTTTTTCGAAAAAATACATGATGCCCATTCCGAATTGTTCACACTAATATTACCTACCTGAACATTTTCTACCCCTCCGGTCTGAAAATACGATACTTCTTCTGATGATAAATACTCACCTTGAGATGTCAGCAGGCTAACTTTATAAGTAATCCTTCCATTTATATCCGCATCCAATGGGTCATTGTATGAAACAACAGAAGCATCATCAGTAGTAAAAATAGTTGCATAATCTCCGTCATTTACCTTTTTCTCAATTTTATACCCACGCGAAAGTTCTCCATTGCTATCTGTCCATGAAAGCTTGATCATATTTGAAAGCGACAAGTAGCGATATGACAGTTCGGGAGCTGCATAGTTCCAGCCGGGAATCACTTCATTGTTGCTATCGTAAGCTATCACTGAATTATTGTTGGCATAGAATTCTCCGGCTTTGGTTAATTCACCATTTAATACAATTGCCCTGGCATCTTCCACCCAGTTATATATCGAATATCTTTCGATAAAATGACAGGTGTCAAACATATTTACGATCTCACTAATGTGAGTGAGTGCATAATCCGCATTATTATCTGTATAAGAAGAAGGGTCATCCGGCCACCATTCACTTGTCCAGTTAGCCCCATAATTCCATTCGGTTACCCAAATGGGCCTACCTGTTCTTTCATGCACATATTTTAATGTATTATAATACGACTGTGCCGATGATCCCCAATAGCTGTGGACTGCCACATAGTCTACCCTGTAATTCAACTCATCACATCTATCCATAAAATCATACAGCCAGCCAAAATCAGTTGTTGCCGGAGCTCCAATCCTTAAACCCGATTTTAGCATTTCCGGCCATTGAGCCAATGCCTGGTCAACAGTTACCACTTGCTCTCCATTGTCATCTTTATGCTGCTCCGGATGATCCGGTTCGTTCAAACCCAGGGAGTGACTAACATTCTCCAGGGCGTTGATCTGTTCCCATGGCGACCAGTTTAGTTTTGCACGCATGGGCACATACTCCAGATCACTGGTAGATGCCAGTTGAGCCTGCCAGTTATAATACCACGTTGAGCCTGACAATCCGGCTTCCCATGAGCCTCCACACCAGCCTTTTTTTGTTACCCACTCATACTTTAATACCCTGATAAATGAAGCCGACCCATATAACTCTTCTGGTGCAACAGCAATTTCCAAATCCGATTCATCAGCAATAAATACACGGCTATATCCTGTTCCATCGCTATTGTTAGCCAAAGTAGCCATGTAGCCTCGTTTTAGCTTAAATGACTTAATCGCATTATCCATAATGCTCCCTAAATCATTATAATAAGTGTGCACACCATATCCTACCGATTCTCCGCTAAAGTTCTCTTCTGTAAAAACAGTTAAGGGCTTCATACCTGAAGAGTGTGGCATCAGCACGGTTCCATGAGCATATTTTGCCACTCTGCCGTTCGTCCCCTCATTAAAAGCTACACCATTAACCAATACATCCCCCAGGTAATTATTAATTACATCCGAAGGTTTAATATTATCAAAAAACAGCCATGCATCTTCGTGGTTTAACGATACAGTACTGTTAACAAAGGGCTCTGTTTCCGATGTAACATGTAGCTCCAACGGAGAAGAAACAACCCGGTTTTTATCTAAAATACTGACAACAGTCTCTTTTTCTACAGCAGATAAACTTACCGGAAGCAATGCCATAATCAAAAACATCATCACCCTTGATTTCTTAAGAGCATCCAGGTAATTTTCCAATTGGCGTAAATTTTTTTCCATATTTATTTAGTTACTATTTATATAAAATCTTTAATGCATAATCAACATGGTAAAAGTACCCCTGATACAATTAATCTTTTTTTAACAAATCAAAATATACTATAACAAATCCGACAATCTTATTTACTTTCTGCAAGAAAACTCATGACTCCAGCGCTCACCCCTTTGATTCCTCCCGTTTGATCGGGAGGACTGTGTGAAAACAGATAAATATTTTTGAGAAACTATCAATTTAAAAACACAACTCCTTCTTGTACACCCTTATACTGCCTGACTACCTTTTATACACAAATATCATATGGCGTCAAATTATATATCAGACTTTAAAAGGCTGAAGGCCTTATACATCGCAACTTGGGGCATCGCCCCAAGATTTTAAGCATAATGTCCATTCAGGCTGTAAGTCTGATACATTAACCATAAATTTCAAACTTTCAGCCTTTTGATACAATAACCTCATACCATAAAGATGTGTATAAAGGGCAGATACTGCATGAAGGGGACTTTACCCCTTCCCGTAACCAAAACGACATGAGAACTATCAAAATCTTAGTGTGAAATCCTCAAGTGTTCAAAAAGAAATTTTTGTTATGATAGTAGCAGAACAGACTGGAATTAAATCGTGCTGGAAGCACAATTCAACCTAGCCCCAGGTATCACCCAATGTCATTAAGTTAGTGTGTAAGATACTGAAATACAATATTATGAGTTTGTTATCTGAAATATTTTCACTATCTTAGTTGGGTCAAATAATTAAAAAACAACCTGTTATGAAAGCTAGCGCTCAAACCTAAAAATCGTGCCAAACTATTAGAATTCATCCTAAATCTCATAGAAAACAACGACTTTTGTTCTAAGCATAAGACAGATAAAAAGCACTTTACCAGAGATCGAATATGGAATTTCAAGACGACCTTCCTATTTATTTGTAATATGCTAAACAAACGTTCTCAATCTGAAATTGACAACTTCTTTTCAAAATTATATAATGCTCCAGAAGAAATAAGGCAAGCAACCACCTCTTCATTAACACAATGCAGAGCAAAGCTAAGCTTTACAGCCTTTAAAGATGCAATGGAGCAACTTACCCAGTTCTTTTATAAAAACTATAGCTTTAAACAATATTATGGATGTAGGCTCATTGCCATTGATGGATCTGTATATACACTCCCTCGTACCGAAGAAACAATAAAGACGTTTGGGGAGAATGTATTGTCTGACAGTAAAAAATGGATCAAAGCACAAGTTTCATTCGCAGCAGATGTTTTAAACAATGTTTGTGTAAATGCTGTGATAGGAGCATATAAAGAATCTGAAGAAACACAAGCGAAGGTTCTTTTGGAGTCACTTGGCAACAATAATCTTCTATTATTTGATCGTGGATATTTTAGTCGTTCTTTTTTAAAACAGGTAGCAGAATCCGGCAATCAATTTTGTTTTCGCTTACAAAGAAATGCATGTAGAGAAGTTGTGAAATTTATAAAAGCAAACCACAATGATTGCTTTGAATACATTCAAGTTGGAAATGAGCAAATAAAGGTGCGGCTAACAAAAGTTTTACTTGATACTGGAGAAATAGAGTATTTAATGACATCGCCTTTTGACAAAACATTTAGTCGTAAAAAACTTAAGGCTCTCTATCATATGCGATGGGGAGTTGAGGAACAATACAAGGATATGAAATATGCGATATGTATAGAAAACTTTATTGGTAAAAGCCCCAATGCAATAAAGCAAGAATTTTTTGCCAATATACTAACCTACAATCTTTCAATGATGCTATGCAAATCTGCGATTGATCTCAGATCAAACAAAAAGAAGAAAAAAAGAAAGTATAAAACAAATAAGCGTGCATTATTGGCGAAAGTTAAACAGTGCTTTGTGAGGTTATTTTTTGAAATTGAGAAATGCATGACATTGCTTGATGACATTATAAATACGGTTTCTAAAGAGTCGATTCCAATACGAAAAGGCAGAAAATCACCACGTAGCAAAACACACAAAATCAGAATTAAGCCACATAGAGCCTATGTTTCAGTTCTTTAATCCTTAACTTAATGACATTGAGGTATCACCTGGGGTGTATTGGATATGTAAATCAGCGTCCTGTAAGGACAGGTTAATAATTAATATCCATAAATTCTCTTCATTATACTCAATG
>NZ_JAPDPI010000004.1 GCF_026013615.1 Plebeiibacterium marinum
TTTGAAGTTCCGGATTCATTGTACACGAAGCTGAAAAAGATAGTGGATGACTATGGTGTTACTCCGGCAGTTGCATTGATTAAAAGGTTTATCAACCTGTATGGCAATATTACAAAAGCAAAAGCCCAACGCTTACTTACCACAGTTACCAATTCATTGAAAAACGGTAAGGTTGACAAATCTGACAAGGAATTTGAACAGGTTAAAAACGTCCAAAAGCATTTACACGATTATCTGGAGAGTGATAAACTGCTTGTTACCAATGTTCAGTTAAAAGGGCTACAAGGCATTGCCGGATTGGGAAAGTAAATGCCACTACTTCCATGCCCAAAAGTAGTGGCTCTCAAAACAGGGCATTCAATCCCGGCACAACAAGAACCGCAGTAATCGCATCCGACCATGTTGTTTTGGCAAACGACCTTGCCAAGATGAATTTTAAGACCATCTCAATCCGAGGAAAGTTCGGTAAACTATTAGGCAAGCTGTATATCCCATTCTATATAATGATTTATGGCTCACGCTTTCATGGGAAAAGTACCGTAGCCTTGATGTTTGCCGATGAATTGGTAAAGCAACACGGATATAAAGTCCTGTATGTAGCCAATGAAGAAGGTGCAAAAGGAACAATGCAGGAGAAAGTGGTAAGACTTGGTATTAACAGTCCGATTGGGATTATCGAGGACTACAACCCGAAGCTGTTTAGGGATTACGATGTAGTTTTTATCGACAGTACTCAAACGACCGATATTTCACACGAGGAATTTAAAGAGCTGAAGAAACAGTTCCCGAACACCTCATTTGTAATCATCAATCAGGCAAACCGAGACGGAAGCTCCAAAGGTGGAACGAAGTGGGAGCATATTGTGGATGCCATCATGCACATCGAAAACAAAAGTGCAACGATGGAGAAAAACCGCTTTCCGGAGGGCAGCACAGAAACCATTAAAATCTTTTAGCATGGAAGAAATGACAATTAAATTCTATTGGCTTGTAATCGGTGCTTTCAGCTCGCTTATCGTTGGTGTGGTTTCCTTCATCATCCGCAATGCCATATCAAAGAATGCCACAAAAGAAACGGTGGATGCCAAAACCGATTTATTGGAAAAGGATATTCAGCACTTGACAAAGGAACTTGCTTCATGCGAAAACAAGTTTACGGTACTGCATAAACGCATATCCGATTTAAGGGACAGCTCCAAGGAAATATATGTGAGTAAGGAACTATTTCACCAAACCATTAAGCAGCTTAACGAGAAGCTCGATACCATTTTAAAATTTGTAGAACGATGAGAAAGTTATTTGGAAAGGTAATCAATGCCGGAGCTGCGGAAACCTTAAAAGAGGGAACGAAGCTCATTGATGAAATATTCACCACGCAGGAAGAAAAGCTCCAGGGGAAAATGGAACTCTTTAAGATGGCAGTTGCCGATAGGAGTTCAGCCAGGGAGATGTATCAGAAAGACAGTTGGCTTCAAAAAGCTTTTGCAATCTTCTTTTTACTTGCTTGGTGTGCATTGACTTTCGTGATGCTGAACTACTTCATCTTCGATACCATTCAGCTTGATGATTGGCAAATAGCATTTGTAAGCAGTATCAACGGTGGAATATCCACCAAACTAAGCACCATTATTGATTTTCTTTTCGGTGGTGCAATGTCAGGAGTAAACGATGTCAAACTTAAAAACAGACGTAAAAAATGAAAACATTCGATGAGTTGTTTGATGGCGTAATCAAGCATGAAGGCTATTATGCCAACGTAGAAGGCGACCGAGGTGGAGAAACCTACATGGGTGTTGCCCGGAATTTGCATCCCGATTGGGAAGGTTGGCAATACATTGATGCCTACAAAGAAACCTATGGTGAAATACCTTGGAACTTTAAGATTGATGTTCCTCAATTGACACAGCTTGTAAAGGATTTTTATGAGCAGACCTTTTACAAAAGGTTTAAAATTGATGAAATCTCCAATGGCTCACTACAAGAAATCATTTTTGATTGGTGTGTTAATAGCGGAGTATGGGGAGCCAGAGGCGTTCAACGTGTATTAAACCAATTCTTTGATGCCGACTTAAAAATGGACGGTATTATTGGAAAACTGACACTTACCGCAATTGCCAATTGCCAACCAAAGGAACTTTTTTGGGAAATCAAAAAAGCTCGAATCCGCTATTACCACAAAATTGCCAAGAAGGGCAAAAATCATTTATTCCTTGAAGGATGGTTGAAGCGGATTGGGAAAATAATATTTGAGAATTAGATTTTACAAACCTCCCGAAAGTTTATGACAATTTTGATATTTGACTAATTATTATGAACTTGTGAGTAAAATATAATTCTAACAAAAGCCAAAAATCATGGGAATTAAACCTGGTCCAAAACGAACAGCAAAATCAACAGGGAAACCTGACAGACGACAACGAGATAATAAAGAAACTCCGGGAAATACGCCATCACTAAAACCACACAAGCATAAGAAAGGGGATTAATTAATCTCTTACCCCTTTGAAAATGCTGTTAAGTATTTAGCCACTTCTTTTTTTGTTTCATCTTCAAAACTATCAAGGTAAAGTTCAGTAGTTCTTAGATTGTTATGACCTAAACTTTCCCCGATGTATTCAGTTGAAACTCCTGAACGTTTTAATACCGTTGAAAAGCTGTGCCTTGCCGTATATGTAGTTACCGTTTTCTCTATTCCGACCTCAGTTGCGATTTTTTTCATGTGGTCGTTAGTTCTTTTGATTAGTCTATCCAAGCAACGCCTAATCTGCTTTTCGGTCATATCTTCATTTATGAAACGAAATATATAGTTTTCTGGAGAGCGGTCTTTATTTCCCCATTTGTCTATTAATTTTTTTAAATCATCAGTAAGAGCAACGCTTATTGGCTTAGATGATTTGCTAGTTTTTCTGGTTTTTCTACGAACAAATGTTATGAATTCATCATCAACATTCTTATACTTTAATCTGATAATATCGTTCATATTAGCCCCATTTAAAAGGTAACTAAACAGCCATAAATCTTTTGCTTCGTCACGATATGAAAACTCCTTACATTCGTAGTTATATATTTTTTCAATTTCATTCATTTTCAAAGCTCTTTTCACGTTTTGACTTGATGGAAGTTTGTAACCACCTTCACCAAAAGGGTAGTAATCCTTTGATATTGCACCCTCACGTTGAGCAATCTTGAATATTGTCCTTGTAGAAGCCATATAAGTATTGATTGATGACATTGAAAGATTTTGTGTCACCATCCATTGCTCATATTTCTCTAGTTCATTTACAGTTAGTTCTCTAAAGTCGATTTGATTACTGCCAAAATACTTTTTTAGGGTTCTCATTGCGGTAGTGAATTGCGCCCAACTACACCACTGGTCATTATCTCCAAATTCCTTAATACGCCTTTCAAAATAGAATAGAATATTTGTAAGGTCACCTCCAGCAATACCAAATTTTGTTTTAAACTGCCTGAAAGAAAAAGTTTCCATTGAGGCAATAATCTTATTGGCTTTATCTTCAATTAATGAAAACTCTAACTTGATGTCCTTAAATACACCTCTTGGTTTTGGAGCGAGAACTTTATTGAATTCCTCTGGCGTAAATTCATAAACACGCTCTTTATTATCAATGCTGTAATACATTTGTTTACGGTTGTATGTAACCCTGAGTTTAGCAGGATGCTTACCATTCTTCTTAGTTTGGCTTTTATATAAAACTATCGACGTACTAACTTTTGCTCCCATACAAACTGTTTTTCGTTTTTTTACTATATTGTACAACCCTTTATTTACTGGGTGTTTTGTATGTTTCGCTTCATATACTTTCTAACATACAAACACATGTCAAATATATGAATTTTGGGTAATATAACGAAATTGAAAACAAGCTAAAGAGCAGTAAATGAACTATTAAGCAATATTAAGAAATAAAAAGTAAGTAGTGTACAATGTATAAAAAAAATAAGTCATGAATGCCTCTTTGATACCTGCCATTCATTATTTAGGTCAGTATATGGTAGTAGTATTCATGAGATTTCCACTTAAAGCAAAACCTTATTCATTGGATGAGAGATTGAAATACCTATGATAGGGGGGAATAGTTACACTTCAGCTGAGGAGGTAATGCCTTTATTTAATATTTAAAGGCTAAGTCCTGAGATACAGGCCAAGTCTAATAATAATAAACCTTGTGAGCTAAAGTTAAAGACGGAAAGGAAGTTTTAAAGAAGAGCTTTTAGTCAGTTACTAATCAAAGAATTAGCAAAACTCAAAAACTATCTGGCAGCTCCTTGCCAATACAAATCAAATGCTTCGTCAAACTCCTTACGAAACTGAGCAAGTGGGTTTGCCTGCGACAAAAAATAATTTGCCATAGAGCGAGTAAAGGCAAAATCAAAAAACTTAATCAGGTTTGTATTGTAGTTTTTCATTACCCCCATATTAACTTTCTGCATAATATTCTTTTGTGGACCATCAAGGGTATCCCTAACTGAAAGGGCATGAATTTTTATATAAGGACTTGCTTCAAAACTATTTATATAGTAGAATTTATTGGGGTTTTTAATAAACCAGCTCACAATCTTTCCAAAAACATCTTTTGTATATGCATGAGGATCTTCCTCTTCTGACATTTCTGTAACGCATTCTTTTTCAATTTCAAACATCAAAGCTTTATAGATATCTACAATAAGCTGATCTTTACTCTTAAAATAATGATAAAGTGTACCTTTTGCTATCCCAACCCTATTAATCAATTCGTTTGTAGAAGCCGTAAAGCCCTTGTTAACAAACAAATTAATAGCACCATCTATAATTAATTCTTTCTTTTTCATTTTTCAGGAAATTGATACACTTAACCAAAAACAACTTGTGCACCCAAATTTTTGAGCGCCTCAAAAGTAATAATGTAAACGGTTAAAACGAACTCTATTCATTAGAAATACATGATTTAATCTAAAAATAACACAAAGGCGGTAGTATTATTTTATACGTAGTTCAGTCAATAGATCGTTAGATTTTAGATAATAGACATTAGACTGATTTACAATTCGCTTAAAATCAATAAGATAATAATTATGCCATAAATTATTCAATGTATTTAGAATCAGTACATTATAAAAATTTAACGAACTAATGTCAGTAAAGCATCTAATAACTGACACAATATCTCTGTAAATAAAAAAAGCCGTAGCTAATCAAACTACGGCTTTTATTTATTCTGTATGAGTTAAATACTATTCAACCGGAATATCAGTATTTACATTTTTACTACCTATTAATGAGTAGTACAATAAATAAGCTAATCCCAGAAATGGAACCCAATATGATGTCATAAAGCCTAAGTTATCGGCAACTCCATTTTGGATTAAAGGAAGTATTCCACCACCAACAACCATGGTCATAAAAATACCAGAAGCAGAAGCTGTGAATCGTCCCAGTCCTTCAACAGCAAGGTTAAAAATACCACCCCACATTACAGAAGTACACAATCCAATTAGCACCAAATACATGGCATTAATAGGTACATTTGCCAATCCAAAAGCAATACCTGTAGTTGATCTTTGGAACACAGGAATAGCAACCGTAGATGTAATTGGTGATATAATTGCCATAAAAGCCAATACCATACCAACTGCAGAAGCAACTATCAACATCGTTTTACTCGAAACTTTACCTCCAATAGACGCTCCAACAAAACGACCCACCAACATCAACAACCAATAGGTTGCAACAACTGTTCCGGCAGTACCGCCATCCAATGCACCCGCATTGGCATCTGTCAAGAAAAAGAACATGGTTCCCGGAACTCCAACTTCAACACCAACATAAACACCAATACCAATAGCCCCTAAAATAAAATGACGGAAAGACCAGGCACTATGGCTCGACTTTTCTTTCGCTTCACCAGCTACATTCATATGTGGTTCCGGAATATCAACAAAATATAATACAAGACCTACCAAGGCAAAAATACCCAATGCAATAAACATTACAGGATTTACATCCTTAATAGCAGTATTCTTAGTTACTTCCCCAACAAGCACTCCTACCAATAAAGGAACTGAAGTTCCCATAAACGAATTAAAGGTAGCTCCAACCTGAATAAGCTGGTTTCCTTTTTTTCCTCCACCACCCAGGGTGTTTAGCATTGGATTTACCACCACATTTAAAATACACATGGAAAAACCTGCAACAAAGGCTCCAAGCAAATAAACAAAGAAGCTTGAGGCCAATCCTGATGTATATTGAATACCCACACCAACAAAACCTACAACAATACCTATCAATGCAGTTTTCTTATATCCAATTTTCTCTAACAGTTTTCCGGCAGGAATACCCATAAAAAGATATGCAAGAAAATTAGCAAAGTTCCCTAACATCCCCAATAAGTTGGATGTTTGGAATTGAGATTTAACCACAACTCCCATTGGAGCTGCCAGGTTTGTTACGAATGAAATCATTCCAAATAGCAATATCATCATCACTATTGGAAGAACATTTCCTTTTTTACTTGAATTCATTTTGTAGTTTTTAGTTTATAGTTTATAGTTTTATAATATGTTATAATATGAATAAGTTTTATAGTTGTTTTGGAACGCCAAAAAAAGCAAAATAATTAAGAAATCAAAGAAGTATTTTTCCTTGTTTCCATTCTAAACAAAAAACCATCCTGAACTACAGGATGGCCATATTCCATTATTGTTTATTATTGTTGATTATAAGATAAACTTATAAACACATGTATGCTTATAGGTTTCTCCTGGTTTTAGAACTGCATTTGGGAAATTGTCCTTATTTGGAGCATCCGGGAAAATTTGTGTTTCCAGGGCAACACCACCCCATTTTTCAATAGGAGCACCCAATTTACCAGTTTCAGAACTATCAAAATGACTTCCTGTATAAATCTGAACGCCTGGCTGGTCTGTATAAACTTCCATTTCGCGACCACTATCCAGATCCTTTAACCTGGCAGCCAGTTTCAAAGAACCATCATACCCGTCAATTACAAAATTATGGTCGATACCATCTACCAATTTCACCTGCTCGTCATCCGAGTTACAAGCTTCTCCTATGGTTTTTCCATCTACAAAATCCATAGCAGTACCTTTTACCTCTGCTATTTCCCCTGTTACTGTACCAATCTCACCATCGATAGGTGTATATTTTGATGCATTTAATTGCAATTCATGGTTTTCAACCGTTCCGGTTCCTGCCCCTTTCATATTAAAATAGGCATGACTGGTAAGGTTGATGATAGTAGTTTTTGTGGTTTCTGCAGTATAATCAATAACAAATTCGTTATCATCCGTCAATCCGTAAACTACACTTACCGTAAGTTCGCCCGGGTATTTTTGATCTCCATCAGGACTAACCAATGAAAGTTTATATGCCTGTGCAAATTTTGGATCTGCATACGGTTCAACTTCCCAAACACGAAGATTAAAACCATCAACACCTCCATGCAGGTGGTTAGGACCATTATTTATTTCAAGCTGAAATTTTTCTCCATCCAACTCAAACTGTCCATTTACAATGCGGTTTGCATAACGACCACAAAGAGCACCAAAATATGCATCGCCAGCTAATGCTGCAT
Organism: Plebeiibacterium marinum; assembly: GCF_026013615.1. GTDB lineage: Bacteria > Bacteroidota > Bacteroidia > Bacteroidales > Marinilabiliaceae > Saccharicrinis > Saccharicrinis marinus_A. The sequence goes on from NZ_JAPDPI010000004.1 coordinate 7,593, forward strand.
CTACAGTTTCATACCCCACAACAACATCTGCTATTTCACCTTTTGCATCCGGAACCTTAATGCCTACAATTTGTCCACCCCTACCGATAAAAGAAACCTCTACATTATTGGCATTCTTAAGCGTAAAAATATCTGAAGCTTTTGTCATTTTAAAACTTTTTTAAGATTTATCAATTGCAAATATAGCTTCCTAAATGGAAACACAGCCATTTACCATATTTCAGTTTGTGGCTTTCTTTTGCCAAATAACTATCATAAAACAAACAGTCAGGTATAATTAGATTAAACCCAACCGTTGTTATGCAGTATTTTTATAGTTCAACCTGAACAGCTCCTTTTGAACGAATAAACAACTTATGGCAGTTACCCTTTCCGTATACAGACTCTAAAGTATCGATATAAGTATCCAACAAGTCATTAGGAACAAACGCCTGGATAGTTCCGGCAAATCCACCACCATGAACACGCCAAGCCCCTTTACCTTTAAGCACAAGCTCACTTAGCGCAAGAGCCAAGGCTACATTCTGATGTTTTGTTTCTCCACCAACAAAAATATTTTGGTTGTACATATAAGAGCTGAACCCTGATTCAACAACCAATTCTAAAAACTGATCAAATTTACCTGATTCTAAAGCCTCTACCTGGTAAACAACACGAGAGTTATCAGCCTGGAAGTGAATTGAACGCAACAATGCACGATCACCAACTTTTTCACGAATAGCAGGGATACCCTTTACCACATCTTCCATTGAAAGCGGACGAAGAACTTCCTGACCAAGCTCTTTTGCCACAGATTTCATTTCGCCCGGAAGTGCATTGTATTCCTCATCTAAACCTCCATGACTACCACCTGTGTTTGTAATAACTAATGAGTAACCTGTTTTGGCAAAATCAAAATCCAACGCTTTCACAACCGGATTTGCCTTATCTGCAAAATCGATTGTAATAAAACCACCAACCGCACAAGCTGTCTGGTCCATCAATCCACAGAATTTTTTACAAGCATGCTCTGCTTTCTGCCCAATCTTGGCATTATCTACCGGATCTAATTTTCCTTCATTAAACAAGTTACTGAAGATAGCACCAATAAGTACCTCAAAAGAAGCTGACGAACTCAACCCGGAACCTTCCGGAACACAACCGTGAATAACAGCATCAAAACCACCAATTTCTAATCCTAAGGCTTTAATTTCCTTTGCTATTGTTCTTACAATATTTCCCGGAGTAAGTTTAAATTCCGTAACCTCAAGAACACTTAAATCAACTTCAAAGGGATCAAAACCAATTGAAGTAATACGAACCACATTTGTGCCATTAGAAGCAGCTATGGCAATATTATCAAGGTTTACAGCTCCAGCCAACACACGGCCCAACTGGTGATCCGTATGATTTCCTCCAACTTCTGTACGTCCTGGTGAGCTTAACAACATTACATCATCGCTTCCGTAAATATTTTTAAATTCACCCATATACTTTTCGTAACGTGCTGCCTGGTCTTTCAACACGGTTTCGTCAGTTCCATACAATTCTTTAAAAAACGGGTTATTCCCTCCGTTAATTTTTTCAATCAATGAGCTTATTGTAGCCATAACTTAACAATTATTTTAAAATTTAACCTTTATCTTACTTAGCAACAAACAAATCCTAACGGTTAAAGATTTAATCAAATAGTTAATTTTTATTTATCCCTTGCAATAATAATAAAAAAATTCCAATTAATACCTACCAGTCCCTACTAGTTTATACATTCATTTTATAAACACAAGCACCACACTAGTATTCAAACAGATAAATCAAGCACACAACAAATAATACATATTTCTGCCAGACACTTCTCCCCAATACGGTAAAAGCACACTTTATCACCTATAACCTGACATTCAAATCCTACTAAACTACATTCATCAACAAAAATGATCCTAACAGAAACTTATCCGTAACACAACAAAAACGACCTACAGAATATGAAAAAAGTACTTATAGTTGACGATGCCCTTGATGCAAGAGTTACAATTAAACAAATGCTATCGGGCTATGACTTCAATATAATTGAAGCTCATGACGGACTTGATGGATGGAATAAGATCATAAAAGAAAAACCAGATTTAATTCTTTTGGATTTATACATGCCTAACAAAGATGGGTTCGAGATACTCAGGGATATCCAGGAAGAATGGTTAGAAATTCCAGTTGTAATATTATCTGGTGACACTTCGATAAATACAATTCAATCTTGTTTAAACAGTGGTGCTTCTGCATACATCCAAAAGCCAATTATTAAGCAAGACTTTAACGATACAATAAAAACACTTTGTGCCTAGGGCCATTAGCTCTAAAAATTTTTAATCTAAATTCACAAATGGCTATATCTAATTGTTAAATAAATCAAATTAATTATTGTTAGAAAACTATACACAACAACACCAAAACACCCCATATATTTTTATATCAACACATTACAAAGTGATTGCATAAATATATTTAAGCAATTCACTACTTATTAATGTTAACATGATTTAAATCAGGTAACCTATTATCATTCTTTCCGTTATGGGTCGAGTATAGTATTAACAATGGATTAAAACAGAATGATGATTAAAAAGTTTTTGGGGTTGACTTTGATGTATTTGTTTATTACAAGCGCAAGTGCACAAACTACCGTAGAGAAAGTAGAAGCTTCCTTTATAGCAAGCTTTATGAGGTATATAAAATGGCCTGAGCAAGAGTCGTTAAAAACCTTTACCGTAGGTGTATATGGTAAAAACAATACAATCATGAATGAACTAAACAGAGTTATTCATGGAAAAAACATTGGTTTGGCCAAGGTAACAGTAATGGAAGTTACAGAAATTGAAGACATTAAAAAATGCCAGGTTTTATTTATTCCCAACGGAAGATCCGCCAAATTAAAAAAAGATCTGGAAGCCCTCAACAACAAGGCAATTATGACGGTAACGGAAGAACAGGATTACACACCTGATTACTCAATAATAAATTTTAGGGTATTGGATAACAAACTTACATTCCAACTAAACCATGAAATTGCCAGTAAGAAAAACATAGTTATCAGCAACAAACTGATACAAATGGCAAAAAATTAGTTTCAACAAATAAATACACACGTATTACATAACACAAAAAGCGATACCAGACAAAACCGGTATCGCTTTTTTTAACCTTTAATCACTTCCTCTATCCTGATCTTATCAAAGGGTTCTGATTCCAAATCATCAAAGTTCACTTCTATCCGCAAAGCCCGCAATCCCGATGCCCCGGTTAAATCTTCCAGCTCAAGATCTTCCACATTATCCGTAATCAGCTTACGGGATTTCATGAAATCAATATAACGCCTGTATTCTTCAATTTCTTCTGCATAAGAATAAATAATGGCAATTCTCCCAACCTGGGTAACCCGTTCTCTGGTTCCCTTTACCATGGCCTTATCAATTCTTTTTTTAGTAATTTCATACCTGATATTATAGGCCCCATCCACATCAAACTTCTTTTCGTCCTGCCTAAAAGCAATACTTAAAGGAGCTGAGTGAACTAAAATTAACTGAGTTACATCCAGTTTAGTCTTTAATTCCGGCTGAAGTTTCCTTACCCGCCTGGCCACTTTTATCTTTACCAACAACTGCCATAAACGAATATTTTTAAGATAGATATCACTATATGGCAAACCCTTAACCAACGACTGTCCCAAGTAAGCATTATACTCCACTCCATCTGTCCTGTATTTTTCAAAATAGTGAGGGTATACTTGCTGAGCCTTCACCTGTTCTTTATCAATAATATCACTAACCTGATCATTAATAAGGGTTAAGCTATCTTCAAAATCCTTTCTTTTACTATAAATCACCTTTAAATCAGGGTCAAGGCTAGCAAAATATTTATCAATAGGCTCAACCATATCTTTAAAACGATTCCTCATAATATTAAGAACCGGCTCTATCTCATTTCTTAAAAAATCAAGAATACTAACTTCATCCCCCGCCTTAAGCCCACCTTCCACAGTACTTAAAAACTCATTTATTTTGTAGCACAAGTTACTAACCAGAGGAATTTCTGCCAAAGGTTCTTCACAACAAAGCAATTCTTTCACCATGTGCAATTGAGTTGTAAGATCGGCCTGTATCCCTTTATTCCGCTCAACAGAAGAACCTCTGATATCAGATGCCCCATATATAGGAACCACTCCCGGGAAAACGATAGGCTCTATCCCTGCGGATTCCGATGATTCATATTCCTGGCTAATCAAGTTGGAAACTGTCTCCTGAAACTTCCATTCAACAGTAGGATGTATTGCAGTAAATTCGGTTTGTATAATAGCCCTGACTTTATCATTCCATTCCTCTTTTGAACGCTGAAGAGCCAATGCAAAAATTGGAAACAGTTCATGGAGTCTCTTCACCTGGATCATACTAAGGCTTTCCGGCATACTACAAGCAAACTCAAGCATCCCCACAACTTCAGAATCCAAAATAAGCGGGATAACCACATGACTCCTTATATTTCTTTTCAAAAAAGCTTCAACAACCTTATTTTTATCAACTTTAGCTAAATCATTGGTGATTACAATTTTTTTCTCCGTTAAAGCCTTTTCATAAAACGTATCCCTATAATCCTCGCAACTCAACTCCTGGTATGGAATAATGCTTTTCCAAATATAATTTCTATTATAAGAGGATTCAAAATCATGAATTGCCATCATACCAACCTCTAAAAAAGGATTTTCTATTAAGGACTTAATCCTGTTTTTAACATTTGCAAATCCATCCAGTGTTATGATGGCATTTTTATCCAATAAATCTGATTTCAACTGAGAGATTACATAATCATAGGTTGAGTCAACATAATCGAACTTCATTAGCCCCGAAAACTCAAAATTTTCAAGAGGGATCATCTCATTCCAATAATCCAGATCATTCTCTTTATCAAAAAGCTGCTTTAATTCATCGTCTGATAATTTTTTATGGTTCTGCAATGGATTTACCCGCACATATTGGGTATCAATACGAGTAGTAAAATATTTAACCAGCCCACTGTTCTCATCAGTCAATTTAAGCGTTATTGGTTTATCCTTATATAAGTTTAAACCATATACTTTATCTAAAATAAGAAGATAGGCATGATACAACAACGACACCAACATCTTATCCAAATCCTCCGCCAAATCAAAGGCAATTTCCAAAGTTTTAGATTCCCCCAGAACAACGTCCTTGAACATTTGGGTACAATAAAAAGGCTGCATTCCAAAAGGAGGAAACAAAGCTGCCATCAGAACATTATCATTAAGCGGATTTATAAGGAAAGCCATTAACTTACGAACCAGTTCACTATTTTCCTCAAGTATTTCTTTGTCATCAATTCTTGAACAAAGTTCCGGGTGCCCCGCTAACATATCCAGTGTTTCAGTCGCCATGCTTTGCATGGGATGCCCTGCTTCTCCAGAGATTTGCTTAATTGATTCTATTAAATATTCAAAACTCAATGACACCTTAAAAGGCACATCACAAAAAGCACACTTTATATTATTGATATTTTCTACTCCCATACCTAAATCCTTTTTGCAAAATTAAGAAATGAATTATTACCTTAAAAGAACAATTGAATCAACCCTATTGTTTTTATCGTTAAAACGTCATAATTTTTGAATAAACAACACCTAAAGAGATTGTTTAAACAGCAGGATATACAAAACGAGACAGCGAATTCATGCAGTAAAATCACCCGCACATTTTAAGAGAGAAGAAAAATTCTTTAAACCTTGTTTAAATCATTTGTTACATTTGCGCAACAAAAGAACCCACATCGGAAACGCACAATATTTACAAAACAATAATAGTCAATTAATTACAAACATCACATAATGAAAAAAACAGGTTTACCAAGTAGCGAAAACAATTACTTAAAAGATTATATTTCTTTAATCACAAATAGTTTAAAAAAGTTAGCAAACATCGAAATAGTTGACTTTTCCCTGAGTACAGAAGAACAAGCCAAACAGGCATTCAATGCAGATTATGTACTGTTAGCTCATAATGGATCAGATGATCCAATATTTAATTATGCAAATAAAACCGGACTTAACCTGTTTGAAATGTCCTGGGACGAATTCACCAATATGCCTTCAAAATATTCAGCAGAAAGCGACGAAAGAGGTCAAAGAGAAAAGTTCATAGCTGAGGTTACTGAAAAAGGGTATTCAAAAGATTATACAGGAATCAGAATATCTAAAACAGGCAGGAGGTTTGAGATTAAAAATGTAATTCTTTGGAATGTATATGATTCTGAAAATAACAGAATTGGCCAGGCTGCATTATTCAATGAATATGAATATCTATAACATAGTTATTCCAATCAAGGATAAAACCTTTGAAGCACTAAGTATTTCAAAACTACATGATATAAATCCTACTTTTTTTAAAATTTAATCGAAGTCAGATTTGCAGGGCGGTATAATTTATCTATTTTTGCACGATTCGCAAAATATATGATAAAAATCACCTAGCAGTGATGAGAGAAGTCACTTTTTGAATATGGAGAGAGGAAATAAGTTTGCCGCAAAAATGATGAATGGTAACGAAGCTGTTGCCAGAGGAGCCTTTGAAGCAGGCGTGAAGGTTGCTGCCGGATTCCCGGGAACGCCTTCCACAGAGGTTATGGATTACACCCACCAAAGATACCCTGATATCTATTGTGAATGGTCAACAAACGAGAAAGTGGCTGTTGAAGTTGCCATTGGGGCTTCATTTGCTGGTTACCGAAGCCTGGCTTTAATGAAAACAGTGGGGTTACATGTGGCAGCAGATGCATTGGGTGGAGCTGCTGGCAGCCAGATCAACGGCGGACTTGTATTGGTGGTTTCTGATGATGTAGGCCGTTTAGCGGGCGATGACTATAATGATTGCCGCCATTACGGAAATATGTTTGGTCTTCCTATGTTAGAGCCAGGTGATAGTCAGGAAGCTAAGGACTTTATGGTTAAAGCCTTTGAAATTAGCGAAGAATACAGCACCCCGGTAATACTTAAACTTACGTCTGTAACCTGTAAAACAAATAGCCGGGTTGTTATTGATGAGGACTGCACTTACGAAGCAAAATGTCGGGAAAAATATCCAATTAGTTTCAGTAAAGTCATCATGACCACCATTATGATGAAAGCCAAAGGCTCTGAACATCCAAAATTGACCAAATGCTTTAATGATTTTCCGGCTCATTATAAACGTTTAACCAACAATTGCAATGATTACGATATAAACCAATTGGAGTTGAACGGTAAAAAGATTGGTATTATTACAGCAGGTACTCCCTACTATTACGCTAAAGAAGTACTTCCGGAAGCATCTTTTTTGAAACTGGGATTGATTATGCCACTTCCGGAAAAGAAAATTCGTGAATTAGCGGAACACGTAGAAGAACTTTATGTAATTGAAGATGGCCATGATATCCTGGAAAAGAACATAAAGGATTTGGGCATTTCGGTAATTGGGAAAGAATTATGGCCTAAATTTCCTGAAATGACTCGTTTCACTCCGGATATTATTGAAGAAAAACTTGTTCCGGGAGCACCCAAAAGGACTCCAATAAAAGATGTTCCCTTCAGATTACCTGTTAGTTGCGCCGGATGCTCACACCTTTTTATAGCTCAAATATTAAGAAAAAATAAAATCAGGGCGGCTGCGGATGTTACCTGTGGTCTTATTGGCTGTTTTCCTCATATGGAAGCCTATGATTTACAAAAATGTATGGGTTCAAGTATTGCCTTAGCCCATGGCTATAACGTAGCAAAGGACAATAAGGAAAATTTTGTTGCCATGATTGGCGATGGCGGCTTTTGGGCAACCGGCCTTGCTGGTTTGACAAATCTGATTTTCAATAACAGCCAATCAACAGTAATTGTTGTTGACAATAGCTGCCTGGCAATGACTGGCGGTCAAAATGTAGCTTCCAGCGAGTTTGGTTTTAATTACAAACCTGAAAACAAACTCGACATTGCTAAAGTCTGTGAAGCTATTGGTGTAAAAGATATTGTTACTGTTGATGCTTATGAATATGACAACCTGGAAAAATCCATCCTTAATGCGGTAAATGCAAAAACAAATTCTGTAGTCATTGTTAAAAAACCATGTGTAACAAAATTCAAGTTACCTAAAAACACCCCAAGTTATATTGATCAGGATCTATGTGTTAAATGCGGTAAGTGTATCAAGGTTGGATGTTTAGCTATTGAAAGCAAAAAAGCACAGGACGGATCAGTTGATATAGTTATAAACCAGGATATTTGCACGGGTTGCGGATTATGTTCTACAGTTTGTCACAAGGAAGCCATAAAACAATAAAAATGCAGGATACAGGAAAAAATATAATTATTGCAGGTGTAGGAGGACAAGGTATTCTTCTTTTTAGTAATCTCTTAAGTAAGTTTTATTTAAAACTTGGATATGAGTTAAAAATATCAGATGTTATTGGCCTGGGGCAGCGTGGAGGAGGCGTTGAAAGCCATTTTCGATATTCTGACAAACCTATATTGTCACCTTTTATTAAAGCAGGAGACGTAGATTACGTTATATCATTTGAACAAACAGAAACTCTCCGGTATTTACATTGCCTAAAAGATGATGGCATCGTTCTTTCGAGCACCTATGAATTAACCTCCACAAGCGTAAATACGGGCTTACAAAAGGCAATGCCTGAATCTAAAACAGAGATTATAAAAAGGGCTGAAAACAAGAAATTTATTATAGATCCGGAAGACCACAAAAGCCCGGATTTTAATATAAGCAAAATGATGAATGTTGTTATGCTTGGTTTCTATGCTGAGTTAAGAGGTTATTCGCATGATGACATGATTCAAATAGTTAGAGAAAGTGTTCCAGAAAAGTTTGTTGAAGGAAATATAATGGCATACCAAAAGGGAACAGAGATTGCAAAGGCTGAAATTGCAGCGGATTAGTAATTATTAAAAGATATGGAAATTCCAGAAGGTGTAGTTTTGTTGGATAGTTTAGGTGATTTACAACCCGAAAACACATGTCCTGTTTTAGTCTGCGGATCCCATTGCGGAGGCAACAAGGCTCTTGCCCAACAAGTGAAAAACTGCCATGTACAAGTTGTTTTTCTTAACAGCGCTGGCATAGGAAAAAATCAGGCAGGAATCAAAGGCCTCTCATATTATGAAGCAGAAGGCGTTCTTGCCTGCGCTGTTGATCACAATAGCGCTGAAATTGGCATTTCACGTGACACCTGGGAAAGCGGAATCATTAGTCATATGAACTCTTTGGCAAAAGCTGCCGGAATACAAATCGGAGATTCTGTAAAAGAGACCATTAGTAAAATAATGCACACAGTTAAGAATCCTTCGCTGTCCAAAACGCATAAGAATTCAGAATGTACTACCGGCAATGATATAAAAGATAACGATAGCAAGGCCGATTTAAAAAAACAAACACAAACACAAGTTGATGGTATAAGCATCACCATAACCGATAGCATAACTTTTTTAAACCAGAACAATTCGGGAGATATTGTTGTTTGCGGATCACATGGTGGAATGAGTGCCGGGCATTATGCACAAAAGCATGGCGTTAAAGCTGTTTTTTTTAATGATGCCGGAATCGGCAAAAACAAGGCCGGTGTAAAAAGTCTCGAGTCGTTAAGCCAGGCAGGAATCCTTGCTTGCACAGCTGACTGTATGAGTGCAGAAATTTTTAACGGAATGGATGTACTTGAAAATGGCATCCTCACAGTATGCAACCAGCTGGCAAAATCAAGAAACATCAAGGAAAGCATGACGGTTAAAGAGGCAATAAAGCTGTTAAAATAACGAGCAGCTTAGTACGCTCAAAATTCTGATGCGATCAATAAATTTCATTCCTGAACAAGGAAAATGAACTTACCCCAGTAAGCCCAACATCCAACTAAATTCGATTTTAGGATTATTTGTATCTTTGCCAGGAAAAAGATATACAATGAAACCAGAAATAGAATTAGCTCAGGAATTAATTGATTTCATTTACGAGAGCCCTTCCCCATACCAGGTTGTACAAAACACCGTTAACCTACTTAAAAGCAGTGGATTTTCCGAAATATCGCTTACCGAAAAGTGGCACTTAAAAAAAGGAGGGAAATATTATTGCATCAAAAACGGAACTGCAATATTTGCGTTCATTGTTGGGAAAAATGATTTTCCTGCATCAGGAATAAAAATGATAAGCGCCCATAGCGACTCTCCGGGTTTTAAAATCAAACCATCACCCGAGATGACTGTGGAAAACAAATTTTTAAAACTGAACACTGAAGTCTATGGCGGCCCCATATTAATGTCGTGGCTCGACCGCCCCTTATCCATTGCCGGCAGGGTAAGCCTAAAATCCAATAATCCGTTACACCCCGACAACAGGTTAGTTCACTTTAAGAAACCCCTTCTGATAATCCCCAATCTGGCTATCCATTTAAACAGATCAGTAAATGACGGCATTGCCTTAAACAGGCAGAAAGATATGTTGCCATTAATGGGAGTTATTAACGAGAAATTTACTAAAGATAATTTCCTTAAAAAGCTACTTGCCTCTGAGTTGAAGGTATCAATTGATAATATTATTGATTTCGACTTAACCCTATATGAATATGAAAAGGGATGTATCATGGGAGTTCATGATGAATTTATCAGCTCACCCAAACTTGATGATTTAGCCATGGTTCATGCAGGATTAAATGCCCTGATAAACACATCCGCCACTGATTCAACACAGATGTTATGCATTTTTGACAACGAAGAGGTTGGGAGCCAAACAAAACAAGGTGCCGGTTCACCTGTTTTATACAACATTCTGAAGCGCATTAACCATTCTTTAGGTTATGACGAAGATGACTTTTACAGAACAATCTATAATTCGTTTATGATATCTGCTGATATGGCCCATTCCATTCATCCAAATGCAGTTGAGAAACATGATCCCATACTCCACCCTGTGATTAATAAAGGCCCTGTAATAAAAATACATGCCAATCAAAAATACACTACAGATGGCGATTCCGGGACTGTATTTGAAACTTTGTGCCAAATAGCAGATGTACCTTATCAAAAATTCGTAAACAGGTCTGACATGGAAGGTGGATCTACATTAGGCAATGTTTCCTTAAGCCAAATAGACCTAAGGTCTGTAGACATTGGCAATCCAATGCTGGCCATGCATTCAGTACGGGAATTAGGAGGTGTCAAGGATCACCAATACATTACCAAAGTTTTTAAAACGTTTTACGAATTATAACCACAAAAACATATCCCGGAATTAGTCATTTATCGTGATTTCGGGATATTCATCTTTTTCAGACTTACTCTTTTCTTCCCAATACTCAGGAAGCGAATGATAAATAACAGACTGAATGTTCGTTCTCACATCACTTGTAATCAACCTCTTATTATATTGATTTGGATGAATTCTATTGGATAAGAATATATATATCAAATCGTATTTTGGATCTACCCAAACCAATGTTCCTGTAAAACCGGAATGTCCATAGGACTCAGGAGAAGCCTCTTTACAAGACGGGCCTGAAATATCTTTTTCCAAAACAGGCTTATCAAATCCTAACCCTCTCCTATTCCCTTCTTTAAAAACCGAAGTAAATTTCCTGATTGTTTCTTCATTCAGATACCTTTCTCCACCATACACCCCTTCATTCAAATACATCTGCAATATCTTCACCAGATCCTCTGCCGACGAAAACACGCCTGCATGTCCACCAACACCACCTAACATAGCAGCTCCGGGATCATGAACAAATCCCTGGAGCAATTCTTTACGCCATGATTTATCATTCTCGGTAGGCACTATTTCTTTTTTGCCATACACCCTCAAAGGTTTATACAATGTTTTAACAGCCCCTAATGGAGCATAAAAATTGTCCTGAACAAATTTATCAAGATGAGTATGATAGACACTTTCAACGATATCTTTTATATAATAATACCCTAAATCACTATACCTATATTCAGGGTCCTCTGTCACTTCAGAAGTATCAATACCCAATTTGATAGAATCTACGTACTCATAGTTCATATACCATTTATCAGATACTTCCACATTAAATTTTCCGGATTTAGAATGCCTGAATACATCATTCCTGTAATGCACCCCTCTGTTCATATACAGCCTTGTGTCAACTTTTATATTATACTGACTAGAATACCTTTTACTATAAATATCTCCCTTTAACCTTTCCTTATCTATCGTTCTCAGATAAAAAGGGATCCACGACTGCAACCCGGCCTGATGGATCAACATATCCCCTATAACAACGCCTTGTTTATTTGTATCCTGAAGTCTTGGCAAAAACTTAGACAAGGAATCAGACATCTCCATTTTACCCTCATCAACCATTTTCATTACCGAAGGAACAGATGACACTATTTTAGTTACCGATGCAATATCATATAAATCAGAAGTACTCACTTTTCTCTTCTTACTATAAGTATGGTAACCAAAAGCCTTATTGTATATTACATCACCACCTTTTGCAACCAAAACCTGACAGCCCGGCGTTGCCCTTTCCCTTATAGCCTTATAGGCAATTTGATCTATCAACCTAAGTGTATCCTGATAAGTTTTAGTATATGCATCCACATACCCCAAACGCGATTTATTGGTAAAACACCCAACCCCAAAAGGAAAATGGCCGTTAATATTCTTAGATAACACTCCCCGGGCTGGAACTCCACCAAACAAAATCTGGCCTGCAATTTCCTGCATCTCCTTTCCACTCTCAAAAGCCAGTAAAATTGCATTAAATGGGTGATTATCCGGAAGGTGAGCCAATTTATTACCCGACCCAAAATGAACCAGGATCAATTCAGCCCTTTCTGATATCTGGTACAAAAAGGTATACAAAAAATGATTAACGTCCCGATCGTACCAATCCCCGTTAACTCCAACAATTACTGTATTATATTTTTCAATCTCGTTTTTTAACGTCAACAACTCATCTTTATCTGGGATGTCCTGTCGATAAAAATGATCGCAGGAAACATATTTTGAAATAACCTTTTGAAAATCTGAGACTCCATCAGTTCCTATATGAAGAGAAGCTATTTTTTTTCCTGTAAATCCAGAAATGGGAATGACTCCCTTATTCTCAAGCAAAACACAACCCTTTTTCTGTACATTTTCAACAAATACCGAAACAAGATCGCTCTCACTCCTGAAATCCTTAACTGCACTACTTTGCCTTATCAATTCTTTACATAGCAAGATCTTTTTACAACTCTTTTCCAGAATATTTTCCGGCAGCATTTTTTTTTGAAAAATCCGTTTCAACCTGGTTATGTCCTTAATATAATTTTCTGAATATAACAATCCCCCCATACCCAAAATAAACTCTAAGGGTGGAGCTTCATACTCCTGGAGCACTTTTTGCAATTCGTGCCATTTCAGACTGGAAAAATAATTAAACTCCCGCGCCGATGAATACTCAGAAAGCACATTGAATTTAATTTGGTGAGACACCAGGATCTGCTTTGGTATTTCATAGGCATTTGCAACAAAACATTGATAGTTATTTGAATCTGTTACAAACGGCACAACCAATCGTCCTGTGGGCTCAAGAAAAAAGTCACTGGCCCTCTGTACCTCATCCTGAAACATCAACCCATAAGGTGATTTCATGCTAAAAAAGAAACCTTCACCATGATTTCCATGTAATATTTTGCTAACAAGAGCAATTTCTTCACTATTTTCACCTTTTAAAAAAGCAGAGCGTATCATTACATCAGACAACATAGGATCTGAAACACCGGCAAATTCATAAAGGTCATCAAGATTAATACAATTTATCCCCAAAGGATAATTGTTCACATCCTCAGCATCATCAACCCTTAAAGACACCACTATTAAAGAGAGCTTTTCTTCAAGGGTCATATTCAAATACAAAGAATCAATTCTTGAATAATTAACCGGGTACTTGTTTACTGCAGAAATATCAATAATAAATACTATAATCAGGAATAATAAAACGATATATTTTGTCACTGTTATTTTTGTTTTTTCTATTTATGATAGATTGAATAAATCCAAACCCAAAATTAAACTTATTGTTTGACTTTTCCACATGAAATTCCTTATCGAATAAAAGCTTTTTTTAAATTACTTTTTTTGGTAAATAGAGACACAAACGCTAAATTAGCACAAAATAGAAACGAATTGGAATCACTGACTTTTACATTATGAGTGAAAACATTAGTAGTTCTCTGAATCAAAATTGGGGAGATAAAGTTATTCTTGTTGTTGAAGATGTTGACACAAACAAGATATTTTTTGATGCAGCATTACGAAAGACTAATGCTAAAATACTTTGGGCTAAAGATGGCCAGGAGGCAATAGATATGTACAAAGAAAACAATATTGACCTGGTACTTATGGATTTACAACTTCCAATAATGGACGGTTATACAGCTACTAAAGAAATTAAGAAGCTTGATAAAAATGTACCCATCATTGCCCAAACAGCACATGTCATGTCTGGCGAAAGAGAAAAGTGTTTAGAAGCAGGGTGCGACGATTACCTCGCAAAGCCCATCAGACTGCAGATACTTATGGAGACGCTTTCAAAGTATTTAAACAAATAAAATTTAAGCTTCAGTTTTTACTGAGGCTTTTTTTTATACTCCAGAGGTGTAATATCAACCAGAAGTTTCCATAACCTACTTCTGAAAAAATATTTCAACGTAAAAAGCCCACTTGAAAAACAAGTGGGCTTTCTATGTTTGTTTGAAAATGTATCTCGTATAAGTTTATACTAAATTACTCTGCTACTACCTCAAAGTTAACTTCAACTTTAACTTCTCTATGAAGTTTAAGCGTAGCAACGTATTTACCAACCTCTTTTACCTGGTCTTGTTTAATAGAAATATACTTACGCTCTACTTCGTACCCTGCTTTTGCCAAGGCTTCTGCAATTTGAATAGTGTTTACAGAACCAAAGATTTTACCAGTAGTACTGGTTTTAGCACCAATTGTTAATGAAAGACCTTCCATTTTTTGTGCTAACTCAAGCGCATCGTTCTTAATTTTTTCTTCTTTATGAGCTCTTTGGCGCATATTCTCCTCATGTACCTTAATAGCTGAAGGAGTGGCCAAAATTGCAAGCCCTTGTGGAATAAGGTAGTTTCTACCGTACCCCGCCTTTACTTTTACAATCTCGTTTTTGTGTCCAAGATTTGCAATATCATCTCTTAATATTACTTCCATTTTTTGTCCTCCTTTTTTATTTCATCAAGTCAGTAACATAAGGCAACAATGCAAGGTGACGAGCCCTTTTTACTGCTGTTGCAACTTTTCTTTGATACTTTAAAGATGTACCTGTTAAACGACGAGGAAGAATCTTACCTTGCTCGTTCAAAAACTTCTTAAGAAATTCAGGATCTTTGTAATCAACATACTTGATCTTGTTTTTCTTAAAACGACAGTACTTTTTCTTTTTAATCTCAACTGACGGAGGAGTTAGATATCTGATTTCACTTTGATTTTGTGCCATGGCCTATTTCTCCTTTTTTTCTTTGATTGTTTTTCTTCTTTTCTCACTATAAGCTTCTGAGTATTTATCCATCTTAAATGTTAAGAAACGAATAACGCGCTCATCACGACGAAAAGCAAGCTCTAGCTTGGCAATCACATCAGGTTCTACTTTAAAATCAAACAAGTTGTAAAAACCTGTTGACTTCTTTTGAATTGGATACGCTAACTTACGCAATCCCCAGTTTTCTTCGTTTACAATTTCGCCTCCGTTGTCTGTAATAACAGTGCGGAATTTTTCAACCGCTTCCTTCATCTGAACATCAGACAAAACGGGAGTCAAAATGAAAACGGTTTCATAATGATTCAACATAATTAATAAAATTAAATATTTAATGCGGGCGCAAAAGTATACATTTTTTATCTAATTTCAAACTATTACACAAACTGAATCACCAACTAAGCAAAAAAGGAGATCAGAACCAGAATCCCAATCTCCTTTTAAAATATACTATATCTTACCTTTATATTATTTCCTCTGGGTTATGTCCTGAAAAATACTTCATAAACTGCACTCTTTCAAAGCGCTCTGAATTTTCACCAGGCTCATGATGTACACTTCCCCGAAATTCATCAACGCTCAAATAACCCCTTCTTTCCATCCAGAACTCTATATTCTTCAAAATACCGGCAACAGAACCAATTCCATCCTTATATAACATAGATACAACCTGAACTGTAGTAGCTCCCGCCATAATCATTTTTATGGCTGTTTCGGCATTATGAATTCCAGTACTGGCTGATAGATCACACCCTACCTTTCCCGACATTATAGAAACCCACCTTAAGGTATTGTAATAATCCATTTTGGAAGAATATGGATCTCCCGCTTTGATTTCATCGGTCATAATATCAAAATCGACATTATAAAACCTGTTAAACATGGTTACCCCATCAACTCCTGCATCGTCAAGCTTTTTTATTACGGCAGCTAAATTTGATGAATACGGAGCCAGTTTAACAGATACGGGAATTGCAATATGCTTTTTTACTTTTTCAACAATCGACAAGTATAATTTTTCATGCTCATCAGCCTGTTGTTCAATATCAAAAGGTAATTTGAACATATTCAGCTCCAGGGCATCCACTCCTGCTTTTTCAAGATGTTTTGCATAAGAAATCCATTCTCCTGAAGATGCACAATTAAGGCTACCTATAATTGGGATATCAATCTCCTCTTTGGCTTTTGCAATTAAGTCAGCCATATTTTTTAAGGTATCGCTCTTTAGCTGATAATCAAAATAATCCAAAAACTCCAGATTATTATCCTGATAACCAATTCTATTCTTCAGCGTTTCTTCGTGCTCCTTAATTATTTCTTCTTCAAAAATTGATTTAAGCACTACAGCAGCGGCACCACTCTGGGCAATCCTTTTTAAACCTTCAATGGTGGCAGTTAATCCACAACTACCTACAATAATTGGGTTCTTCAAGCGAAGCCCCATATATTTTGTATCCAATATCTTCATACTACAAATATATAATGATTGGCCTAATTCAACAATCTGAACTATTTATTTTTCAAATATACATCCATCGACTGAGCTGCTTTTCTTCCATCGCCCATTGCTAATATTACAGTGGCACCTCCCCTTACAATATCTCCGCCGGCATACATTTCAGGAATTGATGATTGTAAAGTATCTTCTTCAACCTTAATTGTCCCCCATGAAGTTACTTCTAATTCCGGCAAAGAGTCCGGAACAATCGGATTTGGGGATACCCCAACTGCAACAACCACAGTATCTACATCGATAATTTCCTCTGCACCCTCAACAGGAACCGGTCTGCGCCTCCCGCTTGCATCAGGTTCTCCAAGTTCCATCTTCTGAATCTTCACCTTATTAACCTGCCCTTTTTCGTTGGCAAAATATTCAATCGGATTAGAGAGCGTCATAAACTCCACCCCTTCTTCCTTGGCATGTTCAATTTCTTCAACCCTTGCCGGCATCTCTTCCATGCTCCTGCGATAAACAATAATTGCCCTATCGGCACCTAGCCTTTTCGCCGTACGAACCGAATCCATCGCGGTATTTCCTCCGCCAACAACTACTACATTTTTACCACTTACAACAGGGGTATCTGTATTTTTATCAGCCGCATGCATCAGGTTGATACGCGTTAAATACTCATTAGAACTTAATATTCCAATATAATTTTCACCCGGAATATTCATGAATCGGGGCAATCCTGCACCACTACCTGCAAAAAAGGCTTTAAAACCTTCCTCTTTCAAATCTTCAATGGGAGCAGTTTTTCCAACAATAAAGTTCGTTTCAAATTTCACTCCCATTTTCTTAAGCCCTTCTATCTCCACGTCCACAATTTCATTGGGCAAACGAAACTCAGGGATACCATATTTTAAAACGCCACCTATTTCATGCAAGGCTTCAAATACGGTAACATCATATCCTTTCTTTGCCATCTCTCCTGCAAAAGTCAAACCGGCAGGCCCGGAACCTATACAGGCTACTTTTATCCCATTTTTTTCCTGAATTTCCGGAACAGATATCTTTCCCGATTCTCTCTCATAATCAGCAGCAAAACGCTCCAGATAACCAATCGCAACAGGTTCTTTCTTCAATTTCTGTGTATAAAAACAATTGGCTTCACACTGCTTTTCCTGCGGACAAACGCGACCACAAACGGCAGGCAATGAACTTGTTTCCTTTAATACCTTTGCTGCTTCCAGAAATTCACCCTCTTCAATTCTTTTTATAAACTTTGGAATGTTTATTTCAACAGGACAGCCTGTAATACAAGTTGGGTTTGGACAATCGATACAACGGCTTGCTTCTTTTTGCGCCTGTTCTGCTGACAATCCACTATTTACCTCAACATAAGATTGAATTCTCAATTGCGGATCTGCCTCAGGCATTTTAACTCTTTCCTGGAGTGTCCGTTCCTTATTATTTTTTGATTTTCTTAATTTCTCACGCCACTCCTGCGCACGCTCTGACTTTAAGTAACTATCTCTGTTTTCCATCGTTGGAAATTAATTTCGTATATTATAATTTCGTATAACAGGTAAATCTATCTTCCTTTTTCTTCTGAAGACTTTAAGTAATCAGAGTCGGCTTTCTTTTCAAGGTCTTTATATCCATTTAACCTTAGAAGCATTTCATCAAAATCCACCTGATGTGCATCAAACTCAGGTCCGTCTACACACACAAACTTTGTCTTCCCTCCTACTGTAATCCTACACGCCCCACACATTCCGGTACCATCAACCATTATGGTGTTTAAACTAGCCAAAGTAGGTATATTATATTTTTTGGTTGTAAGTGCTGCAAACTTCATCATAACAGCGGGACCAATAATCATTGCCTCATCAATTTTTTCTCTGGCAATAGCTTCTTCCATACCTTCTGTTACAAGGCCCTTTTTACCATATGAGCCATCATCTGTCATCACAATTAACTCATCAGAAAACTGTTTAATCTGATCTTCAAGAATTATCAAGTCCTTACTACGGGCAGCGATTACAGTAATCACCCTGTTTCCAGCCTTTTTATATGCCTCCACAATAGGCAAAAGCGGAGCAACACCAACGCCCCCTCCACAAGCCAGGATCGTGCCTTTATTTTCGATATGAGTAGCCTGTCCTAAGGGGCCAACCAAATCTGTTATATATTCACCAACCTCCAATGCGGCCAGCTTACGGGATGACACGCCCACCTTTTGAACCACCAATGTAATAGTACCTTTTTCCCTATCTGCACCAGCTATTGTCAAAGGGAAACGCTCTCCCTTCTCCCCTATTTTAACAATAACAAAATGTCCGGCCCTTCTTGCTTTAGCTATTCGTGGCGCTTCAATACTGAGCCTTACAACGTTCTCTGAAAAGAACTCTTTATCTACAATCTTAAACATTCTTAAAATAAGATATTCTTATATTATCACTTATATTCACATACTTCCACAACATACTCATGTGATTAAAAAAACACTTTATTAAATCTCAAATCATGACATGCGGAAATAAACTTTACAAAAGTATTATAAAATTCAAAACTATAAATAATTCATAGAAAATGATTCTAAGAAAATATCAACTAAACTTATCTTTAATTAGTAGCCTAATTAAAATTCCAGTCATAATAACTCATTTCACACACATGGAGATAACCTTTCTTTTTTTCAGTCAAAATTATATTTTTGTGGAACAAACATGAAATGATGGCAAAGAAGAGCAGAAAACAAAGAGACGGGATCGTATTCTCAACCAATCAGGATTTTGAATACAATTATGATGAAGAACCCATTGAAGAAACACTCCCCCCTCAACAACAAAACTTACGCGTTATGCTGGATAAAAAGCAACGCAAAGGAAAGGCGGTAACGCTGGTAACCGGCTTTGTTGGTGAAGAGGATGATTTAAAAACGCTTGGAAAAGAGCTGAAATCTAAATGCGGTGTTGGTGGAACAGTAAAAGACAATGAGATTCTTATCCAGGGGGATTTCAGGGACAAAATTCTCGATCTGTTAGTTAAAGCCGGATACAAGGCAAAAAAATCGGGTGGATAAAGTTAAACATCCTTAAAAAAAACTTATTACAGAAACTTCAAAGTGGTTTTTAAGTAAAATCCCTAATAATAGTTATTGTATACACGCACAAAACTATTCATTTTTGTGCTGTGGATATTATGAAAAGGATTAATCAGATATTATCAACAGGATTTGTAGTACTGCTACTCTTTTTAAACGTTGGCCTGGCCTTAACGTTAAACAAGGGATTGCATGCTCACTTTTTGGGTAATAATCAAATCCTTATTCACTTTCACAATACTGCAGGCCCTGACCAGCCTCACCATGGTACTGATGGCTGTGCATCTGCAAACTTTGTTTTTTCCACCACCATAACTTACCTTAATAATGCAGAGGGAGTTGTTTTAAAGTCTCTATGCTATTATTTGCATAAAGAGAATATTACAACAACATACCGCATAAATTACATTCCGAATTACCAATATTCCTGCCTTAGGGCTCCTCCTGTGGTGTAGTAAATACTTTATATTCTTTTTTGGAGCAGTTATAGTAATAAAGCCGTTAGAGATTAAAAATACAAATGGTATATATGCCCGGTGCTAAATTCCAATGTTTCACTGTGAATGCATTTGGTATATTTCATATTTCCATTTACTCAAAAAAACATCACTATAGCACATTGCGTATTACTAAATAGATAGCACCTGGCTATCCCTTTTAATACCTCATGCCCAAAATGTATCTGATTTCTGTTAAATCAGGATTTCAATCAATACTATATTTCATACAGGCAACAAATATCCGTAAGGAAAAACGCGATGCCTCTTTTATACTTTTTTGACAATGAACAAACTATTATACATTTTTACGATCTTAACATTTTCAGTATTTAATCTTTTTGCAAACCCTGGAGTTCCTCCAATTCAGGGAGAAATAAACAATGGGGACCAACCCATACCTTTTGCCACTATACAATTAAAATCAACCACAATTGGATCAGCGGCTGATATTAATGGAAAATTCACCCTTTTGGACATACCGGAAGGAGAGCACATTCTCGTTTTTCAGGCCTTAGGACATATGTCTAAGGAAGTAAAGGTTAACCTATCGTATAACAATCCATTAAATCTGGATATTACCCTGGAAGAAGACGTTTTAGGATTGGAACAAGTAGTGGTAACTGCAGACAAAGCAAAAAAACGCAGGATAGATGCTTCTACCATAGTAAATACAATGACTCCAAAACAATTAACCCAGGTTCAGGCGGTTACGGTTTGTGAAGGCCTAAACTTTACTTCAGGATTAAGAACCGAGAACAACTGCCAGAATTGTGGAGCAAATGCTGTCCGCATGAATGGTATGGATGGCTCCTACTCACAAATACTCATTAACGGCAGGCAAATTTTTAGCGGTCTGGCCGGTGTATACGGCCTTGAAATTATACCTACAAATATGATTCAGCAAATCGAGGTTGTTAAGGGTGGCGGATCGGCACTATATGGCAGTAATGCAATAGCCGGAACGATTAACCTAATTACAAAAGAACCAACCAATAACATATTTGAAGCAAGCATCCAAAATGGTTATATCGGACTTGACAAAAACCCTAAATCAGATTTAAACATCAATCTTAACACTACAATTGTTTCTGAAGATAAAAACACAGGCATCGCGCTATATGCCACCAACAGAAACAGGGAAGGTTATGATGCCAACGGGGATACCTTTACAGAACTTTCAAAGATTAAGAATACAACCTTTGGTACAAATATGTACCACCGAATAGGATACAGAAATAAAATTAGCCTGGATTATTTCCATATTGTTGAGGAAAGACGGGGAGGCGATATGCTGAACTCAAAAGAACACGAAGCCAATATAACCGAATCGGCCAACCACAATATAAATACAGGAGCAATAAATTTTACCCGGTTTATCGGTGAAAACAATGGCCAGCTATCAATATATGCTTCTGCCCAACATGTAGACAGGTCAACCTACTACGGAGCAAGGCAATATGAAGACGGCTTTATATTTGAACTCCCCATGAACGATCCGGAACAACTATCATTGGGAACACCCGACATGAGTTCTTATGGAAGTACTAAAGACCTGTCATACTCCTATGGAATTCAAACAAAAGGAGGATCAGGCAGACATAGCTACATTGCCGGAATTGAAAATATTGGAAGCAACATGAAAGATAAAAAGCTTGGCTATACAGATTCTGAAGGCTATCACCCCGACGTGATCATTTCTGACCAAACCATGAATACACTCGGTATATTTGGTCAATATGATTATGAAATGAAAAAAATAACCATTTCAGCAGGCTTTAGGGTTGACAACTACAACATTACCAACAAAGAATCCGGGGAAAGCAATTCTGACTTGTCAAATACCGTTTTTAGCCCAAGGTTGAATTTTCTATATAAGCCAATCAAACAATTACAAGTAAGAAGTAGTTTCTCGACAGGATTCCGGGCACCACAGATATTTGATGAAGATTTACATATTGAAACTGCGGGAAACAGGAAGGTCATTCACAAAAACGGGAAAGGATTAAAACAGGAATCCAGTAACAGCTATATGCTTTCACTGGATTATCAGGGTAAAGTTAACAACGGCAATTTTGAAATTATGGTGGAAGGTTTTTATACCGGCTTAAAAGATGCTTTTGCCAACGAAAACTCAGAACCTAACGAAAATGGAGAGGTAATTTACACCCGGGTAAATGGTGGCGCTGCCTGTGTAAACGGAATCAGCATGGATGCCAAATATTTCCCTTCGGCAAACTGGGATATTCAATTTGGTTTTACGTCTCAAAAAAGTGAATATGATGAAATGCAGGATCATGGCTCCAAAGAGTATTTGAGAACCCCCAATAACTACGGATATTTCACTTTTAATACTGAGCCTGTCAAAAATTTTAGTATTTCACTAAACGGAACTTATACCGGTAGCATGCAAATACAATACTTTGGAAATACCATAAACGGCGAACTAATTGACACGGATAAATTCTTTGATCTTGGAGCTAAAGCAGAATATATTCTTAAGCTAAAAAAAGGTTTTGATCTAGGTATTAACCTGGGAATGAAAAATATTTTCAACTCATATCAAGACGACTTCGAATCAGGCATAAACCGGGATCCGGCATACGTATATGGCCCATCTTTGCCCAGAAGTATATTTTTTGGAATTAAAATCGGAAACTTATTATAATGTAGCACTACCAAAAACAGCATATCAGACGCCATATAGTAAAATATATAATAGAAAGCGGATAATTACTAACTATCCGCTTTTTCTGTATCCTGATCAACTGGCAATTCCACAAAAAACTCTGTACCCAAACCTTCTTCTGAAACAAACCATATGTTACCCTTTAACAAATCGGTAAGGCTCTTACATATAAACAATCCCAGACCTGCTCCATTCAACTGGTTTACTTCTGCCTGACCTCCTACTTGTTTATATTTATCAAACAATCCCCTCTGCTCCTCTATCGGAATTCCTTTACCCGTATCTTTAACCGAAAATATAATTGAGTC
This sequence comes from Plebeiibacterium marinum, assembly GCF_026013615.1. Classification (GTDB taxonomy): domain Bacteria; phylum Bacteroidota; class Bacteroidia; order Bacteroidales; family Marinilabiliaceae; genus Saccharicrinis; species Saccharicrinis marinus_A. Next base: position 31,207 of record NZ_JAPDPI010000004.1, read on the forward strand.
CCCCTTTCTGTACCACGACACCATCACGCTCCCCTTTGTTGTAAATTTTAATGCATTATATCCTATATTGATTAAAATTTGATATATCAGGTTCTGATCAACCTGAAAAAGTCCACTATCCTCACTAGTATTTTCCAACATCACTACAGAAACCTCTTCTTTAGTATTTAAAGTCTTTAATGTTTCTGACACATGGACAAGGATATTATTGGCATTGCATTGTGAATAATAAACCATGGTTTGCCCCGAATTTAATTTTGATACATTGATGATATTATTCAGGAGATTCAATAACATCCGGGAGTTTTGGTTGAGGATTTTTAGAAAATACTGATGATCCACAGGGTTTATATCCGGATCATCAAGTAATTCTGCAAACCCGGTTATCGCATTCATGGGGGTTCGGATTTCATGACTCATTTTGGCCAAAAAATATGAGCTTTCCTCTGCAAAGCTAACCGCTTCATTTCTTTCCTTAAATAAAACATTTCGCGCATTAATTAAAAGGGGTATTTCAAACAAAAGCAAAAGAACTGCCATTGACAAGGTATCCAGGAGTCTTTGATTGTCTGACTCATAATGTTGGATTAATTCAGGATAATAAAATTCCAAAAGATAAAGCAGGATAGTCATTATAAACAAAGCCACCAAAGAAACATACAACTCTTTTCCTGATGAGATAAAAATAATAACTACAGCCAGGGCTTGTAATAAAAAAATACTTGGACCGGAACTACCCTGGGTCGCACACCATAAATAAGTACAGGCAGCAAAAGTTGCAACAACAAAAACCTTACGTATAACATCATACTGTTTTGTAAAATTTGCAAGCAAATAAAATATTATAAATGCCCCCATCACAATCATATCAAACAATATAATATTTGACGGAATGCCAATAAATAAATTAATTACAGTTGAAATACCTATCAACAGAATCATGCAGAAGAAAACATATACAAGCAATAGATCCTTTAATGGCCTGTTTTGTTCCCCGAAAAATATCAATTTCTGAATTATCCCCTTTAAACCTGCTCTCTCTCTTTTTTCCAACATCTACAATTCCCGAAATTATAATATAGTATTGCGATACTACGGATAAATAACTTTTAAGTTATAATAGACTAATACAAAATTTTAGTAGGCATAAAAAAACCTGGCAAGATGGCCAGGTTTCATATTTAAATAGAGTTTAATTATTCTTTTTAACATACTGTGTCAAAATCACAATCTGTTGCCCATTAACCCTGCCTTCAATCTGCTCAGCATTATCATGTACCAAACCAATATTTCTTACGGCAGTACCTCTTTTGGCAGTAAACCCACCACCTTTTACATTTAAATCTTTAATTAACACAACGGTATCCCCTGTCTGCAAAACAGCTCCGTTACTATCTTTATGAATCACGGCATCCTCATCTTCATCACCATCCCCGGCAGCTTTAGCCCATTCTAGCACATCCTCTTCAAGATAAAGCATATCTAACAAATCCTGAGGCCATCCTTCAGCTTTCAACCGGTTTAACATCCTCCATGCTAAAACCTGGACAGCAGGCACAGTACTCCACATGCTATCATTTAAACACCTCCAATGGTTTGCATCAACAACACTGGCATCTTCTATTTGCTTTTTACATGTATTACATACAAATACTGCGGCATCTGCACCACTTACTGGTGATGATGGAATTTCATAAGCAGACAATCCCTCTGTAGCCCCGCACAATTCACACACCGAACCGCTGCGTTTGTCTAATTCTTTTTCTATACTCATTTTTCTATAATAATCATTTAATCAACAAATATATCCCCATCCAACCAACAGACCAACCCAGAGGGTATATTTTGACAAACATTAACTTAACAACCAGACACAAAGTCTATTTTGCTTTCCTTTTAACTTTAATCTTCTTTTTTTCTACCGCGTAACCAAACTTACCAATTTTCTTGCCTACTTCGTAGTAGTTGCCATGTGAATAGCAAATGGGTTTGGCTTTGTGCAATGCAAAGGCTCCTGTTTTTTCATCAATAAAAGACTCATCAGCTTTCACATTAACTACTTCTGCCATAAACATGTCATGTGTACCCAACTCGACCACCTCTGTTACTTTACATTCAATATTCACAGGTGATTCCTCAATTAATGGTGCTTTTACTACACTTGCTTTCCCCGGCGTCAGATTCATTTCTTTAAACTTATCATATTGTCGACCGGATCGAACGCCACACCAATCTGTAGCATACGATAAATCCTTAGTAGTAAGGTTTATTACAAACTCCCCCGTTTCTTTTAATATAGAGTACGAATGACGCCCCTTTCGTACTGATACATATAACATTGGAGGATCTGAACATATTGTCCCAGTCCACGCTATAGTAATAATATTATAATTTTCAGGTTTATCTCCTACTGTCACCATAACTGCAGGTAATGGATATAACATATTACCCGGTTTCCAATCAACTTTTGCCATATTCAATCCGAATTAAATCAACTGCACAAAAATAGACACAATTTATTAGCTACAAAATTTCAAGGTGATCCTTGGTGGTAATCTTTTCACAATAATGACATTTTAACGCAATATCTCCTGAAACCAATAAAGAAAACCGGGTTGTAATATGCTCGTTATTAGTAATACACTTTGGATTAAAGCACTTTGCAATCCCTACAATTTCTTCAGGAATTGACACCTCTCGTTTTTCCACCACATCATAATCCCTTATAATATTAAACCGAGCCTCAGGAGCAACCAAAGCTATCTTATCCAGATCCTTTTCTTCAAAAAACTTATCAGCAACCTTAACAATGGCTTTTTTTCCAAAACGATTACTGCCCAGGTTTGTACCAAAAGTAATCAGGTTTTCGCACTTATCTAAATTCAGTATACTAATCACCTTAAAAAGTCTTTCTGCTGGAATATGATCGATTACAGTACCATTTTGAATGGCACTAACTCTTAATTCTTTTTTCTTACCCATTGTTCTTTTTTTTTAAGCCAAACCTAATATTGATGCAATAATTGCCATTCTTGCATACACTCCATTTTCTGCCTGCTGAAAATAATACGCTTTAGGATTTTCATCCACATCGGTACTAATTTCATTAACCCTTGGAAGCGGATGAAGTATCCTTAAGTTATCTTTAGTATTTTTAAGCATCGAATTCCTTAACACATAAACATTTTTCACCTTTTCATACTCCAGTGGATCTGCAAAACGTTCCTGTTGCACACGGGTCATATATAAAATATCTGCTCGTGATATAATATCAGTAAACTCCGAATGTTCGTAAAAAGGAATACCTTTTGAATCCAGCCACAATTTATACTCATCCGGCATTTTAAGTTCATCTGGCGAAATAAAATTAAAAACCGGATTAAAATGACTCATTGCCTGAAGCAGGGAATGAACTGTACGTCCATACTTTAAGTCGCCTACCATAAAAACATTAAGGTTTTCAAGGGTACCTTGCGTTTTCTTAATTGAATACAAATCCAGCAAGGTTTGTGTTGGATGCTGATTGGCTCCATCTCCTGCATTTATAATGGGTACTGATGACTGCTCTGAAGCATACCTGGCACTACCTTCGAGGGGATGGCGCATAACAATCATATCGGCATAATTGCTGACCATTTTAATGGTATCTTTCAGCGTTTCCCCTTTTGTGGTTGAAGAAGAAGAAGCATCTGAGAAACCAATAATCCGTCCACCTAAACGGCGAATTGCAGTTTCAAAACTTAAACGGGTACGCGTAGAGGGCTCAAAAAACAGGCTTGCAATAACTTTGTCTTTCAGCAAATCCTGATTTGGTTTTGCTTCAAACATTGCAGCTCGATCAACAATCTGAAGAATTTCTTCTTTTGTAAAGTCATTAATGGATACTAAACTTCTGTTTTTCATTTATTATGGATTAGTTCCATGGTATTTTAAACCATAAAATAAAATACCCGGAATTTGATTTATTATTTGAAAAATTGATTTTTGAACCAATGGAAGGTGCCTTACCCAAAGACCTTGCCCAACACCCTGTAACAACCTGGGATCCGGGCAAAAAAAAGACCTATTAAAATAGGCCAACAACAGTGAAAAGGGAATTAAAAAAAAGAAAAAATAAGATTCCTCATCATTATATCTAAATGATGACATATTACAACAATAGTCGTTTTTGGATATTCTTAAACATTTACTCATTCCAAAGTTCAAATGTAATACAAAAATCACAATTGCTTAAAATTTTAAAAGAATATCTTTGCAGAAAAAACAAACAAGAGACATGCAACGATCATACACATCCAGTTTAATACTAATGCACTTTATTGTTTTTATTTATGGCTTTACTGCCATTATTGGAAAACTAATAGAGATGAATGCCCTACAAATGGTATGGTACAGAATGCTATTTGCAGCTTTAGGTCTACTGGTATATTTAAAATGGAAAAAGATCAATATATCTATACCCAAAGCAGATACAATTAAACTAATTGGGATAGGACTGGTAGTTGCTTTGCACTGGATCACCTTTTTTGGCGCCATCAAAATCTCAAACATCTCTGTTACCCTGGGCATAATGGCTTCAGGAACTTTATTTGCAAGTATTTTGGAACCATTGTTTTTTCGACTTCGCGTTAACTGGATTGAGTTTTTGATAGGCACTTTTATTGTATTTGGCCTATATCTTATTTTTAGTTATGAGCTTTCATATATCAATGGAATTTTAGTTGCTTTAATCGCAAGTCTACTGGCCACCCTTTTTACTATTTTAAATAAATCTTTTACAAATAAATTTTCACCTTCAATAATCAGTTTCTACGAAATGACAGGTGGATTTATAGGCATCACACTTTACCTGATCGTTTCACAACAATTAAACAGGGAATTACTTTCCCCATCCTATATGGATTTATTTTATGTTATAATTCTGGGGATAGTTTGCACTGCTTTTGCCTTTGCCGTGAGCGTGGATGTAATGAAGGAACTATCTGCTTATACCGTAATATTATCTGTAAACATGGAACCCATCTATGGAATACTCCTTGCCTACTTCATTTTTGGAGAATCAGAACATATGAGTGGGGGATTTTATTTGGGAACCATAGTCATCCTGCTCTCCGTTTTCATTTACCCCATAATAAAAGCAAAAACCCGGAACAAAAAGAAAAAGGCCTGACAAACAATATTTATCAGACCTCTTACTTTTTATTCGATTAACAATTCTATCCGGCATCTAACATTAACCTTGTTTATCCAAAAAATGCTTCCGCACTTTTAGAATTCGCTCCATACCCTCTTTGATTATAACTTTAGGAGACCCAATATTCAGTCGTTGAAACCCCTCGCCCTCTTCACCAAAACTCAACCCGTCATTCAATCCAACCTTACCAATTTTTATCATGGCCTTCTTCAGCTCGTCATGAGGAACACCCCATTTCCTGAAATCTAACCAAAGCAAGTAAGTTGCCTCTGGCAATACATAACCAACTTCTGGCATATTCTCCTCTATAAAATCCTTCACAAATACTGCATTATCTTCAAGATAGGTTTTCATCTTATCCAGCCAGTCTGAACCCTCATTGTAGGCAGCAGTTAAAGCCACTCCTCCAAACAAGTTTCCCATATACATCTGATAAGCACTCAATCTTTTTTCAAAACGCTTTCTCAAATTTACATCTTCAATTATTGCATAAGCTGTTGATAATCCTGCTATATTAAAGGTTTTACTGGGAGCCATAGCTGTTATTATCCTATCCTTTAATTCAGGAAACAAGTCGGCCATAACCAAATGTTTATGACCAAACAAACAAAGGTCACTGTGTATTTCATCAGAAACTACCAACAGATCGTATTTGATGCAAATCTCGCACATCTTCTTCAATTCTTCCTTATTCCATGCCCTTCCAACCGGGTTATGCGGATTAGATAGTATTAAAATCTTTGCCTTAGGATTAGCAGCCTGCTTTTCCAACAAATCAAAATCAATAGCATAATATCCATCTTTCTCAGTCAGGATATTTTTAACCAACTCCCTTTTATTCTCCTTTACAATAGAATGAAAAGGTGGGTACACCGGAGTTTGAATAATCACCTGATCCCCTTCTTCAGTAAACTCATTAATGGCAATTACCAACGATGCCAATACTCCGGGAATAAACTTAATCCATGACTGTTCAATATTCCAGTCATGTTGTTTTGAAACCCAATTTTGAATAGCCCCGGTAAATTTATCATCCCTTATTGTATATCCATATATTTCATGAGCCGCCCTGTCCCGGATAGCTTTTATAACAGCAGGAGGCGCCTTAAAATCCATATCTGCCACCCACAAAGGCAACACATCACTTGTTCCAAAGAAAAACTCCCTCAGCTCCAGTTTAAAGGCATCCGTTCCTTCCCTTGCAATTATCTCATCAAAATCGTACTTCATATTCTCTATATTTATCTATATACAAAAGAAATTATTTTGATTTGAATTTCCATCATGATTATAATCATATATCATAGTTGAATAATAGGCAAAAAAAAGCCCGCTGCATAAACAACGGGCTCACCTATAATTTTCATTGTATTTTAATAGTCAGTTCTACCAAAATTTACAACAACACTTTTCTCAGCAACATTATCTGAGGTATCATAACACTTAATAGTTAATTGGTATACCCCATCATTAACATCATCCGGTATAGCATCAAAAATTGCCTCATTAACACTAGCTGTAGTTCCTGATAAAGTAATTGTTTGAGTTTGGTCACTCCAAGCCGGATCATCAAACCCCAAAGCTGAGGGGGGATCAATTTTTGTTAAAGAAAACACAACCTCTTTCAAGGCTATATCATCCGTAAATGTTCCCTGATAAGCAAAGGAACCCCCTAATGCATAGGAATGGTCAGTTTGCGGAACCGTAACTGAAATTGTTGGCTTTGTTGTGTCTTGTGGATCATCCTCTTTATCTCCACTTCCACCCCCACAGGCTGTTAGAAGCAAAGTACCAACAAAAAAAAGAGAAATCATCTTTGGGAAATAGATTTTCATTTTTCGTTTTTTTTAAGATTATAAAAAATTAACAAACAAATATATTAAATTTTATTTCCCGTTCAACACAGAATTTGACACTACCAAAATAATTATCTTTTTACCTTAACAAAGACATTAAACCTACAACTCAACATCACAGACTATTCCAATACCAATCAATAGCTTTCCTTAATCCTTCTTTCACACTATACTCAGGATCATACCCTAACAAGGCTTTGGCTTTATCAATAGATGCCAACGAGTGCGGAACATCGCCGATCCTTTCCGGGCCATAATTTACACTTACATCACCAATGGATTCATCATATTCTGAAAGAAACTCTTTTAAATAGGAGATCAACTCATTTAAAGAAGTCCTTTCCCCATAGGCCACATTGTAAACAGTATTAACAGCTTTAGGGTTATCAACTATTGCTGCAAGCTGATTGGCCTGAACAACGTTCTCAATAAAGGTAAAATCTCTCGAAAAGGAACCATCACCATTAATTGTAGGCGCTTCCTTGTTTACCAAAGATTTTACAAACTTTGGAATTACTGCAGCATAGGCCCCATCGGGATCCTGTCTCATACCAAACACATTAAAATAGCGCAACCCAATAATCTCAAGATCATACAATCTTGAAAACACATCTGCATATAACTCGTTTACGTACTTTGTAACAGCATAAGGCGATAAGGGTTTACCTATCACATCCTCCACTTTTGGCAGAGCTTCATGGTCGCCATAAGTAGATGAACTTGCCGCATAAACGATACGTTTAATGCCTGCATCCCTGGCTGCTAACACAACATTAACAAACCCACTAATATTTACATCATTTGAGGTTTTAGGGTCATTTATCGACCTGGGAACTGAACCCAAAGCAGCCTGATGCAAAACCACCTCACACCCGGCGACTGCCTTATCGCAATCCTCACGGTTGCGAATATCTCCTTCAACCAAAACAAAGGAAGGATTATCTAAAAAGGGTTCTATATTTTTTCGTTTTCCGGTTGCAAAATTATCGAGACAAACCACTTTATTATTTTGGTTTAGCAACCTCTCTACAAGGTTGGAGCCGATAAAACCGGCTCCTCCTGTAACTAAAACTTTTTTATCCTGAAGTATATTTTCCATATCTTATTGCAAGGTATAATGCCAATAAAAACTCAAATTAAAGAACTTTCAGCTTAACCTGCAATAATATATGATGAACTATTTTAATTATTTGGCATAATTAATAGCCCTTGTCTCCCTGATCACAGTAATTTTCACCTGACCCGGATACGTCATTTCTGTTTGAATTTTCTTAGCAATTTCGTACGAAAGAGTTTCTGCATCCTTATCAGTTACTTTTTCGCTACCTACAATTACACGTAACTCCCTACCTGCCTGTATTGCATAAGTTTTTAATACTCCAGGATATGACAATGCCAGATTTTCAAGATCTTTTAAACGTTTGATATAGGCATCTACAACTTCCCTACGAGCACCCGGACGGGCACCAGAAATAGCATCACAAACCTGAACAACAGGAGCCATCATAGTAGTCATCTCAATCTCATCATGGTGGGCTCCGATTGCATTACAGATATCCGGCTTCTCTTTATACTTTTCAGCCAGCTTCATACCAAGTATTGCGTGAGGCAATTCCGGCTCTTCATCAGATACCTTACCTATATCATGCAACAGACCGGCTCTTTTAGCTTTTTTAGGATTCAATCCCAATTCGCTCGCCATAACAGCACACAGATTAGCTGTTTCACGAGAGTGTTGCAGCAGGTTCTGCCCGTATGAGGAACGGTATTTCATTTTACCAACCAACTTAATCAATTCCGGGTGCAGGCCATGAATTCCAAGATCAATAGCAGTACGCTTACCAGTTTCAATAATTTCTTCTTCAACTTGCTTACGTACTTTATTAACTACTTCTTCAATTCTTGCAGGGTGAATCCGTCCATCAGTAACCAGTTGGTGCAAGGCCAAACGAGCAATCTCCCTACGCATAGGATCAAAAGCACTTAACACAATAGCCTCTGGTGTATCATCTACAATAATCTCAACTCCTGTAGCAGCTTCAATAGCCCTGATATTCCTACCTTCACGACCAATAATCCTTCCTTTAATTTCATCAGAATCAATATGGAATATGGTTACTGAATTTTCAATGGCATTTTCTGTTGCTACACGTTGAATTGTTTGCAACACCACCCTCTTAGCTTCCTTGTTGGCATTAATCTTTGCCTCATCCATAATATCGTTTACATACGACATAGCCTCAGTTTTGGCCTCTGCTTTTAAAGATTCAACCAACTGGCTTTTAGCCTCCTCGGCAGTAAGACCAGAAATAGCTTCCAATTGTTCGACCTGTTGTTTGTGTAAACGATCCAAATCAGATGATTTCTTTTCTACAATATCCAGCTGATTGTCTAAGTTATCACGAATAGCATCAGTTTCTTTTCGCTTACGCGTTAACTCTTCTTGTTTTTGTGAAAAACCAACCTCTCTTTGTTTTAATTTATTTTCTGCACTTAAAATTTTGTTGTTTCGCGCATTAATTTCCTTTTCATGATCCGATTTCAGCTGTAAAAACTTTTCTTTAGCCTGTAGAATCTTCTCCTTCTTAATCACTTCTCCTTCGTTCTCTGCTTCCCGAATGATTTTGTGGCTATGCGACTTCAAAATTTTTCCGTATACTATCCATGTGCCCAAAATCCCTACGACCAGAGCGACAATTCCAATTGTTATCTCCATTTCACTCCTTATTAAATAAAACAAAACCGCTATCGTTCCATACAAATCAAACACCTAAATGCCTGAATGTATAAACAATGCGGATATTATTGACATATATTGATTAAAATTATTCTCTTTCAAGAATCTCCGTAAGTTGCTGATCCAGTTCTCTGGCCATCTCAACTATCGGACTATCATCCTGCTTCTCTTCTAACTCAAGAAGTTTAATTACAAACTGCAAGGCAGCCATTCCTAAAAAATCCTGATGATCTTTATCAGAATAGTGTTGTTTATATTGTAATACTTTATCATTGATCATTTTAGCTGCTTTTCGGATCCGCTCTTCATCCTCCCTGTTTATCCTCAAGGGATAAAACCTATCGGCCACATTCACGCGTATTGAAAGCTTATTATCCATTAACAACTAATCTTATCTGTTTAAAAGAGCAATGCATTTATCAATTTCCCGCACTATTTGATTGATCCTTATTTTTGCATAGTGTACGTCTCCACTACTTTTCTCAATCGTTTTAGAAAATTTTAATGTATTGTATTTTTCTTTTAAATCTGCCATTTCACGGGCAGATCCCTCTAATTGCGTGGTGAGCTGATCGTTTTGGGCTTTCAGCATATCATTCTCTGACTTAACCCTTTGATAACGGTCAACCAACCGCATTATTTTATGTTGTAAATTATTTACTATTTCTATATTTTCGTCTGCCATATTAAACAAAAATGCCTTACAAAGTTAATATTGCATTTAAGAAATAAAAACAAACTGTAACTTTCTTTTTACAATCAGTTTAAATAAGCCAATGTAAACAATAAATATCAAGCATTTACATAATAAAAAAAGATTGTTTAACAGAAAAACATTTAGAAGATGCGTTTGTTTACTTTTGTGCAGAAAGCAAAATATGAATAAGATGAGACTATTATTATATATAAGTATTTTAACAATTCTATTACCAGATAACATCCAAGGGCAGAAACTAATCAATAACGACTTTAGTTTCCCTTTAGACATTACGCCGAGCGTAAGCGGATCATTTGCTGAATTAAGAACCAACCATTTTCACTCAGGAATAGATTTAAGCACAAATGGAAAAACAGGCTTACCTGTAAAATGCATGATGGATGGCATCGTTTCAAGGATAAAAGTTTCTCCCGTTGGTTATGGAAATGCGGTTTACGTTAAACACCCCAACGGTTATACTACGGTGTATGGACATTTAAAGAAATATGCTCCAAAAATAGATTCGGTTATTACTAAAGAACAATACAAAGCTGAAAGTTTTTCAATCGACTACTTTCCCCAAGAAGAAATAAGTTTCAAGAAAGGAGAAACAATTGGTTTTTCAGGAAACTCAGGAAGCAGTGGTGGTCCTCATTTACATTATGAAATAAGAGATACAAAAACAGAAGAACCAGTAAATCCATCTTTTTTCCAATCAAAAATAAAAGACAATGTTCGCCCCAAACTTATGAATATCAGAATATATCCAATGGATACAAACAGTTTGGTTAATGGAGAAAACAAAGCCAGAAATTACCCAGTTGTTTTCTACGATGGAAAATATCACCTAAAGGGTAACCCTAAAATATATACCTTGGGCAAAATAGGGATCGGTATTGAAATGCTGGATTACCTTTCTGATTCGTGGAAAAAATGTGGGGTATATAGTTTAGATATGACGGTAAATAACAAAAAAACATTTGGCTGGGACTTAGACCGTTTTTCTTTTTACGAATCAAGATATATCAACAGTCATATCGATTACTCATACAAAAGCAAAAACGGGAAACGGTTTCAAAGGTGTTTCAGGCAACCCAACAACAAATTAAGTATATATAACCAAATCATTGACGACGGCATCATTTCCATGGATACAGTAAAAAACATTACTCTTGTGGCCAAAGATGCTGCTAACAACATTTCAGAACTTAGCTTTAAGCTTCTTAAAAGCAATTCCTCCTCTTTAAACCAAGCTCCGGAAGATCATGAAATTAAAAATTCGCTTTTCAACGCTGATAATTTTCTGGAATCAGAGAACATACAATGTTTTATTCCGAAAGGAGCTTTATACGAAAATGATAATATTGTAATTAAAGAAACATCAAGTTCAAACAAGCAGTCCATTTATATAATTGGAGACAAAAGCATCCCTTTACACAAACACATTACCCTTAAAATAGCGATTCCAGACACTTTAAGGCCTACTCACAAAGGGCTTTGCCTGGCATCAACAAACGGTTCAGGTAAAAATCATTATGCAGGAGGAAGCATTGAGAATGATAAAATGGTATTAAAAACAAGATCTTTTGGAAATTACAAGTTTGCTATTGATACCATTGCGCCTAAAATAGGGCCTGTTAATTTCCGCAACAAAATGGTGTACAAAAGAACCTCAACCTTAATTTTTAAAATCAGTGACAGTTTTTCCGGAATACAATCATACAATGGTTACCTGAATGGCAAATGGACATTATTTGAATATGATGCAAAATCAAATACTTTAATCTGCCAGCTATCTAAAGCTCCAAAATTCAATAGCGAAAAGATTGAACTTAAACTGGTCATTGATGACAACTGTGGGAACTCTAGTATATTTGAAGGAGATTTTATTTTAAGTCAGAATAATTAATAGGCAAATTAAATTACCTAAATAAAGATTTTTTTTGCAAATTGTATAATATTATTCAAAAAATAATATTTCTTTGCAAAGTTATAGCTGAAGAACGTCTTCTATTCATAACAAACTATAAACTAGCAACATACATTATTACTTAATGGTTTATTATTTTGTAAATGAAAAATACATATTTTGATCTGATTGAACAGAGTTATTACTTCCCACAGGAAGGATTTGATCTTAGAGATAACTATTTAACTTTTCATGGTGTTTCTTTGAAATACCTGATTGAAAAGCATGGTACTCCCTTTAGGTTTATTTACCTTCCAAAAATAGGTGATCAAATAAAAAAGACCAGAAACCTGTTTAACAGAGCTATAAATAATAATGCATACAATGGCAAATACCATTTTTGTTATTGTACAAAATGCAACCACTTTTTCCACGTTATACAAGAAGCTTTAAAACACAATGTTAACCTTGAGACATCATCATCTTTTGATATTGATTTAATTCTAAATTTATATAAGAAAAAACTTATTGATAAATCAAGGATCATTATTCATAATGGTTATAAAACAGACGGATACCTTGAAAAAATTGTACGTCTACAAGAAATGGGTTTTGAAAACTCCATTGTTGTTTTGGATAGTGTGAATGAACTAAGGAGGCTTATAAAGGTCAATACAAAAGAAAAGATAAAAGTAGGCATCCGGATGGCTATTACCGAAGAGCCACAATCGGCATACCATACTTCACGTCTGGGCATTCCACCAAATGAAATCATCAACTTTTTTAAGGAATACATTAAAGACAATGATAAAGTGGAACTAAAAATGCTTCACTTTTTTGTTGACTCCGGAATTAAAGATGCCATATACTATTGGACCGAATTCCAAAAAGCAGTAAAATTATATACTGAGCTCAAAAAAGAAAGTGAAACGCTCGACTCGTTAAACTTAGGTGGAGGTTTTCCTATCAGGAACCACTTAGGATTTGAATACAATTATGAGTACATGATTAATGAAATCATTACCAACATTAAAGATGCTTGTACCAAGGAAGACATCCCGGATCCTAACATCTATACAGAATTTGGTAAATATACTGTGGGAGAAGCGGGCGCTATTATATTTGAAGTATTAGAACAAAAACAACAAAACGACACCGAAACCTGGTACTTGATTAACAATAGCCTGATGAACACTATTCCTGATGCATGGTCCATCCATGAAAAATTCATTCTGCTTCCGGTTAACAAATGGAACAATGAATATGGAAGGGTGAATATTGGAGGTATTAGTTGCGACCACTCGGACTATTACAACTCCGAAGATTTAAATCAGGAAATTTTGCTCCCAAGATACGATGCAGAAGAAGAGAAAAAAGAACCTTTGTACCTTGGATTTTTCCACACTGGAGCCTATCAGGATTCAATCAGTGGCTACGGGGGGATAAAACACTGTTTAATTCCAGCACCCAAACATGTTATTATAGACAGGGATGAAAAAGGGAATATTGTAGACTATGTTTACCGGGAGGAACAGTCTGTAGACGAAATGTTTCATATTTTAGGATACAATAAATAAAAAATCAGATCACTATATATAAAGAGAGCTTGCTTTAAGCTCTCTTTATAATTTTAACCAAATCCTCATCAAGTTCTTCTCAAAGACCTTTCGTATCATAAAATCCAGCCAAAAACGAGTATGGCTTGGTGTTAGGTTAACGACTTTTATCATATTGCCATCTTACAAAAAAGATTATTTTTGCGGTAAACACTGTTTATTCAATCAACTAAATATTAAATTAATATGAGCAAAATTAAAATTGCCCTTATTTTAAGTGTTGCTTTGAGCATTTTTGCACCAAATGCAACTAATGCCTGTACAAACTTCTTAATTACAAAAAAAGCATCTGCTGACGGCTCTACCATGATATCGTACGCTGCCGATTCTCATGATTTATTTGGAGAATTATATTACTGGCCAGGACAAGAATGGCCTGACGATGCCATGTTAGATATTCATGAATGGGATACAGGTAAATATCTTGGACAAATCAAACAAGCCCCCAAAACGTATACTGTTATTGGCAACATGAACGAAAACCAGGTGTCCATTGGAGAAACAACCTATGGAGGAAGGTCGGAATTAAAAGACTCTACCGGAGTTATTGATTATGGCAGTCTGATATACATTGCTCTTCAGAGATCCAGAACAGCTCGTGAAGCCATTAAAATAATGACTGACCTGGTTGCTGAGTACGGCTATTATAGCTCCGGTGAATCATTTTCTATCGCTGACCCAAACGAGGTTTGGATTATGGAAATGATTGGAAAAGGAGTTGGAAACAAGGGTGCTGTATGGGTAGCCCAAAAAATTCCTGACGGAATGGTTTCTGGTCATGCCAACCAGGCTCGCATAACACAATTCCCCCTTAATGATGAAGAAAACTGCCTGTTTTCGAAGGATGTAATTTCATTTGCCAAAGAAAAAGGATATTTCAAGGGAAAAAATAAGGACTTTAGTTTTGCCGATGCCTATGCCCCCCTTGATTACGGCGCTCTTCGTTTTTGCGAGGCACGTGTTTGGTCGGGCTTTAGAATTATGAACCCGGAAATGGAAAAATACGAAGGATTCGTAACAGGTGAATCTACAGAAAGAATGCCTTTATGGATTAAACCCGCCAAAAAATTATCATACCAGGATATACAAAACATCATGCGCGACCATTTTGAAGGCTCATCAATGGACATGACAAAAGATCCAGGCGCAGGACCTTTTAAAAGACCCTACAGATTCCGTCCGTTAACATGGAAGGTTGATGATGAGACTTATTTTAACGAAAGAGCCATTGCCACACAACAAACCGGTTTTTCTTTTGTGGCCCAAATGCGTAACTGGTTGCCAAACCCTGTTGGTGGCGTTTTATGGTTTGGGGTTGACGATGCTGCAACTTCTGTTTATGTACCCATGTATTGCGGAATCAATTCTATTCCGGAAGAATTTGCTGTAGGAAACGGAAACCTATTGGAATTCTCATGGACATCAGCATTTTGGGTTTTCAACTGGGTTTCGAACCAGGCTTATGCCCGTTACAATTATATGGTTGAAGACATTAAAAAAGTTCAGAAAGAACTTGAAGATAAATTTGCTATAAACCAACAGGCTATTGAGCAGGCTGCCAGAAACCTATATGATTTAGATCCAAAACTAGCCAAAGATTTTTTAACTGATTACACTTTAAATCAAAGTAGCTTAACTGTTACTCGCTGGAAAAAACTTGGTGAGTTTTTAATGATAAAATATTTAGATGGAAACCTCCATCCTGAGGAGGGTGGAAAATTCTTACGTAACGAACACGGAAACCCGGCCCACGCTGAATTTCCGGGCTACGACCAAAACTTTTACAAAAAGATTGCTGATGAAACAGGTGATAGGCTAAAGATGAAAAAGCTTCCTGGTGAAGAAGCAAGCCATTAAAAAAAAGAAAGGTCGTCGGAATGACGACCTTTCTTTTTTTTAATGGATCATATCTCTTAATTATAATTTTATATTACAATCCGGCAGTAATTTTATTTTATTATTTTTCAATGCTAACTGATTCAACTGAATAAGATCACATACTTCAAATGGAAACTCCTCTATGCCACTTCCAATTCTGCAAGTTCCTCCTTTTTAACTTGCACCGAATTACTTGATGGCTTTTTACTTTTCACATTGATTTTCGCATTTGAGCTAAGGTTGAAGAATTTTAAAGATTCAGATAAATTTTCTGACAATTCTTTAAGCAATACCACATTACCTGCCATACCCTGTGATTCTGTGGCATTGTTCTGTATCACTTTATTGAGCTCCTGAATTGATTTATTCACCTGTTCAATACCTGAATCCTGTTCCGTACTGGCAGCAAATATCTCAGAAACCATATCAGACGAAGTTTGAACCTTAGGCAACATATCCGAAAACAAACCAGATGAATCTTTAACCAGATCCATACTCTCTTTTGAAAACTTATTGATCTGATCAGCAGCACTCCGACTTCTTTCTGCAAGCGCTCTGATTTCTTTGGCCACAATACTAAATCCCTTTCCTGCCTGACCAGCCCTGGCAGCTTCTACAGCTGCATTTAAGGCAAGTATATTGGTTTGCTCTGCAATATCATTGATAACGCCGGCATTTTCGGTAATACTTTGCACCCCCTGCATAATTTTTTCGGATAAGGAAAACAATTCCTGGATACTATCCAGGTTACTACCAGCCAAATCCTTGCTTCGTCCTGCATTGGAAGCGTTTTCCTTAACCATTGCAGCAATTTGCTCCATGGTGGCCGACAGCTCCTGACAAGAAGCGGCCTGCATATAACTCCCATTTGTTAAATCACTTGTTTTTTCATTTAAATACAGGCTGGATTCTGATAATTTCTTTGAGCCCCGCCTAATTTCTTTAATAAGCTGCTTTAAAACAAATGCAAGTTTCTGAACACTGCTTACCAAAACACCAATTTCACCGTGGCCCTCCTTCAAACCTTGAACTTTTTTAATATTCAGGTCACCCTCTGCTATATCGTTCAATTGTTGTAATGCTGAAAGTAAAGGTATCTGAATTTTTCGGTAGATAAACAAATAAGTAAATAAGGCTGCAAGGCCAAAAACAGGCAAAGTCCAAAACATGTACTTAATTCCATAAACACCTAACAAATAACTCAGAACAGAACTCAAATAAATCAACAAGAGGTTATACCAAGAAATTGTAAAGACAGTAGACTTTTTTAATAACTTTTTCAGAATCCAATATCCTATAGGCAACAGCAAGGTTGTTACCGTAAAAAACACCAATAATTCATTCATTTTTTATGCAGTTGTAGTTCTATTTTTCCCTGCACAAAAATAACTCAATCACTTGATGCAATTATTAATAAGGGTTGCTTTTGGTCTATGATTATATTACATTAATCAAATATTTCCGTATGACCTTTCTACCATATTCGGAGAAAATAATTTTTGACAATGAAAAACAATGAAAAAACAGGTCTATTTCAGCACATACTAAATGCAACAGAGCGTATTGGCAATGCACTTCCTCACCCAGCCACACTTTTTGCCCTGTTTGCTTTAACTGCCCTGCTATTATCCTCGATTGGAAGCTTTTTACATTGGGAAGCCGAACACCCTGGCACTAAAGAAATAGTACAAACAGTCAACTTACTATCACGAGAAGGCTTACACCGGATTATTCTGGAGATGGTAGATAATTTTACGGGCTTTGCTCCCCTGGGGATTGTTTTGGTGGCCATGTTAGGAATCGGCATTGCCGAACAAAGCGGATTAATAAGTGCTGTTATCAAAATACTGGTTTTAAATGCCAATCCCAAACTACTCACTTTTATCATAGTTTTTACAGGCATCCTATCAAATATAGCCTCCGATGTAGGATATGTATTGCTTATCCCTTTAGCCGGAGTAATCTTTATAGCAGTAGGCCGGCATCCTATAGCAGGAATGGCAGCTGCTTTTGCTGGTGTATCGGGCGGCTTTAGTGCCAACCTGTTTTTGGGAACTGTAGACCCGTTATTGGCCGGACTCTCGCAGGAAGCCGCACAAATCATAGACAAAAGCTATACGGTTAACCCAACAGCCAACTATTATTTTATGGCTGTTTCAACCCTTATAATTGCCATTGCCGGAACTTTCATTACCAATAAACTAATTGAACCCCGTTTAGGAAAGTACACTACCAGGGAGGAACTTGAAGAACAAGACTTATCTCCATTAAATAAACTCGAAAGAAAAGGCTTGACATATGCAACCTTTGTTTTAATAGGCATAACAGCAATCTCATTATGGGGGGTAATACCCGAACAGGGCTTTTTAAGAGGAAGTGACGGAGGCTTATTAAGCTCTCCTTTGATCAAAGGAGTTGTAAGCATGCTTTTAATAACGGCCGGGGCTATGGGATTCGTGTATGGATTTACCACAAAAGCCTTTATTAACGATAGCGATGTGATGAATGGAATGGCCAAATCCATGAAAACACTAGCCTCGTATCTTGTGCTGGTATTTTTTGCAGCTCAGTTTGTGTCCTACTTTAAGTGGAGCAACCTGGGAATCATTATGGCTGTTAAAGGCGCCAACTTACTTATGACTCTTAACATTGGGCTTATCCCCCTGATGATTCTGTTTATCTTGCTATCAGCTTCCATTAATATGCTTATGGGCAGTGCCAGTGCCAAATGGGCAATCCTTGCCCCCATCTTTATTCCCATGTTTATGATAATGGGGTATTCCCCCGAGTTATCGCAAGTTGTATACCGGATTGGAGATAGCGTAACCAATGTAATTTCGCCTATGATGAGTTTTTATGCCCTGATTATTGCCTTTGTTCAAAAGTATGATACTAAAGCCGGTATTGGGACAATCATTGCCACTATGCTGCCTTATTCAATAGGCTTTTTACTAGCATGGACAATACTACTGGTCATTTGGCTGACAATAGGAATACCTTTAGGGCCAGGAGCAGGGATAGAGTACATTGTACAAACTTCTTCCCCATAAAGCTTCGTTATCATTTGGGGGATGATTCTATAATTAAAGCAAAACCTGTTTGGTTTTGACTCAAACAAATCTAGCTCTATTCATCATCTTCAAAACCCAGATTTCCTGAAATATTACGGTACATTTCAGCCTCATCATCTTCACCCAACCTTTCACACACTTTGGCTAAATAATAATATGAATCAGCATGATCATCTTTTAAACGGGTGGCCTGTTTTAAATCATTATAGGCCCCATTGTAATTTTTTAACAAGATGCGTGTTCGTCCGCGGTTATAGTACACTTTAAATTTCCGGGGTTTTAATTTTCGCGCAAGGGAGTAATCTTTCTCGGCTCCTTCCAAATCATTTGATTCCACTTTCAATCCTGCCCTTTTAAATATAGCATCAAAAAAATCAGGACTCAGCTGTATGGCCTTATTCAAATTGGCTATAGCTGCATTTTTATCCCTTGCTTTCAGCAGGCATTCATTGGCCATTAAAAAATACTCTCTCGAAAATTCCTCTAGCAGTTTACTCCGTTTTTTATCTTTTCGCTCAAGTTCACTAATCTTCTTTTTAAGCTTATTGATTACATTTAACTGTCTGGCAATAAACCTAAGCACATGAGTTTTTGTAAGGTCGTTTCTTTTTGCAATGGCCTTCCCCAGCTCTGCGGTTGCCAAAATAAAGTCATTCTTTTTAAACGCCTTTAAAGCGTTAATATAGCTATCGTCAGCCTGAGCCGAATCCAGGCTTTCCTTAATCTGCAACTTATTATTCGACTTTCTGGAAAAATCGACACATTCCCTTTTAACAATGACATCACGAGGCGAAATGTTTGATTTCATGATAATTCCTTCGAGGGAACGACAACGGCTCAGCGCTACATATAGCTGTCCTCCGGCAAAAGCCCCTCCCGAAAAATCAATCATCACCTTATCAAAGGTTAAGCCCTGACTTTTATGGACAGTTATAGCCCAGGCCAGTTTTAATGGATATTGCTGGTATGATCCAATTTCTTCTTCTATAACCCTATTGTTCTTTTCATCGTATTTATACCTTACATTGCGCCATATTTCCTTTTCAACAAGATGCACCTCATCATTCTCCATCCTCACATGAATACCTGACTCATCAATCTCATCTATCCTGCCAAGACTACCATTATACCATCGGCGTTCGGCATCGTTTTTAATAAACATTACCTGAGCATTCTCCTTTAATATCAGGTCTCGCGGAGTAGGCAAGGCCGACTCAGGGAATTCGCCCATTACAGAACCTTCAAAGTGTATTTCCTCACCTTCCAGTTCTGCCAGTTTATGGTCGTTAATATAATCTACAGTATCCCTCCTTGTGGCAAGGGTTATAAAAAGTTCATCGATAGGAGCATTAAACTGAGGATCAAACCTTTGGTTAACCACCTTAATATCGTCTGCTTTTACAGCATTAATCCTTACACGATCCAATAAGTTAACAAACTCCGGGTTATTTTGACGGTATACTTTTTTCAGTTCAATTTGCACCATTGGCAAATTCCGGAATACCCTTGCTGAAAAGAAAAACGGGGTTTGATAAAAACGCCGAAGGATCCCCCACTCTTCCCTTTTTACTACAGGCTCAAGCTGAAACACATCCCCAACCATTAACAATTGTTTCCCTCCAAAAGGAACCTGCATGTTGCCTGAATAAACCCGTAAAACCCTATCAATAAAATCAAGGATATCTACACGCAACATCGACACCTCATCAATAATTAATAAATCAAACTCTTTAATTAGTTTCTGGTGATTTTTCCGATATTTCAGAAAGTCATATATACGACCATCTTTAGTACTCAAATCCGGATCATCGGGCAAAATAGGGCGAAAAGGAATCTTAAAAAAAGAATGCAAAGTTTGGCCTCCGGCATTGATAGCTGCAATACCAGTTGGAGCCACAACAACATATTTTTTATGGGTGTGGGCACAGATGTATTTTAAAAATGTACTTTTACCGGTACCTGCCTTTCCTGTTAAAAAAACAGATCTGTTGGTATACTGAACCAGTTTCAGTGCATCCTGAAACTCTGCATTATCTGTATCAATATGTTGAAGCCATTCTTCCATTTATTCTTCACTCTCCTCTGCTTCTACCTCTGCTTCTTTTTGCTTTCCGTATCGTTTAATGATATTATACGCCTTGTAAAGCCCCAATTCACCAGCTCTGCTTAAATCCCCGGTTCCTTCCTTATCCATTTTCAAATAGATACGTGTTAATCCCCTGTTAAAGTATGCTTCTGCAAACTGTGGATTTAGTTTTATAGCATTTGTAAACTGATTAACAGCTCCTTTATAGTCTTTTTTAACACAATATAGAACACCTAAATTAAAATAAGCAAACTCATATCCAGGATTCAACTCAATTACCTGTTTCAAGTCACGCTCCACCAGGTCATAATCAAGCATCCTTTTTACCACTTTATCTTCTTCATTTGCTTTGGCTTTTGAGGTATTCATTCCTGTAATCAGTTTTTCAGGCAAATCTTCTTCTTCAAATGATTTCATCACTTCTACCATCTTAAAACGAACAGCTGCTCTATTCATATGATAAAGAATCAGTTCCGGATGATTCTTTGGGGTGTGCTCAATTAAGTAATCATAATCCTTAATTGCATTACTATAATTAAGCACTACACCATATAATATGGCCCTAATGAACCTTAGATCATTATTATCAGGATATTTATTCAGCTTCAAAGTTGCTTCTTCAATAGTTCTGTAATACCTAAAAGCATCATCTCCCTCATTAACTACCTCATTATTAGAAAATACCAATGTATGGTTAAATACATTCCGGCTGTTAAACCTGGTTAGTTCAGGTTTATAATATCTTGAACGGTTTGTTTCAGCATCTTCAGAAAAGAAAGTTAAACTGAATACTTTTTCAAGGTCTATTACAATATCGCGAAACTGTATTTTTCCTTTTAGATCAGTAATTTCATCCACCTCATTATCCTCTGTTGTAAAGTCATCCAGTACAGCAATCTTATCATGATTACTAATATCCTGGTCATCTTCACTCCTTGTTTCTTTAGGCTTTTTCTTTCCCGACTTTTGATTTTCACCATCCTGGGTGGCATTTCGTCTCTTGTCATGCTCCAGCTTCATGGCCATGTTCATATCTTTAGTTTGCTCTGCTTTCATATTTAATCCTGCAAAAGCTTCACTCCTTGCCATATATGCCTGTGCATAATTTGGATAGTGCTTAATTATTAAGTTAAGATCCGAAAGAGCTTCCCTATACTCCCCTACTCTCAAAAATAATAAGGAACGGTTGAAAAGAGTTAGTAAATCATTGGGATTTAAAGCCAGCACTCTCGAAAAGTCGCTAATAGCATTGTTTACATCACCAACTTCGGCCCTAAGCAAGCCCCTATTGGCATATGCCATTATATTTTTGGGCTGCAGCTCAATAACTTTATTAAAATCACTCATGGTACCCTCCAGGTCATCAACCTGATAACGGATAGCTCCACGCAAATAATAATACATCGGCTCCCTCGGATCAATGTTTATGGCATCACCAATCCTTTCTAAAGCCTTATCAAATTCATTAATATCATAGTATATTGCTGCACTAAAACGATAGGCTTCTGCAACCAAAGGGTTTACCAAAATGGCCTCATCCATGTCTGTTACAGCTCCTATGGTATCTTTCAAATTTAATTTTGAGATAGCCCTGTTTATATAGGCGCCATATTGTCCCGGAGAAATTTTTAACACTGAAGAAAAGTCATCAACCCCCTGTTCCCATTCTTCTTTTTGCATATGGGCCAGCCCCCTGTTAAATAAAATACTTATATCCTGGGGTTCCATCTCTAGCCCTTTAGCATAGTCTGCCAGCGACCCCTCATAATCCCCTAACTGTGCTCTGATATTCCCCCGAAAACTATAGAACTCATAATAAAACGGAATGATTTCTATGGCTTTATTCATGTCATTTTCTGCTCCTTTAACATCATCAAGACTGTATTTTGCCCTTGCCCTGAAGTAATATGGGAGACCCCAATAGGGTTTACTTTCAATTGCTTTATTAAAAAAGGAAATAGCCAATACGTATTCCTGCTGATACAAGGCAAACCTTCCGGCCTCAATAACCTTATCTGTATTTATTTGTGCTGAAGCATGTACTGCCGTAAAAAGACAGAGAATTATTATTATTTTTTTTAAGAATGTTCCCATAAAATATATTGGCAGATGATACCCTTTAAAAATTTGCAAACAAATATAACAAGTTTATGCTTTTGATATAAATACCATGCCAAAAGTTAAGAACTAAAATAAATCAAAATCATATCCCCCTTACTTTTGCCCTACAAACACAAAGTTTGATGGAGAAATGGTTTCTTCGCCATTCCACCTGTAGGCAGCCAACGCACCTCCGTTAGCCACACAGGCATCAATACAACATATATTGTCTTTTGGAGTCATTTGTCCGTTCCCCATGCAATAGTGACCAAAGAAAACCAGAGGTTCGTGGTTATTATATATTTCAAACTTCGAAAGAATCTGTTCAGGGACAGTATAATCAGGCAGTTTAAATTTATTTCCGTAGCTTAACTCTTGAAATGTTTTCCCTTTTGGGCAGTCCCACCATCTGATCCGGAAATTGCTCCTCCGAATATTCTTTGAATCCTTAATGATTAAATCATCCGGCAACCTGATTTCAATTCCTTTGGTAATCCGGTTAATTGCATCACACAATGGATGGTAGGGGTTTGCCATTAATTTTAAGGCACTCTTTCTAAACTTCCCATCTTTTCGGTGTTCTTCAATCAATTGAATAAACTCATCGTTCCAATAGGCATGTACTACCCTGAACAATCCAAAATCCAAACTAACCGGCAAGGTCCTTAGCCACTTCACGTATCCTTTTAACTCTTCAGGATCATCTATAAATTCGCCCCTGACCTTTTCTATTAATTTACGACTGGACTCAGACGGGCGCCGGATTGGTTTCCCCCCTTCTTTGGTAAGGTACATAACCATATTTAATTCATGATTACCTAAAATTGCATGTGCAGAGCCGCACTCTACCATAGAACGGACAATTTCCAGCACCTTCCTGGAATTAGGCCCTCTATCTACAAAATCTCCTACAAACACTGCTTTTCGTTGCTGATGCTTCCACACGCCCAATACCTTAGTATACCCCAGTTTCTTTAGCAATTCTTCCAGCACCCGGGCATACCCATGTATATCACCAATTATATCGTAATGGCAGTTTTCCTGAATTGTTTTTCGTTCCACGTTATTACATTGAGTAACAAAATTCGATATATTTGATTTCAGCAATTCATAAATTATTGATATTATTGATTGCTGAGTGGTCAAAAATATAAATTTTTAAAGTAATAACCTGAATTCGATTAAAATTACAAAGCTCAGTTTTTATTAAAATACTGATATACAAGTAAAATTCTTTTGTCGAAAAATAAAATTACTTACGGGATGAGCAAAATAATAAAATGGGGAATAATTGGATGCGGCGATGTAACCGAGCGTAAAAGCGGCCCCGCATTTAATAAAGTTGAAAATGCCATACTTACTTCTGTAACCAGAAGGGATTTCAACAAGGCAAAAGATTATGCAATGCGTCACCATGTGGAGCACGTATATAAAAATGCCCAGGAGCTTATTGAATCGCCTAACGTGGATGCCATATATGTTGCCACTCCCCCTTCTACCCATGCCGAATACGCCATAATGTGCATGAAGGCAGGCAAACCCGTTTATGTGGAAAAACCGATGGCCACAAACTATTCTGATTGTCTTAAAATGATTAAGGTATCGGAAGAGACAAAGATCCCACTATTTGTTGCTTACTACCGAAGAACGCTCCCTGGTTTTTTAAAAGTGAAAGAACTATTGGACGAAGGCGTAATAGGGAGTCCTTTAACTGTTCAAATTAGGTTAAGCCGCCCGGCTAACGACGATGAAAAAGCCAATTCATGGAGGGTTCAGAAAAGCATTGCCGGCGGGGGCATTTTCCACGACCTGGCTTCACACCAGTTTGATTTTCTTGATTTTATTTTTGGACCAGTTATTAAGGCCAATGGTTTTGCCACCAACAATAATAATTGGTATGAAGTTGAGGATACCATTACAGCTTCATTCCAGTTTAAAAATGGCGTAATTGGAACCGGCCTGTGGTGTTTTAATACGCACAGGGAAGCCACGCAGGATGTTATGGAAATAACCGGCACCAAAGGAAGCATATTATTTAGTGGATTTAACCACCACCCCATAAAGCTTATTACCGACAACGGTTTGATTGAGTTCCCTTATCTTAATCCGGAAAACATACAATACAACTTGATTAAACAAGTTAACGAAGCAATTTTAAAGGGTACAGAATGTGTGAGCACTGGGATTTCGGCTGCCAGAACAAACTGGGTACTGGAGCGGATAATAGAGAATGCTGCAATGCAGAACAGTGAAAAGTGAAAGATGAGAAGAGGCTGCTAAGCACTTTTTGAAAATACAAACACCACACCATTCAATAAAATAACCATTGAATACAAAACACTTAAAGTTGAAAACATACAATAGGGTACTTACCATAGCAGGCAGTGATTCCGGAGGTGGAGCAGGCGTACAGGCTGACATAAAAACTATTTCGGCGTGTGGATGTTACGCCACATCAGTAATTACTGCCATAACTGCACAAAATACAATTGGTGTTACGGAAGTATTTCCTATTCCTGCCCCAACTGTTAAAAACCAAATGACTGCAGTATTAGAGGATATTGGTACCGATATCGTTAAGATTGGAATGCTCCATAATAGTGAAACAATTGTATCGGTGCATCAAATATTAACACAATTTCAAATCAGTAATATTGTACTGGATCCGGTTATGGTTTCCACCTCGGGAAAGACTTTATTAAAGCAGGATGCCATCATAACGTTAAAAGAAACACTGATTCCTGCAGTCAAGGTTATTACACCTAATATTCCCGAAGTTGAGCTATTATTAAACAAAAAAGCAAGCTCTCAGAACGACCTGCCTAAACTTGCTAAAGAATTGGGTGATCAATATCACATATCGGTGTTGCTCAAAGCAGGACATGCAATTGGAGACGAGCTGACCGACATTCTATACAATTTTGATAAGGGCGAATTTACTTACTTAAAATCAAACCGGATAAAAAGCAAGAACACTCACGGAACAGGTTGCACATTATCCTCAGCACTGGCCTCGTTTTTAGCAAAGGGGTTGATTTTAGAAGAGGCTGCTTCTTTGGCAAAAAAGTATATGCAAAAAGCGATTTTAGCTGGTGCAGACTATAAAATTGGGAAAGGTCATGGCCCTGTAAAACATTTTTATGATTTATGGGATTAGATGCAACACCATTAATACAATAACCTGGCATTCAATTGTTGACATTATATTTCTTTATGAACAAAAAATCTTAATTTATGAAAAAGCTTAATTTAATACTATCTGTCTTACTTTTTTCGTCATATTGTTACAGTCAATCAGGCAAAGTTATTGATAACCTGAGCATGACAAGCAAAATACTTAAGGGCGAAAGAAAATATGCCATTTACCTGCCACCTGATTATGAAACTTCGGAAAGAAGCTACCCTGTTTTATATTTGCTTCATGGTGCCGGCGACGACCATACCGGATGGGTGCAATTTGGGGAAGTGTTACACATTGCAGATAAGGCCATAAAAAAAGGCCAATCTACCCCAATGATTATTGTAATGCCTGATGCCAACACCACACAAAGGGGCTACTACAATAGTATTGATGAAAAATGGCGCTACGAAGATTTCTTTTTTGATGAGTTTATGCCTTATGTGGAATCGACTTACCGAATTAAAAAAGAAAAAAGATTCCGTGCCATAGCAGGTTTATCAATGGGTGGTGGAGGAACTTTTATTTACGCATTGCACCGACCCGATCTTTTTTCTTCAGCATGCCCGCTTAGTGCCTATACAGGCCCACTTACCATCGATAACATGAAAAAGCGCTTACCTCAGAATATCAAGGCTTCCAATGAAGTTTTACAATCATATTTTGAAAAGTACGATGCTCTTTCCCTAATAAAAAACATGGAGGAAAAAGCAATCAAGTCGGTTCGTTGGTATATTGATTGTGGTGATGATGACTTTTTATTTGAAGGCAACAGCCTGATTCATATTGAAATGAACAAAAGAAAGCTTCCCCATGAATACCGTGTACGAAATGGAGGTCATACATGGACTTATTGGAGGGATTCTTTACCAGAGGTTTTAAAGTTTGTTTCCGATGCCTTTCACCAACATTAATTTTTTAATTACAAAAATCAATTTTCTATGAAAATCATTCTTGTAAAGGGCGATATAACCAAACAGCAGGTTGATGCCGTTGTTAATGCAGCCAACTCTACTTTACAGGGCGGAGGTGGTGTTGACGGTGCTATCCACCGGGCTGGGGGAAAAGCAATTATAGAAGAATGCCTTGAAATACGAAACCGCCAGGGAGGCTGTCCAACAGGTGAAGCTGTAATTACAACTGCAGGTAATATGCCTGCAGTTTTTGTGATTCATACGGTAGGACCAGTATATGAAGGCGGCCATCATGGTGAACCTGAAAAACTGGCCAACTGTTACCTCAACTCCCTAAAATTAGCTGCTGAAAACAAAATAAAAACCATTGCTTTCCCCAACATCTCAACAGGTGTTTATGGATATCCTAAAAAGGAAGCAGCTCAAATTGCCATCACTACTGTTAAAAACAATCTTTTTAAAGGTATTGAAGAAATAAGGTTTGTTTGTTTTGATGATGAGAACTATACTTTGTATAATGAAATTTTAACCCAATAGAGAAGAAAAAAAGAAACTATCCTGACACATCATTGGGCAGGATAGTTTCATATAAAATCGTTAAAATACAAACCAAACTCTTTCTTCTAGCCTGCAACCCCAACCTGTTTTGAATTCAATTTTGCAAGTACAAAATCAACAATCTTTGCTGCCAGCAAAGCAGTTAAATTATCCCTGTCCAAATCTGGGTTTAACTCTGCAATATCAAATGATATTACTTTTTTTGTTTCAAACAAAAACGACAACATTTTCATCATAAAATATGGGGTAAAGCCCAATGGCGAAGGTGCACTTACTCCCGGAGCATAAGCCGAAGAAAAGCCATCCATATCTATACTAATATATAAATAATGATTTCTTTCAACTACAGGCCTTAGGCGGTCTTTTAAAGCATTTAATTCACTTCCAGACGATTCGCAATCATAATTGATAGCATATTGAGCCTTCATATCTTTTGCCACCTGATATAATTCCCGTGTATTGGACTGCTGCTGGATTCCTATGGCAAAATATTCTACCTCTAAACCACTATCCTTATATTCGTTCAATATCTGGTTAAATGGGGTACCTGAATTACTTCTTCCTTCCACCGGACGCATATCGAAATGAGCATCAAAATTGATGATCCCTATTTTTGTTGGGCCAGAGTTTTTTAAATGTCTGGCAATCCCGTTAAAATGCCCATAAGCCAAATCATGCCCCCCGCCCACAACAATTGGGAACACCTTACTATCAAGCAAATTAGATACAACTTCAGCCAACATTTCCTGACAAGCTTCCATATTCCGGTCAACACTAACTATATCACCCATATCCATCACTTTACCCGAATCAAAGTGGACAGGCAGTTTAGCCAGTCGTTCCCGAAGAAATTCAGGGCCTTTACGAGCCCCTATACGCCCCCTGTTTCTCCGGACTCCCTCATCACACACGTATCCGACAATACCAATTGAGTTATCGTGACTATTTGATTTAAACTCTTCCAGGTTCTGTAATTGTATTAATTGATGCCAATACTGAATCCCTACTTCAGGGTTTGTTGGCCGTCCTTCCCAATACCGCTGTTCGGGAGGAATATATCTTGCGTTAATTTTGTTCATTCCTTTTTTGATATTCAACTCTTTTGGAGCAAGCTCATTATCTTTTATTGACATTACTATCTAATAAACACCCTCTCAATATGGTTTGCGCCATAGGAATAAGCTATGGAAGCATAAGAATTTAATGGCTTTGTAACAATCAAGCTAGCCTTTTTCCCTTTTGTGATACTGCCAACCCTATCTGCCACACCCATAGCATAGGCACCATTTATGGTGGCTGCATTTATAGCCTCTTCCGGATTCATTTTCATTTTAATGCAAGCTATGGCAACAACCAGGCTCATATTACCCGAGGGTGTAGAACCCGGGTTATAGTCAGTAGCCAAGGCCAAAGGCAATCCTGCATCAATGATTCTGCGAGCCGGAGTATAGGGGATGCTCAAAAAGAAGGAGCATGATGGAAGTGCCACCGGCATTGTTCCCGATTTTTTTAAAGTCTGGATATCCTGATCGCTCAATTCTTCAAGATGATCAACTGACAAGGCATTATACTTAACACCAGCCTGAACTCCTCCAATAACATTAAACTGATTGACATGGATTTTCGGAATTAAGCCAAAATTCTTTCCTGCTGCCAGAATTTTTTCAGTATCCTCAACATCGAAATATCCCTTTTCACAAAATACATCCACATACTCAGCCAGGTTTTCCTTTGCAATTTTAGGCATTACCTCATTTATCAACATATCAATATAACCAGCCCCATTGTTTTTAAACTCATCAGGGATGGCATGAGCACCAAGAAATGTTGCTTTGATTTGGACAGGATAATTTTGCTTTAATCGCTTGATAACCCATAGCATTTTCAGTTCCGAGTCTGCACTCAACCCATAGCCTGATTTTATCTCAACAGCCCCTGTCCCCATGGCCATTATCTCTTCTAAACGCACCCTGCTTTGCTCATAAAGTTCTTCCTCCGAAATTTCGCGAAGCCTTTTTGCAGAATTCAAAATACCACCACCCCGTTCAGCTATTTCTTCGTAGGACAGGCCATTGATCCTATCCACAAACTCCTTTTCACGATTTCCGGCATAAACAATATGGGTATGCGAATCACACCAGGTTGGCATCACCAACCTCCCAGTACATTCAACCTCCTCATCCACCTGTATGGCAGGACAACCAGTCATTTCTCCAAAATCGGTAATAATACCATCTTCAACCAATAACCAGGCATTATCAATGCAGGGCAATTCCTTCATCTGTACCCCTGCAACATATTGAGTTGATTCCGGCCGTACCTGAACCAATTGCTTTATATTTTTGAATAGTGTTTTCATTCCTTTTAATCCTACGTAATATCAAAAGTTATATTTATCAAGATTTGTAACAAAAAATAACGAAATCTTGATGCTTGATACCTACCTCTTAGTACTAATTTCTAAAATAAATCCTTCAGCAAAACATCATCCACTAATGTAGGCAAGGTAACCTTTAATTCCGGACTTCTTTTCATCTCTCTTTCTATGGCAAATCGGGCTTCTTTGTTTCGAGCCCAACTGCGACGGGCAATACCGTTGTTTACATCATAAAACAACATTTTTTCCAGGCGTTTTTCAGCCTCTGAAGAACCATCCAACAACATTCCAAAACCACCATTAATTACTTCGCCCCAACCAACACCACCTCCGTTATGGATAGATACCCAGGTGGCACCACGAAAACTGTCGCCAATTACGTTTTGAATGGCCATATCTGCAGTATACCTACTGCCATCATAAATATTTGAAGTTTCACGATAAGGGGAATCTGTTCCACTCACATCATGATGGTCGCGACCCAAAACCACAGGACCTATATTACCAAGAGCCACCTCATTATTAAAAGCCCTGGCTATTTTTGCACGCCCTTCTGCATCAGCATACAATATGCGTGCCTGCGATCCCACAACCAGCCTATTCTTTTTTGCATCACGAATCCATGTAATATTATCATGCATCTGCATCTGAATTTCTTCCGGCGAGTTATCCATAATCTCCTGCAACACCTTCATGGCTATTTCATCAGTTCGGTCCAAATCTGCAGGGTTCCCTGAAGTGCAAACCCAACGAAATGGTCCAAAACCATAGTCAAAACACATGGGGCCCAATATATCCTGAACATAAGATGGATACTTAAAATCTTTGCCATTAACAGCCATCACATCTGCACCCGCACGCGACGCCTCTAACAAAAAGGCATTTCCATAATCAAAAAAGTATGTTCCCTTAGCGGTATGTTTATTAATAGCCGCCGCATGGCGACGCAACGAAACCTGTACTTTTTCTTTGAACACATCTGGTTCTTCACGGATAAGCCGGTTTGCTTCCTCATAAGATACACCTACCGGATAATAACCTCCCGTCCATGGAATATGCAACGAGGTTTGATCTGACCCCACATGAACAAAAACGCCTTCCTTATCAAACTGTTCCCACACATCTACCACATTTCCAATAAATGCTATTGATACGATTTCATTTTTTTCTTGAGCAGCCTTTACTCTTGACAGCAGTGCTTCCATTGAATCGATCAATTCATCAACCCATCCTTGAGAATGACGTTTTTTTGCTGCGGCAGGATTCACCTCTGCGCAAACAGTAATGCATCCCGCTATATTGCCTGCCTTAGGCTGTGCTCCACTCATACCTCCTAACCCGGCTGTTAAAAACACCTTTCCTTTAGGCTCTTCTCCTTTAGAAAGGATTTTTCGAAAGGCATTCATTACAGTAATAGTTGTGCCATGAACAATACCCTGAGGACCAATATACATATACGAACCTGCTGTCATTTGCCCGTATTGCGAAACCCCCAATGCATTAAAACGCTCCCAATCATCTGGTTTTGAATAATTGGGGATCACCATTCCATTGGTAACCACGACCCTTGGAGCATCCTTTGATGAGGGGAACAAGCCCATCGGGTGACCCGAATACATATGTAATGTCTGTTCATTTGTCATGGTTGATAAATACTGCATGGTCAGCAAGTACTGAGCCCAGTTTTGAAACACGGCGCCGTTGCCGCCATAGGTAATTAACTCTTCTGGGTGCTGGGCAACTGCAGGATCCAGGTTATTCTGAATCATCAACATAATAGCCGCAGCCTGCTGGCATTGGGCAGGATATTCTGAAATTGGGCGGGCATACATTTTATAATCCGGAATAAAACGATACATATATATGCGTCCAAATTCCTTCAACTCTTGCGCAAACTCTTTTGCCAGTTCCTTATGCCACTCTTTGGGGAAATACCGCAAGGCATTTTTTATAGCAAGTTGTTTTTCTTCTATGCTAAGAATATCTTTACGCTTGGGCGCATGGTTTGCTTCAATGTTATATGCTTTTTTTGCAGGCAGTTCATTAGGAATCCCTTGCAATATTTGTTCTTTAAAGGTCATTTTTAAGTTTTTTAGTCATTTACAATTGGTTAAAGGTAAAGTCACCAGACACTTTTTTATATTAATTAAAATCCGGTATACTCCAAAGGTATCTACTATAGGTCATCAGCTATAGGCTATTTACCATAAGCTACTAACCAACAGCTACCTTACAATAAAAGCCCTATACTCAACCAAGCTTACCATAGCTGCAATATCATCCTTAATCAACCTGTCATTTTCGAGCTTAGCTACTTTATTGCGGATAATGGCAAAATTTTGCTCTATCACGGGAGAAAACTTATTCGGTCTCCTGAACTCCATGGCCTGAGCTGCATACATCAATTCTATGGCAAAAATCTTTTCAAGGTTTGTTAAAATCCTGTTAAATTTTCGTCCGGAGATGCTACCCATTGAAACATGGTCTTCCTGCCCCAGGGAAGTTGGAACACTATCAGCTGAAGGCGGGAAACAAAGCGATTTGTTCTCAGTAACCAATGCCGCTGTAGTATATTGTGGAATCATAAAACCGGAATTTAAGCCACCATGTTCTGTCAGCAAACGAGGCAAACCATATTTACCCTCCAACATCAAATAGCAACGCCGGTCTGAAATGTTACCTAGTTCTGAAGCTGCCAACGCCACATAATCAATGGCCATTGCCAACGGCTGTCCATGAAAATTACCTCCTGAAATTGCCAGCTCATCCGTTAAAACAATGGGATTATCCGTAACCGAGTTCATCTCAACTTCAGCCAATTCGTTTAAATGGTACCATGCATTACGGCTAGCTCCATGAACCTGTGGCATACATCTGATAGAATAAGGATCCTGTACCCTTTGGCAATGTTCGTGAACCTGTACATTTTCAGAATCTTTTAACAAATACCTTATTCGCTCTGCCACCCTTAAATTCCCTTTAAAAGGCCGGATGGTATGAATCTCTTCCCTAAACGGCGAGGCGCTGCCCATAAAACCCTCCAGGCTCATGGTTCCGGCCACATCTGCCAAATCAAG
Organism: Plebeiibacterium marinum; assembly: GCF_026013615.1. GTDB lineage: Bacteria > Bacteroidota > Bacteroidia > Bacteroidales > Marinilabiliaceae > Saccharicrinis > Saccharicrinis marinus_A. The sequence continues at coordinate 64,455 of NZ_JAPDPI010000004.1, forward strand.
CAAATACTCCATCCTGTAAAGTCCCATTATGGTGTGTGCCAAAATAAACTGAGTCCCGTTAATCAGGCCCAAACCCTCTTTTGCTGCCAGCTTAATTGGTTGCAAACCATGTTTATTGTAAAACGCCTTGGCAGAAACCACCTCATCTCCTACCCAAAGCTCACCTTCGCCCAACAATGGCAAAAACAAATGCGACAAAGGAGCCAGATCTCCTGATGCACCCACCGATCCCTGTTCTGGCACCACCGGCAAAACATCTTTCTCGATAAAATAAAGGATACGCTCTATAACCTCCAGTCTAACCCCCGAAAACCCCTGGCTTAAAGCATGAACTTTACATATCATCATTAATTTGGACAGCTCTTTATCTATAGGGTTTCCTACCCCTACGGCATGAGTTATCAGCAGGTTTTCCTGCAACAAACTAGTTTCTTCAGGAGTAATCTGTGTATCGCAAAGTGGCCCAAAACCAGTGTTTATACCATATACAGGTTCTTTGCCCTGTGCCATCGCTTCTACTTTTCGGCGACAATCCTGAACCTTGGCTATTGCGTCAGGCGACAATCCGGCTTTTAACCTCCCTTTGGCTATTGCCATTGCCTTATCTACAGTTAAGTGGTCGATTCCGTATTTGAACATATCTACATTATTTTTTTTACCATAGTGATGATTTTAAATACTTAAAAATAAAAAGTACCATATTTCAAATCACCTAACATCTATTATCTTTAATATTGCTTTCTTTTCTACAAATTTACCACTAGTTTTGATACAGAATGAGACTATTTATAATCACAATTGATACCCATGAGTAATCAAATAGAATTCAGGCATTACAAATATTTTCTGGCAGTAGCCGAGGATCTGCACTTCAGAAAGGCTGCAGAACGCCTTTTTATATCACAACCTGGATTAAGCAGGCAGATAAAACAGATGGAAGAAGAGCTTGGTGTAAAACTTTTCAAGCGTCACAACCGCAAGGTTGAACTTACCGAGGCAGGGAATTATCTTCAAAAAGAATTAAAAAGTAATTTTAAAAGACTGGACGACTTACTTCAACACGCAAAGCTATTACAACAAGGCATTAACGGACATCTAAACCTGGGTTTTGTGGGATCGGCCATGCAAAAAGTAATTCCCGAACTGTTACTTAAGTTTAAAGCTTCGCATCCGAACGTTACCTTCAGTTTAAACGAAATGGATAACAACAAACAAACCCATGCATTACTAAACCAGGATATTGATGTGGGCTTTGTCAGAACAGAGCGAGTTCCAAAAGGATTAGAAATAAAGGCCATGCATGAAGACACCTTTTCATTGGTACTCCCTAAAAATCATCCTATTAATGAAAAAAACTTTACAAATCTGTACCAGTTAAAAGAAGAACCTTTTATTTTATTTGATAGCTCGTATAGTGAATCTTATTACGAAAAAGTGATGCAAATATTTGATGATGCCAGCTTTTCGCCTGTTGTTTCTCACTCTACAGTAAACGCAAATTCAATATTCAGATTAGTGGAGAACAACTTTGGAGTTTCAATAGTTCCAACTATCCTTCAATACGGATTCAACCTAAACATTAAGTTTATTGAACTAAAAAAAATAAGTCAGCGAACAACACTAAGAATGGTGTGGAATAATGAAAGTTCAAATCCCATTTTAAAAAGCTTTATTGATGTGGCAAACAATGTTTAATAAGAGACAACCTGCCATACAATTACTAATAATCATTATTTTCGCATTAAAAAAACAACTAATATGAACAATACATTAATACAAATAACCCAGGACAGTATGGGAAATGGCGACCAGGAATTGGGTCAATTACTAATTGCCAACTACTTAAAACTAATTAACGAAGAAAGTAAATTACCCCGCTTTATAGCCCTATACAACTCTGGCGTAAAATTAATTTGCAAAGGTTCTCCGGTAATTGAACAATTCAAAGTTCTGGAACTGGCAGGTGTGAAACTAATAGCCTGTAAAACATGCCTAAACCATTTCAACATTTTAGAAACCGTTGAAGTGGGAATACCGGGAACTATGATTGATATTATCGAGCTCCAGAAAAAAGCAGAAAAGGTGATCAACCTATAATTACTTCAATAACAATATCACCACTTAACACCTTTGTTATTATTGCAAGGCAATCCTTTTAATATTCTACATCCATGAACTATCTTGAAATCAACCAAAATCTTTGGAATAAAAAAACCGACATCCACTATAAATCTGACTTCTATGATGTGCCTGCATTTATAAATGGGAAAAGCTCCTTAAACCCCATTGAACTTGAGTTATTGGGAGATTTAAGAGGTAAATCAGTCCTCCATCTTCAATGCCATTTTGGGATGGATACAATCTCATTATCCCGCTTAGGAGCTAAAGCAACAGGTATCGACCTATCTGATAAAGCCATTGAAAAAGCACGAGAATTAGCAAATCAAGCAGGAACTGACACCCAATTTATCCAAAGCGATGTGTATTCACTAAAGGAAGCACTGACGCAGAAATATGATATTGTTTACACTTCTTATGGTGTTATAGGCTGGCTTCCCGACATGAACAAATGGGCTGAGATTATTAACCATTTTCTTAAACCTGGAGGTAAATTTATCATGGTCGAATTTCACCCCGTTGTTTGGATGTTTAGCTACGACTTTAAAAAGATAGAATACAACTACTTTGGAGGCTCTCCCATTATTGAGGAATTAGAAGGAACCTATACTGATTCAAGTAAAAAATCTGACATTAAAGAACAGTCTGTATCATGGAATCACAGTCTGGCAGAAGTTATAACCGCCCTTTTAAAAAAAGGTTTATCTGTTGATCACTTTAACGAATACGATTATTCTCCATATAATTGTTTTGACAATACCATTGAAAATACAAAAGGTAAATACCAGATTAATGGGATTGGCAATAAAATACCCATGTTATATTCTATTGTTTGCTCCAGGTCGTAAACACGCCTGCCCCCAACCGGAACGAGCCAAAACCAAACAGATAAATAGCTAGAACGAGTTGATAGATTGACAAAGAATTTTTTCGAATAAATTTGGATTACAAAACATTTCTTCTACCTTTGTAGTGTTCTAGTTTTCTAGTACACTAATATTAAAACATAACTTATGATCCAAATTAACAAGCTTAACTTTTCTTACAACAAGAAAAAAGAACTCTACAAAGATCTGTGCTTCAAAGCACAAGAGGGCAACATCATTGGCCTTCTAGGTAAAAACGGAGCAGGCAAATCAACCCTACTCAAGCTTATGGCTGGGTTATTAAAACCAAAATCCGGTGAGATTTCTGTTTTTGGGCACACTCCATTTAGCAGAAATCCAGATTTCCTTGCTGATGTATTCTTTGTTCATGAAGAATTACACATTCCTCCTGTTACCATAAGGTGTTACACATCTGCACTTAGCAGCCTCTATCCTAAATTCAACACCGATAAATTATACCAACTTATTGAAAGTTTTGAACTGGATAAAAATGCGAACCTAAGTAAACTTTCATATGGACAGAAAAAGAAGTTCATAATAGCTTTTGCATTATCAACTAATTGCAAGCTATTATTGCTCGATGAACCCACAAATGGGTTAGATATACCATCAAAGGCACAATTCAGAAAGGTTTTGGCCGGTGCAATAACTGAGGAACAAAATGTAATTATTTCAACCCACCAGGTAAGGGATATTGAAAACTTGATTGACAGGGTGGTTGTAATTGATAACGGCAAAGAAATTTTCAATCAAAACACATTTGAAATATCAAAGAACTTTAGCTTTATGTCCTCACCAGCAATTGACGACGATGTATTTTATTATGAAATTGCCCCAGGTGGTTACAATGTTTTAAAACCTAAAAACGGAGTTGAGACAGCTATTGATCTGGAACTTTTATTTAACGCATTAATTAACGGAACTAAACTTGAAACAAATGCAACAGTACTTTAATATTTCCCGGTTTTTAAAATATGCCAAATATAACTTTGTAATGAATCAAAAGACCTATTTACTATCTATATCAGGACTTTCTGCAGGTTTATTTTTGGTAACTTTAGTAATGTCCTATAATAAATCATTGGCATACAACAACAGCAACTGGCCCCCATTTTTCTTCATATGCATGGCCATTGTTTTATTACCTGTTATTGGCCATTCATTTCCCTTCCTCAGAAAAAAAGAGCTCAGCCTGAAACACTATATGTTGCCGGCTTCTGTTTTCGAAAAATTTACCTTTGAGTTTATCCTTAAACTCATATTCATACCAACTCTATTTGTATTAATTTTTCCTTTGGTCAGCAATTTAGCCGTATCCGCAGCTGATTTTATCTACCATGTTAATCCGGACAACACCCCAAGGGATTTCATCAGCTTTTCATACGATGCAGTATATACTGTTATAGATAAAAACAATGGTTTTAACAAAGTAGTGGCACTCCTTATTACCACAAGCGCATTCCTGGCATTTACAGGCTCTTCGGTATTTAAAAAATATCCACTAATAAAAACTGTATTGTTCTTAGGCTGCTTAATTTTAAGCGTAATAGGATATTTTTACATCTTAATGCAAAAACTTAGACTTGAAAACGGCATTGCATACACCTTTAAAAGTCTATTTTCTTCCGATACAGAAGCTCTGAATGCCTTATATATTTTTTTAATATTCTCTGCCTTGTGCTCAATAAGCTATGCCTACTTTAAACTTAAAGAAAGGGAAGTGTGACGATGGAATTTAAAAGTTCGAAAGGGATTTTTCAGCAAATAGCTGATAATATATGCGATAAGATATTATCCGGTAAACTTGCTGTAGGCGACAAGATCCCATCCGTTAGGGAACACGCAGCAGAACTGGGTGTAAACCACAATACTATTATGCGCACATACAGCGAACTGCAACGCGACAATATTATCAGCAACAAAAGAGGCGTTGGGTATTTTGTATCAGAAAACGCCCCTGAAAAAATAATTCAGGTACGAAAGCATGAGTTTTTCGAACTAACACTTCCTGAAATAATTAAACAAATAGATTTATTAAAAATCAAAGCTTCTGATATGCAGGAGTTAATAACTAAACTAAATGAAAATGAAAACAAGTAAAATTATATTTTCCTCCTACTTCTCTTTATTTGGCATAGTACTAATCAGTTTAATGATATGTGGCTTTGCGTTCAATAGCAAACAACTGGCAGGTAGGTTTTCTAAAAACAATATAGAAGAAGAAAAGATAAACCTAAACAGTTTTAAACATATAAAATTGGAATCAGAATGTAATGTGACGATAATAAAAGATTCATTCAATTTTATTTCTTATAGCTTTTTTAAGGATTCTATAAAAATGAATCCTGAATTCAACTTTTCTGCAGATACTTTGATATTAAAATCGACTAAAAGCAATTTGCACAACAACATAAACCTGCATGTTGCTCAAGACATCTCTATAAATGGAAACAGTTGTTCAATCGAACTTAGACAATTTGCTCAAAACAAACTAAATGCAGACCTGAAAAATTCAAGATTAACCCTAAGCAAAAACTCTTCCATTGAAAATTTCATGCTTACATTAGAAAACTCTTCGCGCTTTACCTATTGGGATGGCAAAATCAAAAACCTATATTTAAATATGGACAACTCCAGGTTTGATAATGGATATAGGTTAAATTTAGACAAGTTAAATGCCAAAATTTACAACAACTCCAATGCCTATTTACCTCCTGCACTGATATGTGATATAAAAAGAGACAAAAGCAGCAAGGTTAAAATAAACTAAGCCAACATAAAAAAAGAGTTTCCATTTCCAGAAACTCTTTTTTTATTAACCCTAAACTCTAATCTATGAAAAAAAATCTTATGCTTTATGCTTTGTTAAACGATATGGGATTAAAAATGTTTACAATAAAACCTTAAATAATGTTATTTGTTGGAAACATAAAGTTGGAGCGTTATTAAACGCTCCAAACAAAACTTAAACCCTAACCTAATTTATGAAAAAACACTTTGCTTTCCACTCTGAACTAATATCAAAACCCGTGCCGATAATGACACAATCTCTTCTATTGCGCCATACTTTAACATTTATTAATAATACATATTTATTGAACAGGTAAGGTATAGTATATTCTTACGCAATAATCCTTATTTTTGCGATCTTAAAATATAACCTCAATGGAAGACAGGATTAAACTGGCACGCAAGAATTTTGATTCGTACTACTATTCTTTTTCAAATCTCTCTGAAAATCATAAAAGAAACTTCAGGATAAAATACGACCACTCCATCCGGGTTTCTGAGATATGTGGCACAATTGCAGATAATCTTAAACTAAACACATCTGACAAAACTTTGGCCATTACCATTGGGTTATTTCACGACATTGGCCGTTTTAAACAGCTGATTGATTATAACACTTTTAATGATGCAACTTCCATTGACCATGCTGCTTGTTCTGTTAAGGTGTTACAAGAGAATAACATGCTCCTGGATTTTAAAGATGCTGATACGATATATGCTGCCATCCAACATCATAACAAACTAAAAATACCTGATCACTTAGCAGGCCGGGAACTTTTTTTTGCACAACTCATCCGGGATGCTGACAAGCTGGATATTTTAAAGGTTATTACCGATTATTATACTGCTCCTATGAAAAAAGCCAACCATACACTTACCTGGGAAATGCCGGCTGGCCAAACTGTTTCGCATATGATTACTGAACAAATCCTGGCAGGGGAACAGATTTCAAGGGCAAACATAAAAAACCAACTGGATATTAAAGTCATGCAGTTATCCTGGGTATTTGATTTAAATTTTAAACCCTCACTGGAAATACTTAAAGAGAAGGGATATATCAATATAATTGCAAATTGTTTACCCCAAAATAAAACTACGGATAAAATAACTGAGAAAGTATTTAGTTTTTTAAATCAAACCATAAAAGCAACCGTTAATCCCGCAGACTAATAATTCTGTCACACTCTATTTGGATAGCATTTTCACAATCCATAATATGATGTATAAACCCAAACCTGTTCCAAAAAACAGCACAGAAACTACAAATGCTATCCTGATCAATTTTACATCCCAACCTAGTTTTTCACTAAGCCATTCTGATACGCCTAAAATCATAATAATTTGTTTTAAGGTTAAAAAACTATAAACACTTTAATGTTTTGCGATTATAAATATAACCTATTAAAAGGACACATAAACCAAGTAGAGCCAAAAATGTAGGAGGCTTTGCGGTTGAATGGGTTCTGAGTATTAAAGTGGCATAAATAGAAGTTAAATCTATTGTTACACCAGTTGCAAATATTATCCCGGGAATCCAGCTTATTTTTGTTAACGAAAATTTAACCTGAAGCAGCGCAATAACTATTGCCACTGCAAGAAACCCACCTCCAACAGCCCGCATTAAAGCCAATATTAAAATCTGCACACTACTATCCAAATCATTCCAGGTTGCATGTAAAGCCTCTCCATGGTATGACATAAAAGTATTATTAAAAAGATATAAACAGCCAAATATAAAAAGGATAACAGACGCAAGATAGTTGGATATATTTCCTATTTTCTCATTCATAGTTTTTTACATAAGTTATGTCGGTAATTCATCTTAGAGCATTCGAAACTATAAAAAAAAATATACATACAGCAATATAGTAGTTAAAATTTATCCATCAGCTACACACTTCAATGCAGACTTTAATCATTGATTACCATCACTTGCTCATATATTTTTGCATACCAGGTCACCCATATTAAAAAAAAAGTTGTCTTAGTAATATACCAGGACCACAAATGGCACTGTGTATTTTCAAATTAAAATATAAACAAATGGATAAATCTGATAAATTATATTCTGCCTACCTGGACATTCTGCATGAAGAACTTATGCCAGCCATGGGGTGCACCGAACCCATTGCCATTGCTTATGCAGCAGCCATGGCGCGAAAAGTACTTGAAGATATGCCCGATCGGGTTGAAGTGTATGCTAGCGACAACATTATTAAAAACGTAAAGAGTGTTGTTGTTCCCAACACAGGTAACTTAAGGGGAATTAAGGCTGCTACAGCTGCAGGTATTGTTGCCGGAAATGCAGATAAAGTTCTTGAAGTAATCTCGGAAGTAAGCAGGGAAAAACAAAAAGAAATCGCTCTCTTTCTTGACTCCACCGACATTAGCCTGCACAACTCCCCGAATGATATTATCTTTGACATCATTGTTAAGGTTTATGCAGGCAGTTCATGTGCCTCGGTACAAATTTCCCATTACCATACAAATATTGTTCACATAGGGAAAGATGACAAGGAGGTATTTCATACCCAGCCATGCGATGACATAAACCAAACAACTGTTACCGACAGGTCAATAATGACGGTTGAAGGCATTATCGACTTTGCAGAATCTGTTGATATTGATAAGGTAAAAGATGCCTTGCAGAAGCAGGTAAAATATAACTCAGCTATAGCTGAAGAAGGAATTAAAAACAAATGGGGCGCAAATGTTGGTTCTGTATTATTAAATACTTGGGGAAATGACATTAAAACAAGGGCGAAAGCCTTTGCTGCTGCCGGATCGGACGCCAGAATGAGCGGATGTGAACTGCCTGTTGTAATTGTTTCCGGAAGTGGAAACCAGGGATTGGCAGCCTCTGTGCCTGTTATTGAATATGCCAAAGAACTCCAGGTTGATCAGGATACTTTATATAGGGCCTTATTGATTTCAAACCTGGTTACCATCCATCAAAAAACCGGAATCGGAAGGCTTTCTGCCTATTGTGGAGCCATATCTGCCGGCATCGGAGCTGGTGCAGGAATCACTTGGCTTTTGGGTGGTAAATATGAAGAAGTTGCCCATACTATTGTGAATGCCCTGGCAATTGTATCCGGAATTATTTGTGATGGAGCCAAACCCTCTTGTGCCGGAAAAATTGCCTCTGCTGTTGAAGCAGGTATACTCGGTTATCATATGTATAAAAACGGACAACAATTTTATGCAGGAGAAGGCATTGTAACAAAAGGCGTTGAAAATACAATTAAAAACATCGGCCGACTAGGTAGAGACGGTATGGCCCAAACGGATAAAGAAATTATAAAAATCATGCTTGGTGAGTAAGGTTTACAACCTTCTTAGTTGCTGACAATAATACAAAACACCGGGAACACTTATTCTCCCGGTGTTTTTTTGATGTTTTTGAACTTATTTCAAATAGCTTTTTGAAGGAACATAGCCCCTAACCAGCTTATCCCTATACCCTGCTTGTAAAAGGTAATTATAAACAAGTAACTGGATGATTTCATTCCCCTCTGCTAACAACTGTGAAGACAAAACCTTATCCAACTGTTTATTTATTAACCGTTCTGTCTTTACCAATTGTATAATATTATTTAAAGTAGTGACAGGTACATTTGATTGCAACATTTGAAATACACTTTCAGGATTCTTTTTATACAAATCTCTTACTTGCTCTAATGTCATTGACCCTTGTAATCCTAAGTTACCGGAATCCCAATTTCGAATAGTCGTTTCCCTAACAATATCTTTTATTTCTCCATTTACAATGTGCCATAAAACATAACAAGTTTTTACCGCACCCCGAACACAATCATACCCGGTACTTACAACCGTAGCGCCAGAAAAGGCATCTACATTATAATACGCTTCTTCTGACTCGTGAGGAGAGAGCTTATCTAACTTATAGAATCCAAGTTCTGAATTTTGATCATTGAGTAGCTCGTGCAACCGAAGATAATCTCTATCATTAAATATTTCACTATCTATTTTGGCTAATCCGGTTTTATCCTTAAAACCTAACTTTAAAAAATTACCCCATGCATCCCAATAAATGCGTACATTCATGGGATAACACTCTTTTATATCGGAGGGATACTCGTTAATGTCCATGTAATAATAAACCGGCAATCCCTTTTCATCATTAACCTGAAATAGCTGACATGCAGCCGACTTTTCATATACCAATTTAGGTTCAGCATTATTTTTTGCTTGTGCGTTCATGCTCATCCAAAGCAACGCTATCGCTATATAAATACAGTTTTTCATAAAGTTTCAATTTTCAATTAACAGTTATCAGTCTTCTGTAATCGGCTTACCCTTTAACCTTTTTCCCTTTAACCTTTCCCCTTGTTCCTTTCTCCTTGTTCCCTTCTTAATTTGTATGTGGTTTTACGTTGATGTTAAATCCAAAGCAAAATTGTTCAGGGTTGAATCCGATTTGGTTGTTCAGGTATTCTTTGGCGGGATTGATATGACTTCCATTGGATACAAACAGTTGAAAATTATGCGTTCGGGTTTTAAATATCATTCCCAGTGTTACCAAAGGTTTGGGTTGTTGTGGATTTTCTTCGGAGGCAGAAGCCAGTCCTAAAGGAAAATCAAAGGAGGCAAACACGGCTTTTTTTCTATTCAGTTTAAATGAAAGTGATGGGTTAATAGCCAGAAAAGTAGAAAAGTTACCTTCCGGAACGATATTGAAATGTGCTATAGTTGCATTGGCCATCATTTCCCAACGATGATTAAAAATATGTGTAAGAGAAAGTTGAGAAGTGTAGAAAAAGCGATTGATAAAGTAATAGTTTTCACCAAAATACTTTTCATCGCGGCCATCGATAGAAACACTAAAGCTGGCGGCCAGACCAACAGGATTATCTAACTCTTTATTTTGTTCTGATAAAAGATAACGGATTCCCAGTTCCTGCGTTTTATTTAGCTTTTCGGTTAAAAAGTAAGCTGAAAAAACATCGCTAAAACCATATTCTAAACCCATTTGAATATTGGCCGAACCATAAACTCCAAACATATCTTTAAAACCATTTTCGCCAATCGCATCAAAATAGTGAATCACAAAAATCTGGTTTTGCCCTTTGTAAGGCATATTGGTGGTGGGATGATTTACCAAACGTCCATCCCAAATATGATTGGCTGAATTGTGTTGAGCATGCAGCATACCTGAGAGTATGAGCATGATGAATATGATAACTTTCCTTTCCATATGCTTCAATCGTTTAATTGTCTTCGGCTCCCTGCTGAATCCAAAGCTGTATTTTCTTTAACTCATTATCGGTAATAGCGCCTTCAAAAGGATGACTGTCTTTTAGTTTTAGTACCAATTTGCTTGATGAAGCATCGCCCTCTTCAATATAATTGCCTGTCCATAATGCCTGATAAGCTTCGTTTTGTAATAAACTAGGATACGATACTACACCATCATGGCAAGAAATACAGGAACTTTTAAAAATGGGAATGATGTCTTCGCTAAAACTGATAGCCTGTGTTTCTTCTATCTCTTTTTCAATGATTACATCGTAATAGCAACCATGAACAATAAGAGTAAAGGCAAGAAAACTAAGTGCTTTTGTAAACCTTCTTATTAGTTGAGGAGACACAAGTATAAAGATGCAAGTATCAAGACACAAGACGCGAGATACCTGATTAAATGGCAAGAGCTTTTTCTTTGAAAAACCAATGCTACTTTTAGATGTTTGGAACGTTCTTTTATTTTGCATCTGATTCTGATTAATTGTTTAAAGCACCTTGTTCTATCCAATCCATCACCAGCTGTCGGTCGGCTTCTGTAGCTGAACTACTGGCCGGATGGTTAAAGTCAATTTCCTTTTGCAGCACTTTTAGTAAATAACTATAGTCGGCACCATTCGGATAAACCAATACCATATTGGGTTGCATAAATGCAGCTACATTTACCAAATGCTCGTAGCTGTTGTCCGGCGTCAGATTTAAACCGGCAGCGATATCTCCGGCCGAACTACCATGACAAACTACACAGTTGTTAAAAACCTGTCGTTGCACTCTATCATAAGTAATCAACTGAATATTTTCGATTGATTCGTTGATATTGTCGTACACATCATAGGTACCTAAATCCAAAACTTTTACTTTGTAAATGCCATTTTCTGTCAGATAGAGCTGCGCATTGTAACTACCTTCTGCAACCTCGTAAATACTGGCATTAACACTACTGTTTGCAGGTTGATTCAGGTTAATATGGGCAACCGGATTGCGGGTGTCATCGTCCTCAAATAAACCAATATGCAACAGTTGACCTTCGGGCCAGAATTCCGGATCGATAAAGGAAAGCGACATATTTACATTCCAGGTATTGCCCACTTCTTCCTCGTAAGGATGTGTGCAACTACTGAAAAAAGTTATGCCACTTACTACTAAAATTCCTATCCACTTCATCATACCTTTAGGTTTAAAATGCAAATTGCAGTTGAACACAAACGCTATGCTCACTCATCCCATTGTCATCATCATTGGCTTCGGCCACAGAGGCATGGCCTGCTTTACCCATAAACTGATACATGGTTTGAATTTTTAGATTATGTCCGGCCAAAAAGTAGTTAAAACCAACAGCAGGCATATATAAGTATCCGGCTTCATCAATGGAGTTTCTGTCCATCATATCAAAACGGGTTGCCAACTGTACTTTAGGCGATAAAAAATACCCAGCCTGAGCGTATCCTCCCCAGAAAGTATATACCGGAGATGTTTGCTGACGCTCCACAAAATCCATACTAAGCAGGTAGGCTTCAGCAGCCACATACCAGCGGTTATATAAAAGGGCAAACTCGCAACCTGCTCTCATATCGTTGCTGCTTTCGTAGTTGGCTTCCAGACTATAAGAACCAGATACACCCAATAGCATATATTTTTCATCTAAACGATCGGGGTGTCCCTGATATTTAGGCATCTCGCCTAAGGACATGTACACCAATCTCCCAGAGTATAAAAGTGCAGGAAGTCCAGTGTCATCACTAATGGAATTAGTTGCGCTATTAACACCAATTCCGGTTCCATTAAAAACGCCCAATTGATATCCAATTTTTTTATTGAGAACACCATGCATCTGAACACCAATATCAAAACCTGTAGCAATAGTGGGATTGACAGAGTTGATACTGAATGGCACATTTACTCTGGCATTTAATGATGTGGGTAATAATGGAAATAAGGTTTGTCCGTTGCGGGATAAATAAGCCTGATTAAAAGGTGTTTTAAATTTACCAATACGAAAACGAAGCGCATCACTTTGGTTAATATCGAACCAGGCCTGGTTTAAAATAGCAGCACCTGATGAGGCTGCATTTAAGGCTACGTTATAGGTAATTTTATTAAACGCTTTACCTGCAAAACCCACCAATGCAAAAGGAACTGCAAAACCAGAGTTCATTACGTTATCTTCTTCGGCCAGGCTTAGACCTTCATCATCGTAGTAATTATAAATGCCACGAGTTTGAATTAAGGTATACGGTTTAAAAAGGAAATCACCTTTTTTAGTACTCCATGTCATTCCGTCTTTATCGGCAATAGAAATTAAACCGTTGTCGATATATTTATTTAAAGTGCTGTCGGTTTGCGCCTGAATAAACGAAACCGATAAGCAAAACAGGATTAATAGGTATAAATTCTTCATCATTATTTCCTCCTCATTAAAAGCAGTTGTATGCTTTGTTATTGATTTCCTTAACTGCAATACATTCTATTTCAATTAACCATCCCGGACGACAAACAGGAGCCAGAACAATTATGTATGGCAAGTGCGGATAATTCTTTTTCATGTACGCTTCGGTAACATTATAATCTGCTACATCGCGCAGGTAAACAATCATGCTGCTGATATCATCCAGATTAGATTCTGCTTCGCTTAATAAAGCCTGAATATTTTCGAAGGTGCGGTTGATTTGCCCATGAATATCACCCACGTGTACAATCTCTCCTTTGTTATCGATACTTGCAGTTCCGGAAATGAATATCTGTCTGCGATCGCCATAATCAACAGCAGTTCCTCGTTCAAAAGCTACTCCGTATTCGTGTGTTGGATTCAGGTAATCACGAGCTTCTAAAAATTTAATTTGCTCGGGCTTGATTCCGCCAACAGCATACGTATCCAGTAAGACTAAAGCAGAAGGATCGGCAAAACGACCTTCGATTCCTGTGCTGGTAATAAAATGCGTATCCTTGGTCATTTGGTATTGATCAAAGATTTCGTTTCTGGCTTTAACCATTCCGGCGTAGTTGTTATCAATATCGCGCACATAAAACCAGGTTCTAATACAATGCTCTTTCAATGTTAAATTATGACCATCAAGCATACGCAGATAATCATCGAAAATATGATTGGTTTGATCATAAGAGCAATAATTATCTTTATCGCCAATCATTTGTGTGGTATACATATGCTGGTAACCATTGTGGTCAATCACCAGTTTGCAATCGTCCTTTTCTTTCCTGAAAATGGCATTCTCTTTTCCTTTATAGATGGTAGTCCACAAGGCCACTTTATTGCCGTTTAAAGGACTTTGTTGTACGATGGACAAAGCACAATCACAGTTAAATAAATCGGCATTGTATAAGTCTGCGGATTGATTGGTGAAATCGCTCACAAATAAACGTTGAAAGGCAATGTCGTCAGAAGTACAGGCTTCTTTTTTAAAGAATAATTCCAAACCTAATCGTAAGGCATTTATTTGTTCATCAATGGAACCATTTATGGTTGGTTGCATGATGATGTTGTATTCTTCAGAATTAGCTCCATCAAATTTGGAGTAATTTATATCTACCAGGTTTGTTTTAATTTTATCGAAATACATAAGTTTGTTTTTTGTATCAAGTATCATTTACCTAAATACGACGTAAATCAGTCTTGCGTCTTGATACTTGTATCTTGTATCTTTAATTATAGTGATCGCAAAAACATGATAAGTGTTTCACGTTCTTCTTGTGTCATTTTTGAGAATAGCTGTCTGGAAACATCTCCTTCTCCTCCGTGCCACATGATGGCTTCCGTAAAGTTTCGGGCTCTTCCATCGTGTAAAAAATGACTATGACCGTTGACTACTTCCTGCAGGCCTATTCCCCATAAAGGTGTGGTTCGCCACTCGTCGCCGGAAGCGTTGAACTGGGAATAATCGTCACCTAATTCCGGACCCATATCGTGTAATAAATAATCGCTATATGGATGTATGGTTTGTCCCCCCAGCCATGGTAAGTTTGTACCATCCAACAGTTTTACACCTTCTTTTTGAGTATGAAGCGTAGGCGTGTGACATAAATGACATTTGGCCTGATAAAAGAGATCTTCGCCTTTTTGTACTGTCTCGTTTTGAACGGCTCTTCGGGCAGGAACACCCAAGGCGTGCATATAAAAATCTACGGCTGCCATTTCTTTTGTTGTAATCTGTATACCATATTCCCCGGTTACCTGTGATTGTCCTTCAGATACTTCATGCGGATAGCGATCATTGGTTACGCCCATGTCAGATAAAAAACCAAGCTCTACCGTTAAGTCAGCATGTTGGGCTTTATGACCCGATAAACCTATTTGTTTGGTATTACGTTCTGTAATCCAGTTAATTTCTCCTGAGATACCATATTCCGGGTATTGAATACTGGCTAATTCTTTAATTTCATCTTTATCAACGGCAAGCATTAAACCCATGCCCACATGGCGCAAGGGGGTGCGCACCGACATTTCTAATTGCTCCACAGGAATAGAATCGGCATACCAATCATAAATTTCGTAGTGAGGCGTAATTAAACTATAAGTTTCTCCATCGGGAAAAGAATAGTGCTCTTCTGTATAAGTTGCACGCACCTTACCCTCTGGCTCCGATCCGTAAACCGCCTGATCGTGTAATACGCGACCGTAATTTTTGTGATTCTGACCATTGGGGGTGCGGATAAAAGTCAGGAAAGAAGAGAACCCATATTGGCCTGTTCCCCCATCTGTAAATAAAGTAGATTTTGTTCTTCCGGCATCGTTGTGGCAACTGGCGCATGAGTAACCTGCATACACTGGTCCTAAGCCACCATTCACAGGATTACCATCTGATACTCTGGGGTTATCATAAAGTGCATCCCCTTCTAAAAAGAGTGCAGACAATTCCCCTGTCACCCATGAGGCGGGTGTGTCAAATGCTTTACTGGTAGAATTAAAAACGGTCGATTCTCCGGCAGATAACTCCTCTGGTAGCGCAACCCTGCCACCGGGTGTCAGGATATCCTCAGATTCGTTAATACTACATCCGGCTATCCAGGTTCCGATAATGACCATTACAATTAGAATTTTCCTTTTCAACATCGTAATTATTATCTGATTGTTCACATGCAATTGGTTTGAAGAACCTTTTGCACAATAGGCTATAAGTTGTTGTTAGTACTCGCAGAGCGAAAGGTCTTTGTAAATATGTTAGAGATTGTTTTTCCTTTTAATTTCTCACTAAAAACTTGATAAAAGAACTATCCTTCGTTAAGGACAGTTCTTGTGATATAGATAAGTATTGCGATTTTATCCAATACTCACCTTGAAAAGGAAAACAATTAGTCAATAAATAATGGTCTTACTTCATCGTCGAAAACCGCGGCTACAGCATTAACTGCATCCATTGCTGCATTGACTTTTTCTTCATTATTTAAATTATTTCTGAACGGGTAAGGAATATCAGCGATCGCATTGATAGCATCTGAGATTAAACCCTTAACTTTTATATCTAATTCAGCATCTTTTTCTTTTACATAGTCAGAAAGGCAAGCACCTGAAGTTCCGCCATCATATCCTCCTAAATATGAGTTTTCAATACTTTTGATGTTGTTTTGGAAGTCAGTCAATGAGTTCCAGCTAAACCATGATTCAACCTCCAATACATCTCCGCTACTTACCGGATCAGCAATTTTAGCGTTAGCAACCTCATCGGCAATACCTGAAATACCTAATAAAATTTCATCTACAGCATCCGTTTGAGACAGGTAAATACTTCCTGCATTTCCTGCATTTTTAAGGATCTCGGCATAAGGAGTTCCTAACTCAAGTTCTAACTCTTCAGCCAAAGCTGCCTCTGCTGTCCCTTCTTCAACACCAGCCCATAGCGCCCATAAATTCAAACAATCGTCTCTTAATACCTCTGTAACAGCTACTAAATACTCTTTTTCACGATCGCTAACATCAGTTGCAACTCGAGCTTGTCCATCGCGGAACAACAAGTATTCAATCGTGTGAAAACCTCTTAATACTGCACCTAAAGCATCTTTTACATAGGCTGCATCAATTGTTTGATTGCTGGCCAAAACCTGATCCAGCTGAGCCTGATCCAATGGCCATGAATCTAATAGGGGATCTAAACTTTGGTTGGCAGCTGGTCCGAACAAAAAGGCCTCACTACATTCCCAGGGCTGACGGGTTTGTTTCCAATATTCGCAAGCCAAATTGATGTCGTCCTGAGATCCTGAGGCTAAAAAATCTTCTGTAGCACCCAACATTAACGCCGATTTATCTTTCATATCAGCATAAGTAGGCACTACTGTATAGTCAACATAATCAGCAATAATTGCTGAAAAGTCATAATCATTCCCATAAGTTTCGTCGCCTGGCGTATCGTCATCGGAACAAGCATTAAATAAAAGAGCTGCAATAGCACTAAATAGTATTAACTTCTTCATATTATTAGTTTTTAAAGTAAACATTGTTAAGTATTGAAATTGTGTTTGTTATTTCTGCATAAACCAGCCTGTGTAAACCAAGGCTAAACCAAAGGTGTTCTCGTGGTTATAATCACCTAACCCTATTCTTCGGTGGCTGTAATCTGCTTTCACGGCTACTGCCGGAGTCATAAAATAATTAACCCCGAATGTTGCCACATCTCTTTTATATCGGGCATCGGCCAACATATCGGCTGCTGTGTTTTCCATAGAGTTGTAATATTCGTATCTGGCAAAAGGAATAATCCGGCTGCCTTTTTCTTTTAACTGAAAGGCATAACCACATTCCACTCCGTATGCCAGGGCATTTTGAGCAACCGGAGTACGCTGGTATTGAATGTTTTTAGAAATATTTTTGTTGATAGATGAGATCTCGTAAGAATCAGACAGGTTTCCCCATACTACATTTCCCCGGGCGATGATTTTACGATTGTTAAACTCAAAATCTCCCGTAACAATACTTACCTGACCTTTAAGGTCTCCCATTTTTTCTGGCTTTTGAGTATTACCAGTGCTATTGCCAAAATATCCGGAAGAGCTTAATCGTAAATTTTTAATACTCGAATTTTCAATACGATAGGCAAAAGCCGGATCGGTCATTTTTACATTTTCAAATAATCCTTGTTTACCTGATCTAACCCAATAGGCTGATGAAAAACCATTGGCATCCAATCCGTTTATAATAAACAATTGAGCTCTCCATCTTTTATAATTAGCATTAAACGAGATTCCTGTTTCGTGCCAGGTTAATGGAATAATTGATGTTTCACTTTCAGGCCTAACTGTTCCGAAGTAGGTAACAGATTCGTGACGCGCATTGGTTTGTCCAACGGGAACAATTAAATGACCGATAGATAAACTATAGTTGGCATTAAAGATTTTGGTAATATGCAATTGTTCCAATACTACTTCACCTCCATGCTCCACCTCCATTTCATATTCGCCGGCCTCTTCGTATTCCAATTCTAAAGCAGATCCGGTACCTCCATATTCAAATTCAATTTCGGAAGTTAAAACAAGGTCATCTCTGAATTTATAATCGAATGAAAAAACCACACGAGGTAAGGTGATAAATGCCCTGTTTTCTTTTTGAGCACCATCTGCATTACTGTATCTGTCGGCGCTATAATCCATTCTTTGGTATAGGATTTCGCCATAACCACCAAAGCGGTATTTAGAAAAATCATTTTGCGCATTAGTACTTTTACAAACAATAACAAAGATAACCACGCATACTATCCTCAAAAATATCTTTTCCATTTTCATCAGTGTGACTTATTAATCAAATATGAACATCACAAAACAATGGATTATATTAAAGAGGGGCAATACCCAATGATTGGTAAAGATGTATATCACCATTTATAGTTAGAGGGGTACAAAAGAAATATCACCTATAAAATAATGACACCTCCTCCTAAAAAGTGAAGAAACAGACAATAAGAAGTTATATCTTCAAAATATTGTTGAAGACATTGCAAATCATAATTATATTTATAACATAAATACAACTACAACTTTTAGGTATTTTTGTTCAAAATATAGTTTAGGATTGAAGATATATAGTCAAAAACCTGTAACAAGAATTAGGGGTAAGAAAATCCCTGTTGATTCAAGAAATTGGTTTATTTATTTTCGATCATTTTTTTTAACATGACCAATGCCATTTCTGAGGCCCGGATAATATTTCTTTCACGAATGGTGCCAAACTGAAATTTTTCACTTATAGTTCTATCTGGTCCTGATACTGAAATCCATACTGTTCCTACTGGTTTTTCTTCCGTTCCTCCATCCGGCCCTGCAATTCCCGAAGTGGCCACAGCATAATCTGAATCCAATGCCTTTCTGGCACCCCGAGCCATTTGTTCCACTACTGGCTGGCTCACGGCTCCATAATTGGCTAAATCGTCATCACTCACACCAAGTATGTGTTGCTTTACCTGATTATGATAGGCAACCACACTGCCTTTAAAATAAGCGGAACTGCCAGGCAATGAGGTAATCATATGTGCAATATTGCCTCCCGTACAACTTTCTGCAGAAGACAGGGTAAGCTCCTTATTCAAAAACAGTTCTGCAATTATTTTGGTAATACTAACATCTTCAAGGGCCAGAATATTATTGCCTATTATGGGCTTTAGTTGCTCAACCAAGGTAGTAATCTCTGCCTCCAAGTCAGCTTTAGACTCTCCCCTCCCGGTAAACCTCAGGCGGATTTGTCCGGGAGCAGGCAAATAAGCAAGGCTTATATGCGAAGCGATACCTCCTTCAAAGTCCTCAAGCATTTCTGCCAGAACAGCTTCAGGGATTCCTTGCACTAAAACTGTTTTATGAACAATGCTACCTATGTTAAACTTTTCAACCAGCTTTGGAATTATATTGAACTCCATGGCATATTTCATTTCAGAAGGGACTCCTGGCATAGAAACAAAAACAGTTCCTTCATGTTCAAACCACATTATTGGTGCCGTACCTACCGGATTACTAATAACAGTGCAATTGGCCGGAACCATGGCCTGACTACGATTGAGTTTATTAATATTAGAGACATATCGTTTAATTAACGACTTAACATTTTCAAAGACCTCCTGGTTAAAAACCAATTCTGTATTAAAATATTTACATAAAGTTTCCTTGGTAATATCATCTTTTGTAGGTCCCAAACCACCCGTTAACAAAACAACATCTGCCCTATCAGACGCTTCACTCAGGATATTTAAGATCTCCTCTTCTGTATCGCGTATGGAATTGATACGTGACACTTCAAATCCTGCTTCGTTCAGTTTTCTTCCCATCCAGGCAGAATTGGTATCCACAACCTGCCCTATTAAAAGTTCATCTCCTATTGTAACTATTTCCAGATTCATAAGTCTCTCCTAACCTCCCCAAGGGGGAATTTGATTTTCAGTTTTAAAAACTATTATTTTTTTATACCCTTTAATGCCTTTATCCTTTGCAACAAGGGTGGATGCGAGTAATGGAAAAACACAAACCATGGGTGTGGGGTTAAATTACTCAATGCATTAACCGAAATGGTTTTCAAAGCTCTTATTAATGATTCAGGGGTATGATATTTAGCTGCAAATTCATCCGCTTCGTACTCGTTTTTACGGGATAAAACGGTACTAAACAATCCCGTGATCCCTGAAATAGGGCTATACAATATACCAAAGGCTATCAGCCCAATATGAAAAACCGGCTCCTCCACTCCTAATGCCTGGGATAATAATGGAGAATCAACAAATATTGAAAAAATGTACAGCATGATACCCGTTTGAATAATACCTGAAATCATTCCCCAGAGAGTATGCTTCTTCTTGTAATGTCCAATTTCATGTGCCAAAACTCCCACTATTTCATCAACCTCAAGGTCATTTATCAAAGTATCATATAACACAATCCGTTTCTTAGCTCCAAGTCCGCTAAAAAACGCATTTGCCTTAGTACTTCTTTTTGAACCATCCATTACATATACATTATCCAGCTTAAAACCCACCTTTTCACTGAACAACTGAATAGCTGTTTTTAACTCTCCATCATCCAAAGGTGTTTGCTTATTAAATAGCGGCAACAAAACCGAAGTATAAAACATAGTAACAAAGAGCATAAACGCAGTTACTAATCCCCAGGCATATAACCAAAAATACTCCCCTGCAATGGTATAAAACCAAATTAACAAGGCCATAATTCCTCCACCCAGAATTGCTCCCAACAGTAACGATTTAACAAGGTCTAAAACAAATGTTTTAGGGGTGGTCTTATTAAATTCAAACTTTTCTTCGATAACAAAAGTACTATAAACAGAAAATGGGATATTTAAAACTGTTGATGCCAGACCTATAATTCCAAAGAAAACCAAAGCCCTCACAATCGGGCTATCACTAACCCCCAAAGCCCATTGATCTGCAATAGCAAAACCTCCGGCAAAAAGCATAACCAACACCAATACCATATTGAAAACTCCTGTAAACCAGCCAAACCTATGATTCACTTGAGAATAGCGCTGTTGCTTTGCATATTTTTCCTCATCATAGATCCCCTCTAGTTCTGCAGGTATTTTTTCAGACCACCTGGTTGTATTCAAGTATAATAAAAATCGATCCCAAATAAATTCAACTATAATAATTGAAATAATAATATAAAATATTGTTGTGTACATGATACTTGTTTAATTTTTCAATGTTAAATAATACTGAAACAATAACACACTAATAACCTATTAACTAATACAAAGAAACCGTTCTATACAACATTTCTGTTTATGAACGGTTCTAAAATATTGTAATGATATCCAATCTCTTACTCAGTCTCTATTTTCTGCTGCATTCCTTTATACACAAAGTAAATTCCTGCTAACACAAACGGAATACTTAACAATTGCCCCATATTAAATAACATTCCTGCCTCAAAAGCCTCCTGATCTAATTTCACAAACTCAATAAAGAATCTTGACAAGAAAGTTCCAATCAAAAACACGCCAAATATCAAGCCTGTTTTGTCTTTAGCATTGGTTTTCCAATACATAAACATAAGCAATCCGAATAAAATCAAATAGGTAAGCGCTTCATATATTTGAGTTGGGTGTGAAGCTACTGTATAAACAGGATCTGCACCTTCCATCCACATATGTACATTATCAACAAACTTAAAAGCCCATGGCACATCTGTGGCATGCCCAAATATTTCATGGTTCATCAAATTACCCATCCTGATAAAGAATGCCGCCAATGCAGTTGGTATTACCAACCGATCCAGAGTCCATATAGGTGATTTTTTGGATACTTTTTTTGAGTAAATCAAAATAGCAATCACAATCCCGATAGCTCCCCCATGACTGGCCAGACCACCATGCCATACTTTTATAATTTCGCCAAGGTTTTGCGAATAATAATCCCAGCCGTAAAAAAACACATGTCCCAAACGGGCTCCTACCACCGTACCTATAATAACGTACATAAAAAGCTTTTCGAGCCATGGTAGTGGAATTTTTTCCCACTTAAACATTTTCTCCATGAGCTGATAACCCAACAAAAAACCCATGGCAAAAAACAATCCGTAATAACGAACTGAAAAAGGCCCCAGACTAAATATTTCAGGTTTTACCGTCCATGTAATAAAATTAAAGATCATATAAAATTAGATATAAGATAAGAGACAAAAGATAAGAGATGGCCCTTATCTTTATATCCCATTATAATTGTTTTATTTATATACTACTGATAATCCTATAAAAATTAAACCTGTCCCTTACCGTGACATTGCTTAAACTTTTTACCACTACCACAAGGACAAGGTTCGTTTCTTCCTACCTTCTTTTCAACCCTTACCGGCTGGGCTTTCGGCTTCTCCTTTTTACCTTCCCCATCTCCAGCTCCGGGATATGCATCTTTACTAGCTGTAAGCTTGCTCAGATCTGTTTTTTTACGCTCTTCCTGCTCCCTGATCTCATCTGGATTTTGAACGGGAATGCTAGCCTTAACCAAGGATGAAACAACATCTTTATTAGTCTGTTCCATCATTGATTTGAACAACTCAAACGATTCAAACTTATAGATCAACAAAGGATCTTTTTGCTCATAAGATGCATTCTGCACTGCGGTTCTCAAATCATCCAGTTCGCGCAGGTGTTCTTTCCATGCATTATCTATAGTCATTAAGATCATTGACTTCTCCAACGATTTAACCAATTCTGCGCCATCTGATTCATAAGCTTTCTTCAGGTTGGTGTTTATCTGGAATACCCTCTGACCGTCGGTAAAAGGAACTACAATATTTTGGTATTGATGCCCCCTGTTTTCATAAACATCTTTAATCACCGGCATTGCCTGAGCCTTAACCGCAGCAACCTTGCGCTGATAAGAATCCCAAACATGGTTATATAGCTTATCGGTCAATTCTGCCGGGTTTCCCTTCAAAAAGTCATCATTGCCAAATGGCGAGGAAACTGAAAACACTTTTATCAGGTCCATTTTCAATCCTTCATGATCGGCATTTTGGTGATGCTCGGTTACCATGCTCTCACAGGTATCATAGATCATATTCGACAGGTCAACCTGAATTCTTTCACCATAAAGGGCATGACGCCTCTTTGTATAAATAACCTCACGCTGTGAGTTCATTACATCATCATACTCAAGCAAACGCTTACGGATACCAAAGTTATTTTCCTCAACTTTTTTCTGGGCTCTTTCAATTGACTTGGTAATCATAGAGTGCTGGATTACTTCTCCATCCTCAACACCAAGCCTATCCATATATTTTACAATCCTGTCCGAACCAAACAAACGCATCAGGTTATCTTCAAGCGACACAAAGAACTGTGAACTACCCACATCTCCCTGGCGACCAGAACGTCCCCTCAACTGACGGTCGACACGACGTGATTCATGACGTTCGGTACCTACGATAGCCAAACCACCGGCAGCTTTAACTTCATCAGTAAGCTTAATATCAGTACCACGACCAGCCATGTTTGTTGCAATAGTAACAACTCCCTTGCCACCTGCTTCAGCTACAATATCAGCCTCGCGCTGGTGTAATTTGGCGTTCAATACATTATGTTTTATCCCCCTGATTTTTAACATTCGGCTCAACAACTCCGAGATCTCTACAGAAGTTGTACCCACCAATACAGGACGTCCTTCATTAACCAACCCTACAATCTCCTCAATAACAGCATTATACTTTTCCCGATTGGTTTTATAAACTTTATCTTCCCTATCGTCACGGGAAATTGGTTTGTTGGTTGGGATAACCACTACATCCAATTCATAAATATCCCAAAGCTCACCTGCTTCCGTCTGAGCTGTACCCGTCATACCCGACAACTTATTGTACATACGGAAATAGTTTTGAAGCGTGATGGTTGCATAAGTTTGGGTTGCTGCTTCCACCTTAACACGCTCTTTTGCTTCAATGGCTTGATGGAGTCCATCTGAATACCGACGACCTTCCATAATACGGCCGGTTTGCTCATCAACAATTTTCACCTTATTATCCATCACAACATACTCCGTATCTTTCTCAAACAAAGTATATGCTTTCAACAACTGGTTTACAGTATGAACCCGCTCCGATTTAATTCCATAACTTTGAAGCAACTCATCTTTCTTTGTCAGCTTCTCTTTTTCATCTAACGATGATTTTTCCAATTCAGCTACTTCTGATCCAATATCGGGTAATACAAAAAAGTTCGGATCATCAGTATCTCCGGTTAACAAATCAATACCTTTTTCGGTAAGCTCAATTGAATTATGCTTTTCATCAATAACAAAGAACAAGGGATCAGTAACAATGTGCATATTCTTGTTATTCTCCTGCATGTAAAAGTTCTCAGTTTTTATCATACTGGCTTTTACTCCAGGCTCACTTAAAAACTTAATCAATGGTTTATTGCGCGGAAGTCCCTTAAATACACGAAGCAACAACAATGCTCCCTCTTCGGCAACCTTCTTATCATCAGATTTCATTTTCTTTTTGGCTTCCACCAAAATTCCTGAAACCAACTGACGCTGTGCCTCAACTAGCTTTTCAACCTTTGGTTTATATTCTTCAAACAGCTGGTCGTCACCTTTGGGAACGGGACCAGAAATAATCAATGGAGTACGTGCATCATCAATCAGCACCGAGTCAACCTCATCGACAATAGCATAATTATGTTTACGCTGTACCAAATCTTCCGGCGAAACGGCCATGTTGTCGCGCAGGTAATCAAAACCAAACTCATTATTGGTACCAAAAGTAATATCACAATTATAGGCTTTTCTTCTTTCATTGGAATTTGGGCGGTGCTTATCGATACAATCCACACTCAATCCATGGAATTGATACAAAGGCCCCATCCACTCGGAGTCACGTTTAGCCAAGTAATCATTCACCGTAACCACATGAACTCCACGCCCTGTTAAAGCATTCAGGAACACGGGTAACGTAGCCACCAATGTTTTACCCTCACCAGTTGCCATTTCTGCAATTTTCCCCTGATGAAGTGCCACTCCACCAAACAACTGAACATCATAATGAATCATTTCCCAGGTGATTGTATTACCACCTGCTTCCCATGAATTATACCAGATGGCCTTATCTCCCTCTATCTCAACAAAATCATTTGACGGAGCTAAATCCCTGTCAAACTCAGATGCAGTAACTTCTACTGTTTCATTCTGGGTAAATCTTCTGGCTGTATCTTTAAGAATTGCAAAAGCCTCTGGCAAAACTTCATTAAGGATGTTTTCAATCTTTTCATCGATATCCTTTTCCAGCTTATCAACTTCAGCGTATATTTTTTCTCTATCAGATATTGATACAGAGCTATCTTCTGTTTTTGACTTCAATTCAGCAATTTTATCCTGATCAGCCTTGATGTGGTTTCTGATCTTTTCCTTTAACGCCTCTGACCGCTGACGAAGTTCATCATTTGATAATCCCTCAAGGTTTGGTGATACTTTTTTTACTAAATCAACAATTGGATTTAATTCCTTTAAATCTCTATCGTATTTGCTACCAAATAATTTGGTAACAATATTATTAATTAATGCCATTACATGTTATTGTTAAAGCCTGATTTTTAAATATTACAAATATTCAGACCCAAGTAATTATTATAATTTTAAGTTTAATTGAAACAATCCTTAAATGGAACAGTCAAGGATTAAGGATTTAATGAAAACCCTCTTTTATGAAAAAATGCAAGATGGACCTGCCCTGTTCAAAATATTCGCTCCGCAATAGCACCTCTTATAAACCTGGCGGTAAACTAATTCCGTTTTGTTTATCAGGGGGGTTATCAGGTGTGTAAAACTAAGATGAACAGCTATCGGAGAATAATCCAGGGTTAAACCTTTAAAAGCAAAATGCTTTCTTCCGCTTTCAACCAAACGTGTAAACCCAAACTTATTATTTCCTTGTGTTTTATTTTTTTTACTTCGTTGTATCGATTGAATATGGTCAATTGAGTTAACATCCAATTCAATACCATATGAGCGAAGTGTTTCTGCATTGATTTCGACTGCCCCGGCCACGCATGATGACATCGTCACCAGTAACGTAATACTTAAAACCTTAAATTTGGACAACTCTTTCATTATTATTTTTAATGCTTAATCTAAATCAATGTGCACAAATGTAGTAAAAGATTCAAGATAACACTATGCTTGACAGACATATTTTGTAGCAAAAACACAAAACCCGACAAGCTTATTTGCATAATACAAAAACAAACTTGTCGGGTTTTAAAATATTTAAGACCTATTACTTTGCGTAGCTCTTTGCTTCTGCCATATTAGCCTCAATTTGCTTGATGCGACTTTCATCAGCAGGGTGTGTACTCATAAATTCGGGCGGCTTTTGTCCGCCCATTTGCGACATGCGAGTCCAAAAATCAACCGCTTCTTCGGGGTTATAACCAGCCATCGACATAAAGATCAACCCCATCTTATCTGCCTCATATTCATGTTTACGGGAGTATGGCAGCATCATCCCATATTGAGCCCCAAGTCCAAAGGCTGCCATATAAATTTGTTGAGTTTGCTGAGGTTTTTCCTGCAATGCCACTTGCAATCCAGCTGCTACAGCCTGCACTCCCATAGCATGACTCATCCGCTCATTACCATGCTTGGCTACAGCATGGGCTATCTCATGCCCCATTACCACAGCCAAACCATCCTCATTTTTAGTATATGGAAGGATACCGGTATAAAAAACCACTTTTCCGCCGGGCATACACCAGGCATTAGGAGTATCGTCTTCCACTAAATTAAATTCCCAGTCAAAATTGGCCAACTGACTCTCATATCCGTGGTCCTTCATATATTTTTCCACTGCATTGGCAATATTGGTTCCAACTCTTTTCACCATATCAGTTTGCTCTTTATTATCTGATAATTTGGCTTCTTTTAAAAAAGAGTTGTAATTGGTCAACCCCATCTCTGCCATCTGCGACGAGGGGAATAAACTCAACTGGCTTCTACCTGTAATAGGAACTGTTGAACAGGATATTAAACTTGCCGCAACAACGAAGAAAGCAACAACCTGTTTCCAATAACTTTTAATCATAATCATTAAATTTTATCATGTTTAGTATCTAATCTCATTTATAAGTACAAAAATAACAGAAATCGAACAAAACAGACATCATGGTTCAACATCTGTTTTCATCCAATACGGAACTTCTCCATCTTCTGAATCACCTTCCCCCTCTTCATCTTCAAAATCAAAAGGAGATTTTGGGCGCTGCGGCCCTTCTCTCCGGTAAACTACAGCTAATATTAAACCTACCAGGCCTCCCCAAAAATGACCTTCCCAAGAATAAGGCAGGTTAAACTTTAATGGCAACGCCCCCCAAACCAAACTTCCATAAAAAAAAATCACAATAAACGATATGGCAATTAAACGCAAATGCCTTCTGATTATTCCGCTTAATGCTAAAAAACCTGCTAATCCATATATAACACCACTTGCTCCTATATGCCATAAATCCCTTGCTGCCAACCACGTACCCAACCCACTCAATAAATAGATCAAAATAAAGACCTTATAGGCTATTTTGTTATAGAAGTAAAACAGAGCCACCCCCAACACCAGCAACGACACAGAATTTGAATATAAATGCCCCCAGTCTCCATGTACCAATGGCGAAGTAAATATTCCCAATACTCCTTCGGCACATAAAGGTTTTACGCCCAATTCTGTAAACCTAAGATGCTCCAACTCTTCTATCAACTTTATACAAAAGATAACAAACAGAAAAAACAACGGGAAAATAACGCTATGTATCAACCTTCTTTTTTCTAATGACATATGCGACCCTATACCTTTCAAAATTCAAAACATTTATCTACTGGAATAAAACAAAACCTTTTGATACCTGTTCAAAAATAATATTTTAAGGATAATTAATATTACATGCACAAATCCTTTTACTTGTTTATCGTAATTTTGAAGGCTCAATCAGCAATATGAAAATACTTCACTCTTTAGATAGCTCAGAAAAAAGAGCATTTAAACTACATTTGTTTTATAGTAGCATTGACGGGATAGCGAGAGGAGCTCTGATTCTAAACGAATTTATTTTTATCAAATCACTCAAGGGATCAAATGTACAACTGGCTTTTTTGTTTCAATTTAGTATGGTTGTGTTTTTATTTGCCATGTTGGCAAACGAAATTATGCGCAGGTATCCTAACCGAAAAATTCTCCTTAGAACCGTAGGAATTGTTACCCGTCTGCCATTAATTATTTTTTCCATATTCCCTGCCGTTTCACCTGAAACAGGTCTATCCCCAGGTTTTCATATGCTATTTTTAGGCGTATTTTTATTGTTTTACACTTCTCAAATCGCCGTTGTTCCATCTATAAACCAATATTTAAAAGGGAACTACAAACATGAGAATTTCGGGAAATTATTTGGGTATGCAACAACAATAAATAAAGTATTAACCATGCTTTCTACTTTTACCGTTGGATTATTGCTTGATTTTGATCCAAATTCATACAGAATATTTTACCCCATGGTTGGGATCCTGGGAGTTGTCTCTATTTTCCAGCTTACAAAAATTGAGTTTAAACAACATATAGAAACCAACATCAAACCCATTAGACAGGCATTAGGCAGTTCATTTAAGAGGATATTTGCTATTTTAAAAAGCAATACACCATTCCGACATTTGGAAATGGGCTTTATTTTATATGGTTTTGCATGGATGAGCACTCATGCTGTGATTACCATATTTTACAAAGAAGCACTTGATTTGAATTATTCTTCAGTTTCCTTTTACAACAACGCTTACAACCTTGTTGCCATTGCTATTTTACCAATCTTCGGAAAGCTTATTGGCAAAAGGGATCCCAGAAGGTTTGGCATTTTAACTTTTAGCACGTTAATGCTATTTATTACATTTACAGGGTTAACAGAATACCTGAACAGCTATACCGAAATATGGGGATTAAAACTATACCACATGCTATTGATAGCGGTTCTGTTTAATGGACTATTTATGGGAAGCATGCCTATTTTATGGGGTATTGGAAGCAGTTACTTTTGCAAACCGCACGAAGCTGCCGATTACCAGTCCGTCCACTTGTTTTTAACTGGCTTCAGAGCGTTATTCGCCCCTATAATAGGCATAAAACTATACGAATGGTTTGGATTTAGCATCACCTATTCTGTTGGTATAATTTTCCTTATTTTTGCCATCCTGTTAATGTTATATTCTGAAAAGAAATTTCCCAAAAGTAACGAACCCCACAACCTCTCCACACCATGAAGCTCATACTGACCTAAAACCTACCAAACCAACCCAACAATAAACAATACTATAACCAATCCAATTGTTACAATAAAAGCATTATACGAAAATTCCAACAGCCGGTATTGACGCATTAGGATTCTGTTAAAAAGATAACTGGCCCGTGTTTGATTGCCTATTTGTAATTCCTGACTATTTACCACTTCATTCATGGCCTCTTCATATTCTTCCAACGAGGGACTATCAAAAGTCATTAAAACATTATACTTCAGCTCTGAATACTTTGGCATTATTTGTCCTTTTAACGTACGTTTTATTAAAAAACCGGGCGTTTTTGACGAGAGCATACTGGTTATTAACGATAAACCCATTCCTAATAATGCCAATATTATTAATGATTTACCCAAGGGTACATGATCCATAATATAATGATTAAAGACAATCAATACAGAAATAAGGGCAGTATTGATTCTAACCAAAATCATTGATTTACGATCTGTTAGTGCCATTGAATTAAACAACGCCCTATATTGGTTTCGCTGAAAATTAGTAAAGGCCTTTCGTGGCTCCTTTTTTGTATAATACAACCCACGTTCCTTCTTTTCTATATTTTCAACTTCTCCCCTGTGGTTTAACCCTTTTCTATTATCAATAATTTCATCTATTTGCAATTCCTCCTTCATACCTATATTTACTTATAAACCATTGACTAACAACCAAAGCACAAAGATAACTCATTATTCTTATTTACACATATATTTATGTAGATATTTACGTATAGAAATTATATCTTGAACATTTTAACCAGTTTACGGTTTACTCTTTTATAATTTTCGTTAAGAATTTCATGACCGATTACAAAAAACAGTCAGCCTGGCTACAAAAAATAAATAAAGATTTTTGGAGAAATCCCAACAGGATGTTGGCATTAAAGGTAGTAATTCCAGTTTTTGTTCAGTCAATTCCATTTTTGCTTTTCAATAATATAACCGCTGGCATTACCATGTCATTAGGAACAGTAGCGGCCGCTTTATCAGAATCAGATGACCATCCAAAAGGGAGACTCAAAGCCCTGACCATTACTATAATAGGCTTTACAATTACAACAATTTCTGTTTCCCTATTAAAACCATTCCCTCTGATATTTGGAATTGGCTTTATACTCTCTACCATTATTTTCATACTCATCGGAGGTATTAGTGAACGATACAGAGCCATATCATATGGTGCTATTTTAATAGGAATATATGCAATGCTGGTTTACCACGAAAGTTCAAGTTGGTATTTACAACCCCTATTACTTTGTTCTGGGGCTCTAATTTATGGAATCACTTCACTCCTGCTTTTATTTAGAAAACCCTGGAGGCTACTTGATGAACAACTTTCATCTGGTTTTAAGATGCTTTCAGAATACCTGGATGAAAAGGCAAGGTCTTTTGCCAACACTCAAAACCACTCAAAACCAAACAACAAACTCTCTATCTTAAACATTAAGGTTGTTGCAGCCCTTGAAAAGTGTAAAGAAGTTATTAATATTTATAACAAAGAAGTGGATAGCAATAAACTTTTGCCATACCTGCAGCGCTTTATGTTGTTACAAAGTTTGCACGAAAGAGCCGCCTCCAGCCATGAACAATACGAAACCCTTAAAGAAAAAATCGAATACAAAGAGCTACTAGAAGGTTTTTCTGAACTATTACACCAGCTATCTCACGCAACCAGATTACTGGCAGATAATTTACTGACCAACACAACTTATTCGCACCCGATATCTATTGATTGGATTATCAGCTCTTTGCAATACGAGATTGACAAATTACCCCCGCACGACAAACAACTTCTTGAACTATTGTTGTACAATCTTATGCGATCACACCAATCTCTAAAAAAAATCTATAACATAAAAGAAAGCACCTCAATTCCCAAACTAGGTGTAGATAACAGAGGAACTTGGGAAAGAATAAAAGAACAATTGGACTTCACCCACCCCAGACTAAGATATGCCATTAGGTTAAGCTCATGCTTTTTAATAGCCTACACGCTAACTATTTTATTTAATCTTGAAAATGGGGAATGGATCATACTTACCTCTCTTTTTGTTAGCCAACCAACCTACAGCGAAACCAGAAAGCGCCTTTTCCAAAGAATATACGGAACAATGACAGGAGTTATAGCAGGGATTCTACTGACCCAACTTACATCATCATCCGGTCAACTCATACTTATTTTAGTGAGTATATATTTCTTTTTCTACTTTTTACGTACCCAATACTCATATGCTGTAATTTTTATTACAATTTACGTATTGGCAAGCAACAGCTTTAATGGTGAAACAGAAGTACACATTCTTGCCCCCAGGCTAATTGATACAATTATAGGTGCATCACTTTCATTTTTGGCAATTCGCTTTCTATGGCCCAATTGGCAATACAAACAAATTCCCAGACTTATATCTAATGCATTAACCACTAATGCAAAATACCTGAAAGAAATCAACACCCAATTACTTCACAACAATAGTGACGACTACAACTACAGATTAGCCAGGCGGCTGGCCCATAAAGCAGATAATGCATTAACACTTGCCTGGCAAAGTATGCAAATAGAACCACAAAAAAAACAACGACTAATTCAGAAAGCCTTTACCCTTACTTTCCTTAATCATGCATTATTATCACACCTTTCTGCATTAGGAGCTACAAACAAAAATTATAAAAACAAAGCAGATGACTATTTATTTATTATGAACCGAATAACTGATTCGTTATTTGAAGCAGCTAACACGATAGAATTAAAGCAAAGCAAAACAACACAAAACTCATTAAGACCACTGCTTTTAGAGTTAAAAGAAAAAACAGATAAAGAATCAAATATTGAAAAAAAACAACACTTAAGACTTTTGTACAACATTGCGGCCGTAACAAATAAATTACTAAAAGAATCTAACGGGATTCAATCTCCACCTAAACATGCTCACCCACAGATCTGATCTATCAGCTGGGAAACCTTGCCCATATCTGCTTGCCTGTTTAACGAAAACGTAGCCGATTCTATTTCAACAATATTATATAACTCCAATGCTTTTACATAGCATCTTTTAGCCTTAGCCTCATCTCCTGACTTTATATGAATATCCCCACCTTTTACCAAAAAATTGGCAACCACTTCTAATCCTTCAAAACTCTCACCAAACTGATTCTCAAAAACAACCCTTAGCTGGCCTGCCTCTTTTTCAAGAATATCATCCTCTCCCAAATCAAAAATCCTAACCAAACCTTCATCATACAACTTTTTTGCCTGCTGCACATTTTCATTTTTAAGCAATCCCAATATCGCAGCAATCATTTTGCCTATTTCCTCTATCATCCTCAATATGTAATCTTTTCGTATCATCATTCCTGAATTTAATAATTTAAAGCAAGATAATAATTCCACCTCAAAAGCAGGATAAAAAGGTGTATATTTGGGATCTTACTTATAACATAAAGATCAAAAAATGATTATTGACAGCTTAGATAATGTAAAACATTACCGCAACTTAAACGCCAGGATCAACAAAGGTCTTGAATTTTTAGAAGAAGTAGACTTTGAAAACATCGAACCAGGAAGATACAATATTGATGGCGACGAAGTTTTTGCTTTAGTACAGGAGTACAACACCAAAAATATTGAAGATGCAAAACCTGAAACTCACGAAAGATATATTGATATTCAATACGTAGAAAAAGGTTCTGAATATATGGGATATGCCCCTCTTGAAGATCAGGAGATTTCTGAAGCCTATGATCCAGAGAAGGATCTATCTTTTTACAAAGCACAAACAAGCTTAATCAGAGTAGACGAAGGGATGTTTGCTATATTTTTTCCTACCGACATCCATGCCCCCGGCATTATGATCGAAGAATCAAAGCCAGTTAAAAAAGTTGTTATTAAAGTACTGGCATAACCGTATTACTATTATCAAAAATAAAGCCCTCATTGAATTTGCTTCATTGAGGGCTTTACATATTTTTTTAGTTATCCTTATTTTACTCTGGCCAAATAAAACTCTCGTTTTCTTCATCCCATAAAGGACCAAACTGTATTTCAGAAACCTTGCCATTTTCCATCCAAAAATTCACACTGGAATCATAAAAGGATATCACTTCGTTATCTGGGCTTTCCGGCGATGAAATATCTTCTTTTTCATATTCCCCTAATTCCAATCCTTCAACTTTTGCAAGCAACTCCTTTTCAGAAACTCCTAAAAGCTTTTGTCCTTCAAGGGTAGCTTCAGGATCACTTACAGCAATAGAACTCAGTTTCCATTCATCAACTTCATCAAACGAAACCGAAAGTTCAATTTCATCGTAATGATAAGCCTCTGTATTATCGTCTGCTTCTTCACTTGATGCATACTGGTCAACCTCATCTGGTTCACCCAACACTTTCTTAATCTCAGAACGGGTCATTCCAAAACGAATATCCTCATAACCCTTACCAATTAGAATTTCCTTCATTGTTTACTTTATTAAAATAATATCAATTGCAAAATACCGGCACAATATAAGCTATTAATAATTGATATTCGCCAACTAAAAGTTAATTTTAGTTTTTCTGTTACATTTTCCTCAATACTTCCACAAACACCTCAGCACTAGAAATATGCATAACATTATCGGGCAAATCACCCTCATACTCTTTCACTTGCATTCCGTTAATAAATATTGGGGTATTTGGGAACTCCTCGCTATAAGCTTTCAAAATTTTATCAAGACTGTTTTCCGGTGGTGAAACAAAACAAGTGAAAAATGCATCTGCCTTTCTAACCTGATCAATACCCTTTATATCTTCAAATGGAACATTACTTCCAAGATAAATCACTTTATAACCTTCCTTTCGGGCAAGAAAACTATAAAAAAGCAAGCCTATTTCGTGCAACTCTCCTTCATCAAGAAAAAAGGTTATACGCTTATCTACCTTTTGGTTCTCCATCTGATTATCAATAGCTACAATAAGCTTTTGACGGATAAGGTTACTCATAAAATGTTCCTGGGCCGGATTTACAGATCCTGCCTGCCACAATATGCCTACCCTATCAAGAAATGGAAACAATACTTCTTCTACCGTTTTTTCAAAACCGCGTTTAATGATCGACTGGTTTAATACTGAATTAAACTTCACTTCATCTAATTCAAGCATAGCTACCATCAAACTCTCAACCTGGATATCTACTTTTTTTGTATCCAAACACAAATAAGCAAGCCTCTTGCCTAAATCTTCATCACTCAAATATGCAATATGCGATATTTTATATCCGTTATTATTAAGTATTGAAACATTCAACAAACGCTTCAAATCCCTATCCGAATATTTTCTGATATTTGTTTTTGTCCTGGCCGGCTCTACAATATTATACCTTCTTTCCCAAATTCTGATTGTATGTGCTTTTACCCCTGATATCCTTTCTAAATCTTTAATTGAATAAACTCCCATTTCTATAGATTTTCTGCAGTTAACTATTATTCCTTTTTATACACAGCTCAATTTCGTCAAATATAAAAAGATATACGAAATATCTCGACATTCCGCACATCAAATTACTTAAATTCAGCACTTTTATTCAAAAAAAATCATTTTTATTAGTCAAAACCATTTAACCTTGATTTTGTTCAACTATTACTGCAATTACAGATACGAGCAACAATAATTCATCACAATATGCTTAATCATCACAAAACATTTTATAAAGTATTATTTTTCTTACAAATCCTCACTTTTTATCTTCCTTATCTGTAAAAAGATTAACTTTGCACCTTAAAAAAGCAAAAAAGATATTATGATAAAATCAATGACAGGCTTTGGCAAAGCCACTTGTGAACTTCCCGGAAAAAAAATAAGCATTGAAATCAAATCCCTAAACAGCAAGCAGTTGGATGTAAACATGCGCTTACCAAATATTTATAGAGAAAAAGATTTGATTTTGCGTAACGAAATAGCAAACAAACTGGGACGTGGCAAAATTGATGTTGGTTTTTATGTAGATTTTTTGGGTACCGAAAAAAACACTTCAATAAACACGCAGGTCATTGAAAACTATTACAATCAGTTATTGCCAATTTCGGATAAGCTTGGACTAACAGAAAAAACAGATATACTAAGGGCTATTATGCCTTTGCCTGATACGATTAAAACTGAGCAAGCAGAATTGAACGAAGAGGAATGGAAAATCATAGCAAGTACCTTCTCCAAGGCAATTGAATGCTTAAATGAATTCCGTAATCAAGAAGGCAAACATCTCAATACTGATATTATTAACAGGATCGAAAACATAAGAAAGCTAGCCTCACAGACTGAATCTTTTGAAAATGAACGAATTGAAAGAATCAGAGAGAGGATTCTGGATCAATTGAATGAATTAAAAGAAAAAATTAACGTTGACAAGAACCGGTTTGAGCAAGAAATGATTTTTTACCTGGAAAAACTTGATGTTACAGAAGAAAAGGTAAGACTAGCCAATCATTTAGATTATTTTTTAGAAACAATTAATAATGAAGAAATGGTTGGAAAGAAACTTGGGTTTATTACTCAGGAAATCGGTAGAGAAATTAACACTTTGGGTTCCAAAGCAAACCATGCCGAGATTCAAAAGCTCGTAATTCAAATGAAAGATGAACTTGAAAAAATTAAAGAGCAAAACCTGAATATTTTATAGTTTTTTCATTATCCGCAAGTGTAAATACTTGATTAATCATTTTATTACAATTACGCGACAACATAATATAATATCACAAAATACTTATATGACCAACAAAGGTAAACTAATCATATTTTCCGCTCCATCCGGGTCTGGAAAAACTACTATTGTAAAAAGCCTTTTAGATAAGGATTTCAACCTTGAGTTTTCAATTTCAGCAACTACCAGATCTCCCAGAGGAGAAGAAAAACACGGAAATGATTATTACTTTTTGTCGCCTGATGAATTCAGGCAAAAAATAAGCTTAGGAGAATTACTGGAGTGGGAAGAAGTGTACACTGATAAATATTATGGAACACTCAAAAGCGAAGTGGAAAGAATTACCAGCAAAGGCAACAACATCATCTTTGATGTAGATGTTGTTGGTGGTTTAAATATTAAAAAAATGTATGGAGACAGGGCTGTCTCAATTTTCATCCAGCCCCCTTCTATTGAAGAACTTGAAAAACGATTAACCGGACGAGGAACCGATACCAAAGAAACCATAAAACAACGCCTCAACA
Organism: Plebeiibacterium marinum; assembly: GCF_026013615.1. GTDB lineage: Bacteria > Bacteroidota > Bacteroidia > Bacteroidales > Marinilabiliaceae > Saccharicrinis > Saccharicrinis marinus_A. Next base: position 101,455 of record NZ_JAPDPI010000004.1, read on the forward strand.
AAGCTGAGGAGGAAATTTCATACGCAAAAGATTTTGACCAGATTGTGGTTAACGACAACCTGGAAAAGGCTATCAAAGAAACAGAAAACATCCTCAACAGTTTTTTAAATGCCTGATAGCAAAAAAAACACCGGATTATTTTTTGGCTCCTTCAACCCCGTTCATGTAGGACATTTAGCTCTTGCCAACTATATTATAGAAAATACAGAGTTGGAAGAAATATGGTTTGTTGTGAGTCCGCAAAACCCATTTAAGCAATCACACGACTTAATAGCTGCCGAACACAGAATTAAAATGCTTGAATTAAGTATTGAAAATGATACCCGGTTTAAAATATGCGATATAGAACTCAACTTACCCATTCCATCATACTCATATAAAACTATTAGGGAACTATACAAACTCTACCCCGACCACTCCTTTTCAATTATTATGGGTTCCGATAACCTGCTTTCTCTTAGCAGATGGAAAAACATTGAAGACATACTCCAACGCTGCCCTATAAAAGTTTATCCCAGACCCGAATACCCAATAGGGAAAATTGCCTTGAACGCTTCAATTGAAGTAATAGAAGCTCCCGTATTCAACATTGCATCCACTACACTTAGAAAAGGTATTAAACAAGGAAAAGATTACAGATACCTATTACCCCAACAAGCATTTGAGTATATCAAACTAAACGGATTGTATTTGAAGTAGACATTTTGCCTACTCCGTTGCAATCCTGAATAGAAAGCTAACTTTTTTAATGAGAACAATTATGATCCCCATTGGCATGTGCATTACATACTGAAAAATTCCCAAGATTTCCTCCTAACCATTTCTCCAATACATCTTTTACAGCTCCACTAAAACCAATAAACGATTCTATTCCACATTCCTTTAATTTGTTAATTGCTCCTTGCCCCATACCTCCGGCTAGCAATACACTTACACCCTGCTCTTTTAAATCATAAGCAAGATTACTTTTACACCCGCATGATTCCGGGCCACGGAATTCACTCGTTCCAATTATTTCATCTTTATCAGACAAAGTATAGATGGTAAATTTCTCACAATGTCCAAAATGGCTGTCAATCATATCTCCTTTAGTAGGAATAGCTACTTTCTTCATTATAATGCAATTAATTTTTCTGTATTTAAGCGAGACAAAATTAAGAATATTCTCACTAACTAATACCTACATAACTATTTTTAACACTAATAAAGATGTCACTTCCTACAATCCATTTATCGAGCGGGCTCATATTGTTTGGGAATTTCAAAAATAAATCTGGTTCCTTTGTTTATTTCCGATTCAACTTTAATTCGCCCATTCATAAGGTTCAATAACTTTTTTACAATAGCCAGTCCCAAACCCGATCCTTGATTTGGGAACGGGGTAACCACACCTTCCCCCTGAACCTTGTAAAACCGGTGAAAAATCCTTCCTAACTGTTCATTATTAATCCCAATACCTGTATCCGCTACTTCAAACAACAAGCAATCTCCTGCCTCATATATTTTTAACGAAACTTTGCCCTCAATAGTAAATTTTAGGGCGTTGTGCATCAAATTTACTATAATCTGCTTCAACCTGCCCTGGTCGGCATACAAACCCACCCTTTCCGAAAGATCACTCACATCCAAATCTATAATCACCTTATCTTTATTCAAACGTTCTTTTTCGGCAATGATCACAGGCAATACATCATTTTTTATAAAAGGCACCAACACAAATTTGGAAGGATTTAAATCAGTCTGTCCTGTTTCTATTTTACTTAAATCAATTACATTATTTATCAATCCAAGCAAATACTCTGAGTTATTATAGATCACCTTTTTGTAGGCATCTGCATCTTTCTCTGTATCATACATCTTACGAACGAGAATATTTGAGAAACCAATTATTGCATTTAAAGGGGTACGCAATTCATGACTGATGTTTTGCAAAAAAGCAGTTTTTAAACGATTACTTTCCTCTGCTTTTTTTATAGCTCGTTTTAGATCCGAAATATCTTTAACAAAACAGATATAATGGTCTATTTCAACATTTAAAATATCCAGCTTAACATGCTTCAGCTTATTATCCAAAGAAATAAGACTGCATTCATGCGACTCTGTATTTATACCAATATTTTTACACTTCTCTTTTAAACCATCCAGGCTTTCGTTGTCAATAAACAGATCAAATAAGTTACGCTTCAGCAATTCATCCCGTTTATACCCTGTTATCTGAAATATGGCAGGATTAACATCGATTATTTCAAACTTATAATTAAGAATAAACAACCCATCATTAGTGTTCAGGAAATAGTTTTTCAACCTAGCCTCACTATGCAACAAGGCCTGCTGCTTTTTTCTAGAATTAGTTACATCATCTAAAATACCAAAAACAGCTTCAACCTTCCCCTGGGCATTAATTACGGGCGACTTACGACATTCAAACCAATAATGCTGACCATTACTGCGTTTAACCGGGCCAATTACATTTTTAACGGAGGCTTTGTTTTGAATACATATCTTACTCATGTACTTAAACCGGTCGCGCTCCAGGTTGCCCCAATTTAAATCGTCATCTGTTTTTCCTTCAATCTCACCAAAAGAATCAACTTCCACAATTTTCAGAAACTTGTTGTTGGCGTAAATAAAACAAGATTTTGTATCCTTTACATATACAGCTTCATCTATTTTATCAAGAATAAAACGTAATTCGTCCGTAATTAAATGTGATGAACACCTATTCTTAATATCACTTTCCAATTCATCAACAAGATCTAATGCACGCGACAAGTCACCCTTTATATTTCTCTCCTTTAAAAGATTTAGCTCCTCTTTCAATTTACCTATCAACGATAGTTCCTCTGCTACTGTATCCATACTCAAACACTACACAATTGTTGGCTTAATATATTCATAAAATCAGATAATCCCAACTTATTATACTACACTCTCCAAATAAAATAACTTTAACACGCATTCTTCTACCGACCTCCCCAAAAAAGAAATGATTTTATCAAATCAGGATGTAAGTTTTTCCTGATATATTTCTTAAATGCCTTTCCATTTTAACATTCTTTATTCTTTTTCCGAACTTCAACTCCTAATTCAATAGCATAAAACAAAGTGATTTTATTAATTTTGCGGGCTGGATTAGGAAAACAATCTTAAACATTTCATTAGTAATACATAACATACAAAATATGAAGTTTACTTTTTCATTTATCGACAAACGACAGGGGTCGGTTAAAGATGATATTTTATCTGGCCTTACCGTAGCCCTTGCCTTGGTACCGGAAGCGGTTGCCTTTGCCTTTGTTGCGGGTATTTCACCCATCATTGGTTTATATGGGGCTTTTATGATGGGCCTAGTCACTGCAGTATTGGGCGGAAGACCAGGAATGATATCCGGGGCAACTGGCGCACTTGCTGTAGTAATGGTTAACCTTGTTATTGAAGGGAATGCTATGGGGCCAGATGGGAGTATGATGGGAATCCAATATTTATTTGCTACTATTATACTGGCCGGGTTAATTCAAATGTCAGCCGGCATGCTTAAACTCGGTAAATTTATCCGTATGGTTCCACAATCGGTAATGATGGGATTTGTAAATGGATTGGCTATTGTGATTTTCACATCGCAACTTGGCATGTTTAAAATAAACGGCGTATTTCTATCAGGATCAAAGCTATACATAATGCTTGGGCTCGTATTTTTAACCATGGCAATAATGTATTTTTTGCCAAAGTTTAGCAAAAAGATCCCGGCAGCCCTTGTAGGAATAATTGTGGTTTCGTTAATAGTTATACTTGGGGGTATTGAAACTGAAACAGTAAGATCCTTTGTTATTTCAGGAGGAGGCACAGGCATCAAGGCCGGATTGCCAACATTTAACATCCCCATGATTCCTTTAAACTTTGAAACACTCGGTTTTATTGCCCCTTATGCCTTTATCCTGGCAATGATCGGATTGATCGAATCGTTAATGACCCTTACTTTGGTTGATGAATTAACAGAGACCAGAGGTAGTGGAAACAGGGAATGTGTTGCCCAGGGGATTGCAAATATCACAAACGGTTTTTTTGGAGGTATGGGTGGATGCGCCATGATTGGCCAAAGTATCATCAATATCAAATCAGGCGGCCGCGGCAGACTATCTGGAATTGTTGCAGCCATTGCTTTGCTAATGTTTATCCTATTTGGTTCTGCATATATTGAAATGATACCAATTGCAGCTCTTGTAGGGGTTATGTTTATGGTAGTTATTGGAACTTTTGCGTGGAGTACGTTTAAAATCATCAATAAAATTCCAATAGCAGATGTTATCGTTATCGCCCTGGTTACTATCCTTACAGTGATTTTTGACCTGGCAATTGCTGTTGCTGCAGGGGTTATTGTTTCAGCTCTCGTATTTGCCTGGGAAAACGCTGTAAAAATACGAATTTCAAGTACTATGGACGAAGAACATGGAGTTAAGCACTATATTGTTCATGGCCCGCTGTTTTTTGCTGCAACCGCAACTTTTTCAAATAGCTTTGATGTTAAAAACGACCCAAAAGAAGTGGTCATCAGTTTTGAAGACTCAAGAATTATGGATCAATCTGCTATTGAAGCCATCAATAAAGTAGCTGAAAAATACCAATTGGTAGGCACCAATGTACACCTGCGCTATTTAAGTCATGACTGTGTCAAATTAATCAATAGGGCTGAAAAAATATGTGACGTAAACATATTAAAAGACCCAGACTACCATGTTGCCATTAACGATTATCGCAAAAAGGTTGAAGCGTTAAAAGCTAACTAAAGCAACAGCTTTCAAAATCAAAATATTCTAAAGCCATCAATTCCGATGGCTTTTTTTATTTACATATAACACCTATATCTTTTATCAAGCCATATTTTCATCCTTACCAAAAACACAAAAAAGACACCGTTATAACTACAATTAACAACTGATAATAAACATGTTGTACCAAATAAAATTTGGAAATATCAAATTATTATACAAACTTTAAGATAGTTAATATTTTTTTTATCACATATTTCATCATTAAGCCTTTATCTCACTAACTCATAAACATTAAATATGCACCTACCTCTCATCTCCACCTTAGAACGATGGATCAGTATTAAAATCAGAAGAATAAACACGCAGGAAACATTTCATTACATCCTGTTTTTCTGTATCGTAATCAGTATATTCTCAACTATTTCAAACCTAATCCTTGGTTTATCATATAAGCTGACCTTATTTACTGGAGCATCCTTACTATTAAATTGTTTACTATTATATCTATCTCATTTTAAAAACAAATACCATTTTGCAAAAAGGGCGTTTATTATATACATATTTGCTGCATTAAACTTTTTATGGCTTACCAATGGCGGCAGTAATGGTCCTACGTTATTTGTTTTACAAGCTTTCATTCCATTATTTTTATTCTTTATTGAAATAAAAAGAAAATCTCTACTTATCATCGCATTCTCAACCAATCTTTTGGCACTATTCACCTTAGAATATTATATGCCCCAAACCATCATTCCTTATAAAAGCACTTTTGATAGATTTTTAGACCTCTACCTTGTATCAATGCTATTTTTCCTGATTGAAGTACCCTTATTGTACCTGATACAAAAGCAGTTTATAGCTCAAACCATGAACAAAATAAACTCAGAACGTGTAAAATCAGGTTTCCTGGAAAATATGAGCCACGAAGTCCGCACTCCGATGAACGCCATTATTGGCTTTTCTGAGTTATTAAAAAACTGTGAAGATGATGCTCAAACAAAGGAATTTTACTTTAAGATAATTAAGGAAAACGGAGACTCGCTCCTAAAACTTATGAACAACATTATTACCGCCACGCAACTTGAAGCCGGACTAATTGAACCAAACAAAAAAACAACACTCATAAAGCCTCTAATTGTCAGGCTTTTTAACTCTTTTTCCAACCAATTGCCTCCGAATAAAAATATAGTTTTATCCTACGAAATCAACTGCAACGAGAACCTGGAAGTTTTTACTGACGAATTACTATTGCATCAGGCCCTTTCAAACCTTATTTCAAACGCCATAAAATACACACAACAAGGCGAAGTAAAGTTTGGGATTGCCCATTGTCATAAAAACAAAAACAATATAAAGATATTTGTACGCGATACAGGCCCGGGTATAACAAGCGAAAAACAGAAAATGATCTTTAAAAAATTCAACACCATAAGTTTTAAGCTCAACAACAAGAAGGATGGTGTTGGCCTAAGTCTTTCTATAAGTTACGACCTGATAAAAAAACTAAATGGCACCATAATTATAAATTCCGAAGTTGGTAAGGGAACTGAGTTTTTAGTTTCGATACCTAAAAAAATCAAAGCAAAAAGCAAACCTTCAAAAAAAATATCCTGTCTAAACTAACAGTCACTATACACTATATTACAATTACTTAAACAAAATAAAACCAACATATGTGAAATTTATTTACGGTTAACAAATGCAAATTTCACCATTAATAAAAACCTTTTTATAACTTTCTTGTTCTTTTCATAAACAAAAACAAATTAAATAATGAACAAGACAGATTTACAAATTACATTCGCAGGAAATCCTGTAACAATAGTAGGTAATAAAATAAACGTTGGTGATAAAGCACCTGACTTTACTGTTATAAATGAAAAACTAGAACCTGTAAAACTTTCTGATTATGATGGAAAAGTAAAGGTTCTTGTTATATATCCATCAATTGACACTGGCGTATGTGCCGCTCAAAACAGAAGGTTTAATGTAGAAGCCAACAACCTGAAAGATGTTGTGGTCCTATCTATTTCTGTTGACCTTCCTTTTGCACAAAGCCGCTTTTGTGGTGCAGAAGGGCTTGAAAACATCATAACTCTTTCCGATCATAAAGACCTTGATTTTGGCGAGAAATATGGTTTTGTTATTGATGAATTCAGGTTGTTAACACGCGGGACTGTTATTATCGACAAAGATAATACAGTTAAATATGTTGAGTATGTTCCTGAAATTACTAATGATCCGGATTACGACGGAGCTTTAAATGCTGCAAAAGAATTGATTTAAATAAAAATTGAAATAAAAAAAAGCTGCTTTGGAAACACAATCCTAAAGCAGCTTTTTTTATTTCCTTATCATTTCAATATCTGTGGGCAATAAACTTGCAAAACTCAACTTTACAAAACCAACCAATTTACATTAAAACACCTTACTGGGCATACTTATCAATAATTGTTGCCACAGTTGCATCCCCTGTTACATTTACAGTAGTTCTTACCATATCCAGGATTCTATCAACAGGCAGAATAATAGCGATCCAGGCTGGGTTTAATCCTACAGAGTTTAACACTACCATCAGCATAACTACTCCTGCACTGGGAATTGCAGCAGAACCTATACTGGCTAGCGTTGCTGTTAATACTACGGTAATTTGTTGCCATAATGAAAGATCAATCATATGCATCTGAGCAAGAAAAACGACTGCAACAGCCTGATAAAGGCTAGTTCCATCCATATTTACAGTAGCTCCTATTGGCAATACAAAACCAGCTGTTTTTTTATCCACACCTAAATTTTCCTCTACACACTCAAATGTAACAGGCAAAGTAGCTGCGCTGGAGCTGGTTGAAAAGGCCAATGCCTGTGCCGGACTTATCCCCCTTAAAAAGTCAAAAAACTTACGTTGAGGTACTAACATTTTTAAAACAGCAGGATAGATAACAAAAGCCATCAGTAACAAACCAACTACAACTGTAACAGAATACCATCCCAATCCTTTAAATATCTCAACAATCATGGCTGGATTATCTCCGGCAATATCATTTATAACTCCAGCCATCAAGGCAAATACGAAAAACGGAGATCCTTTCATAATTATATCTACCATCTTAATAAAAACCTCGGAGGCCCCATCAAAAAATTGAATTAAAACTATTGATTTTTCAGTAGGAACATACAGTATTGCAATCCCAAAGAAGATGGCAAAGAATATAATTTGGAGCATAGATCCATTACCACTAAGGGCATTGAAGATATTTACCGGAACCACATCAACAAGAGCCTGAAGTGGCCCATGATCCTTTGGAGACTGAAAAACCGGTGCTTTATCCATGGAAACATCTCGTTTCAGCTGTTCGCGCTTCTGTAATACAATCTCTTCTAATTCAGGCGAATCAATAAGCCGAACCTGATCTTTAATTTCTACCCCCTCTTGTTTTGCCCAAAGTTCATAGGTAATCCTACTTTCTGTACGTATCTCTTCCGACAGCGATTTTCCGGGGGCAATAGCATTCACTAACACCAAGCCTAAGGAAACCGCTAATACCGTAGTAATTAAATACAAACCCAAAGTCCTGACCCCCAATTTACCAAGATCTTTGGGATTACCCAGGCTAACAATACCACTTATTATTGAGAATAAAATCAATGGAATTGCAATTAATTTTAACAGGTTAATAAATATTTTACCAAACGGGGCAATCCAGTCACGGGTAAATTCCTGCCAGCCCAGCCAACCTGATAAAATGGCCCATACAGCACCCAATATAATACCAAGAATAATTTTTATGTAAAGAGGAGTATTTTTCATTAAACTACAATACTTTCGACTTTTAACTCAAAACTAGCTATACATCTTATTCAAATATATCATATCAACCATAACCATAGCTGCCATAGCCTCAACAATAGGTACTGCACGAGGCAGCACACATGGATCATGACGCCCTTTTACCGTAGTCTGCACCTCTTCGCCATGCTTATTAACGGTATTTTGCTCTTTTAAAATAGTTGCAATAGGTTTAAAAGCAATATTCATGTATATATCTTCTCCATTGGTAATTCCTCCTTGAACACCGCCTGACTTATTGGTCCGGGTCCTGACCTGTTCCCCTTCCATATAAAACTCATCATTGTGCTCAGTTCCTTTCATCTCACCTGCCTTAAAGCCCATACCATATTCAAATCCCTTAACGGCATTAATACCCAACATTGCTTTTCCCATCTCAGCATGGAACTTATCAAACACCGGCTCTCCCAGTCCAACTGGAGAATTTTTAACTACACAAGTAATCACTCCTCCAACCGAATCTTTTGCCTGACGAACCTGATCAATATATTCAATCATTTTTTCTGCCATTTCAGCATCGGGGCAACGAACAATATTATCTTCAATCTTCGACAAATCCAGTTCGTTGTATGTCTTTTCCAGCTTAATATTGCCAACTTGAGAAGTATAGGCAGCAATATCAACTCCATATTTTTTTAAAGTCAGTTTAGCAATTGCGCCGGCAACCACCCGTGCAATGGTTTCCCTTGCAGAGGAACGTCCCCCTCCCCTATGATCACGGATACCATATTTGCTTTGATATGTATAATCGGCATGGGAAGGCCGGAATACATCCTTTATATTTCCATAATCCTTTGAGCGCTGATCGGCATTCCAAATTACAAAACCTATAGGTGTACCTGTTGCTATACCATCCATAACACCGGATAAAATCTCCACTTTATCCTTTTCATCCCGTGGTGTAGTAATTGAACTCTGACCAGGACGGCGACGGTTCAATTCACCTTGAATAAAATCCATATCTATTTCCAGTCCCGGCATAACGCCTTCTATTACACCACCAACTGCTTTACCATGTGACTCACCAAAAGATGTAAGTTTAAAAAATTTTCCAAAAGAATTACCTGCCATTGTTATTTAATGATTATTAGATTAGAGACTTGAGATAAGGGACTCTTGGCCTTAATTAATTCAATATCTGTCTAATCTACAAGTTCAATATTGATAAAATGTTAGTTTCATAAGCATATCTTTCAAGAAGTCTAAATATCTCTTATTTAAAATCTAACAATCTATATTACATGATTAATGTCACAAAAATAGAAAAGATATTGAATTATCCCTTTCACATATATTGTATAAAAATAAAAAAGCCCATTTTCACATAGAAAACAGGCTTTATATTTTAAATTTTTATCGTGCTTTGTTATGAACAACCACAACCACCTGATCCGGATCCATCAGATCCACAAGATCCGCTATCACAACCTGTTTGTGCATCACCGCAGCCACAACCTGAACCACAGCCACCGCCACCAACTACAGCCATAATTTCCTCATCAGTAGCTTCTCTCACTTCTTTTACAGCACCAGAAAAGAATAGATCATCGCCTGCCAACGGATGATTAAAGTCCATTTGCACATGTTCATCAGTAACATCTAAAACAATACCATTCAAACGGTTTCCCTGAGCATCCTGCATAGGAACCATATTTCCTACTTTAATCAACTCCTCATCCATTTTACCATCATTTACTTCAAAAATATTCTTAGGAATATTTACCTTAGCCTCTTCATTTATCTGGCCATAAGCATCATCTGCCTTTAGCTCAAACTTAAATTCTTCTCCGGCCTTTAATCCCTCAAGCTTATTCTCGAACATTTGCAACATTCTTCCTGTTCCAAAAATAAACTCCAATGGTTTTTCTTCACTGGTTTCTTCAACAATCTCCCCCTCAAATCCGTTCAATCGCAACACATAGGATAGTGTTACCATTTTGTTTCTTGAAATTTCCATATATTTTATCTTTTAATGATTTCTATATCAAATTATTTATGCAAAGAAAGCGAGTTTTTTATTATAAACAAAAAGCCAATTGCAAAAAAAAGACTTAAATATCTTAAATAGATAAGTAAATCGACCTAATACGCATTATTAAATATTTGTTTTAAACCCGGTTACTAATCAAAGGCGTTTAAGCAACCAAACTTTTTTGAATATCCTATCATCTGTTGAGCATAATCTGTCTGGTAAGATATACAAACATCTATAATTTCTTCACCTTTTTTCTGCAATTCCATTTCAGGGTTTAAAAATCCGGTAAACGGAGGAAGCTTCAATTTTTCATACCGCTCCAAAACTTCCCTGTGCAAATCCTTTTCAATAGTAACACCATAGGTTTCAACAATCAATTTTGCAGCTTCATAATCTCCCTCTGATTTTATTCTTTGTATCTCCCGAAGCAATTCACCAAACAAGGTGTGTAGCTTTTCAAAATCATGAATTACAAAATAAGTTTTGCCCTTTTCTATTACCTTCTTTATTACTTCGTCCTGCCCTTTTTCGTAAACCCATTTACATATGAGTTGTCGGTTTCGCATATGAGCCTGTTCAATATGGTCACCCAATTTAATCCTTGTTATTTGGGTTAGCAATCCGTTTCTGATGTACGAATTATAATGAGCTTTTGCAGCATCCAAATGTGGAATTAACCCCAATTCTAGTGTTTTGGGATGATACATAAAATACAAGCCATACAAATCGGCTCGGGCTTCTTCAATTACAGAGCCAAAAGATTTCAAATCTTCGGAACTCACACCAGCCATCAACTTCCCGGAACCATGTCCCACACATTCATGCAAGTGCGTATGCAAATTATCCGCTATTGCCCCATATTTTTTTTCAAGCTCAACATCTTCTCCTGAGCACGTAAATTCTTCTGCGAATCCTGTGCTTAACGAAGCTTTATGGTGTGCATTTGAAATATTGGTCAACGTAACCGATTTAGATCCAAACTCTTCCCTTATCCATTCGGCATTAGGCAGGTTGATACCCAATGGACTAGCCGGATAACAATCCCCTCCTAACATTACTGCATTTATAGCTTTCAAAGAAATACCAACAATCTCATCCTTTTTAAACTTTTTGTCTACCGGAGAGTTTGCTTCAAACCAATTTGCATTTTCTGCAATCACCTGGGCTTTTCTGGTTTCATCTTCATCCTTTATTTGCACCAATCCTTCCCAGGTTGCCTTCATGCCCATTGGATCGCCATATGTTTCTATAAACCCATTTATAAAATCCACATCGCCACAAAGAGCCTTTACCCAACTGATATTAAAATCATCAAAAGTTTCCAAATCACCAGTCTGGTAAAACCTCACCAACAAATCAATAATGGCAATCTGCTCTTCTGACTCTGCGTAGTTTTTAGCCTGCTTCAGGTTATGAACAATTTCATCAATGGCATTTCCATACAGTCCTGAGGATTTATATACCTCTTCAGTTATTTTTCCATTATTTTTGACAAGTCGTGAATTTAAACCAAAAGAAAGCTTTTTGTTTTCTGATTCATCTTTCAACTTTTGGTAATAGGATTCTACTTCTGTTTGATTTACTCCGTGGTAAAAATTATTTGCAGAAGAGGTGATCAGGTCGAAATCCGGATTTGTATTTACCCTTTTTGCACTTACTTCAGGATTAAATATCAGCTCCTTTAATTTTTCTAAATTTTGTGCATTCAGATGGTCATCTGTAATCTTGCCAGCACCTACATTTAACTTACTAACCCACAACGAAAAAGTCTCAGCAGAAAATCCAGGGATAAATTTATCCGTACTGTAATGGTGATGAACCCCTGACGAAAACCAAACCTTTTTTAAATAGGTAACAAAAGCTTCCCACTCCGCATGCTGATCTTCGTTAACCTGTACATAAACAGCTTCGAGGATATCACGTAAGTAAAGGTTATACTTTCCGTGCTGATCCCATAAAATATCTCGCCCGGCCAATGTTGCCTGGCTTAAATAATAAACATATAGCTTTTGCTTTAATGTCAGCTTTTGAAAACCGGGAACATCAAACCTAAATATTTTTATATCATCAAACTTTTCTGCAAAAACACCCATAAATAATTGAATAGAATTTTAAAACTATGATTGAGGGTAACAAAATGAACAATTGTTAACGCCCTCTCTCTTTATTCCAAAGCAGCATTCCTCAAGTCCACATCTTTATATAGCACCCATTTGCCCTTTTCAAACTCGTAACTATCATACGAAAAATCTGGCCCATAGAGTCTAAAATTACCTTTAAACAACGGACTTGATGGTGATAAATGATCAAAAACAAAACGTTTGTTATGCTTGTCGTATTTTAGCATCATATTATTGTTTGCCCCATATTCAAATACCAACCTTTTATCAACCACCCTTTCCCGTTGGAATACTGAGTGACCAAATTTGGGAGTAGTGTTACTGATTACAATAAGAGGTTCTACTACTTTCTTCTTTGTCATTTCATTATTGGGTTTGTAGCCCAGCAACATATAATATGTTCCATAATTTCTATCTTTAACCGGAACAATATCATAATATACTGCTCCATACCATTTTCGTGGAGATAATACAGCCTTTTCCGGAGAACGCATTTTATCCGATGCATCGTTTAAAACAAAGTATTTTACATCCCCCTTATCGTCTTTTATAATTACCGCACCAAAAAACTTATTTGATGAGTTCTCCATAGGAATATTCCAGGTACAAACTTTTACTCTTTTGTCTTCCGATATTAAAGTTGACATCCGGCCTAAACCTTTAAACCCTGATCCAAAATACTCTTTATTTCCCCACAGAATTTCCATCCTGCTCAAGATGGAGTCGTTTAATGACATTCTCTCTTTATCTGTTTTTCGTAAAAGCAATTGCTCAAACATGCAAACAGACGCCAAATCCCGGTATTCTCTATAAATTTTGCCATCAGCCTTAAAAGAAAATGTTAATGGATATAAATCATGGGTTCCTTCTGTTAACTTTGACAGATGCAACCTAAACGCCCCATTTCCCCTTTTATCTTTATGCGAAAAGGTTTTATCATGAAAATGCAGAACCTGTTTTTTATAAATACTGCCATAAACCACAAACCAGTCGAGCCTATATACAACACCATCTTTATAAGTATTGTAATAAAATACCTGATATTTTGAATCACTTGATCTGGTTACTTGAATGTGCGCCGTGTCAGGGAGGGTGGTATTATCGTTATATGTTTTTAAAAAAGTTTTAAAAACCTTTGTAAACTCTGCCAGTTGATATTCTTTTTCATAGGCATCTGTTAATCTTGAGATCTCTCTTGCCTGCTCTTCAAGGTCTTCAATCTTCAACTGAGCCTGAAGCGCCAAACCATTCATAAATACCAACAGAAAAAACAGTCTGATTATTTGCATCACTAAATATTTTTTTCTGTTCGAAATTATGAAGATTTGGCCAAAATTAAAAATTGGGATCAATAATCAATTCTTAACCACTATTCCCAATTCAATATTACTTTACCACTATTGCCCGTTTCCATTACATCAAAACCCTTTTGAAAATCGTTTACATGGAACCGGTGTGTAATCATTGGTGTCAGGTCAATGCCCGACAATAACATTTGCTCCATATGATACCAGGTTTCAAACATCTCCCTTCCATATATCCCTTTTAATGTAAGCCCTTTAAAAATCACGTTACTCCAATCAATCTGGGTACTTGAGGGCTGTATTCCTAACAATGAAATCTTGCCTGAGTTATACATCACTTCCAACATGGAATTAAATGCTGCAGAATTTCCAGAACACTCAAGACCAATATCGAAACCTTTCATATTTAAATCCTTCACCACATCTTTTAAATCTTCCTTTATGGGATTCACCACTCGCGTTGCGCCCATTTTCCTGGCCAACTCAGCCCTGAACGAATTTGTTTCTGTAGCTACTACATATCTGGCACCAGCAAATTTTGCAATTGCCACACACATGCTTCCAATCAGGCCGGAGCCCGTAACCACAACATCCTCTCCAATAATAGGAAAACTCAGGGTTGTATGTGTTGCATTTCCAAAAGGATCCATTATTGAGGCAATTTCATCCGAAATATTTGGATGTACTTTCATAACGTTGGTGGCCGGCACCTTTACATATTCTGCAAAAGCCCCATCAATATTAACACCAATACCAACTGTGTTTTCGCATATATGCTGTCGCCCCCGCCTGCAATTCCTACAGTGCCCGCATGCGATATGACCTTCACCAGTAACCCTGTCTCCTTCCTTAAATTCAATAACCTCAGACCCTACCTTAGCTACATAGCCCACATATTCGTGCCCTATAGTCATTGGGGTGTTAATGGTTCTTTGCGCCCATTCATCCCATAAATAAATATGTAAATCTGTTCCACAAATTGCAGACTTCACCACTTTTATAAGCACATCGTTAACTCCGATTTCCGGTAAATCAATTTCTTCCATCCAGATACCACGCTCTGGTTTGGATTTTACCAATGCTTTCATTTTTGCCATAGCTTATGCTTTATAAATGTAAACATGTTTAAATTATGGGTAAAGTTGAGGATAAGTAACGCGTTGTTCAATGATATATCTCAATATAAATATCTTAATAGATCGTCAGACGCAAGACTAAAGATAAAAGACCAATTTACAAGGTGCTTAAATTCTACTCTTTAACCACGCTCATCTTTTCAATAGTCATAATATCAAGTTATTTAAAAAGTTTAACGAAGTATTGTTTCTAAAATGCCATATAAAAAAAGCCTGTGAAACTCACAGACTCTATTCCTAACATTACTTTGCCTTTTTTCTGTCGCGCAACCACTTATAAAATTCAATCTGAGCCCTATATTCAGGCTCTCCATCTTTCGGGGTTTTTATAGTATTATCCAGGTCATTATTCAAATATCTGGCCGAACAATTGTCTTTTCTTTGCATTTCCAGTTGCTTAAGAATTTCTCCTTTGAGCTCTTTATCATATATTGGACAAGCCACTTCTATCCTTCTGTCTAAGTTCCGGGTCATAAAATCAGCTGAAGAGATGTACACTTTTTCATCACCCCCATTACAAAAAACAAAAACCCGGGAATGTTCCAGAAATCTATCAATTAATCCAAACGATTCTATAGCATTTTCAGGTGTATCAAACTCTGACAACAGAGAGAACATACCTCTCACATTTAGGATTACCTCTACTCCGGCTTTTTTAGCCTTATACAACAATTGAATCAGATCATAATCAACAAGATTATTAATCTTAATATAAATATATGATTTTTCTCCATGACGGGCATTTACCATTTCCCTTTCAATATAATACTCAATAGTATTTCGCATATAAAAAGGAGAAACCAACAAATGGTTAAAAACCGGGATGTTATAATTTCTTTTAAAGAAGTCAAAAACTGAAGAAACTTCATTTGCAATTCCTTCATGTTTTGTCATAAGCAGATGATCGGCAAATACATTGGCTGAATCTTCATTAAAATTACCAGTTCCAACACAGGCATAATTAACCAATTTGCTTTTTTCTTTACGAACCACTAAGCATAGTTTTGAATGCACTTTAAGTCCTGGAACCCCAAATATTATTTTTACCCCTGCATTTTTTAGTTTCTGCGTATGCACAATATTGGCCTTCTCATCAAAACGGGCTTGCAACTCCATTACGGCTGTAACATTTTTACCATTTCTGGCAGCATTTCGCAAGGCTTTCATAACGGCTGAATTGCGGGCAACCCTATAAATAGTAATTTTTATTTCTTTTACCGTGGGATCAATTGAGGCTTCACGCAAATAATCAACAAAGTTAAAAAACGAATGATAGGGATAATGCAATAGAATATCCTTATTTGTAATTAACTGAAAATATGAAGTATTGGGTATAATATCCTTATGAGGTATTGGTGCCAGAGAACTATACGTCATATTTTTGGCACCAAACTTTGGAAACCCAATAAAGTCTTTAAAATTATGATACCTGCCCCCCCTAATCACGGCATCTTCTTTGGTATACTTCAACTTTCTAAGCAAAAGTGACAACAACTCCTCCGGCATTTTTTTGTCGTGTACAAACCTTACCGGACTGGCTTCCTTCCTCCTCTGCAGACCTTTAGAAATCTTTTTGACATAACTTTCTGAGATATCATCATTTATATCCAATTCTGCATCCCGGGTCAATTTAAATGTATGTGCCTCAATATGATCAAATTTAAACATATAAAAAATATCCTTCAGCTCATACCTAATCACATCGTCCAATAACATTACATATTTTTTCCCATCGTTTGATGGGAGCAGCACAAATCGGTCTAGTACAGAGGGGATCTCTATCAGGGCATAATTGTCCCTATCCCGGTCATTCCCCTGTAGGTATACACCTAAATAAATACTGTCATCCGAAAGGTCGGGCAATTCTCTTTTTTTGGAAATAATAATCGGCATCAAAAAGCCTCTTACTTTCTTTTGAAAATAACGTTTAACAAACTTCCCCTGTTCTTCAGTCAGTGCCTTTTCATTTATCAGGTGTATTCCTTCCTTCTCTAACTGAACAATAATATCATCATAAATGCGGGCAAACTTTATAGACTGCCTTATCACCTCATTATGAATCTCTTTAAGAATATCCTTTGGAGCGCCCCCTTCAAATACAGTACTCTTATCTAATTGAACTATTCTTTTTAACACAGCAACCCGAACCCTGAAAAATTCATCCATATTGTTAGAATAAATTCCAAGAAACTTTATTCGCTCAACTAGCGGAACACATTCACGCGAGGCCTCTTGCAAAACCCTATCATTAAATGAAAGCCAGCTAATCTCCTTACTCCTAAAGTTTTCCAAGTCCATAGTTTGAATAATTATTTTAGTTTTTTGTTAAAATTATTAGTCAATAAAAATATGAATAATCTTGTCAATAGAAAACAGATAGAACTTAATAATTTAAGATGAACAATTTGCAAAAAGGATGGTTTTCATTGACAAGGCATTAAGATTCAAATCATAAATAAAAAATTTCAAATGAAACGAAACAGGATAAACTATCATGAAATACTTGAGATCCGACACTTAACCGAATCAACCTTTATCATCCGCTTTGAAAAGAACGGCCTGAAATTTAAAGCCGGACAACATATCTGCGTAGGCCCACCTGATGGAGTTCATTCAAGGGAATACTCTATTTACAGTGCAGAAAACGACCCATATATTGAAATACTTGTTAAAGAAGTTCAGAATGGCCTGGTAACACCCGTTTTAAAAAAATTAAAGGTTGGGCAATCGGTTGTGGTAGAAGAACCTGTTGGCTATTTTACCGTTAAGGAAGAGAAAGTTCAATCCAATAATTTTCTGTTCATCGCAACAGGTACCGGTATTTCGCCCTTCCATTCTATAGTAAAAAGTAATCCACAAATAAAATATCAGATACTACATGGCGTACGAAACGCTGTAGAATCTTATGAAAAAAATGAATACCCTGAAAACAATTACATTTTATGTTCTTCAAGGGACAAAAGCGGAGATTATACGGGCAGGATTACAAATTATTTACAAGATGTTACAATAGATAAAGATTCTGAAGTATATTTGTGCGGAAATTGCAATATGATTCATGACGTTTATGATATCCTTGAAGCTCAAGGAATACCCAACAGTCAGATTCATGCTGAAGTATATTTCTAAGAATAAAACATTGAGACGGCAGTTTATATCAATCCCTCTCAATAAACAATTTAAGTTGCGTAACAAAATAAAATTATAATTGTGAAGTACTATTTACTGACATTGGGTTGTCAAATGAATTTGAGTGATTCGGAGCGTGTGGCGTCAGTATTAAATGCAGCAGGATACACTAAAGCTGATAACGAGGAAGATGCCAACCTTATTGGGATACTGGCATGTTCTGTCCGCCAGAAAGCTATTGACAAGGTATACAATAAAATTTTCACCTGGAATAAATGGAAGAATAAAAAAAACCTGATAACATTTATATCCGGTTGTGTATTACCTGCTGATAAAGAGCGGTTCTTAAAGCTTTTTGATATAGTATTTGCCATGCCTGAGCTACCTCAGTTCCCAAAGATGCTAACTGAATACGGTATCACTTCGCCTATGGCAATTGTTCCGGAACCCAACAACCCAATAGATGAAATCCAACTTTTTTGGGATGTAAAGCCTAAATACGATTCCAGCTTTGAAGCTTTTGTTCCGATACAAAACGGTTGCAATAAATTTTGTACCTATTGTGCTGTTCCTTACACAAGGGGACGCGAAGTTTCGCGTCCATCCGATGAAATTCTGACCGAAGTGAAATCATTAGCCGAAAAAGGGTACAAATCCATTACCCTGCTCGGACAAAATGTAAATTCCTATGGGTTAGACAAGCATGGAGAAGAAATTACATTTGCCGAATTACTTGAAAAAATAGGGGAAATAGGCGAAGCTATAAATAATGAGTTCTGGGTTTATTTTACATCTCCACACCCAATGGATATGACGGATGATATTTTTCATATCATAGCTAAATATAAGTGTTTGGGAAAACAAATACATTTTCCTTTACAAAGTGGCGATGAAAAAGTCCTTATCAAGATGAACCGCAAGCACTCTGTTGAAAAATACAGGGAAACCATGCAATCTCTGAGAAGGATACTTCCCCAGGCTACAGTATTTACCGATATTATTGTTGGTTTTACTGATGAAACTGAAGAACAGTTTGAAAACACACGCAAAGCCATGGCCGAGTTTAAATATAACATGGCCTATATTGCGATGTATTCTCCTCGTCCGGGAGCAACCTCTTACAAATGGGAAGATAACATTACCCTCGACGAGAAGAAAAGAAGGTATGCTGTTTTAAGTGAAGAACTTCAGAAACATACCTACGAATACAATAAGTCGTTAATTGGGAAAACTTTAAAAGTACTAGTTAGGGAACAAGACAGAAAACCAGGCTACCTGTCTGGCCATACTGATGGAAAAATTGTAGTACGTTTGGCATCGGACAACAAGGAGTTAATCGGACAAATTGTTGAACTAAAAATTACCAGCGCAGCCAGATTCTCGATTGAAGGTGAATTGGTTGAAAAAACAGTAAGCTGTTAGGTATCCAGATCATCAGAGAAAAGACACAAGATAAAAGAAATAAAAACCATTCTGTGCCAACAATAAAATTATTTATATGGCACTCAATATCATTATTGCATTACAAAAACTCAAAGCCTGTTTTCTTTTGAAAGCAGGCTTTTTTTTACAATGATATTTTTATTCCCCCATAAATATTTAAAGGCAGACCCGGATAATAGTACCGCGGTTTACTGCCTCCAAAAGATGGTGCATTTATCAATACCATTGATGCATAAGATATATCAAACAAATTATCCACACCCATATATAATATTGTTTTTACACCCGGCCAACCTAGCGAAAAAGTCACCTTTCCACTCAATTTATCAAAACCGCTATATTTTAAACTGTTCTCATCATCAAGATATTGGCTTCCCACCCTTTTATAATCCAGTAATAAGCTAAAAGCTTTCAACTGGCCATTAAAACCCAACGAAAGATTATAATTGGGTATTCCGGGCAAGTTATTACCCTTAAAATCAACACCATCATCCACAAAACGCTCAAACCGATTACCTGAGGCAAAATAAGAAAGCGAAACAGTAGCTGACTTCTGATTACATAAAGAAACCAGATCGTAATTAACACTTGCCTCCACTCCTGCATGTTTTGTTTCCCCGGCATTGATTCCATAAAAGATTTCTTCACTTTCTCTTTTGGTAACCAACAAATTATTCATCTTCATATAATAAATAGTCAATTCCATTAACAACCTATCGTTCCATCCTTTATGGCGATAACCTACATCGCAGGTAACGCCTTGTTCTGGTTTAATGTTGGAATTAAATGAACCATCAGGCATTTGGGATTCCAATAACGATGGAGCTGAAAATCCATGCCCTAAAGATGCTAACAAACTTGATGATTCTGAAAAGCTGTAACTTACCCCTATTCCAGGAGAGACAATTATATCATAACTATAACGATCTCCCAAACCTTCTCCAGGTGTTATTTTATAGTTGGTTTTATTCAGGTTTACCGATGCCTGAAAAGAAAATGCATTCTTTTTCAGTTCTAATAATCCAAACAAATTAAAATATGATCTGTTGTATTTATTTCTGGATAACAACAAACCTTTTGCTTCTCCATCAACTTCATACAAAGAGACTGTATTAAGCTCATTCATTGCCTCAACACCACCCTCCACCTTATAATTTTCGCCAACAAATGAATACTTGTCCCTCACTCCAAATGAAAACATATCCTCTCCCAATTCATTAAAGGGCCTCACTTCTTTAAGCTGATTACCTGTTCCAAAAACAGTAAGGGAATTGAATTTGTTGTTTTCTAAAGGAAACTGAATTCCTATGCCTAACAGATGGCGATTACTTTCCTCAAAACCTTTGATTATCCCCCAGGTTCCCCCTGCAGCCTTGGGGTTATCTCGAAAATCCTCTTCATTCAAAGAACTGGGTATCTGTCCGTTCAAATATCGAAAATTGTACAAGAACCTCAGATAATTATTCCCCAGCCGAACCTCTCCTTTTACTGATGCATTATACCTGTTGTAATTACTATTTTCCCTGTACCCACTTGATTTTAAAGAGCTCAAACCTATGGAAAGTCCACCCCCTTTAATATCCAGATTTAAGTCCATTAAACCAGAGACAGTTCCAAAACTACCCGCTTCACTAGTAACACTAACTTTATTTTGGGGACCATCCACAAATGGATTAATAAAAAGAACACCTCCTAAGCCGGCGCCATACAAAGAAGAGGAAGGGCCTTTCAAAATTCTTAAAGAAGCAATATCATTGAACCCTATATCCTCAACTGCTGTAACCCCATCCCCTGTTGTCAGGGGAATATCTCCCCAATAGGCCTTTATCCTGTTGGTTTCATATGGCGTTCTCGACCCTATTCCCCGGATAGTAATCCTATTAGTACTCAGGGTTCCTTGCTGCATTTGTACGCCGGGGATTTTATTGAGTTGTTCCGACAGCATATAGGAATTTCCCGAATGCAATTGCAGGGAATCCATCACAGAATAATCACCCGACCAATAATCCGGCAAAGTAAACTTGACTTTCGCCCTAACATCAACCACATCAATATGCCTTGATGTTCTATCTAAAATAATAGAATCGGGTGACACCTGCCCCAAACAAACAACTTTAATCTGAAGTAAAACAATTATAGCAATGTAACGCATATAATTAATCAACAGGAGTTAACTTTAATATCTTGCCAGGCTTTTCAATGGCAACATATATAAAACCATCCGGACTCATCTCTACATTTCTGACCCTCCCTACATTCTGAAGAAGCTTTTCTTCATGAACAACTTTATTATCCTTTAAAACACAACGATGTAAATATTCAAACCTCAGAGATCCGGTAAGAATATTGTTTTTCCAATCCGGATACCTATCCCCGGTTACAAAAGTCATCCCACACGGAGCTATTGAAGGGACCCAATAATGCAAAGGCTGTTCCATTCCAGCCTTTGCTGTATCTGTTGTAAAAACGGTACCATTATAATTTATACCGAATGAAATAACCGGCCAACCATAATTTTTACCTGCCTCTATTACATTTATTTCATCCCCTCCTTTAGGTCCATGCTCATCAGTCCAGATCAATCCTGTTTCAGGGTGCATACATACCCCCTGAGGATTACGATGTCCATAAGAATAAATACCAGGCCTCGCTCCATCTGTTTGAACAAAAGGATTATCAACAGGAATGCTCCCATCATCATGTATACGATGAATTTTGCCACAGTCATTATCCAGATACTGAGGATGCCTGTCCCTGTTTCCCCTGTCACCTACTGAAAAATACAAATATCCTTCCTTATCAAATTCAAGTTTACACCCATAATGATGCCTTTTTTCTGTTTCTGGGAAAGCTTTAAAGACAAGCTCTTTATCAACCAGTTCATTTCCTTTAAGACGGGCCCGCATAATTGCTGTATTGGCTAAATTATCATCATCTCGATTGGGTGAAGAAAAAGCAAAATATAACCATCCATTATTTTCATAATCCGGATGCAATTCCAGGTCAAGCAAACCTCCCTGTCCTGATGCTTTAATAGCAGGAAGCCCTTTTATCATACTTAATACACCACTTGTTGTAAAACGCAGCAGCTCACCTTTCCTTTCCGAAATTAACAAATCTCCATTGGGTAAAAATTCCAGCCCCCAGGGAACATCCAGCCCGGAAACCACAGTATCAACTTTAAACTTCAAGACTTCGCTATGTTCTATACCATCAGCTCCTGCTAAATGCCCTTTCTCCGATAAAGGAACCATTTTTTGTAGTCCCAGAATATAATCAGCCATCCCTTCAATAACCTTATCACTAAGCCCATCATTAAAAGAAGGCATCCCATGAGCAACCCTGCCGTTTTTTATACTCTTGATCACATCTTCCCGGGAATTGCCAAACAGCCATATTCTATTTACAAAAGATGACTTTTTATCATTATGGCATCCCAGACAATAATTGTTATAGGCCTTTGAAATCGAATTTTGAGGTACTGGCTTATCAAATAGTTTTTCGCCATGTTTTATTGAGAGGAAAACTCCCAAAACAATTGTTACGGTAATAATGACTAGTTTTTGCATAATCCTATCTTGTTTTTAAACACTAAAACAACTATATAAGAACCGTCACCCCGCACTGTGCGAAGAATTCTGTGACTGCTGCCAGATTAGGTGGGAGCAATTAGAGTATTGATTATTTTAGGAATTTTCACGATAACATTAAATAAATCTCTCATCTACTGCCTCCTACCTCTTATCTAAAACCAAACGAACCATTACCTATCAATCAACAACCCTAAAACATTACCCATTAGCCACTCTTTTGAGCACATCCAGCAAATGAAGCCAGAATTTATCCACGGTGCTTATTTCAATCCTTTCATCAGGAGAATGTGCCCCCCTGATTGTTGGACCAAATGAAATCATATCCAAGCCGGGATATTTTTCTAAAAACAAACCACATTCTAATCCGGCATGAATAGCTCTTACCACAGGTTTTTCTCCAAACAACTCCTCATACGAATCCCGGGTAATCTTTAAAATTTCAGAATCTGTATTTGGAGCCCATCCTGGATAACCATCTCCTTGTTTTACCTTGCCACCTGCCAGCTCAAACACGCTCTTCACCATAGCTGAAATATCATATTTAGCCGTTTCAATGCTACTACGCTGACTCGTAGAAACCACAATCTGCCCTTCCTCCAATTTGACAGATGCCAGGTTGGTAGAAGTTTCCACCATCCCCTCTATTTTACGACTCATTTCCATTACCCCATGCGGACAGGCATATATGGCATTCAAAAATCTTTCCTGAAAGCCCGGATCCCATATGTATTCAGGGGCATCACACGATTCCAGGTGCATTTTTAAACCAGGCTCTGTTACCTCCAGCTCTGAACAAACCTCATCATAAAATATATTAAAAGCAACTCTTACAGGTTCCTTTTCTCCAGAAGGAACCATGGCAATAGCCGAAGCTTCCCTGGCAATAGCATTCCTTAAATTTCCTCCGGTAAAACTATGAACCCTTAAGCTATGCTCTTTAGTTGCATGCCACAGAAATCGATTCATAATTTTTACTGCGTTACCTAGTCCCTTATGGATATCATCACCAGAATGCCCACCTTTCAAACCGGATATGCTTATTTTTATTGGAAAATAACTCTCTGGTGGAGTTTCCTTTTCCAACTCAAAACGGGCAACTGTATCAATCCCTCCGGCGCATCCAATAAACAATTCGCCATCATCTTCCGAATCCAGGTTCAATAAAATCTTACTTCTGAAAAAACCATCTTTTAGGTTAAATGCTCCGGTCAAACCGGTTTCTTCATCAACTGTAAACAAACACTCAATTGGTCCGTGGGCAATGTCATCCGAAGCCAGCAATGCCAACTGGGCAGCCATCCCAATGCCATCATCTGCACCTAAAGTAGTACCTTTTGCCTTTACCCAACCATCTTCAACAACAGCGACAATGGCATCCTTTTCAAAGTTATGCTTAACATGTGAATGCTTTTCACAAACCATATCGATATGGCTTTGCAACACAACCGAGGCCACATGATCCAATCCATCTGTTGCCGGCTTATGTATAAGCACATTACCTATCTCGTCCTTTTTATAAAAAAGGCCCTGCTTTTGAGCAAAGTCGACTAAATACTCTATGATTTTCTCTTCTTTTTTTGAAGGTCGGGGAACTTTGCATATTTCATCAAAATATTCCCAAACTATCGAAGGCTTTAATTCTTTTAAATTCATAATACTTTTCTAAACAATCGATCCTAAGATATTAAATTTGGATCAAATCCTGAGATTCCAGACATCAATAATTCATATGGGTTATTGGTCAATGGTCATAAAACAACCATAAAAAATTAATGAGTGATGGCATACTGATAACCTGTTGAACCTGCATATACATGGCATATCATAACAGGATATTTTACCGGGTAACAAATAAAAGCAATAAGATAACCTTACACAAAAAGCCTCATCAAATCCAGTATCTCATTCTTCTTAAGGTCATTACCCTGACTTTCGTATGCATACATCAAATTATTCAGTACCCGCTTTATAATTTCCTTATTTGAACAAGGCAAAAAATATTCGGGTTTAAACTGAAGCTTCTGCTGTTTCACAAAATATTCAATCTCTCTTTTGCCCAGTACGGCACCTTTATTTACAGGATTAATGTAAAAAAGAACCTCTTTTTTCCCATCTTCCCCTACCATATTCTCATCAAGGTAACAAAGTATAAAGTTCTTAGGAAGGTTTACCCCATAAACAGGCATTCCAAGACGTTGGGCTACAACTGAATAAATTATACAAAGAGATATGGGATTTCCCCTTTTGGAATTCAATACTTCATTAATATATGAATTTTGGGGAGCGAAAAAATTTGAATTATTTCTGACATATTTATGAACATCAAACAGGCAATGATTCATAATCCTGACCTTTTCAATAGAAGTTAAGTGATCGTTTAACTCAAGCCATACATCACGTCGTAAAAAATCAATCTTTTGATTCAGCTCATCATAACTCAAATCGGGATATTGATACTTCGACACCAAAAACGCACCATACAACAGGTTCTCAGCCCCTTCTTTTACCCATTTGGCCAAAAGACTCCTTACATCCTTTAGCTGCAGGTTATGGATAATATTTTCGACCCTTCGCTGAAACACATCGTTTTCTGAATCCTCCCAGGCCTTTTCCAACTCAACAATAACATCCACCTCTTCATTCAGCAGAGCAGCCTCTACCGAATTAAAAATCATCTCATTAGGATCATCCAACAATGAAATTAATGCATGTACCTTATCCCTATCCATAATCCTATCTCTATTATTATCCTCTCAAATCTTTGTTCTGTTTTAATTTGATTAAACCAGACTATCCAGCACTTTCTTAATTAAACCTTTTATAACTGGTTTATAATCCTTACTATATTCTCCGGCTTTTCTATTGGCAATTATAGCACAAACCGTAGCGGCTTTGTGCCCGAAAAGCTTCGAAAGTCCATAGATAGCCGAGCACTCCATCTCATAATTTGTAACCCGGTGATTACCATGTATAAATTTACTTATTTTTTCGTTAATATCGGCATCTGCCAATCCTAAACGGATTACCCTGCCCTGAGGGCCATAAAAACCTGGAGCCGAAATAGTAACTCCTTTTACAAATCCATTTTCTGACAACCTGTTTACCAGATCACTGGAAGCATCAACCACGTATGGCGATGTTAACAAGGGATTCCAGTTCAGCGCATTTTTAAAGCTATCTTCAAAATCCAGGTCAGCAACCTCATTCCTATTGGCATAAAAATTCAACAAACCATCAAAACCAATGGCTTTTTCACTCAGCAAACAACTATCAACGGGAATATCTTCCTGCAAAGAACCGGAAGTACCTATCCTGACCAGGCTTAAACTAGTTAGTTCATCTTTTACTTGTCTGGTTTCAAAATCAACATTTACCAGCGCATCCAGCTCGTTTAATACAATATCAATATTATCGGTACCAATACCAGTAGCCACAACGGATATTCTGTTACCCTTATACAAACCGGTAACACTAACAAATTCCCGGTTGTGCCTTTCCAGTTCTACTTCATCAAAAAAAGAGGCCACTACCTCTACCCTGCCAGGGTCTCCTACCAAAATAATCTTATTGGCTATTTCGCCTGGTTTTAGGTGTAAATGGAACACACTTCCATCATTATTTATTATAAGTTCAGATTCTTCTATTCTTCTGGTCATTTTATAAAAACGTTAATCAATTTAAAACGAAAGGTATTATTTTTTTCAGAAATACCACAGACCCTAAATACATTATGCAAATAAATTTGACATCCCGTACGATTCAAAGGGAGATTATTATATGGCAATCAAAAATTATAAGGAAGCTCACATATGCTATACAAAAGCACTTAAACATCACACAAAACAGAATAATGATAAACTTTGCATCAGGCAGCCTCAAATCCTAAGCGAACCATAGACGGTAGATATTCACATTTATCTCACATATAACTCACATCCCCTTCAGACCAAACTCACTGTTTAGTGAGTTTGGTCTGACTTTTATATGTCTTCAATCTGGCTAAAAAATGATTTCTCTCCCCAGCAGTTACATCTATAGCATGACTACACTATGGAACTGATTCTTCAAAAACTGATTAAAGTGATTTCTATGGATAAAAACCAAAAAAACAAATGCCATAAAAATATTCTTTATATTTTTGCCAAAAATTATTGTTATGATACAGAGGATACAGACTATTTTTTTATTGATTGCATTTGCTTTTGGACTTTCGATGTTTTTTACATCTCAGATTGAATATACTGCAGAAACTATTTACGCGTTAAGCTTTAAAGGCATAAATGCCATTGATGCATCAGAATCAACGAAAAGTATACCAACCATTGCATTAAGCATATTATTATTTCTTACACCCGCAGTATCTTTTATTAGTATCTTTTTGTTTAAGAACAGAATGGTACAAATTAGGTTATGTGCGGCCAATATTGGTTTGTTAATTGGAACAACAGGATTGATTTATTACTTCGGATCTGTTGGTTTAAAAGAATTAAATGCTCAAAGCTTATCATACAGCGTTACCATGGTGTTTCCTATTGCCGGAGCTATCCTTAACTTTTTAGCCTTAAGAGCAATTGGTAAAGATGAGGCTTTGATTAAATCAATGGATAGGATAAGATAAGAGGTTTATTAACAATGATCAATTAACAATGATCAGTTAACAATTAGAAATTTAGTAGTTAATTTAATATATCAGTAAACAATGGTTTTGACATTACCAAAATCACTGTTTACTGATTTTTTTTTGTCTTACAATCCCAACACTATCTTTTCCAGATCATCTCCTCCCGTTAGCATGAGTTGAGGGTTCTCCAGCATTTTTTTCAGGGTTACTAAAAACCCTACAGAGTCTTTACCATCAATAATTCTATGATCGTATGACAGGGCGGTATACATGATTGGTCTTATTTCAACTTTACCTGCAACGGCAACAGGCCTTTCAACAATATTATGCATACCCAAAATAGCCGATTGAGGCGGATTGATCAATGGTGTTGAAAGCATCGATCCAAATACCCCACCATTAGTGACCGTAAAGGTACCTCCTGTCATTTCGTCAATACCGATTTTACCAGTCCTTGCTTTCTCCGCCAATTGCTTCAAGGTGGCTTCTATTTGTGCAAGACTCATGGATTCAGCATTTCTGATTACCGGAACCATCAATCCCTTGGGTGTTTGAACGGCAACTGAAACATCCACAAAATTAGGGGTTACTATTTCCTCTCCGTCAATCATTGAGTTTACCATGGGATGCTTTTTCATGGCCAGGGCTGAACCTTTGATGAAAAAAGACATAAAACCTAGTTTCACACCATGCTTCTCAACAAAAAGATTTTGATACTTTTTGCGCAAAGACATGATATGACTCATATCAACCTCATTAAATGTAGTTAACATAGCAGTTTCTTGCTTTACTGCAACCAAACGCTTGCTCAACTTTTTGCGTAAAGAGCTCATTTTTTGCCTGTTTACCTCCCGTTCTACAGGAGTCTCCTCTACAGGCATAAATGATGATAATGGTGTTTCAGCCGGAGCTGATTCCTTAATGGCGTTAATTTCCTTTTTGGAAATACGGTGAAGCCCATTAATTACATCATCAATAGTCCACCCTTCCTCTTCCATCATATTTTGGGCTACCGGAGAAACCTTTACATTTTCATGCTCCTTTGAAACCTCTTTGGGAGCTGTTGATTTTACTTTTTCCGATACTTTGGCCTCTTTTGCAACACCCTCTTCTTTTGGTTTCACTTCTTCTTCAGCTGGTGCAACAGAGGTATCAATGGTACAAGCTATTGCCCCTACTGCCACGGTCTGTTCTGCATCAATCATTATTTTAATCTTCCCTGCCTTATCTGCATTCAGTGTCAAGGTAGCTTTATCCGATTCAATCTCTGCCAACTCCTGGTCTTTTGAAACAACATCTCCATCATTAACCAGCCAGCTGGCTATTTCTACTTCGGTAATAGATTCTCCGGGTGAAGGAACTTTTATTTCAATAATCATATTTGTTTGTTTTTATCTGTTCTTATCATTTTTATATTGAAAACCTGGATTTCTCAGAAAAATACTTATGCTGTTTCAATATTTCATGTCTGTCTTTTCCTTCAACGCATTGCAAACCACAGTATTTGTTTTTAAGCTCACAATGACATTTTTTAAATACCTTATCTATAATTTCCTTTTGCCCCACCATATGCAATCCATTTAAACCTGTGGCAGGACTACCGCTTGCCAAACGGGCGATGGGCACCAAACTCACACCTTTAAACATACCCCTGATATACTTCCACGCCCCCATATTTTCCGGCTCTTCCTGCACCCACAAATGCAATAGGGCATTTTTATACCTATCCAAAACAAGTTGCAGTTGTTCTTTGGGGAAAGGATGCAGTTGTTCTATCCGAACCAATGCAATATCCCGTGCTTCCAGTTCTTCTTTTCTGGCAAGGAGGTCGTAATATATTTTACCAGAGCAAAACACCACCCTTTTTACCAGGTCAACATCTACGTTATTATCGTCAATCACTTCCTGAAAACTGCCTTCCGAAAGCTCTGCAAGTGCAGAGGTACATTTAGGATGGCGCAGCAAACTCTTTGGCGTAAATGCCACTAACGGTATCCTGATATCGCGCTTTACCTGCCTGCGTAACAAGTGGAAGAAATTTGCCGGAGTAGTACAATTCACAACTTGCATATTATTATTAGCTGCAAGAGACAGGAAGCGCTCTATCCGCGCACTGGAATGCTCAGGTCCCTGCCCTTCAAATCCATGGGGTAAAAACAAAACCAAACCGTTCATCAATCCCCATTTTTCTTCGGCAGAACTAATATACTGATCGATAATTACCTGGGCCACATTATAGAAATCTCCAAACTGAGCCTCCCAGATGGTTAATCCCCCTGGGGTTGCCAGGGCATATCCATATTCATAGCCCATAACCCCATATTCAGACAAAGAGGAATTGTAAACATCAAAAACAGCCTGATCATCAGAAATATTTTTCAATGGGAAATACAATTTCTCTGTATCCTGAATAACCAATCCGGCATGACGGTGGGCAAAAGTACCCCGCACACTGTCCTGCCCACTAATCCTGACAGGGCTTCCTTCAGTAACAAGTGATGCATAGGCAAGCAATTCTCCCATAGCCCAATCCAGACGGTTCTCCTCAACCATTTTTTTACGGTCATCCATTATCTTTACCGCCTTTTTAAAGAATGGAAGGTCATTGGGTAAATCAGTAATACTTTTACTCAATTTAAGCAAAGTTTCCTTATTTACTTTTGTTTCTACCGGCAAAACAAAGTCTTTGGGTTCGGCATACCTGTAATCTTTCCAATCATCTTCCAGGAATCGCTGAATAACAACCTTATCAATCTTCTTTGAAGTTTCCAGTTGATCCTCCATATAAGCATCCAAGCCACTTTGCAGAGCATCCAACTCTTCTCTGGTATATATTTTCTCTTCAATTAACTTATTACCATATATATCCCGGGCATTGGGATGCCTTGAAATCTCTTTATATAAAGTAGGCTGGGTAAAACGCGGTTCATCACCCTCATTATGGCCATATTTACGATATGCCAGCACATCAATAAATACATCCGCATTAAATTTTTGCCTGAACTCAACGGCCAGCTCAATGGCATACACCATTGCCTCAGCATCATCTCCATTCACATGAAAAACAGGGCTCCGCGTAACTTTACCCACATCAGTGCAATAAGTACTGGAACGGGCATCCAGATAGTTGGTGGTAAACCCAACCTGATTATTGATAACAATATGTATGGTTCCTCCGGTTTTATACCCCCGCAGCTGGCTCATTTGCACCACCTCATAAACAACGCCCTGGCCTGCGATAGCGGCATCTCCATGAATTACAACCGGAATGGCCTTATTGTAATCGTTGCCGTACTTATTGTTGATTTTAGACCGGGTTATACCTTCGATAATGGGACCTACTGTTTCCAGGTGCGATGGGTTTGGAGCCAGGTTTACCCTTACTTTATGCCCTTCACGGGTAGTAACATCGTTTTGATAACCCAGATGGTATTTAACATCACCAAGGGAAATCCCCTCTGCGTATTCGTCGCCAACAAACTCCTTAAATATATTTTCGTAGGGCTTTTTTAGCACATTGGCCAAAACATTCAACCGTCCACGGTGAGCCATGCCTATCATCACTTCCTCTACCCCCAGTTCGGCACCTTTATTAATTAAAGCTTGCAATCCCGGAATGATCACCTCTGAACCTTCGAGCGAAAAACGCTTTTGCCCCACAAATTTCTTATGGATAAACCCTTCAAAACCTGCGGCCACATTGAGCTGGTCGTATATACATTTTTTCTTTTCTTCAGAGAAATCCGGGGTATTCCGATCAGATTCCATTTTGAACATCAGCCAATCTACAACTTCAGGATGCCTAATATACAGA
The DNA here is from genome assembly GCF_026013615.1 of Plebeiibacterium marinum. Taxonomy (GTDB): domain Bacteria; phylum Bacteroidota; class Bacteroidia; order Bacteroidales; family Marinilabiliaceae; genus Saccharicrinis; species Saccharicrinis marinus_A. Next base: position 133,206 of record NZ_JAPDPI010000004.1, read on the forward strand.
TATTCCACAGCAACAGATTCGCAATAGGTTTGTTTTAAGTGGGCTATAATATCCTTCAACTTAGCCTTTCCCAATCCCAGCTTTGTCCCGGCTTCAAACTCGGTTTCCAGATCCGCCTTTTCCAGTCCAAAATTTTCAATATCCAAAGTAGGAAAATACTTTCGGCGTTGCCTTACCGGGTTGGTTTTGGTAAACAAGTGTCCCCGCTGACGATAGCCATGAATAAGATTAGCCACATTAAATTCCTTAGCCACACCTGTTTGAAGTGGCGAATCATAATTCTTACGGGCAAAATCAAATCCTTTAAAAAATAGCTGATAACTTTTGTCCACTGATTCCGGGTCTTCCAAATAGCTTTGATAGAGCTGTTCAATAGCTTCAATTTCACTATTCCCAACAAATGAAAATTCTTCCATAGATTTATTATTCCTTTTCAGCCTGATCAATTCCTAAATTACACAGGCCAGAGATACTTACATCAATGCAATATATTAAAAAAATACTGTAAAGTTTCCCCTACAAATCTTATTTGCATCCCTCTTATTTTTGTTTGTTTATTTTACTTTTGTACACTTAGTTTCAATCAATATTATCTAATGACTATTTTTCTTCAACAACTGGCTCAATATTACTTTGATAAATATCAAACCAACATCTCTGATTTTTGTTTTGTATTTCCCGGAAGAAGGGCCGGATTATTTTTTCAGCAACACCTAAGCAAACTCACCCAAAAACCTTTATGGGCACCCGCTACGCTAACCATTAATGAGTTTATCCAGGAATTTTCAGAACATCAGATTGCAGATAAAATCACTCTTGTTTTTGAGCTTTACCAGGCTTATGAGGAGATATACAAAACAGGAACCAGTTTTGATGAGTTTCTGCCCTGGGGAGAAATCATACTAAATGATTTTGATGACATCGATAAATATATGGCCGATGCCAGGCAAGTTTATTCAAACCTGCTTTCCATTAAAGAAATTGAAGATGATTATAGTTTCTTAACCCAGGACCAGATAGAAACCATACAAAGCTTTTGGCACAGTTTTAATCCCCACAAGCTATCCGAACATCAACAGGAGTTTGTTAAGATATGGGAACGGTTATTTGATCTGTACACCTCTTTCAATCAAAAACTAAAAGAGAAAAACATTACATACGAAGGCGCAGTATATAAACGCATTGCCCAAAACATCATAAACAAAACACCATTAAATATAAAGTATCCCAAAACCATTTTTGTAGCCTTTAACGCACTGAACGAATGCGAAAAAAAGCTCTTCAACCACCTGCAGATTGCCAACAAAGCAGATTTTATTTGGGATACGCCTGAATGGCTATTATCAAAGGCTCCCTGGAGCAAAAACCCGTTTGAAAATCCCAAAAAACATGAAGCTATCAGGTTTATAGAGGAAAACCTAATCAACTTCCCTCCTCCAAACGACTGGCATTTAGCTGGAAACCAAAATCTCCCTAACATCAAAATTACATCTGTAGCCTCAGATACTGCCCAAACACAGATTGTCAATGATTTTTTGCAAAAGAATTCTGCAGACAAATCCTCAACCAAAACAAAAGGTGTTGATTCGGCACTTAAAGACGCTATAATACTAACCGATGAGAGTTTGCTTTTACCTACCCTTCATGCCATTCCCCTGGAAGTGGGAAAAGTAAACATCACGATGGGGTATCCCATCAAAAACACCCCTGCTTATGGGCTACTTGAACTTATTTTCGACTTGCAAAAAAACAGCAGAAAAACCAAGGCCGGTAAAACCTGGTTTTATTTTAGAAATGTACTACCCATATTAACGCACCAGTACCTTGAACCGCTTGCTGGAGACCTAAATAAAGAGTTGGTAAAGAACATTACGCGGCAAAATAAAACCTACATTGAAGCAAACGAATTACAAAAAAGCAAATTACTAATTTCTATTTTCCGGAATCTGGATAACTGTAAGGATTTTTCGGAGTACCTAAGCGACTTGCTTTACCTGATCCACACAAAGATTGCAGATGAGGATAACAGCATGGTAATTGAAAAGGAGTTTATTTACCAACTCTATTTGTCGGTAACCCAACTTTCTGATTTAATCAACAAATTAAACATTGATATACAAATCGATACCTGGATTAAGCTTTTTAAGCGTGCAGCCGACCTTAAAAGCATCCCCTTTAGTGGAGAACCCCTTAAAGGACTGCAACTTATGGGGATTTTGGAGACACGGGGACTGGACTTTGAAAACCTGATTATCCTGAACATGAATGAAGGGACCTTTCCTCAATCCGGCGCCACCAATTCATTAATCCCCTATACATTACGAAACGCATTTAAACTACCAACCATAGAACATCAGGATTCCATATTTGCCTACTATTTTTACAGGCTGATTCACCGCGCAAAAAATGTTCTGTTGCTCTACAATTCATCGGCCCAGGGAATGCAAACCGGAGAAATGAGTCGCTTCCTGTTTCAGTTAAAATACGAATATCCCCCGGAAAAACTAAGTCTTTCAACAGCTGTTGACCACATCAACATCTCTACACCAAAAACTTATTTTGTAAACAAAGATGAAAAAGTAATGGGGATTTTGAAACAGTATTTAAACAATGGAGAAAGGAAACTATCGCCCAGTGCTTTAAGCACCTATTTTGAATGCCCGATAAGGTTCTATTACAAATACATTTTAAACGCCTCGGAGCCGGACGAGATAACAGAAGAAATTGACCCCAGGATATTTGGAACCCTGTTTCATGAAACCGTAGAGGAACTATATAAACCTTTTATAAACAAAGAAGTATTACCTGAAGACATATTAAAAATTGCCAACGATAAAAAGAAAATAAACGAAGCCTTACAATCCAGTTTTAACAAATATTTCAGCACACAATTAAATCACAGCGACTTTACTGATATTCAGGGGAAAAATGCCTTGATCTATGACATTATAATCAAATACATACAACAGTTTCTGGTTGTTGAAAAAAAACATGCTCCGTTCAAGCTTATCGGACTTGAAAAAAAGGTTAAATCATTTATAGCAATTGACGCCAACAATAAAGTAAACATTGGCGGAACCATTGACCGCCTGGATGAAAAGGAAAACCAGATAAGGGTAATTGATTACAAAACCGGATCGGGAGAAGACTTTTTTGCAGAGGTTGATGAGCTGTTTATGGAATCAAAACACAAAAACAAAAAGGCAATATTCCAAACCCTGCTGTACAGCTACATCTTACAAAACCAATCACCAGAAGGTAAAAGTTTTATTCCGGGTGTTGTTTGGATCAAAAAGATATTTACATCTCCCGACTATGCATTAAAAAAAGGCACAGCAACAAGAAATGAAAAACTAACGCTAAAAATAGTTGAGCAGGAATATATTACAGAGTTAAGAGAGAAGCTTAAAATACTTTTTGATCCTCGGGTACCATTTTCACAAACCGAATATCCTGACAATTGTAAGGTGTGCAATTATAAGGGAATCTGCGGAAAACAGTAGAATCACCCCAATAAATCAGGTCTTCTTTCTTTGGTTCTTTTGTAGGCCTGCTCCTCTTTCCATGCCTCAATTTTTTTGGCATCTCCTGATAGCAATACATCAGGAACCTTCCATCCGTTAAAATCTGCAGGCCTGGTATAAACGGGTGGAGCCAACAGGTTGTCCTGAAACGAATCTGTAAGAGCAGAAGTTTCATCAGAAATAACACCAGGGATCAAACGGATAACGCTGTCGGCAATAACAGCTGCAGCCAATTCACCACCTGTCAGCACATAATCTCCAATAGAGAGTTCCATAGTAATATAATGATCACGCACCCTTTGGTCAACCCCTTTGTAATGACCACAAAGAATCATTATATTTCCTTTTAAAGATAGTTGGTTGGCAATCCCCTGATTTAAAGTACTCCCGTCAGGTGTAACATATATTATTTCATCATATTCCCTTTCAGCTTTTAGCTTCTCAATCAACCTTGCAATAGGTTCAATTTGCATAACCATACCGGCTCCACCACTAAAAGCATAATCATCAACCTTTTTATGCTTATTGGTAGAGTAATCCCTGATATTATGGCAAACCAACTCCACAGCCCCCTTTTCCCGGGCTCTTTTAATAATTGATTCGCTAAATGGTCCCTGAAACATTTCAGGAAATAATGTTAAAATATCAATCCGCATCACCAAAATTTTGCTGCAAATATAACAATTAAGTAGTGGCAAAAAACGATGAAGACGGCACAAATCCATTTTTTAAGTAAAGTAGCATTTTTTACAAATTTCAACACAAACACAGGTTTAAAGGCTAAAAAAATTTGACATTTTAAGTATATATGATATATTCGTACTAGCAATGAAAAGAAATATTATACTACTTTTACTATAATAAATAGCAATTGGGTATAAAGCCGATGATTAAAGACAGCGTTCATGCAGACAGCCCGGATCATTCAGGGAAAGACAATGCAACACCGCTATCGTTAACCAATAGGTGCTGATGTTCATATTCTTGTTTTAAGAACTTATTTTACCACGAACTTTTATGCTGATGGAAGCAAATGATCTAAACAAATCCGGAGAAGAAAAAGAGTTGAATTCAACCAACGCTCCTGAAAATGCGCAAAATGAAAAAGCTGAACCAGAAACAGCTCCCCAAGAGGAACTAAATGAAGATCCTATAGAAGTAACAGATTCAAAGGATGCAGGTTCAGAAGGGCTTTCTGAAAAAGAAACTATTACAGAGCCTGCTTTAGAAAGCAAATCTGCACCAACTGAACAGGACCAACAGGCAGGGGCTGAAGGAGAGGAAGAGAAACCCGTTTTAGAAAAGGTTGACTTAACCATTTTATCCAGGGAACAGCTGGTAAAAAGATTAAAATATATCACTTCTCATTTTGATATTTCTGAGATCAGAGATGAAGTCGAAGAAATAAAATCGATCTTTTACACCTTATACAATAAAGAAGTAGAGGTACTCAAAGAGCGTTTTGTTGAATCCGGTGAATTAGAAGAAAACTTTGCTGCTCCAAACGATCCCCTTGAAATTGAGATCAAGGAGTTATTAAAAGATTTCAAACACAAGAAAATTGAGCTTGCTAAAAACCTTGAAGAAGAAAAAGAGAAAAACCTGGCAGCAAAAAATGAAGTTATTGAGGCTATCAAGCACCTTATTAACCGTCAGGAATCTCTGAACGAAACATTTAACGAGTTCAGGACTTTACAACACCGCTTCCACGAAATAGGTCCCATCCCACAAAATAAGGTCAGGGACACCTGGGATACCTATAATCTTCATATTGAAAACTTTTACAATTACGTAAAAATAAATAAAGAACTCAGGGATCTTGATTTAAAGAAAAACCTTGAACTAAAAACAGGGCTTTGCGAAAAGGCAGAAAAACTGATTGACGAACCTTTTGTTGTAAATAGTTTTAAAACCTTACAAAAATACCATGATGCATGGAGAGAAATAGGCCCTGTTCCCAAAGAAGTAAAGGATGAGATATGGGAACGCTTTAAAGCTGCTACAACCATTATCAACCAAAAGCACCAGGCGTACTTTGAAGGGATAAAAGATCAGCTAAAAGAAAATTTAAAGCTTAAAACTGAATTGTGCGAAAAAGCAGAAGCAATCCTTGCTGAAGCAGCACATTCACCCAAAGAATGGGAAGCAAAAAGTAAAAAGCTGATTGAATTGCAACAAACCTGGAAAACCATTGGCTTTGCCCCTAAAAAGGATAACAATGCCATTTATGATAGATTCCGTGGTGCCTGCGATAAATTCTTTGAAGAAAAAAGAAACTTTTTCAAAGCATATAAAAACCAGCAACAGCAACATCTGATTGAAAAAACCAAACTCTGTGAAAAAGCAGAGACCATGAAAGATAGTACTGACTGGAAAAAAACAACTGAGGAATTTATCCGGATCCAAAAACACTGGAAAGAAATCGGGCCGGTTCCCCGTCGCCAATCAGATGCCATCTGGCACAGATTCAGAAAAGCCTGTGATGAATTCTTTGATAACAAATCTAAATTCTTTAATCATGTTGATGAATCGCAAGACGACAACTTAAAGAAAAAAGAGGCCTTAATTGAAGAACTAAAGAACTTTAAAAATTGTGCCGATAACGAAGCAACATTTAACCAACTTCAGGATTATCAGCGTCAGTTTGCTGAAATCGGCCATGTTCCATTCAAAGAAAAAGACCGCATTAACCAGCAGTTCAGAAATGAAATCAATAAGCATTTCGATAACCTGAACATGGATGAATACCATAAAAATGTACAGAAGTTTAGAAACCGGTTGGAAAATCTTAAAAACTCTGACCACCAGGATGATAAAATCAATCAGGAACGCCATAAGCTTCTGACAAAACTAAAACAACTAGAAACCGACATTACGGTTTGGGAAAACAACATTGGTTTCTTTGCAAAAAGCAAAAGCTCTGCTTCTTTAATAAAAGACTTCCAACATAAAATTGAGAATGGTAAAAGAAACATTAAGCTTTTACAAGAAAAAATTGATATGCTGGATCATATGGAAGAGTAATTACATTTAATAAACATATTCCTATTTGAAAAGATGATTTGCAGATAAATAGCAAATCATCTTTTTTTATTCTTTATTATAAATATTATCTTTTGCAGAATCAGGTATAATATCTAAATTTGTTCACTGTTATTAATACAATATCTGCATGTTTTTAATCGGGGTATTTTCTACACATATTACATATATTGTTTTAGCCTTATTATATATTTTTGGCTATGGCACATATGCCCTGAACCTAAAAAAACAAAAACATGAAGAACTTACTGAAGCAAAATCAATAAGTTTTGGTAAAACTGAATTAAAAAAAGATTCCGCAACTTATTTTTTTAATAAGCAGACATGTAAAAGCTGCACCAAAGCAATTGCACGCCAATTTATTAAAATCAAACATTGCTGCAACGAAAAAGAAGTCAAGAAAAAGAGCCTTATTTATCCGGTTTGGACGTGCTTCAACCATACTCTCCCCAATATAACACGCCCCTCGCCTAATTTGGCTTAATAAATACGGGTTTCTAAGTTTAAGGTCATCATATATAAAACATTGTACCTTATATGTATTGCACCCATGTAACATTTGTTACAAAATTGCATACAAGTTATTGTTATATTTATCGGATAAAAGTTATTATATGCTTGGAATACTAGGTATAAATCACAAAACTGCATCTTTAAATATCAGAGATAAATTCGCTATCCCTTGTGATGATATTATTCCTTTATCGGAAAGAATCCTGCAAATAAAAAAAATAGCAGGCGTTGTGGTTCTGGCAACCTGTAACCGTACAGAAATATATTATTCAAAAGAACTATGTCATGAAGACGCCTGCAAGGGGGACATATTAAAAGAACTTCATTCCTTTTTCAATATAGAGGAAGATTACAGCTCTAATTTTTATCATTACACAGGAGCTGAAGCGATCACACATCTTTTTAGGGTTACATCAGGTGTAGATTCTATGGTTATTGGTGAAAACCAAATTGTAAACCAAATGAAAAAGGCATACATATTTTGTACGGAGGCCAATTTAACCGATGCAATACTCATGCGCCTTTTTCAAAAATCGTTTGAGTGCAGTAAAAAAGTCCGCACGGAAACCTCAATACAACAAGGAGCCACCTCTGTTGGATATGTGGCAATTGACTTATGCGAAAAAGAATTTAAAAACCTAAAAAACAAGCACATCCTTATAATCGGAACAGGAGAAACCGGTCAACTGGCATTACGCGACTTTAAAAAGCGTGGAGCAACTGAAATATCAATTACCAACAGGACTGATGAAAAAACGCTGGATGTTGCCAAAAGAAAGAGTGTAAATCCGATTTTATTTAACAATTTCAAAGATCATTTGGCTCAATGCGACATTATACTTACAGCAACCAGTGCCGGTGAATATTTGATTTCAAAAGAGGATATTAAACAAGCCCAACAGATCAGAAAAGGCAAAAAGCAATTCCTTGTTGATCTATCTGTTCCAAGAAATATAGATATTGACACTGAAAAATTTGATGGCGTAAAACTTATTTGCGTGGATGATCTCCAAAAGATTCTGGACGACCATAAAGAAATGAGAGAAAACAGCATAGAAAAAGCCAATATCATCATTTCTGATTTAGTGGAAGAATCTATGAGTTGGCTTCATAGTCGGTCACTACGCCCGGTGATTAAAACCATTACTTCGAACATGCAGCAATTAAGCGAAAACGAACTGGTTGAATATCGCAAAAACCACAGCTCTGATGTAGTTGAGCAAATAGAAAGGTACACCGGGCTTCTCACACAAAAATACATCAGGATGTTGATCAAAAATTTAAAAGAGGCTACAAATAATGGAAATGCCACTGCATCTCTTGACATTATAAGCCAACTTTTTGATTTTGAAGACTCCAATAACGAATAACAACTACTAACATCCATGCATCCAGATAAAATCACTATTGGAACCAGGGGAAGCAAACTGGCTCTTTATCAGGCTTACAAAGTAAAATCTGAAATAGAAAAAATAAGCACTTCTATAAAAACAGAGGTCAAAATCATTAAAACCAAGGGAGATAAAATCCTTGATGTTGCGTTATCAAAAATTGGAGACAAGGGACTCTTTACCAAAGAATTGGAAGTAGCCTTATTAAACAGAGAAATTGATTTGGCCGTTCATAGCCTGAAAGACCTGCCCACAGAACTCCCTGAAGAGTTTTGTATTGGAGCTGTATTGGAAAGAGCGGACTTTAGGGATGCCCTGGTAAGTAAAAAGGGAGAAAAACTGAATGAACTAAATCACAGCCATACTATCGCAACTTCCAGTCTGAGGAGAATTGCCGGATTAAAAAAGGTTAACCCAAACTTTAAAATTGTGGATATCAGGGGAAACGTCAATACCCGACTACAAAAGATGGAAGACGGACATTGCGATGCTATGATTATGGCATCTGCAGGATTAAAAAGGTTGGAACTGGACAGCTACATTACCGAAATTCTTGACCCCGCAATATTCATCCCGGCAGTTGCTCAAGGAGCCATTGCTATTGAAACCTGTTCAGATAACAATAAAATAAACAACTTTCTTAAAACTATAAACCATCAGCCTACACTAAATGAGGTTACTGCAGAACGCGCATTTATGAGAAGCCTGAATGGAGGATGTCAGGTACCTGTTGGGGCATATAGCCACCAAAACAAAGAGTTACTTACTCTAACCGGTTTTGTATCTTCTTTAGATGGAATTAACTATCTGAAAGAAACAATAGAGGGAAATGTTGACGAAGCAGAATCTCTGGGAGTTCAATTAGCTGAAAAGCTGATTAAAAAAGGTGCAAACGAGATTCTTAACAAAATCAGAAATTCATAATAAAGGTTTTCAGCATGTTTTCTGTACTTAGGAACAAGGTTTTTATTTCAACACGCCCCAAAGGAAAATCAGGCGAATTAGACGCTATGCTCACAAGCAACGGTGCGATTCATATGGAATTACCAATGATTGAACTAAGGGAAAGCATAGATGAGGATATTACCTCAGATATTCTAATCAATATGCAGACATATACCCATTTGGTATTTACAAGCGCCAATGGTTTTTTGTTTTTTATGAACCAGATGAGGAATTTTAAGGATTCTAACAACATATTACACTCCATCAAAATTGCTTCTATAGGATATAAAACCACTGAAACAATATTAAGCAAAGGGTATAATATTGATTTTGATGCTAATGCTAAAACCGGTACCGAATTTGCAAAAAAGTTCAAGAAACACATTGCGGGGAAAGAAGCCCGGGTTTTATGGCCAACAAGTAAACTATCACCCAATATTATACCGGACAGCTTGGATGGTACTGCACATATCACCCGACTCAATATATACACCAATAACAACCCCACAAACATTGATTATAAACTGGTTAACAGAGTAAAATCCGATGCATATGACATGATAATATGCGCCAGTCCATCGGCATTTTTTAACCTGATTGATGTTGTTAAAAACAAGAATTTAAGAATTGCCTGCATTGGCAGGACCACAGCCAATGCAGTTAAAAATCATGGAATCACACCTTTGTGTGTAGCCAAAGAACCAAATGCATTGGGTATATTTAATGCAATAACAAAATATTATAATTCATTCAAATAAAAAATAACGATATGGCATTTCCTATAACAAGATTACGACGTCTTCGCGGAAACGAAGTAACCAGAAATATGATCAGGGAAACTCAATTGACCCGCAACGATTTAATCATGCCTTTATTCGTTCGTCCGGGCAAAGGGGTACAAAATCCTATCAACTCGATGCCGGGTAATTTTCAGCTATCAGTTGATTTATTGGTTGAAAAATGTAAAGAACTATATAACAAAGGCGTGCAATCTGTTTTATTATTCGGGATTCCTGAGCACAAAGACGAGCATGGCCTGGTAGCCTGTGAACACAATGGCATTGTACAACAGGCTACCAGAGCAATAAAAAAAGAACTTCCGGATCTTTATGTTATTGCCGATGTTTGCAATTGTGAATATACCACTCACGGACACTGCGGATCTATTATTAATGGTGACGTGGATAATGATTCAACCCTGATTACCCTGGGAAAACAATCTGTTTCTTTAGCCGAGGCCGGAGTTGATATGATTGCTCCCAGCGATATGATGGATGGACGAGTGGGACATATCAGGAAAGCATTGGACGATAATGATTTTAGCAATATGCCAATTATGGCCTACTCTGCAAAATATGCTTCAGCATTTTACGGTCCGTTTCGTGATGCAGCAGAAAGTGCCCCCCAATTTGGAAACAGGGCAACCTACCAAATGGATCCGGCCAACAGTAATGAAGCCATCCGGGAAGTAGAGCTGGATATTTTTGAAGGAGCAGACATCGTGATGGTCAAGCCGGCACTAAGCTACCTGGACATTATCAGAAAAGTAAAAGATACATTTAACATTCCAATCTGTGCCTACAATGTGAGCGGTGAGTTTTCGATGGTAAAAGCCGCTGCAGAAAAGGGGTGGATAGACGAGAACAGGATTACCCTGGAAATTTTAACCTCTATAAAAAGAGCTGGTTCTGACATAATTATTTCGTACCATACCCAGGATATAATTGACCAATTGAAATAAAGGCACATAAACACTTGATACTTAAAGCATGAATACTCAAAATAGCAAAAACGCATTCCAACAGGCAGTTAAACATATTCCAGGGGGAGTAAACTCCCCTGTCAGGGCATTTAAATCAGTAGGTGGCAACCCACTTTTTATACAAAGTGCAAAAGGATCAAAGATTACCGATATTGATAACAACGAGTACATTGACTATGTGGCTTCATGGGGGCCTATGATCCTGGGACATTCTCATCCTGATGTGATTGAAGCACTGCACCAAACAGCGTTAAAAGGAACCAGTTTTGGAGCCCCAACCCTCATTGAAACAGAGATTGCTGAACTTATCTGTGACATGATCCCCTCAATTGAAAGTATACGAATGGTAAACTCCGGAACTGAAGCTACCATGAGTGCCCTTCGTTTAGCAAGAGGATATACCAAACGCGATTTGGTCATTAAGTTTGAAGGATGTTATCATGGGCATGGAGACAGCTTTTTAATTAAAGCAGGTTCCGGAGCCCTGACTTTTGGAACGCCTAACTCACCAGGTGTTACTAAAGGAACAGCAAGCGATACTTTGACAGCAGAATACAATAACCTTGATTCGGTTTTAAACCTGTTTAGGGAGTACGAAGACCAAATAGCAGCAGTTATTCTTGAACCGGTAACCGGTAACATGGGGGTTGTTCGCCCTACTGATGAATTTATTAAAGGACTAAGAAAGGCCTGTACAGAAAATGGCACGCTTTTAATATTTGACGAAGTGATGACCGGTTTTAGGGTTGCCAAAGGCGGCGCACAGGAAATATTAGGAATTACTCCTGATTTAACAACCCTGGGAAAGATAATTGGAGGCGGTCTCCCCGTTGGAGCCTATGGTGGAAAAAAGGAAATTATGGAGCACCTGGCACCCAACGGCCCAATTTATCAAGCAGGTACCCTGTCAGGAAATCCAATGGCTATGACAGCAGGCCTGGTTACCCTGAAAAAACTCCACGAAACTCCTGATTTCTATGAAAAACTTGAAGAAAAAGCTGCGTTTCTTTGCAACGGTCTTCAGGAAAACCTCAACAAACTAAATTTTCCTGGTGTAATCAACAGGGTAGGTTCTATGTTTACATTGTTTTTCACGAATGAAAAAGAAGTAAACAATTTCAGCGATGTGATGAAATGCGACACAGATTTATTTGCCAAATATTTTATGCTTGGATTAGAAAGTGGCATTTATACCGCCCCATCCCAATTTGAAGCAGGGTTTATTTCCATAGCTCACAGCACCGAAGAATTACAAAAAACAATTGATGCCAGTTATAGAGCATTGGAACAATTAAAATAAAACAAAACAGTTCTGTATAAAACTTTTTATATACAGAACTGTTCCATAACAACTATAACTCGAAGAGCTTTATTAATACAACTTTGATTAGCATATATGACAAACTCGATACTACTACAAACTTTAGCAAAAGAAAAAACAGAACGACCGCCATTTTGGTTTATGCGTCAGGCAGGGAGAGTTTTGCCATCATACATGAAACTAAAAGAAAAATATTCGTTTTGGGAAATGATGCAAGACCCGAAGTTGGGAGCTCAAGTAACCTTGCTTCCGATAGATGATCTGGGCGTTGATGCAGCCATTCTTTTTTCGGACATTTTAGTAATTCCTTATGCAATGGGCATGGGGTTGGAATTCACAGACCGTGGCCCTGAATTCGACATCCCCTTATCAGAAAGGAAAGATCCCGTAGCAGCACTGCATCCAGAACCCGAAAAATTGAATTACATTTATAATGTTATCGATCAAATTATAGCCACCAAACCTCAACATATACCATTAATAGGATTTTGTGGAGCTCCTTTAACTGTTCTCTGTTATATGATTGAAGGTATTGGTAGAAGCAAAGATTTTCCCAAAACCATTAAATACTTATACCAAAACAAGCAAACGGTAAAAAAACTGATCGATGCCATCACTGAATTGTCAATTATTTATGCCAAAGGGCAAATAAAGCATGGCATTAAAGTGTTCCAGTTATTTGAGACTCACGGAGGATTAATTCCTTTTGAACTATATGAGGAATTATTTTTTCCTGCGGTTAAAAAAATTGCCCGGGCAGTACGTGAAGAAGGGATCCCCTTTATTTATTTTCCGAAGGATATCGGAACCGGCATCCAACAGGTAACACCTGATATGTGTGACTTTTTAAGTATAGACTGGCAAACCCCTATGGATGTTGCCCGAAACATGGTTGACAAAAACATAGGTTTGCAAGGCAATATTGACCCCCGGTTATTATATGCTGATCAACAAACCATTGAAAAAGAGCTAAACAAATATGTTGAGTTTGGAAGTAAAAATCAGGATTGGATCATAAATCTTGGTCATGGTTTTTTACCTGATATCCCATACAAAAACGCACGTTTTTTAGCCGACTGGATAAAGAAAACTGACTGGAAAAGATAAATCCTTAAAACAAATGCTTGAAAAATTAAAACAACGCTGGGGTATTAACTCCAGCTTCCAGATTATAATCATCCTACTCGTATTTTCTATCACGGGGAGTGCCGCAGTATATGTTAAAAAATTTATTTTTCAGTGGTTGGGAATAAATGCGGATACATCCTTATGGATAAAGATTCCGATGTACATTTTAACCATTATTCCTTCTTACCAAATCCTGCTTTTAGTTTTTGGTTTTCTGCTCGGACAATTTCAATTCTTTTATAATTTCCAAAGGAAAAGCTTTGGACGGTTTATAAAAAAGAAGGCCCAATAAAAACAAAAAAGAATCAATTCTGTTAGTTTAAATATCGCACACTGAATAATAAATTCTATGCATAAAACTAACAGAATTGCAAAATTATATAAGAACCTTCAAAACGAAATGTGCCAACAACTGGAAATAGGTGATGGCAAAGGAGTGTTCAAAAAAAGCCATTGGAGAAAAGATATTGGATCAGGAGTTACTGGCGTAATGAAAGATGGAGCTATTATTGAAAAAGCCGGACTGAACTTTTCGCATGTAGAGGGAATATTAACCAACCAAATGAAACAATCATTGGGCATGGAAGGCAGAAAATATAGTGCTACAGGCATTTCTTCCATTATTCACCCCGGCAATCCAATGATCCCAATTATTCATATGAATGTCAGGCATTTTGAACTGGACAACGGCACCTGTTGGTTTGGGGGCGGCATTGACCTAACACCCCATTACATACAAAAAACAGAAGCCCAATGGTTCCATAAAAAACTACATAAGCTTTGTAACAAGTACCACAACAGTTTTTATCCAAAATATAAAGCCTGGGCCGACGATTATTTCTTTTTGACACACAGGAATGAGACCAGGGGCATTGGGGGTATTTTTTTTGACCGCCTGCAACCCAGGACAGAAGACGAGTTTGAGACCTTCCTTAATTTCACCATAGATATAGCAAAGGCGTACCCTGAATTATATTGTGAAATCATGGATAGAAAAAGACATTATACCTATTCTGAAAAAGAAAAGAAGTGGCAAAAACTGCGACGTGGAAGATATGTTGAGTTCAACCTCATCCACGATAGGGGTACCAGGTTTGGGTTAGATTCAGGAGGAAACACTGAATCAATATTTGTAAGCATGCCACCACTGGCAGAATGGGAATATGACTACACCCCCAATGACGGCACTCCGGAAAAACAAACATTAACCCTGCTAAAGAAAAATATTGACTGGATAAACATTAATTAGATCATATCTTACAACTCATCATGCTGAATTATGCTTATTTAACGTAGATATACAGATTCCAAAGCACTCATTTTCTTTTAAATTAACCATTAATTTATACCTTTGTATCTTTAAAATTTGAAATAGAATAAGGTTTAATTTAAATATTTGATACAGTGCCGGATACAAGATATATTTTTGTAACAGGAGGGGTAGCCTCATCGTTGGGAAAAGGGATAATTTCAGCTTCATTAGCAAAATTATTACAATCCAGGGGATATAAAGTAACTATTCAGAAATTAGATCCATACCTGAATGTGGATCCTGGAACTTTAAATCCATACGAACACGGGGAATGTTATGTGACAGAAGACGGAGCAGAAACAGACCTGGACCTAGGACACTACGAACGTTTTTTAAATGTTCCTACTTCACAGGCCAACAATGTTACAACCGGTAGAATTTACCAAAACGTAATTAACAAAGAACGAAAAGGAGACTTCCTTGGAAAAACAGTTCAGATCATCCCTCATATTACCGATGAAATAAAAAGAAACATCAAACTGTTAGGTACAAAGCATAAATTTGATGTAGTAATCACAGAGATTGGAGGTACAGTAGGTGATATTGAATCATTACCATATGTTGAAGCAGTGCGCCAGTTGAAATGGGAACTTGGAAACCGGGCTATGGTAGTTCACTTAACTTTGGTTCCATTCCTTAGTGCATCCGGTGAGCTAAAAACAAAACCGACACAACACTCAGTTAAAACATTACTTGAAGCCGGGGTACAACCTGATGTTTTGGTATTACGTACTGAAAAAGATCTTGGCCCGGATATCCGCAAAAAAGTAGCTCTATTCTGTAATGTAAATCCTCGTGCGGTAATCCAATCTATCGATGTTTCAACAATATACGAAGTTCCGGTAAAAATGCAGGAAGAAGGATTAGATGAAATCTGTCTTGAAAAACTGGAATTACCTGTAAATAAAACACCTGATTTAAAAAAATGGAAGAGCTTTCTTTCTAAACTAAAAGGAGCTGAAGAAAAAGTAACCATTGGTTTAGTTGGAAAATATGTAGAGTTGGCAGATGCATACAAATCAATTATTGAAGCACTGATACATGCCGCTACCTATCACGATAGGAAAGCTGAAATAAAGCTGATACACTCAGAGGATTTAACAGCTGAAACCGTAGCAGAAAAACTAGCTGATTTAGATGCTATTTTAGTTGCTCCCGGATTTGGAAGCCGAGGTATCGACGGTAAACTGGAGGCAGTTCGTTATGCGCGCGAAAACAACAAAGTATTCTTAGGCATTTGTCTTGGTATGCAATGCGCTGTTATTGAATTTGCCCGCAATGTGGTAAATCTGGAAAAAGCCAATTCTGCAGAAATGGATCACTCTTCCCCATACAAAGTAATAGACTTGATGGAAGATCAGAAGAATGTTTCTGACATGGGCGGCACAATGCGTTTGGGAGCTTATGAATGTTCGTTAAAAGAGGGTACCAAAGCTTTTGATGCTTATAAAGGAAAAACAACGCACGAAAGGCATCGTCACAGATACGAATTCAATAACGACTTTTTAGGTCAATTTGAAGAAAAAGGCATGATTGCATCCGGATGCAACCCGGAAACTGGTTTAGCTGAGATTGTTGAAATCCCTGAACTAAAATGGTTTGTTGGTGTTCAATTCCACCCGGAATACAGCAGTACTGTACTCAAACCACATCCAATCTTCATGGCCTTTATTAATGCTGCCATCAACAATAAATAATCAAATTTGCAAACACGAAAAATAAAAATAAGCAATGGATAAAAATTCCGTTACGGGACTAGTTCTTATCACAATCATCATTGGGGTGTTTATGTGGTGGAGCAAACCGACAAAAGAACAACAAGAAGCTCAACAAAGATATCAGGATTCAATACAGCAAGTTGAATTAGTAAAACAACAAACAGCGATTGAATTAAAGAAAAAGAAAGATGCTGAAAACGCCATTCCTGTGGCTGATAGCTCTGTTGCTGACAGTGTAATTCAAAAACAGCTGGAAGGCAAGTTCGGTGTTTTTGCCAACGCTGTTTCCGGTGAACAAAAATTCTTCACCCTTGAAAACAACAAAGTAAAGATTACACTTACTAACCATGGGGCGAAGGTATATTCGGTTGAGATAAAAGATTTTAAAACCCACGATGGCAAACCTCTGATTTTGTTTGATGGCGATCAAAACGAATTTGGATTTAGCTTTTTCCATAATAACCGTATTTTAAATACCAATGATCTTTATTTTGAGGCAGGAACCAATAGCAGTTCATCTCAAGACTTCAAATTATCTGTTGGAAACGATCAATATTTGGCATTTAACTACACTCTTCCTCAAGATTCGTATATGCTTGACTTTAGCATTGTGCATAACGACATTGATGCAGTTATTCAATCCAACAGAGGTGGCTTTGATTTAAACTGGAAAATGGATGTGCCGGCTCAGGAAAAAGGAAGAAAATTTGAAATAACCTATTCCGGTTTGTTTTTTAAGTACGACCAGGATGAAGTTGATGACCTTTTAGGCAGATCAGGTGATGAAACCTTTAGAACTCCAATTAAATGGATTGCATATAAGGATCATTTCTTTTCCTCTATCTTAATTGCTAAAGAAAATTTTGCTTCGGGTTCGGCTTCTGTAAACATTTATAAAGAAGAAGATAATTCTCCTTTGATCAGCACAAACACCAGTCAACTGGTTATTCCATACGCAGGTGGTGCCCACACAGAAAAGTCATTCCAATTTTATTTTGGTCCAAACAAGTATAAAATCTTAAAGAAATATAAAGATCTTGATTTAAAAGAGATTATACCATTAGGATGGGGTATTTTTGGATGGGTGAATAAGATTATCGTAATCCCAATTTTCAACTGGCTCGAAGGATCTATTGCCAGCTACGGATTGATTATTCTTATTCTAACATTGATCATCAAGCTTGGATTATTCCCATTAACATTTAAGTCGTATATGTCAACGGCTAAAATGAAGGTACTAAAACCCCAAATTGATGAAATAAACAAAAAGATACCTGCAGAAAAATCAATGGAACGCCAAAAAGCAACCATGGCGCTATATCAAAAAGCAGGCGTTAGTCCTTTAGGTGGATGTTTGCCCATGTTGCTTCAGATGCCTATCCTTTTTGCCATGTTCCGCTTTTTCCCTAACTCTATTGAGTTAAGGCAGGAGAGTTTTTTGTGGGCAAATGACTTATCAAGTTATGACGCCATTGTTAGCTGGAGTGCAAACATTCCGATAATCAGTCAATATTACGGTAACCATATTAGTTTATTTACACTTTTAATGGGTATCACTAATATTATATACACAAGAATCAATCAGGAAATGACCCAGTCGACAAATCAGATGCCGGGTATGAAAACCATGATGTATTTGATGCCGGTCATGTTCCTTGTATTCTTTAACAACTATGCATCCGGTTTAAGTTATTACTATTTTATTTCTACTTTAATAACTATTCTTCAAACGGTATTAATCAGAAGATTTGTTGACGAAGAGGCTATTTTGGCCAAGCTGAATGCCAACCAAAAGAAACCTAAAAAGAAATCAGGTTTCCAGGCCAGGATAGAAGAAATGGCAAGACAACAACAAAAAGCACAGACTCAACAAAGAAAAAAGAAAAAATAGATCATGAATAATTAAAAAGGAGAACTAACCGTTCTCCTTTTTTAATTTCCACAATTGCTCCAGCGACATGCCTTCTCTTAATTTTGGAATCAGATCACGGATAGGTTCCCAAAGTGAAGTATCTATCTGATGCTCCCTGGGTACTATTACACTTAACGAAGAAGGCAATACCATAATTTCTGCCCTATTGCCAAGCATAACAGGCTCCCCATCAATATGTGCATATAATTCCGAATCATATTCAACCTCAATTTCCCTGGCACGTATAACCTCATCATTAGGATTTTTATCGATTGATTTATCCAACAAGCTAAGCAACATCAAAGGCGTTTCTATTTTGGGAAAATCATGAACAATACTTACATCAATTAGGCCATCATCAATCAATGCATTAGGGGCAATATGAATATTATTTCCATATTGGGAAGAATTAGCGAAACTTATTAAAAAGGCCTTTCTATGCATTTCTGCCCCATCTATTTTTAAAGAGTAATTTCCCGACTTATAATGAGCATATTCACTTGCTATCAATTGAAGGTAACCCAATGGACCCCTTAATTTTTTTCCGTCGAACAGATGGCTTATATGAGCATCAAAACCAATACCGGCAACATTCACACAACAAAATTGATTTACCTTTAAAGTGTCAATCTTCCGGGTATGAAAATCATTTAAAGATTGAATTGCTTTATTTATCCTCAGGGGAATATTAAGGTACCTGGCCAAACCATTTCCAGAACCGGTAGGAACAATAGCCAAAGCAGTTTCTGTCCCAACCAACCTTGAAGCAACTTCGTTAACAGTACCATCCCCGCCAACAGCCACTACTGCATCATATTTACCCACTGCACCACTTGCCAGTTCCCTGGCATGTGCTTTATATTGAGTATAAGCTACGTCAATATCAAGGAGCGCTGTATTTATTTCTGAATCAATATACTTTTCTATTGTCTTTTGCTTTCCTATTCCGGAAACCGGGTTAATCAGGAAAAGAACTTTTTTAGTCATATTAGTGGTTACATTTTCAAAAACACACAATTAAATAATCCAACATTTAAAGCTTAAAGCTACAAAACAATAGCTAATAGTTATATTATTTTTCCATTGTTTGAAAAAAGATATATTTTTATGCGGCCAGAATATAACCTATTCAGGTTTTTATCGTATTTGCCAGATACCCTTTTTTATAATTAGACAGCATTACAAAGAAATTTTAACAAATGGATAAATTAATAGAATTCGACAGTGGACTACTTCAATTATTAAATTATTATCATACTGACTTTTGGGACAATGCTTTTTGGATGATTTCAAGTACCTTGATCTGGATTCCCTTATATTTAATGTTGATTTATGGAATTATCAGAAGTCAAAAAGGACAAAGTTGGATCACTATTTTATCTGTAATTGCTTTAGTTGTTTTATGCGACCAGATTTCTACTGAAGTATTTAAACACGGAGTGCAAAGGTTTCGACCTACGCATGACCCACTCTTAAAAGACTTTGTTAAAATAGTAAATGGATACCGCGGCGGTAAATATGGTTTTGTATCATCACACGCAACCAACACAATGGGTTTAGCTGTATTTACATCTCTGTTATTTCGAAATAAAGCCTATTCCTTTTTTATATTTACATGGGCGTTGGTAATTGCATATTCAAGGGTGTATTTAGGGGTTCATTATCCTGGCGATGTTTTAGGAGGCATGCTGCTAGGTAGTATTTTGGGATATGCAGTGTATAAACTGTATACCATAATTATCCCAAGATTTGTGCGTCTTACCTATTTTAACAAAAAAGGTTTAAGCCGTGGAATTGCTGAGCAGTTTGAAAAACCTCTTGTATTAAAAATAGTGTTTTCAGGAGCACTAAGTTTTGTAATAATTTTACTTGCTGCAAAAGTAATGATTCCGTAATACTACAAGGCAAAACAAAGCATTTAGTCAATAACAATTTGAACACTACCCTTATATAAAGGTTAAATATATTTTAAATTTAAAATATAATTTTTAACTTTAAAACACTTCAAATTTTAAAAACTAAATGCTTATGAGCACTACAACAATCACTTTCAATCAACTTAGGAAACTAAAAGATAGCCTTCCTGATGGTAGCATGAGAACAATTGCTAAAAATTTAGATCTAAACGTTGAAACTGTTCGCAACTATTTTGGCGGTAAAAACTACGAAGACGGCAAATGTGTTGGCATACACTTAGAACAGGGACCCGACGGTGGAATTGTTGAATTAGATGATACTACCATTTTAGAATACGCTCAAGCCATATTGGAAGGTAAGAAAAGTGTTCAATTTCACAACTAACAAAAATTTATATCAAAATAAAAGAGGGTATCCAAAAATGGATACCCTCTTTTATTTCAACACCCTATTTCTCAGTATCTGTTTCATCTGAACTATCCCTAAAGGATTTAGCTATTGAATGAGCAGCTAAAGGGGAAGTGATATATATAAATACAACTATTAGTATTGACTTTAAGGTAATATCCAAAACTTTAAAATAAATAATAACTCCTATCAGCAACAGCAATATGCCCAATGATGTAGCTTTTGTTGCAGCATGTATTCTACTGTAAAGATCCTTAAATCGCAATAACCCAATAGAGGCAATTAATATCAACAAAGCTCCTGCAATCATTAAAGCAGCTATAAAAACATCATTCATTTTTTAGTGTTTTTTTGTTTCAAATAAGTGGATATTGCAACTGTTCCTATAAAAGAAATTAGCGAAATAACGATGGCAATATCAACATATATCCCATTGCTGATTACAATACTATAAATTAAAACAAATCCCATCGTAATAGAAGCCATCAAATCCATAGCTGCAATTCTATCAAAGGTACTGGGCCCTTTAACCAGCCTGATAAAGGCAAATAATAAAGCCAACAGCATTAATGTAAAGCAAATAAAAATTGACAAATCCAAAACTCCAAAGTCCATATTTATTGTGTTAGTTCAATTATCCTTTTCTGCATCCCTTCAATATCCGCCACAATGTCAAGTTCATTTTTTATATATAAACAATGAACAAGTAATTTTTTTTTATCTGGACTAACCTCTATACTTAATGTTCCTGGAGTCATTGACAAAAGATTACTTAATAGTAAAATACCTGCATTGGTATTTACCTGTAACGATATCCAGACAAAGCCAGGGTTTACCCTAATCCGGGGGCTTAATATATCATAAGCAATATGCAAATTTGCTTGTATCAACTTCATTAAATAATATATTACGAAGGATATAATCAAATATATTTTCTTTATCAGTCTCATTTCATCGTATTTAAAACAGCCTCAACATAAATACCTGGATCCAAAAGTTGCTTTGCGGCTAATAATGTTAAATCAAAAAACTGAGCAGCCAAAATTCCTAGCATTAGGCTTCCTAACGCTAACAAAGCCGAGGGTAAATAATCGAAAACAGCCACCTTTACTCTTTCATCCACTTTTGTTTTTGAAGGCTGTACCCTTAAAAAGGCCTGATTCCAAATTTTAATCATGGAATAAAGAGTTAACATACTGGTTAAAACTGCAACTGCTATAATTAGGTAATGCTTATCTTCAATTCCGGCCTTAATGAGTATAAACTTTGCAAAAAAACCTGACAAAGGCGGAATACCAGCTAATGCAAATGCTGAAATAACAAACAATATCGCCAAAAAAGGTTTTTCTTTAAAAAGGCCTCCTAAATCTTTCAAATAAAAAGTACCTTTTATTTTCTTAATGATTCCCATAATTAAAAAGGTATTTGTTTTAGCAACCATGTTATGAATTGTAAAAAATATAGCTCCGGCAATTGCCAATGGCGTATAAATACCCAGTCCCATAATCATATATCCAAT
Source organism: Plebeiibacterium marinum (assembly GCF_026013615.1). Taxonomy (GTDB): domain Bacteria; phylum Bacteroidota; class Bacteroidia; order Bacteroidales; family Marinilabiliaceae; genus Saccharicrinis; species Saccharicrinis marinus_A. The sequence goes on from NZ_JAPDPI010000004.1 coordinate 155,618, forward strand.
TTGACTGATTATGTGATAGGATAAAATACGTCGTGTATCATATTGAATAGATGCAGCCATTCCTCCTATAACCATTGTAAACCCTGCCGATATCAATAATAGATTATGCCAGAAATACCCATTTTGAACAAAAAACAATGTAAAAAAACGGATCAACGTATAAACTCCCACTTTTGTCAATATTCCTGCAAAAAGGGATGTTACAGTTATGTTTGCAGTATGATATGATGCCGGCAACCAAAAGAACAAAGGAAAGATGGCTGTTTTTATTCCAAATGCTATAAAAAACAACATAGCCGATGTATTCATTAAAATAGACTGTTGATCATTATTTAATATCTGAGCCAGATGAGCCATATTTAATGTTCCTGTTTTTCCATACAACAACCCTAAACCTGCCAAAAACAAAAGGGAAGCAATTAAATTTAAAGTCAAGTATTTTATCCCGCCCTCCAGCTGTTCTTTTTTTGCTCCCATTGTGATCAATACAAAAGAAGATAACATCATCACTTCAAACCATACATATAGGTTAAATACATCACCGGAAATAAATGCACCATTTACCCCCATAGTTAAAGCAAAGAAGAATATAAAAAACATTGAAAAACCACGCTTTGCTTTAACAAAACGATAGGCATAAATAGATACTGCAAAAACGATAAAGGAAGCTGCCAATAACATCAAGCTGCTTAAATAATCAACTACCAATGAAATACCATAGGGTGCCTCCCACCCTCCCACTTGTAGCACAAGCATCTCATTATGACTAACTAAAATCAAAAGATATACTGAAACTAAGAACAATAAAGCACTACCTATCACCCCTATAATCTTAGCATAAAACGTTGACCTTATAAATACTAAAACGATTATAAGCATAAATGGTAATAATATGGGAAGCGCTATCAGTGTCATATCTTATACATCTGTATTTTTTAGTTGATCAAGATCATTGGTACTTGTTGTAATGAAAAATTTATATTTCAGTGCAAGTGTAAAAATAACGATACCAAAGCCAATCACTATTGCCGTGAGAACTAAAGCTTGAGGCAATGGATCTGCTAATTTACCAGAATCGGACTCCACCCCATCTAAAAAAGCTGGTTTCCCATGAACTATTCCTGCAGATAGAAACACCAGCAAATTGGTTGCATTACTTAAAAAGATAATTCCAATAATAAACTTCAAGATACTTCTCCTTAAAATGAGGAACACTCCACCTGCATACAATAAACCCGTTAATGCCGACAATAATATTTCCATTATTTGTGATTTGAAAGCGTAAATAAAAACAATAAGGTTACACCCATTACTGTGAAAAAGACTCCAAAATCGAATAGTAAGGGAGATCCTAATTTAATCTTACCTATGATAGAGGAATCAATCGTAAACCAAATCCCTTTCATAAGGGGAGCTCCAGATACTAAACTTGGCATGAAACTCAACAATGCACAAAGAAGTCCCAAACCAATGTAATACTGAGGCTTAACTTTTAATTGCCTCCTGATTTGTTGAACTGAAAAAGCAAGACTACTGTAAACTATATATAATGCAGCCAATAACCCCCCAATAAACCCTCCTCCCGGGTAATTATGCCCTCGAATCACAGCAATACATGCAAATGACAAAAACAAAACTTTTAAATATCTGGTTGCTATTTGTAATATAACAGAATTCATCTCTTTTACTTTCTTTTATTTAACAATGAATAAACCCCTAAAGCAGCTATACTTAACACTGTAATTTCCCCAAGCGTATCCAGTGCCCTAAAATCTACCAAGATCACATTAACTACATTTTTTCCATATGCTTTTAAGTAACTATAATCAACAAAATAACCTGATATTGAAGTATTAAAATCAACAGTAATAGCCTTAAGTGTAACAATGGTCATGATAGTACCAAAAACCAGAGATATAACTCCATCCCTGATTTTTGCCATACGGCTGGATAAAGAAGCAAACTTTGGTAAGCCTTGTAATACCAAAACAAACATAACAACCATCAATGTTTCTACAATAATTTGAGTAATAGCCAAATCTACAGCACTATAATACAAGTATATCAGCGAGATACCATAACCCGTTACGGCCATTGCAGATATGGTAAAAATAATATTCTTTGAAAACACACTAAAAAACACCGACATTGCGATTACTACAGCTAGTCCGGAAATATAAAAAGGTTTCAAGTTAAAAGTCAAACCAATCTCCCACCCACGAGTAAGATATAGTTGTAGAATTAGCAGCAAGGATGTATAAAGTATAATTGTAATAATGTAATAACGATTATAACCATGCTGGATCAAACGCGTATTCTTTCCTGAAAAAGAAATAAACCTGTCCAGACCTTTAAAAAATACATTAGTAAAACTAATTGAGAAAATTTGACTATTTATTCTATTCCATACTTTTATTACACTCTTATACCTATTGAGTATGATAAAAAGTAGTAACCCAAGGAGAGCAGTAATCATACTAAGCAATAATATCTGATTAAACCCATGCCAAAGCTTTAGCTTAATTTGGAAATTACCAGAATGAATTACATTTAATGCCGGCTCAATTATTGGCGTAAGCATATCTGGGAAAATACCTAAACCCAAACTTAAAAATGCCAGGATACCCGGACTAAACAAAAGCAATTTGTATTTTGTATTATGCGACTTTATACTAGTTTTAGACTGACCAAGAAACACTTTGGATAATAATAAGAAAGATACAGCAACCATAAACACATTTGAGGTTACCCCAAGAAATATTAGAATTGAAGACATCCAAGGTGAATCAAACTTCGCTTCATAAATTAGTTCTTTACCTATAAAACCTAGCATTGGAGGAATACCTGCCATGGACAAAAGTGAAATCAAAGCAATAACAAATCCCCATGGAGTAAATTTCATCAAACCTCCAAGTTTTGGAATTAACCTTGTCCCTGTTTGTTTTGAAATATAGCCAGCCAACATAAAAAGTGCAGCTTTATAAAAAGCATGTACAAAAAGAAAAACCAATGCTGCTTTTACAGATAGTTTGGTATCTATTCCAAACAACATAGTTAGAATACCAAGAGCACTAATTGTTGTATAAGCTAAAACCAGCTTAAAATCAACCTGGGTAATTGATAAATATGAACCCACAAGCATAGTCAGAGCTCCAATAAAGGTAACAATATAGTCCCATTCTATTGTTCCCCCTAAAACAGGATATAAACGCGCCAGCAAAAACACCCCTGCTTTTACCATTGTGGCCGAATGAAGATATGCACTAACGGGAGTGGGGGCTTGCATAGCCCAGGGCAGCCAAAAATGAAAAGGAAATTGAGCTGATTTTGTAAATATCCCGATAAGTACAAAGATTAACGCCGGAAGATATCTGGGATCACTTTTTATAACATGAGCTTTATCCAACCAATCTGAAAACATATAGCTATCAACGATGCTACCTATTAACAATACAGCAACAAACAAACACAGACCTCCAAAACCAGTAACAAATAATGATTGAAAAGCAGCCTTTCTGGCCTTTTCTTTTTCATTAAAAAAACTAATTAACAAAAAAGACAAAACACTTGTTAACTCCCAAAATATAAACAGCTGAATAAAATTGGTTGAAAGCACAAGCCCCAGCATAGAGCCACTAAACAAAAGCAGGTAAAAATAAAACCTTGTAGTGCCAGCATAGCTTTTCATATACACCTGAGCATATATAAACACTAAAAAACCAATAAAGGTAATTAGCAACACAAAAATCATACTTAAACCGTCAAGAGTAAATTCAAGATTTAATCCTAAATAAGGAATCCATTCAATAGATATTATTCTGGCCTTCTCCGTTTCTACAAGTGACAACTGACTTATAAAAAACACAAAAAACACCAATTGCATAAATGCCAATGGAAAAGGAATGCCCTTTGATAATTTTTTAGGTATCAAGAATAAAGCAAGAGCTAAAACCAAATATAAAATCAGGATTAAAATCATACTTCATTGTTTAACACTATTAGCACCTGTGGTTATAAAACATACTAAAAGAGTTGCTTAAAAACGCACGCCATTTTAACAATAACTCAGAATACCTTTACATACAAAGTTCAACGATTGATTATGTCCTAACCAATAAAACAACAACACTCAGTATTAACCTTTGAGTTTATTATAGAAACAACAACATGATCTATTTGTTGTTGATATGTAATTTAGGGCGGTTATTTTATAAAAGCAAGTAATAACTATATTGAGTAATAGAAACACTGCCATTTTCACTTCGTTATAAAGCTCAGATCAATGTAAAAAAAAAGCTGCCGTGTTAACCAGGCAGCTCTATTATATCTTTCATTTAATTAATAACAGATCGTTAGATTTTAGATAAGAGATAAGAGACTTATTTGCAAGATGCTTAAAATCAAATCTTTACCCAACTTAGGTTGATTTTATTAAGTATCTCATAATCTAACACTTATAAAAAACTAACGAACTATTGATTAAAAGACATATATTTTATAAACGGCATTTTTCAGCGCATTCTTCGGTTGGTAACATCTTCATCTCTTTTTAAAGAATACTTCAGCAAAAAGAATCCTGCCAAACCTGCAATGATAGATCCTATGAATATACCAATTTTTGCCTGGTTAAGAATTTCTGTTGAATAAGCCAGACTTGCTATAAAAATTGACATAGTAAAACCAATACCTCCCAACAAGCCCAATCCTGCAAAAGATAACCATGAAGATCCCTTTGGCTTAATAGCAATACGTAATCGTACTGCCAGCCATGAAAAGAACGTGATCCCAATCACTTTTCCAAAAACCAAACTAAATGCAATGGCAAATGAAACTAAAGACATCACTTCTCCTCCTTGATCGCCCGCACTTAAAACAACACCTGCATTAGCCAATGCAAAAACAGGTAATACAAACATACTAATAAACCCATGAAATTGATGCTCAATGTACTGTAATGGACTTCGCACCTTTTTAATAGCATATTCCATATTATCTACTGCATGTAACTGCTCATCACTCAATACTATTTCATGAACACTTTTCGGAATACTTTCAAAATTCTTTGCTCCAGACGAAATACGGGGCAGGAATTTATCGACATGAACCTTTGGCCTGGCAGGAATAGTGAAAGCTACTAATACTCCTGCAATTGTAGCATGCAATCCCGATCCCGGGCCTTCAACTCCTGACTCAAGAAATAAATACCATATTACCAATCCCAAAATGGTATATAGCTTTAAATCCTGTATATTCTTTAAGTTAGCTATTGTTAGTACTATAAGCAACACTGCTGCTATTATAAGGTAAGTCCACTGAAGTTCTCCCCCATAAAACAAGGCAATTACCAATACTGCACCAAGGTCGTCGACAATAGCCAGGGCAGTAAGAAACACTTTAAGGCTCAAGGGCACTCTTTTGCCCAACATAGCCAATATACCCAACGAAAAAGCAATATCTGTAGCCATCGGGATCCCCCATCCACTTTGAGCTTCCCCCTCTAACCCAAACATAAAGAATAGGATAATAGGAACTACCATACCACCAATGGCGGCAAAAATAGGTAATGATGCCTGCTTAAACGAACTTAACTCTCCAGCCAAAAACTCCCGCTTAATCTCCAGCCCAACCACAAAAAAGAAAATAGCCATCAACCCATCATTAATCCAATGGTGCCAACTCATCTTTAAGTGAAATGCATTTACATCTATGGTCAGTTTATCATGCCATAAATGCTCATAAAAATGATGGTCAACATTGGCCCAAATCACTGCGGCAAAAGTTGCTATCATTAGCAAAGAGCTTCCACTTGTAATCCCACTATAGAATCGCTGGAAGAAACTCTTTCCGTTCAAATCTTCAACATTTGTCATACTTCTGTTTTAAGGTTTTATTAATAAAATACAATTATGTTCTTAAACAGCAAAAATATATATTAACATTGAAATATGTGCATAACTTACATATGTTTATCCATAAAAAAGTCGTTTACGTGATTTAGTTTCTCCGGAGTCCCTATATCAAACCAATATTCATCCCAGTCTTTCCAACCATAAACTTCATATTTTTCAGAAATATCCAAATATCCGTTAGTAATAGAAAACTTGCGCAGTGGACCTAGTTTGTTGATGAGTTCAAAGTTCACAATATGAATTCCAGAAAAAGCATACATATCTAATTCGTCAACATCTCTGGAAATAATCTGTTGGCCCGTATTAATATTTTTCCATCCCGACAAGCGCATTTGAGGATCAAACAGAAAATACCGAGAAGTTTCCCTGTTTTTTACCATTAGAGTAGCCATACCTCCATGAGCAAAATGGTATTCAACCATCGCTTCAAGATTGGCCCCCGTTAATACATCTGAATTATATAAGATAACAGGCTGATCGGGTAAAAATAAGGGAGCAGCTTTTATCAGGCCCCCTCCTGTTTCAAGCAGTTCTCCACGCTCATCCGACAGTAGCACTTCAACATCAGTAAAACCCATACTATTCACAAAAGAGGCTATCATTTCGGCATGATGGTGCATATTAACAACAATGCGTTTCACTCCAACACTCCTCAGCTTTTCAATAGCGTGCAACAGCATTGGTTTTCCATTTACCTCAACCAATGCTTTGGGCTTATTTTGAGTTAATTGACCTAAACGCGTTCCTAAACCAGCTGCAAATATTAGTGCATTCATTTGGCAATTATTGTTTTTCCGGTTTACACAACTTCTTTTCCTTATTTGAAGTGAGGTTGCATTTTTTGCATTTATATTTTTTATCCTCTTGGATATTGGAATCAAAATCTTCTTTCTTTGCCTTTTTACACTTCTTTTGTCCCATGTCTGCTATCCTTTTTTTATTTCCTGCTCAATATGTCGCAACTTCACCGACACCGGGTATTTAGTGCGAATATACTCTGCCAGTCGTTCAGCACTGTATACAGAGCGGTGCTGCCCACCTGTACAACCAAAATTTACCATTAAATGTTTAAAATTTCGCTCAATATATTTTTCTACCGATTGCGAAACCAAAGGAAAAACCGTATCCAGGAACTGCTTCATTTCCGGTTCTTTTTCCAAAAATTCTATCACCGGCTTATCTTTTCCCGTTATATGCTTATACTCGGCATACCTGCCTGGATTATGAATTGCCCTGCAATCAAATACAAAACCACCACCATTGCCACTCATATCATACGGGATACCTCTTTTATAAGAAAAACTGTTAACTGTAACCGTAAGCGCATTTATTTTTTTGAGCTTTTCATTTTGGGTTAAGGCATTCAACACCTTGTTAAGTTCTGGAATATCCAACGGGAGCGGATGACTTCTTAACAGATATGATATATTTTGAAGGGCAAAAGGGATACTTTTTAAAAAATGTTCTTTCTTTTCATAAAAACCTCTAAACCCGTAGGCACCCATTGCCTGCATAATACGAATATAGACATAACCTGAAAAATGATGCTGAAAAGTATCCTCATCCACTTCTTTATATTTTTTAAGCTCTTCAATGTAATACCGATAAAGCTCTTCCCGAACAACAGGCGGAATATCAGCCTTTCCATCATATAACAACGAGGCCAAATCATACTGCAGTGCCCCTTTTCTTCCTCCCTGATAATCAATAAACCAAGGCTCCCCTTGCTTAATCATTACATTCCTGGATTGGAAATCGCGATACAAGAAGTAATGATGTTCTGCTTCTAACAGAAAGTCTATCAGTTTACTAAAATCATCCTCTAAAGCCTGCTCATCAAACGGAACCTGGGCCAATTTTAAAAAATAGTATTTAAAATAATGCAAATCCCATAACATCGACTGCCTGTCGAAAGCTTTTCGGGGATAGCACAAATCAAAACCTAAACCTTCACTCCCTTTTAGCTGAAAACAAACCAACTCCTTTATTGTTTTTTGGTACAGTTCAACCAAAGCTGGCGACAAACTCTCTGCCGTCCGGTTTTCCTGCAAAAAATCAAACAAGGTTACATTGCCCAAATCTTCAATCAGATATACATCTTCTCCTAAGTTTTCATCATAAATATTAGGTACATTCAAACCTTTTGAAAGAAAGTGCTTTGTGAATTCCACAAATGCCTTATTCTCTTTCTCATCTGCATTGTAAACACCCAAGGCACTCTTCCCGCCTCCTTCAATACGGACATATTCTCTGTAAGACCCCGATGGCGGCAGCATAGTCATCGACTCAACTTTTTCGCCCGACCATTGGGTAAACATCTTCATTATTAATTGCTGCTTCTCTATATTCATAGTATACTTTGCCTTTTTTGCCAAATATAACAAATCATAATAAGTAGTGCCTGCAAGAAAACCCTATTTTATCCCACCCCGCATCCCCCAACTCCTTTATCTGGATAAAACAGAAGAATCAAGTATCAAGATTATTAACTTCTTGTAATATCCTAATATTCTGCCATAAAAAACACGAATTTTAAGATTTAGAGGATAAAGTTAAAACTCATATCAAAATATAAAAAGGAATATATTTACTACTCCCTCCAGCCCATACGTTCTTTTATTAACAATATTTCCTGCTGCAGGCCTGCTACTGTTTGCTCTAAAGCTTTGGGTTCCTCTTGTGAATCAGGCATTACATTACTGATATAATGTACAAACACCCATACCTCCTGTACCGCTTCGGCAGATATTTGATATGGTTTATATAATGGATTTAACGAATGCAACACCAGGTTTTTATCTTCTTCCAGTTTATTTTCTACAATTTTAAAAACCACCCCTTCATCGCGGGTAACAATAATACATGGGATTCCTGTTTTGATAGTTCTCCAATCCTGCAAGAACTCTCCCGTTACCCACGAACCACTGGGAACAGGCAACATTGAATCTCCGGATATCTGGAAAGTGCGGTATTTTTTTTCGCGGGACAAAAACGGCAATTGAAAAACCGGCAATTCTTTTACATATTCCGGATCCGAAAAACCGGTAGCATAACCTGCTTTGGCTTTTTCCGGAACCAGTTCTATATTTTCATTATTGGCAGAATCAACCGTAGAAACCAACACCCGCAAACCACTTCCTTTCAAAAACACATCAAACCCATTTTCTAATTGCGATAACTGACTTTCGCGCAGCGACATCAAATCTACCTTTATTAAGGTATCAATGGCCACATTAAAATATCCTGAAAAAGCGACCAAAACAGAAACTCCAGGCTGTGCTACCCCATTTTCATAACCACTCAACGTAGACCGCTTCATTCCTAACGCCGAGGCTACATCATCCTGAGTGCGCCTGCGACGTTTACGCAAAAACTTAATATTTGAACTAAAAAACATTTTCATAATAATAGTTATTAGGATGCTGCACTTTAGATTATGAATAGCTGATAGCTGATAGCTGATAGCTGATAGCTGATAGCTGATAGCTGATAGCTGATAGCTGATAGCTGATAGCTGATAGCTGATAGCTGATAG
>NZ_JAPDPI010000050.1 GCF_026013615.1 Plebeiibacterium marinum
TGTTCGGGTTGTGTTCGGATAGGGTTCGGTTATGGTATCCGAATATGGGCCGAAACCAGTCCTAAGTGTTCTTATAGCTTTCCCTGAGCTGTTTCTGGGAAGAGGCTAATAGAACTGGCATATAAACGGCTGTTTCTTATAGCAGTATTGTTTTGTAGGTTGTATTTCTTAATTTTACTTTTAAATTATTGTTATGAGTAAAAAGAATATACTTTTTGTTTGTTTAGGAAATATTTGTCGGTCTCCAAGTGCTGAGGCGGTGATGAAAGCGAAGCTGAAGGAATTTGGATTAGAAAAAAAGTATTATGTTGATTCTGCCGGAATAACCGGATTTCATGAAGGAGAACCCGCTGACAATAGAATGCGTCAACATGCCAACAGGAGAAATTATCATCTGACAAGTATAAGCCGACCAGTTAATGCAAGTGTTGATTTTGAATGGTTTGATTATATCATTGGTATGGACGACCAAAATATGAGAGACTTAAGCCACATCGCTAAAAATGAATCAGAGTTATCAAAGCTAAGCAAAATGACCGATTACTGTACAAATTATGTGCACGATTCAGTTCCTGATCCCTATTATGGTGGTGCATCCGGCTTTGAGTTGGTGCTAGACCTATTGGAGGATGCTTGCGAAGGATTAATACAGAGGCTTGAGGATGAATAGTGTATTAAATCGAATTGAGGAGTTTCTTGGTGAAGATATTGTCTCTGATCAAGGCGTTGGAGGAGGGTGCATTGCAAACTCAAAGTATATCTCAACATCTAACGGCAACAGGTTCTTTCTTAAACAAGGTTTTTCTAATGGGATGTTTCAATGCGAAGCCAATGGTTTGTTGGAGTTAGCTAGAGCCAAGACTATCAAAGTTCCTAAAGTTATTTCTGTAGCTCAAGATTACCTTCTGTTGGAGTATATTGAACAGGGTAATGAGAGTAAGGATTTCTTTGATGGTTTTGGGAAACAGTTTGCCAATATGCACCGCTTTACTCAAAAGAACTTTGGTTTTTATGAAGATAATTTCATTGGGAAAAACAAGCAGCCTAACAAAATTTCAAAGGATTGGTGCGACTTTTATTTTAATGAGAGATTATTGTTTCAGTATAAACTTGCCGAAAAAAATGGCTATGTTACAGATGGTTTTAAAAAGGCATTTGACAGGTTGGAAAAACGCATTATGCAAATACTAAATGGTAGTGAAGAAGAGCCTGCTTTGTTGCATGGAGATCTTTGGGGTGGGAATTATGTTGTGGATAGTTTAGGAAATGCCGTTTTAATCGATCCTGCCGTATATTATGGACATAGGGAGGCAGACCTGGCAATGACGAAGTTATTTGGAGGTTTTAGTGCTGATTTTTATCGTTCATACAATGAGATATTCCCTTTAAAAGATGGTTTCGAATACCGGGAGAATGTTTATAAGTTATATCATGTATTAAATCACCTTAATTTGTTTGGAGTGGGTTATTATGGTCCGGCAATTGATTTAATGAATTTTTATAAATAAAAATCCAACCTTGAACGGGTTGGATTTTTTATTTGGTATTTTTCTTAGTCTTATATAAATCCTCTTGTTTCAGCAATTATTACAATCAACTCTACAATCTCATCATCAGTCATCTCTTTGCAGTTAAAACAAGCATCATAAAAGTTTACATCAGGAACATCTTTTTCAAAGTAATGTCTGAACATGGCTCTTCTTCTATCCATTTCCTGGCATTCTCTTTTGGCCTCAGATATAGTTTTGCCATACGTGTTGCTTATAATTTCAGCTCTCCATTCAAGTGGGGCCATTAGTTTTATATGGAACGATTTTTTGAAATTTTTAGTAATAGCTTCTGCAGCTCTACCAACTATAACCACGTTTCCTTGTGAGGCGGCATTATATATAAAATTGGCAATTGTATTATTTATTTTGGCATCACTGGGATAATAGGTGTCTGAAAAAAACAGAGCCAGATTTTCAAAAAAGCTTTTCTTTTTATATTCCGACAGATCTTTAATTAATTGGGGAGATAATTTTAGTTCCCTGGCCGATTCGTCAATGATTTCTTTGCTGAGCCATCGCCATTCTCCCTTTTTTTCTAATCGCTTTAGCTTGTCTGTTAATACTTCTGAAAGAAATTTGCCAATGCGTTTACCCGGACAACCGTATTCTCTAGATATTGTAATTACGGGGCCTTCAGCCTGAGGGGCAGAAACATTATCCATCTTTCCAACCCGTTCTCGCATATATTTTAAAAATACATTTTCCATTGCTTTGTGCTTTAGGTTATTTTATTCAAAATATAGCAAGAAAATTTCAGATCGTCAAGTCTATTAGGAAAGTATGGGCATAAAAAAAGGATAGACCTTTGTCTATCCTTAACCCTTAAAATCAGTCTTGTTAAATCTAAATCTATGAAAAAAAATCTACATTACAAATGTAGGCGAAATATCAACTAAAATTATTCAATTAAAGTTAAAGCATGTTAAGAGTGTAGAATAGGCATGCAGGGTGAAAAAAGCGTTTGATTCAGGCGCATTTGTGTTTCAGTTAAGCTGTTTTCTTCTTAAAATTACTAATTTTGCCACGTACATTATTAATTTAGAATGGCTAAGAAGCAAAAAGGTAAAAGCAAGTCAGATTCGCAAAGTGTTTCCAGGCAAGGGGCTTTAAAAAGAAACCATAGAACAGCATTTTTATTAAATGATAAAGAAAAGGAAGCGATCGACTCGTATTGCAGAAAGAATAAAATCAAGAACAAGTCAAAGTTTATGCGAGAAACACTTTTGCGTACAGTAATGGATCATTTTTTAGAAGATTATCCTACCCTGTTTGACAAAAAAGACATGGATAGGATTAAGGTTTAATGTATGTTTAGAGACTCAATCCATTGGGTTAATCTGTGATTGGTTAGGTCAGGTTCGTTATCTTCATCAAGTGCAAGGCCTACAAAATAATTTCCCTCAATGGCCGTTGATTCTGAAAAATCATATGAATCAGATGGCCACTTTCCAATAAAATCACATCCCTTGTTTTTAATTAACTGGTATAGATTACCCATTCCATTGCAAAAAGTATCGGGATAAGTGTATTGGTCGCCAAGCCCAAATAAAGCTACTTTTTTACCTTTCAAATCGGCGTTCAGGAGTATTTGTACAAAATTTTCAAAATCATCTTGCATATTGCCAAAGCCCCATGTTGATGTTCCCAGAATAATTGTGTCTGTGTTTTCTAGATCCTGCATTTTTGCATTCTCTACGGGATATAATCTGGCAGTTTTAATAATATCGCCAATTTTTTCAGCAACAAAACGGGTGTTGCCAACCGAAGATCCATAAAATATTCCAATGCTATTCATAACTGTATAATTTAAGATAGAGAACAGGGGGAGAGTAAAAAAGTTCGATATAGCTATTTTTTTCGGATAATAAAGATGCCATCCCTAAATGGGAATATTACTTTTTCTACCCGGTTGTCCTCTCTTACCATTTGGTTGAACTCTAATATACCCTGTGTATAGGTGTCGTTGATATCTACAGGCTCAATAATTTTCCCGTCCCACAATATATTGTCAGCAAGGATATATCCACCTGGTTTGAGCAAGTCATATACTTGTTTGTAATATTGGGGATATTGCCTCTTGTCGCCATCCATAAAAATCAGGTCGTACTTTTTGTTTAGTGTTGGGATAATATCCATTGCATCGCCCACATGAATCTTTATTTTATGCGAATAGCCTGATTTATCAAAAAAAGACTGGGTAAAAGGAACTATTTCGTCGTCAATTTCTATCGTATCAATAAATCCATTATCGGGGAGTGTTTGCGCCATGCAAATACTTGAATATCCAGTGTACGTCCCAATTTCAAGGACTTGAACAGGTTTTATCATGGTACATATCATGCGAAGGATTTTTCCTTGTAAATGTCCCGATAGCATTCTTGGGCGCAATATATGTAAGTGGGTTTTCCTGTTCAGTTCATATAGTATTTCTTCCTCTGGATCTATGTGGTCGAGAATATATTGTTCCAGTTCGTTAGAGTGGTAGTTTATAGCCATTTTTTCTTTTATAAATAGATTAGTTGTGATAATTGGTTTGGAGTAAACGTTTCGTTTGCTATTTCAAGCAGATTGGATGCTGATAGCTTGTCTATTTTGTCGTATACATAGGCTAATGAATCAACTTTGTTGTATAAAAGGTAACTTTTACCAATGTTGAGCATGAGGTTTTCCTTGTTTTCTGAAGAAATGGCAATCTGGCCTTTTAACTGTCTTTTGGCTTTGTGCAATTGCATGTGCCCAAGTTTTTGGGAACAAAGCTTCTCCAGTTCTTTGAATACGATTTTTATGCTTTTGTCAATGTTCTTTTGGTCAGTGCCCAGGTAAATTGAAAAAATCCCGGTTCCATACATCGGGGTGTATGAGGATTCAATATTGTATGCAATGCCTCTTTTTTCCCTCAGCGACATGTTTAAACGACTGTTCATTCCAGGGCCTCCCAACAGGTTGTTGAGTAAATGGAGTCCTAATCTTTTAGGATGATTATAGTCATAGGCAGTACATCCTAATATGATGTGGCTTTGGTAGGTGTCTTTTTTTACTTGAATAGTTTTGGGAGATACCGGCGTGATGCTTTCTCTTTTTATTATTCTTTTGTTTTCCGCGATGTCACCAAAATATTTTTCAGCCAGTTTTATGATCTTTTTGAAATCCTGGCTGCCTACAGAGCAAAAAACAATCTGGTCGGTATGGTAATTGTTTTGTATAAATCTGTTTATGTCATCCCTTGTAAAAGTTTTCAACCTCTCGGGGGTTCCCAATATGTTTCTGCCAATGGGATGATCTGGATATAACAGTTCTTCGAAATCATCAAAAATTAGTTCGGCAGGAGAGTCCTTGTAAGAATTTATTTCATCGATGATTACTTCCTTTTCTTTTTCAAGTTCCTTGTCTGGAAATATTGAATGAAAGGTAATGTCTGCAATCAGCTCCATCGACCTTTCATAGTCTTCCTTCAGGAAAGAAGCATATATGCACGTTTCTTCTTTTGTTGTGTATGCATTTAATTCGCCACCCACATCTTCCAGTCGGCTTAAAACGTGAAATGCCTTTCTTTTTTTTGTTCCTTTAAATACAACATGTTCTATGAAATGGGCCATGCCATGTTCGTCCTCCTTCTCGTCTCTCGACCCTGCATTGATAATGATACCACAGTATCCTACTTCCGACATTTCCGGTTTGTGAATAACTCTTATCCCGTTATCCAGTGTGTATGTATAAAATTCCATAAAATTTTTATTGGAGTGCAAAAGTACTAAAGAACAGCGTATTTCAATGCTGTTGATGAAAAAAATAGTGCAGAAATTTTAAAAATGATTTTGTGGTAAAAAATCTTTGTGTATATTTGCACCGCCTTAAAGAAAAGGCATCGTTGTTAAACGAGACGATGATTAAGTAAAGACTGAAAAAATGCTGGTGCCATAGCTCAGTTGGTAGAGCAATGGACTGAAAATCCATGTGTCCCTGGTTCGATTCCAGGTGGCACCACATTTCAAAATATAAAACTGTATAGTTTTGGTACGGTACCATAGCTCAGTAGGTAGAGCAATGGACTGAAAATCCATGTGTCCCTGGTTCGATCCCAGGTGGTACCACAAAAGCCTGATTGATTTTTATCTTTCAGGCTTTTTTTTTGTTTAATCTGGATTGTGATTATTTGTGATCCGGAATTGGGGACGAATTTGAATTATTATGAAGCTGTGCGGATATCGGTGGGTAAGGAGTTGAAAAAGTAGCAGCAAAATTACTGCTACTTTCTGTGTGTTTTCCATGAAGTATGGTTAGTTGGGTTTATTCAATTATCTTTTTCCCAACTGGTAATACCGTTTTTCCTGCCAGATCGTTGATGATAATGGCAGCCATCATGTACCAGGCCCCGCCTGCGCATATGATTAAGTCCCATGCAGCAGCTTTGGTTAAAGCTGGCATTCCAAAGTGGGCAAGATCCAATAAAATAAAGCCTATTAATAATGTGGCAAATGTAAAGGCCATGGCTTTGTGCACTCTTAATGAGGCAATAAAAAGAATTGCTGTATAAAGAGTCCAGGCAATCAGGAAGAAACCAACATCGCTGTGCGATGATTTGTAAATGTTGAAGTGGTTGAGTAGCCAGATGATACCTAGTCCAATCCAGAACGAACCATAGGCTACAAAGGCACTATATCCGAAATTGTTCCCCATTTTCTGTTCCTGAAATCCGGCAATCATCTGAGCCAGTCCTCCAAAAATAATTCCCATGGCTAATACTGGCCCATGCCCCATTAGTCCCAGGTTGTGAAATTGTAAAAGCAACGTTGTTAAACCAAAGCCGGCCAAACCAACTACTGCAGGGTTTCCATTTTTCATTTTTTATAATTTAAAAATTCAGCCGGCAAAAATAGTTTTAGTTGTTTGTTTGGCCAAACATTAAGCTATTGAAAAATGTTAATAGTTTGATATTTTTAAAGATAGAGGTATTGTATGGGTGTGTTTGGGATGTTCAAGGAGGGGGTGTTTGTTGACTGGTTTTGGCTCGCCCTGGTCCATCGGCTATTTTTTTGAACAGAGATGATTTTTGTCTTTTTGATAAGGTCAATAAAGTGATAATGGTAAAGTCATTATAAAGTTAAAATTAACTAAGTAAATGATTTAAACTTTGTTTTTAGTATATAATTAGATATTTTTGCGCGTCAAATTGAAACAGAAGAGAAAAATAAATACAAAAATATAATTGCCATGGATAAGAAAACGATTCTTGTTATTTTGGATGGATGGGGATTTGGAGACAAATCTAAGTCTGATGTGATATCAACTGTAGATACCCCATATTGGGATAGCTTGGTAAATAAGTATCCTAATTCAAAGTTAAATGCATCTGGAGAGTATGTGGGTTTGCCGGATGGACAGATGGGTAACTCTGAAGTTGGTCACCTGAATATTGGAGCAGGTAGGGTTGTTTATCAAGATCTTGTTAAGATCAACAGGGCTTGTGCAGATGGTTCGATAGCAAAAAATGTAGAGCTTGAAAAAGCATACAATTACGCTAAGGAAAATAATAAGAAAGTTCACTTGCTTGGATTGATGTCGCAAGGGGGTGTGCATAGTTCGCAAGAACATATCCATACTTTAATCAGCGTGGCTCAAGATTATGGATTGAATGATGTTTTTGTACATGCCTTTATGGATGGCCGTGATACCGATCCTAAAAGTGGTAAAGGGTTTATGGGTGATTTGTTGGCTCATATGGACAAAACTGTTGGGAAAGTAGCTACAGTTACCGGCCGTTATTATGCTATGGATAGAGACAAAAGATGGGAACGAGTTAAGGTTGCATATGATGCTATGGTTGCGGGCCAAGGTGAAGCTACAACAACAGATATCCTAAGTGCTATCCAGGCTTCTTACGATTCAGATGTTACCGATGAGTTTATTAAGCCTATTGTTCATGTTGATGCAGATGGAAATCCTGTTGGTAAAATTGAGGAAGGTGATGTGATAGTGTTCTTCAATTTTAGAAATGACAGGGCTAAGGAATTGACTATGGTGTTGACGCAGCAGGATATGCCTGAAGTAGGAATGAAGACCATTCCATTGTATTATTGTACTATGACTCCTTATGATGCAAAATTTGAAGGGATGCATATTCTTTTTGATAAAGAAAATGTTCAAAATACAATTGGAGAAGTTGTTTCAAAAGCAGGTTTAAAGCAATTGAGGATTGCGGAAACGGAAAAATATGCTCACGTTACATTCTTCTTTTCTGGTGGTAGAGAAGAGGTTTTTGAGGGAGAAGACAGGATTTTGGTGAACTCACCTAAGGTGGCGACATACGACTTGCAGCCGGAAATGAGCGCTTATGAAGTGAAGGATAAAGTTGTGGCTGAATTGGATTCTAAAAAGTATGACTTTATTTGTTTGAACTTTGCAAATGGTGATATGGTTGGTCATACAGGGGTTTATGGAGCAATTGAAAAGGCTGTGAAGGCTGTTGATGATTGTGTGGAAGGAGTAATCGAGGCTGCTAAAGCAAACGGTTATGAAGCTATTATTATTGCCGACCACGGTAATGCTGACAATGCTGTGAATGCTGATGGTTCTCCAAATACTGCCCATTCATTGAACCCGGTTCCTTTTGTTTGGGTAACAGAGCGTCAGGGAGAAGTTAAGGATGGTGTTTTGGCTGATGTGGCTCCTTCTCTACTAAAGTTAATGGGTGTTGAGCAGCCGGCAGATATGACCGGAGCATGTTTGATTGATGTGAAATAATAATATTTCAATTATATATTGAGGCAGCGATCTGTTCTGGGTTGCTGCTTTTTTGTTTATAGGTAAATCTATAAGTAGTAAGATGATTCAAATTGATGATAAGATTATAAGCCTGGAGCTGTTTACACAAAAATTTATATGTAACATTGCTAAGTGCAGAGGGATATGTTGTGTTGAAGGAGATTCGGGGGCTCCGTTGGAAGATGGTGAGGCTGAGGTGTTAGAGGATATTTATCCCAAAATAAAACATCTGTTATCAGATGATTGTATTGAGGTTATTGAAAAGGAAGGCACTTCGGTTGTTGATTTTGAGGATGAGTTGGTAACTCCAATAGTCCATGGTAAAGAGTGTGTGTATACCTACTTTGATACCAAGGGAACTATTCATTGTGCCATCGAAATGGCCTGGAAGCAGGGTCTTGTGGAATTTCGGAAGCCTATATCCTGTCAATTATACCCCATCAGGACAAAGAGATTAACCCAGGGCGAAGCATTGAATTATGATGTATGGCCTATATGTGATGATGCCAGAATTTTGGGCGAAGAAAAAGGAGTTCCGGTGTATCGGTTTTTAAAAGAACCGATAGTCAGGAAGTATGGGGAAGCCTTTTATAATGAGATGGAAGAATCAGAGAAAATATTGAAGGAGCAAGGTGTGATATAGAAACCTTTTGCAGATTATTTTATTTGTTTTATTAAAGGATGTTGTTGGTAGGATATTTATTCTGCTAGCAACATCCTTTTTTTATAACATAAGCAGGATGAATTGCTTTGTTAGGTATGTATGATCTGATTTTCTTCATTTTTTGAACTGTGAACCTTTCGTATATTGCAGTGTTTTTATTTAAAAATTGAAATATGGAAGGATTAAAAAATTATATAAGTGAGAATAAAACGCGCTTTTTGAGTGAACTTTTTGATTTATTGCGGATCCCATCAATCAGTAGTATAGAATCGCATAAACCTGATATGTACAGGGCTGCTGAGATGTGGAAAAAGATATTGTTGGATGCCGGGGCTGATAAGGCTGAGGTATACGAAACAGAGGGTAATCCCATTACATATGGCGAAAAGATTATTGATACATCGTTACCAACGGTTCTGGTGTATGCCCATATGGATGTGATGCCGGTTGATCCAATAGATTTGTGGGATACAGATCCGTTTGAACCTGAGGTAAGGGATGGAAAAATATTTGCAAGGGGAGCTGATGATGATAAAGGGCAGGGGTTTATGCATGCCAAAGCTTTTGAGTTTATGGTTAAAAGCAATCAGCTGCCATGTAATGTTAAGTTTTTAATCGAAGGTGAAGAGGAAGTAGGATCTGTGCACTTGCCTAAATTTTGTGAAGAAAATAAAGAACTGTTAAAAAGTGATATCATTCTTGTTTCAGATACTTCTATGATAGCTCCGGGTATCCCTTCCATTACAACCGGACTAAGGGGATTGGCTTACTGGCAGGTTGAGGTAACTGGCCCCAATAGGGATTTGCATTCAGGGCTGTTTGGTGGGGCTGTAGCTAATCCGATCAATGTTTTGGCAAAGATGATTGCTCAAATGACAGATGAAAAAGGTAAGGTTACGATTCCTGGTTTTTACGACGATGTTATTGAGGTTTCGGAGATGGAACGCAAAAAAATGGCCCAGGCCCCATTTGATGAAGGTAATTATAAGGAAGCTCTTGGAGTAAAAGAGTTGGCAGGAGAAGAAGGGTATACGACAAATGAAAGGACCGGGATTCGTCCATCATTTGATGTGTGTGGAATATGGGGTGGTTATACCGGAGAAGGAGCCAAGACTGTTCTCCCTTCAAAAGCTTATGCTAAAATATCCTCCCGTTTGGTGCCTAATCAGGATCACCATAAGATTGCGGAATTGTTTAAATCCCATTTTGAATCAATCGCTCCTGCGTGCGTTAAAGTGGAAGTGACAATCCTTCATGGTGGTCAGGGGTATGTTTGTCCGATTGACTTGCCTGCTTACCGGGCAGCAGAAAAAGCTTATGAATATGTATTTAACCGGAAGCCTGTTCCGGTAAGGAGTGGAGGCTCAATACCAATAATATCAACATTTGAAGAAATTTTAGGCGTTAAATCAGTATTGATGGGTTTTGGTTTAGAATCAGATGCAATCCATTCGCCCAATGAAAATTATCCATTGGAACAGTTTTATACCGGAATTGAAGCCATTCCTCACTTTTATAAATATTATGCGGAATTAATGAAATAAAACAATTTTGCTTACATATTGTAATGTCGGTTTATTGTGTTTATAAGCCGGCATTTTTAATTTTTATGCGAGAATTGTTGTTTTGTTAAAGAAAAAATTACCCAGGACTCTTAAAAAAGTCGTAAATTGTGTATTCTCTATAAAAATATGGAAAAATACAATGTGGGGAAAAAAGGATGTGCTTTTGATTTGTAAGTATAATCGTCGAATTGTGTTTCATATTGAAAGTGGGGTTATGATTAAAATTGTGTTGGTACGATAAAAATGTTAAAATTTAATGACTGAATTATGTAAAAAAAAACTTTGAGGTGTATAATTGTGGGGTTGGAGTGTTGAAAAGTTAATTAATATGAAAAAAGTCATAAAAAAATAAGGTTTTAAATTGAAATTATTTATTTTTGCTTCGCTAACTCGAAAAAATACATTAAATTATTAATTCATTATGGCAACATTAAGATTTCAAGCATTAAATGAGTTGCTTTCAAGAGCACCAAAAGATGTGAAATTACCTTCGAACAAGGTAACTGATTATTATGGCGAATTAGTTTTTAACAACGACGCCATGAGAAAGTATCTTTCAAGAGATGCTTTCGCTGCAGTTCAGGCTGCAAATGCAAAAGGTGGAACAATTGATCGTAAGCAAGCAGATGGTATTGCTTCAGGAATGAAAGCATGGGCTATTGAGAAAGGTGCAACTCACTACACTCACTGGTTTCAACCATTGACTGATGGTACTGCTGAAAAGCATGATGGATTTATTGATTATGGAGATGATGGTAGTATCATTGAAAACTTTTCAGGTAAATTATTAGCTCAGCAAGAGCCTGATGCATCGTCTTTCCCATCAGGAGGTATCCGTCAGACTTTTGAGGCTCGTGGATATACAGCTTGGGATACTTCTTCTCCGGCATTTATTGTAGGTACTACATTATGTATTCCTACTGTATTTATTTCATACACTGGAGAAGCATTAGATTATAAAACTCCTTTATTGAAAGCTCTTTCATCTGTAGATGAAGCTGCTACTGCTGTTTGTCAGTATTTTGATAAGAATGTGCAAAAAGTACATACCAACATGGGTTGGGAGCAAGAGTACTTCCTTATTGATGAAGCGCTTTATCAAGCACGTCCTGACTTGGCATTGACTGGTCGTACATTAATGGGACACTCTTCTTCAAAAGATCAACAATTAGATGACCATTACTTTGGTTCTATTCCAGAGCGTGTTGCTAAATTTATGATTGATCTTGAAGTAGAAGCTCATAAATTAGGTATGCCTATTAAAACTCGTCACAATGAGGTAGCTCCTTCTCAGTTTGAGGTAGCTCCAATTTATGAAGAGGCTAACCTAGGTAATGACCACAACCAAATTATCATGGACTTAATGAAGCGCGTTTCTCGTCGTCATAAGTTCCGTGTATTATTCCATGAAAAACCATTTGCCGGAATCAACGGTTCAGGTAAACACAATAACTGGTCTTTAGGAACTGATACAGGTGTTGTTCTTTATGCACCGGGAAAAAATCCTAAAACAAACTTACAGTTCTTAACTTTTGTGGTTAATACATTAATGGCTGTATACAAAAACCAGGATTTATTACGTGCATCTATTTTAACAGCATCGAATAGCCACCGTTTAGGTGCTAACGAAGCGCCTCCTGCAATTATATCTGCATTCCTTGGAACAGAAGTTTCTGCTATGTTAGATAAGATTGTTGCTGAGGTACCTGATCACAAAATGACTCCGGATGAAAAAACAGCTCTTAAATTAGGTATTGGTCGTATTCCTGAAATCATTCTTGATAATACTGACCGTAACCGTACTTCTCCATTTGCATTTACAGGAAACCGTTTTGAGTTCAGAGCTGTTGGTTCTTCAGCAAATGCTGCGGCTTCAACAACTGTATTAAGTGCTGCTGTAGCTGCTGAGTTAAGAGAATTTAAAGTTAATGTTGATGCATTAATCGAAAAAGGAGTTAAGAAAGACGAAGCTATCTTCCAAATTCTTAAGAAAATGATCATTGAGTGTGAGCCAATCCGTTTCAATGGTGACGGTTACTCAGATGAGTGGAAAGATGAAGCTGCCAAAAGAGGTTTAACAAATATCACAAGTGTACCGGAATCTTTAAGCAAGTATCTAGAGCCTTCTGCTAAGAAAACTTTGGTTGAAGGTGGTATTATGAGTGAAAAAGAGCTTGAGGCTCGTGTTGAGGTTGAGTTAGAGAAGTTTGTTTATAAGATTCAGATTGAGTCTCGTGTACTTGCTGATTTAGCTATCAACCACATTGTTCCAACAGCGGTTACTTATCAAACAAAATTAATCCAGAACGTACAAGGATTAAAAGACTTGTTTGGAGCTGATGAGTTTGAAACATTAGCTGGAGCTCGTTTGGAACTAATCAAAGATATTTCTAATCATACTTCTGCTATTAAGAAGATGAGAAAAGAAATGATTGAGGCTCGTAAAGAGTGTAATGTAATGGAAGAAGGATTGGAGAAAGCACATGCTTATGATCAAAAAGTTCGTCCATTCCTAGATCAAATTCGTTACCATATCGACAAATTAGAGTTGATCGTTGACGATGAAATCTGGCCACTACCAAAATATCGCGAGTTATTATTCAACTGCTAGTATTTATAGCTAGATATATTAAGGAGGGTTGGCGGATGCCAACCCTTTTTTATTTTAAAACCAATCCGGACTTTGAGTATGAAAAGTTTATTGTTTAAAAGTGTATACTGTACTTTTGTATGAAGGATAGATTTTTTTAGGACAGTTTTTTATCCTAACTGCGAAATGGTATTTACTTACACCTAAATCTTTGTAAATTTTCGGCAGCTAATTTAACACATTCCTTGCAGCTTAGTTTTCGGTTTCTTCTTATCTCCTTACATCTTATACTACCGCCCTTAACAATAAAATCCTGATTGATTTTATTTATGTTTGTAGGTTCCTTTAATAGATAGTGAGCTGCATATAGTGCTCCACATATTCCGTTTTCTGCCTTTCCTGTTCCATTTTCGGAGGCTTTGGTTATAATGTGTTCGCTAATGCTGTATTCAGGCTGGAAGGCTTTTAAAATGGCTTGTGCACAATTATAGCCTTCTTTACCATGGTATAGTTTTTCAGCCAGTTTAATTTTCATTATTTGGCTCTTCTTAATTGCTTAAAACTAATTTTTAAGGCCTTTTCGAAATGACGGATTTGTTTTATCTCTTTTGAAGTAATCAGGCAAAGCGAATAGCCTTTGTTTCCGGCTCTTGCAGTCCTTCCACTCCTGTGGGTGTAGTATTCGTCTTTGTCAGGAAGTTGGTAGTGTACTACAAAACTTAAATTGTCAATGTTGATACCTCTGGCAGCTAAATCAGTAGCCACAAGAATTTGCATATTGCCTTTTCTGAAAGAGCGCATGATCTTGTCTCTCTCTATCTGCTTTAGGTCGCCTTGTATGGCATCAGTAGTGATGTTTTTTGCGTTTAGTTGTTTGGCTAGTGTAGTTGCGGCAACTTTGGTCTTACAAAAAACAATGCCCCTGTTTCCTTTTTCTGAATTTAACAGTTGCAGGAGGATATGGAGTTTTTCACTTTCATCACAAATTAAAAACTGATGATCAATGTTTTTGTTTACGATGCTTTTTTTGCTGACTTCAATTTTTACGGCTCTTTTAGAAAGGTGTTTGTTTACAATCTTTTTAATACCGTCAGGCATGGTTGCTGAAAAAAGCCATTTGTTATCAATGTTATCAAGCTGTTTAAGAATTTGATCCAATTCTTTTTTAAATCCCATGCTTAACATCTCGTCTGCTTCATCAAGTATTACGGTTTTTACGTAACTTAAATCAACTGCTTTTTTTTCAACCAATTCAATCAGGCGGCCTGGGGTTGCAACAATTATGTGTGTGGGTCTTTTTAAAGCACTAATCTGCCTTTCAATGGGGGCACCCCCGAATACAGCTTCCGTAAATATCTTATCAGAATATTTAGTGAATTTAAAAAGCTGTTTAGCAATTTGCTGGCCTAATTCGCGTGTGGGACAAAGGATGAGCCCTTGTACGTATTTTTTTGTCGGGTTAATCCTGTGTAGCAAAGGCAAGCCATATGCAGCAGTTTTTCCGGTTCCTGTTTGTGCCTGGCCAACCAGGTCGGTATTGTTTTGCATTAATATAGGTATGACCTGCTGTTGAATTTCAGTAGGTTCAATTATATTAAGCTCTTTAATGGCTTTACAAAACTTTTTGTCAATGCCTAATTTCTCAAACTGCTTCACAATATTCTGTTTTTTTGTGCAAAAATAGTTGTTTTCTAACAGTTTGCTAATTTATAGGTCATGATTATATCGGGTTTTGCAGATAAATGTTGGCAGGGATATAAAAAGAAAGCCTGTCTGAGAGTAGACAGGCATACGGAAACATTCTAAAAAAAACTAACCTAAACCTCACACACATTTTGAATGTTCCTATTATTGGGGACCAGGAGAGCATTTTTATTACATACAAATTACAACCCATTTCACAGCTTGTCAATATTTAATTGCATATTTTTTTTTGAGGTGATGTATTTTATTGTTTTTTAACATTTATTGTTCTGTGTGATCAGGTAAATATCCGGGAAAATAGATTTTAGTCATGTTGTTAAACTGATGCATATCATTGAGAAAATCTACTGGTTGCCATATATTGTGTTTAGAAATAATATTTGGTTAAACCTTAAAATCAACTGATAATGCAACAACTAATAGAGTGTGTTCCAAATTTTAGTGAGGGGCGCAATATGAATGTCATTAATCAAATAACAGAAGAGATAAAAAAAGTTGAAGGTGTAAGTTTGATTGATGTTGATCCAGGCAAAGCAACAAACAGAACAGTTGTTACTATGGTAGGAACTCCTGATGAAGTTTTGGAGGCAGCTTTTCAGGCCGTAAAAAAAGCTAAGGAATTAATAGATATGAGGCATCATAAAGGTGCGCATCCAAGGTTTGGTGCAACAGATGTATGTCCATTGATACCCGTTTCAAATATCACCATGGAAGAGGTAGTAGTTTATGCTCATAAGTTGGCCGAAAGAATTGGGCGGGAGCTGGGTATACCTATCTATTGTTACGAATCAGCAGCAAAACAACCACAGCGTAAAAACCTTGCAGAATGCAGAAAAGGAGAATATGAAGCATTGCCAGATAGGATTGTGTCGGAGCAGTGGAAGCCTGATTATGGTCCCGGTGAGTGGACAAAAGACGTGCAAAAGAGTGGGGTTACGGCAGTGGGTGCCCGGAATTTTTTAATTGCCTATAATGTGAACCTGAATACCACCAGTACCCGTAGGGCAAATACGGTTGCTTTTGATATTCGTGAGCGAGGAAGGGTAAAACGGGAAGGAGGTTCTCTAACGGGCAAAATTGTTAAAGATGAAAAGGGAGAGCCTGTGAATGAGCCGGGATTGCTGAAGTCGGTTAAAGGTATCGGGTGGTTTATTGAAGAGTATGGCATCGCACAGATCTCATTAAACCTGACGGATATTTCTGTAACCAGTATGCATAAAGCATTTGATGTTGCTTGCGAAAGGGCAACAGTTCACGGATTAAGGGTGACCGGTTCGGAGTTGGTTGGTGTAGTGCCATTGCAGGCCATGTTGGATGCAGGGAAATATTTTTTGAGGAAACAGAATCGTTCTACAGGTATTTCAGATAAGGAAATAATAAAAATAGCAGTTAAGTCGCTTGGATTAGATGAGTTGTATCCATTTGATCCGGACAAGAAAATTATCGAATACATCCTTGAAAAGGAGAGTCGAAAAGGAAAGAAGAAACTGGTTGATTTGACACTTGCTGAATTTGTTTATGAAACAGCTAGTGAGTTGCCAGCTCCTGGAGGTGGATCTGTTGCTGCTTATTTAGGGGCTGTTGGTTCTGCCTTGGGAACCATGGTCGCAAATTTGTCCTCTCATAAACGAGGCTGGGATGATAGAGTTGAAGAGTTTTCTGATTGGGCAGAAAAGGGGAAAAAGTATCATGATGAATTGTTGAAGATGGTGGATAAGGATACTGAGGCCTTTAATATGATTATGGATGCTTTCCAACTGCCCAAAGGTAGCCAAGAGGAAAAGCATATTCGTGCCATGGCCATTGAGGAGGCGACAAAAAATGCCATTATGGTTCCTTTCAACACCATGAAACTTTGTTTTGAATCGATGCAGGTTATGAAGGCAATGGCCGAAACCGGAAATCCCAATTCTTTGTCGGATGCAGGAGTTGGGGCTATAAGTGCCCGTGGTGGAGTTATGGGAGCCTGGCTTAATGTACGTATCAATGCAAAGGATCTTAACGATAAAGGTTTTGTTGATAAAGTATTGGAAGAAGGGCAGATTATTGTTGATAAAACGATGGAATTGGAAACTGAGATTTTAACGATGATGCCATAGTAAAAGGAATTTATCTGAGCTCTTGGATTTTATATCCAATTAAGGTTAATGGCATATTATAGATGTTATACCAGGGATGGAGGCACATGCTTTCATCCTTTTTTATTTACTTTGAGGTTAAAGTTTGATGTGTGGGCGATGAGCATGTAGTTAACTCCTGATAATATAGATTGTTCTTGGCCTGATGGCTGTGGAGTTAATGGGGATTCGAAAGGAAAGTGCTGGGCCATTCTTACAATCAGTAAAAAGAAAAATAATGAAGGTGCTGGTGTTTTATGTAAATAGTTTTGGATATGAACCTAAGGTGAAGAATGTTGAACATGCTCCCGAACCAGGAGGAGGGCAGGTTATAGAGGATGCTATACTGGCTTTTATCCAGGTAGAGGAAAGTGATGAGGAGAAGGATATTAAAAGTCGGGAAAAGAAATTGGTAAATCATTTAAAATGGACTGCCAGGAAGAATGATGCTGTAAATGTAATTCTTCATTCCTTTGCCCATCTTTCCGAGTCAAAAGCATCTTTTGAATTCACTAAAGAGCTTTTTAATGCAGCTCAAGATCGTTTAGAGAATGGGGGATATGTAGTCCATCAAACTCCATTTGGATATTTTTTAGATCTTAAGATTGATGCGCCAGGGGCTTCGTTGGCAAGGATATGGGCAAGTTTATAGATTGTCTAGCTGCTCAAGCTGATCATCAGATAAGGCCCTTTCTTCGTTCATCATATGGGTAATAAAGGTCATTTTTGCAGCATTTTCCAGTACTTCAATCCTGTCAAAGGCTTTGATCATTTCAGATCCGATTGCCGTTACACCATGGTTTTCCATTATCAGTACTTTGTTTTCGGCAAAGGTTTCGCTTACATTTTTAGCCAATTCAGGAGTGCCCATTAGCCCGTAAGGCGCAACAACCGGTTCTTTAATAATCATGCGTGATTCGGCAATTAAGTGGGCGTTGATGGGGATGTCCATGGCAGAAAAAGAGGAGGCAAAGATGGTATGGCAATGAACAATGGCATTGATTGTGGGATGGTCTTTGTATATTTGAAGGTGCATGGCTATTTCCAGACTGGGTTTTAGCCAATGTGTCAGGTTGTTTCCTTCTTTGTCTAAAATAACAACATTTTTGGCTTTAAGCGTTCCTTTGTCAATTCCGGTAGGAGTAACTAAAAAGTGTTCGCCTACCCTTTTGCTGATATTTCCACCTAAGCTGGTAGTCAGACCTTTTTTATATAGTCTACGCATGAAGCGCGCAACCTCTTTCCGTTCCTTTAAATAAAGATCTTTTGTGTCCATAGCAATATTTATTAATGCATAATCAGAACTAAAGCTAAAAGGAAATATCTGTTTATAAAAGAAAAAGCATAAAAAAACCGCATCGAAGTGATGCGGTTATATATTTTTGATTTAAAATAGTTAACTGATCATTGCTAATTGATTATTGATTTTCATAATCTTTACAGGCCTTATATATGCCTTCAAAAAGAGGTTTTGCATCAGATGCAGACATGGCAGAGAAGGCAACCCTTAATATATTATTGAGGTTGATTATCCCTATGCTGTATTTGTTTATCAGTATTTCCCTGATTGCTTCTCCATCTAGGCCTTCTTTTAACTGAATACACATAAAATATCCAGAGTTATATGGCAACGTAGTAAAATATTCTTCAAATTTTGTATCTGCCAATACTTCTTTTATCGCTTCATACCGGGTTTTCATGATTACAAATTTGCTGTGCTTTTGGGCCGTGTAATCAGGAGATTCAAAAGCATGGAGCAATAATGACTGGCTGAGGTTCGATGAATTGGAAATATTTCCACGAACAGCTCCGGCTGTTTTCATTTCTAAGGCATGATATAAGTCCTCATCTCCGCCTTTGATTCCATAGGTTATAAATCCTACGCGGAATCCCCAAACGTAATCTTCTTTGGTGGCACCATCAACTTTAACAGCAAGCACATTTTGGTGCAAGTTGGCCAGGTAAGAAAAGATGGATTGTTGTTCAATTCCTTCTTCAAAAACTAATCCGAAATATGCATCGTCAGTTATCGCTACAATTTTTTTTCCTGCTTCAGCTGCCTCTTTTATCGTTGCAACTATGGTTTGCATTTCTTCTACAGTAGGAGTATAACCTGTAGGGTTATTGGGAAAGTTTAAAATAACAACTTTCTTTTCTCCTTCCGACATTAAGGATTCTTTTAGCGCCTCGGTGTTAAATCTGTTATTCTTAAACAATTTGAATTTTGAAAACTTAACGCCATACGCATGGATCAAAGCCAAATTGTAGTTTCCCCAGAATAAATCAGGTACAATTACCTCCTCGTCTTCATTCATCCATAAATAACCAGCCATGCTAATTCCATGAGTAAGTGCGCTGGTAACTATAGGCAAACTTATTGGTGTGTTTTGTAACGATGGATTTTTTTCATAAATCATTTCTTTCCATTTGCTCCTGAGGTCAGGGCGACCAAAGCTAGGTGCGTATGGAAAGGAAAGGGATGGATCCATATTGATTTTAGAGGCTATGGATTCAAGACGCATTGGGGTACCATCGTCTTCAATAGCAGCACCAATGGTAGCATTGATTTTTGTTCCTTTTGCTTCTGCAGTTTGTCCTAAAATTCCTTTTTTGGGGAAGAAGATGTTTCTTCCTTTTTCGCTTAATAAGTCAAATACAACAGAATTTTTTGCTGAAATTACCTCATTTAATTCTTGCGCTTGCGGATTCATCGGTAAAATTTTATTTTTTAAGTATAAAAGCTTTTCAGATTGCAAATTTGCTAAAAAAAGAACAATTATTTTACAGTTTGATTGTAAAAAGAAGAAAGAAGACCTTGATAATTGTCAATAATCGGATTTTGATTATATAGGTTGATTACTGTCTTTTTGCCAATAGGTTTTTATAATGTTTTTGATAGAGTTGTAAGCAATGTTATCCCATTTGATATTTTCCCTGTTAACAAATACAATATCAGAAATGTCATCCTGAATGTGCATTTTATCCCATCCTTTAACTTTGCAAACAAAGGCAATATCGGTAGTGAAAACAGAAAATCCGGAAAAGATATATTCGTTAGGAAAAGAAGTCAGGTACGAAAGAGATATAATATCGAGGTTGAGTTCTTCCTTTAGTTCCCTGGCAATAGCATCTTCAACTTTCTCCAGAGGGTCAACAAAACCTCCTGGTAAATCAAGCATGCCTTTGTTTGGTGCAAGGGCCCTTACAGTAAGGAGTAATTCGCCTTGTTCGTTTTCAATGAGTGCTGCCACTGCGGCAGAGGCGTTGATAAAATAGTGGAAGTTGCAATCGGCGCAAAGAAACGAGCGCACCCCCTCAAAAATAAATTTTGAGCTGCCGCATTTGGGACAGTACTTTAATATTTTTTCTGGTCGGGACATATTAAACGGTTGTCAGTGCATAATTATCAATTACCAAATTTATTAGTGATAATTATTAGCTGTTAATTAATTGATAAACATGATAATTGATAATTGCTGATTGAAAAATTATTTCCAAAGATTCTCTGGGTAAACTCCATTGTCAATAAGAGCCTGAAGGCTTTTTTGTACAATTGGTTTATCTTCCTGATAGGTAACTCCAAACCATTTGGCATCGCTTGAAAGTACTTTTGTGCTTGCTTTGTCGCCTTTAATCATTTGATCAACCAGGGCATTAAAATAGAATTCTGATTTCAACTCAGTGCCTTTTTCTTTTAAGAAAGCCAGGAAGCCCTCCTCCAGGGCATTGAAGAATGAATTTTTAAAAGCCCAGAAATTCATGGATACAGGTTCTTTGCCGGTAAGTTCAGTGGTTTTGTCGTCTTCCCAATAAACAACTTTATTGTTTAGATAACCTATTTTTGTTCTTTCAATAATGTTTACCAGATTATCGTTAGTATCGGTTTCGCATACCCCCCTGGATACCGTACCGTGTTCTGATAAGGTGTTGTCAAGGGCATATCCAACCATGGCGTATTCTTTCTCATCTTTGCTGTCGGTTACAAAATCAACTACTGCCTGATAAGCCTCCCTGCCATAAAAGTCATCTGCATTAATGATAGCAAATGGTCCCTGTATGGCATCTTTTGCCATGAGCATGGCGTGACCGGTTCCCCAAGGTTTTTCTCTGCCTTCGGGCACGGTAAACCCTTCCGGGAGTTTATCCAGTTCCTGATAAACATATTCCACTTCAACTCTTCCTTTTAGTTTTGGGTCGAATCTCTCCTTAAACTGATCGGCAAATGATTGACGGATTACAAAAACAACTTTTTCAAATCCCGCCTGAATGGCATCATATACTGAATAATCAATTATTGATTCGCCGTGCGGGCCTAGTGTATCGAGTTGCTTCAGGCCGCCGTAACGGCTTCCCATTCCTGCTGCTAATACTAGTAATGTTGGTTTCATGTGTTTTGAATTTTATTATAATGGCTTATTAGTTATTTGCTATTTTCTCTTCTTCGGGCAATAGTTTTGCTATATTATATGTAGGTTTTACAATAGAAATTCCTTCTTTCCAGCTATTTAGTGTTTTAAAATTTCTCATGGTTAAATAGTTTTTTTAATTATATAGTTTTGGCCAATAGCTAACAGCTAATAGCCTTTATAATCATTAAGCAATCCTTCGTAAAGCCAATTGGCAAGGGCTTGTCTGTTATTTTCAATTATAAACCTTTGCTGATCGCGAAAATTACGGATATTTCCCAATTCAATAAAAACAGCCGTTGGATAAGTTTTTCTTAAAAGATAAAGGTTACGAGAACTAATAACACCTGAATAGCCTCTTGAAGGTTGGTGTTTGCTGTATTTTTCGTCGAAAATATTTAAAAGGGATTGGGCCGTTTTTTTTCCTGATTTACTTTTTGCTGAATGATAAAAGAAAACATCAATGGCTTTTCCTTTGCTTCGAGAATCAACATGGATAATAACACAGCGCTGATAAGCGGGTTTGTTTTTAATAAAAAGTTGGTTGATGTATTTGGTACGCTGTTTTAACCGGTCTATTTGTTCCAAACCTATGACCTGATTGTTGCAAACTTCATCCTTGTCCATGGGCAGATAAGATTCGCCCCTGATTCCATCATCTTTATCCTGAATAATCATATTGACTATAGCCCCGTTTTCCTGAAGCTTTTTGGCCAGGCGTAGGGTGATGTCATAAGCATACTCGTCTTCTGCCAACGTTTTGTCGCCATATTTTCCCAATGCACCTGGGTCTGGTCCGCCGTGGCCACTAACCAGATGAAAAACAGCCCCTTTTAAATCTTCCGATTCCAGCTTGAATTTCTCCCTTTCCTTGCCGTATAAGGGTTCGTACAAATAAACGTCTACAGAAGGTATTTTGTATTTTACCCCAAGCAATAAGGCATTGTTTTTCCCAAGCTTTTCTTTGTTTAACTCAATAAATGATTGTTTGTGTTTTTGAGGATCAAGTTTGTTTCTGATTAAAAAAGCATATAGGCCTTCTCCTTTTTGGGGTACAGATGTATTGTACAGGGTGTCTTGTTGCGCCAAAGCAATTACTGCGAATATATTGCACAATAAAAAAAGTGTCAGCTTTTTTATAAGGGCCATCTTTTTTGCTGTTTTAAACTATTATGTAACAGTCGCAAAAATAAATTATTTCCATAAGAATAAAATATTTATTACATGAATACCTCATTTTTGAGGTTTTTTTCTGATTTGGATTGAAGATATGACTGTTTTAAAGAGTTGTTGGGTTATAAAAACTAAACAAATCAGGAAAATTGAATAAACAATTTGAAGCATTCGATGTTTGTTTATATTTTGCAGACATCTAACAAAATAAAACAAACACGATTATGGATATAACTAATATAGAGTTTTCTAATATTTTAATGGCCTTTGGCTTAACCCTGTTTGCCGGATTGGCAACTGGGATCGGTAGTGCCATGGCCTTTTTTGCCAAGAGGACAAACACAAAGTTTCTTTCATTAGCATTAGGTTTTTCGGCAGGAGTAATGATTTACGTCTCTTTTGTTGAGATATTTTTTAAGGCAAAAGAAAGTTTGACGGAAGTATATGATGAGGCGTTGGGTACGTGGATTACTGTAGGATCATTTTTTGCAGGGATGTTGCTTATTGCGCTAATTGATAAGTTCATCCCTTCGGCCGAAAACCCTCATGAAATGGAGCATATTGAAGATATGACAGAAGCCAAGAGAAAACAAAGCAAGCACCTGATGCGAATGGGTGTTTTTACTGCATTGGCTATTGGTATTCATAACTTCCCGGAAGGTTTGGCTACCTTTACAGCGGCCCTTACCGATCCTAGTTTGGGTATTGCCATTGCGGTTGCCATTGCAATTCATAATATTCCTGAGGGGATTGCGGTATCGGTTCCTGTTTTTTATGCTACAGGGAGCAGAAGAAAGGCTTTTAGGTTAAGCTTTTTGTCGGGACTGGCAGAACCGGTGGGTGCATTGGTTGGGTACTTGATTTTGATGCCTTTTTTATCGCCAGCCATGTTTGGGATCGTTTTTGCAGGTGTAGCTGGAATAATGGTGTTTATTAGTATTGATGAGCTATTGCCGGCGGCCCAGGAATATGGAGAACACCACTTGTCGATATATGGTTTGGTGGCTGGTATGATGGTAATGGCGGTGAGTTTGTTGATGTTTTTGTAAAAAGAATTAGATCTTTGGATAAGAGATAAGAGACATTAGACTTATTTGCAGTATGATTGTCTTTTATCTAAAATTTCTTACCTGATAGTATGACTAAAAAAGAACGTTTCGAAAATATTATTACATGGTTTCAGAAAAATATGCCAATTGCTGAAACAGAGTTGGATTATACAAACCCTTATGAATTATTGGTGGCTGTAATATTATCGGCCCAATGCACCGATAAAAGAGTAAATATGATTACCCCGGATTTGTTTCAGCGTTACCCATCGGCAAAAGAACTGGCAGTGGCAGAGCCTGCTGAAGTATATGATTATATCAGCTCATGTACCTATCCCAACAATAAAAGCAAACATTTGGTAGGAATGGCCAAAATGTTGATTTCAGATTTTAATAATGTGGTACCGGATGATATTAAGGAATTGCAAAAGCTGCCAGGGGTAGGACGGAAAACAGCCAATGTTATTGCCAGCGTAGTTTACGAAAAACCTGCCATGGCTGTTGATACCCATGTGTTCCGGGTTTCGGAAAGGATTGGTTTGACAACCAACTCCAAAACACCACTCGAAACAGAAAAACAACTGGTTAAATATTTTCCTGAGGAGTTACTACCTATAGCACACCATTGGTTGATCTTACATGGGCGTTACGTGTGTGTCGCCCGTAATCCTAAGTGTAAAAAATGTGGCTTGCAGGAGTATTGTAAGTTTTATCAGAAGAATAACTAATTAGAGATATTGGATAGGATACATGAAGTTTAAAGATAAATGAGTTTTTGAGATATTAATGATTACTTATTTTCTTCTTTTAAACTAAATTCCTTTAAGGTATTAATAATGATACTAACTAGGTATAACCATCATAAGAGCGTTGTTATATTTAATGAAGCAAGAATAGTATTTGCAATTCATAAAAAGAGCATATGGTGCTAGGATGTTTTTATTAAAATGCAGACATAAACTTAATTCCAAATATAATACCTCCAGGTGCCATAAGTTTAATGAAGTTTTTAGATTTATCAGTTAGGGTGTATGAAGAATTATTCTTATATAACTCGTTTGTAAGGCAAATTGAATAACCTCCAGACAATACAAGTTTGGAGTTTTTTGAAACCTTTATGTTATATAAATAAGTTAGGTTAATAGTGCTAATTGCATTTAATTGAAGCTCAACTTCTCTGTGTGATGTACCCGAAGAACTTTCTACATCAAGACTAGGATTAAAATTTGTAATGCCAGAGGCATAAGAATAACTTATACTTAATGCCGTTTTGCGACTTATTTCGTTTGGGTACAATATAAAACCACCATTCAATCTTCCTCCCCATGTACTTACTCCTAAATTTCCAATTATGCACGAGCTTTTACTTATTGGAATTTCAGATCCAACACCTATTCCATAGTCATTTATGCCAATGCCAATACCCCAAAATGACTTGGGTTTTTTGTTAAATTCCTCAATGATAGTTTGAGCGTTAAGGATAGATGGAAAATTCGCACATAATATTAAGATGATTAAAAAAAAGAATCTCATAACCGGTTTTTTTTTTATTTAAAACAGTCCGCGAATTAACAGATTGTAAAATTAATAGCAAAAAAAACAGGCTTGACAAAAACGTGACAAAGTAGAATTGGTTGATTGTGAAGGGTGTTGGATGTGTTTTTAAGAGGCTTTAGTGATGAAATAATATGCTATGAGCCGTAGGTAATAAATGTTGCTTTTGTAATTTTCAGGTGATTGTTGTTTGGGAAAAATTCTCATTTAGTAAAAAAAAGAGTCGCCCCAATATGAGGCGACTCTTTGTATTATACCTTATGAGTTGACTTGTTAAAACCTAAAACTCAAACCAACTGTTAAATAACTAACGCCATAACCTGCTTCGGCATATACGCCAATGTTATCTGCAAATGAATAGCGGATACCGGCAAAAATGTCAGTGATTAAATCTGTGTCGTTATAATCTATAGTACGATCTAGAAATGGATCGTAATATTCCTCATGCCTGAATCTTGCCCCTGACATGATTCCAGCATATACATCCACAACATCCCAAGCTTTATCTCCGGTAATATCAGTCATATCGAAGTGGTAAGCGGCGCGTGGCCCGATTAAAAAGTGTCTGTAATCATTACCTCCGGCAAGAGATACGATAGCTCCACCGCCGATATGGCCGATGCCAAGCTTTTCTGTAAACCCATATTCATAAAAGCCAGATACGGAAATGGCAGGATTTTTTTTTGTGGTATTCATAGCTGAAGGTACCCCCAATCCAACTCCGGCGGTTTGCTCTCCCGGATATAGAGACTGGCTATATCCATTAACTCCCAATGCCAATAAAACACCCAGAACAATAAATAATTTTCTCATGATAATTTTAAAATTTAATTGTGTTAATTGATTCATATGATAATGAACGACCAAAAATATAAAATATTTGAAACTATTATTCATTTCTCACGTAAGAATGTAGCTTTGTGATAAAAATGTATAGTACTATTTACTAACTTTGCGCTTTCAAACGCATTAATTTACAAAGGAATTATTTAAGGATAATTCATGTTAAAATATTAGGTATTATGTCAGTAGCTATGAATCGCCAAAAAAAGGTGACTACTCATGTGTTGAGTGAAATGAAGCATAACAAGGAAAAAATTGCCATGTTAACGGCTTATGATTATTCATTGGCCAAAATTGTTGACCAGGCAGGTATTGATGTTATTTTGGTTGGCGATTCTGCATCAAATGTTATGGCGGGGTGGGAAACTACCCTACCTATTACTCTTGATCAGATGATCTATCACGGGGCATCAGTGGTAAGGGCTGTAAACAGGGCTTTGGTTGTAGTTGATTTACCATTTGGAACTTACCAGGGGAATTCAAAAGAGGCATTAACTTCAGCTATC
This sequence comes from Plebeiibacterium marinum, assembly GCF_026013615.1. Taxonomy (GTDB): domain Bacteria; phylum Bacteroidota; class Bacteroidia; order Bacteroidales; family Marinilabiliaceae; genus Saccharicrinis; species Saccharicrinis marinus_A. The sequence continues at coordinate 26,484 of NZ_JAPDPI010000050.1, forward strand.
AAAATTATGAAGGAAACCGCAGCCGATTCGGTTAAGCTTGAAGGCGGCGCAGAGGTGGTTGAGAGCGTGAAAAGAATTATTTCGGCTGGAATCCCGGTGATGGGACACCTTGGGTTAACTCCCCAGTCTATTCATAAATTTGGAACCTATACTGTTAGAGCAAAACAAGAAGAAGAGGCTAAAAAGCTCATTGAAGATGCACATTTGCTTCAGGAAGCCGGTTGTTTTGGAATTGTATTGGAAAAAATTCCTGCAAAACTGGCAGAGCAGGTGGCCAAAGAGCTAACAATCCCTATTATTGGTATTGGTGCTGGTAGTGGTGTTGATGGACAAGTGTTGGTGTTGCATGATATGTTAGGAATTAACCAGGAATTCTCGCCAAGATTTTTACGTAGATACCATAATTTATTTGCAGAGATTACCGGAGCAGTAAGTGGGTATATTGAAGATGTGAAATCGGTTGATTTCCCGAGTGATAGAGAACAATATTAATACAATAAACAAAACAACAATGATCAATAAACAATTGATCATTGTTAGTTGATCATTGATAATTGAATAATGGAAGTTTTATTTGAAGATAATCATATAATAGCCGTAAATAAGAGCAATTCGGAAATTGTTCAGGGCGACAAAACAGGCGATGATGCTTTGTGTGATAAGGTGAAAGCCTATATCAAAAAAAAGTATAATAAGCCGGGTGATGTATATCTGGGCGTAGTACATAGAATTGACCGTCCGGTAAGCGGGGTGGTGGTTTTTGCGCGTACCAGTAAGGCAGCTGCCCGTTTGAGCAAAATGTTCCAGGATAAGGAAGTGAAGAAAACATATTGGGCAATTGTTAAAAACCTTCCGGAAGAGGATGAGGGGCGATTGGTTCATTATATGATAAAAAACCAGGAAAAGAACCGTTCAAAGGCTTTTGATGCTCCAAAGAAGAATTCCAAGGAAGCGATCCTGAATTATAAATTGGTATCAAGCTCTGCCAATTATCATTTATTGGAGGTAGATTTGGAAACAGGCCGCCATCATCAGATCAGGTGTCAGTTAGCTAAAATAGGATGTCCAATCCGTGGAGATTTGAAATATGGAGCCCCGCGGTCATTGAAAGGTGGAGGGATAAACCTGCATGCCCGAAAAATCCAGTTTATGCATCCGGTTAAAAAAGAACCTATTGAAATTATCGCTCCTGTTCCAAAAGAAGAATCTTTATGGAATGAGTTTGATAATGTAGTGGGTAATATTTAATAGCTTATAGCTTATAGCTTATAGCTCATAGCTTATGGCTTATGGCTTATAGCATATAGCGGATCGCTAAGGCTATAAGTCCCTGCTATTTCTCCAGGTTTTTGGATGTAAAGTGGAGGGGTAAAAGGTATTCAGTCTTCTCCACTACTAAAATTTTATCACTACCATCCATTATAGTTTTTATACCTGTATTAAAACGTGACTCTGTTTCAATTAATACCTGTCGGCAAGCTCCACAAGGTGCCGCAGGAGTAGCTATTAAAGAACCATGGTTTAGGGCGGAGATTGAAATTTTTAACACCGCGCTGTCGGGATATTTCGAATTGGCCCAAAAGATGGCTGTCCGTTCGGCACATAGGCCGGAGGGATAAGCTGCATTTTCCTGATTTGTACCGGTAATAATTTCCCCGTTGTCGAGCAGAACGGCAGCCCCAACCTTAAAATTCGAATATGGGGCATATGCATTATGACACGCTTTTCTGGATGCGTAAACTAACTCCTGTTCATCCAAAGGGAGTTGTAATATATCGCTATACTGAAATATTTCAGTTTTGAGTTCAATTTTTTTCATTATTCAGAGTGTTTATTCCAAAAATAGGATTTTGGTTAATAAAATCAAGTATATAAACTATTAGAAGTTTATAATATTTGTTTCCATTTTTTATATTTGCCATTATCACTATAAAAAAGAGGAAAAATGATTGGTAGTTTAAGATTTGCATCGGTGTTATTAGTGTTTCAAATAGCTTTTGGGGTTTATGCACAAAACAATACACGTAAAGATTATATTGGGATGTATAGTGATCTGGCTGTTAGGGAAATGAAAAGGGTAGGTATACCGGCAAGTATTACATTGGCGCAGGGAATGCTGGAGTCTGGCAATGGGAATTCCACTTTGGCCCGCAAATCGAATAACCATTTTGGAATTAAATGCCATAATGATTGGACCGGAAAAAAGGTTTATCATGATGACGACAAGAGAGGAGAGTGTTTTCGTAAATATCAAAATGTATATGAATCGTACCTCGATCATTCCGATTTTTTAGTGGGCAAAAAACGTTATGCTTCGCTTTTTGATTTAAAAATTACTGATTATAAAGGCTGGGCCCATGGATTAAAAAAAGCAGGCTATGCAACCGATCCTAAATATGCCAGACGGTTAATAGATATTATTGAAGAGAATAACCTGGACAGATTTGACAGGGGAGATGTAATAATAGCAAAATCAGACAAAGAAGACCGGAAAAAGGCAACAAAAAAGGTAGATAACTTTATGGTTGATGCTTTTGCTTCACATAACCTTGGAGTTAATAATGGCATTAAATATATAACAGTTCAGGAAAATGATTCTTTTGCAGAAATCAGTAGTGAGTTTGGATTAAAGGAATGGGAAATTTATGCTTATAACGACCTGCAGAGTGAGGCAAGTATAAAACAATATAAGTATTTATATGTACAGCCTAAAAGAAATAAGGCACACAGAAAACATAGGGTGCACCGTGTAAAAGGCGATCAGTCTCTTCATTATATTGCTCAAAAATACGGGGTTAAAATTAGCAGGTTGTACAAATATAATAACCTAAAAGAGGGAGATAAGGTTAAGGAAGGGCAATTGATTTATCTGAGAAAGAAAAATAAGAGGAGTTAATATTTTATGTATAGGAAGCTTTTGTTTTTTTGCTGTCTGGTATTGGGGCTCTTCAATGTCAACGCACAGGAATTTGGCATTCAGCAACAGGCATGGCTTTATAAAATTGTACGTAAAACGCCTTGTTTAAAACGGAATCTTGATCCGTATTTTCAGTACTCTGGAGGAATTCCTGAAAAGGGACGGGTCATGGGTGAAGGAAAAGGTCTCTCATATGGAGTGGTTTCCTTGTGGGATTCTATTGAAAATGATATTCTTTTAAAACCTGAAGTTCTTTCTGTCGATTGGGAAGGGATCCATAAAGCGTCTCCGGGTGTATTGGCTGAAGCTGCAGTTAAGCTTACCCTTTGGGAACTATACTCAAACATTAAGGATGGCTATCATCAGGTTCCTTTATTTTCAGGGAATGATATTGCAAAGGGTATATATGATGAGGCGGTAAAGGCTTTGCCTGCCGAAATGAGATCAGGAGGTTTGCTCAAGAAGAAATATCACGCTGTCTTTTTAGAACTGATAAACCCAAGTCTTAATATTGGAAGAAAACTGGAAGCTTTTAGCCGAGTTCGAAAAGTGAATGCTGCCAGTCAAAAGCTATTTTTTGATAGATGGCATAAAGAAATTAACAGCTACGTAGAAAAGTATTCTGCCATGTATTTTGGTATGTTATGTGGGAGGGAAGTTTTTTTTAAGGGAGAGTTGCTTGCTGTTGGCGAAGGAAGCGGATCGTCCGGATTGCTTCGTGAATATGAAGATCGGGATGGTGGTTATATGGCAACAGGTACAGGAAAAGGGATCGGCCTGTTTACGTATAAGATGAAGGTAAGAAAGGGGATGTTAGAGCCGGATTCTAACACCCAGGTAACAGTAAAGGCCCTTGAGGATGAGCCAACTTTGTTGCATTTGTCGCTATGGGGTATGGATTGGTCAAAAAAGCCACTTGTGGTTGTTTCAAATGGGGACAAAAGTTATCTGCTATTTGGGAGTGGCGAGTTTTCTCCGGATCCTTTATGGAGAAATGGATCCTCTTATTTGGATATGCTGGAAGATTATAGGGCAAAGATGATTGACAAACCAATCAGGGAATTGAATAAAGAAGGGGGCTTGTTGTCGGTTTACGAGAGGGAGCAAACAGCAAGGGATAAAATTCAGCAACAAATAGATCGCAACAATAAGGAGGTAGATTCGCTTAGAAAACAAGTGGAATCAAGTGAGGCTGCCATCCAACAAAGAATAAAAAAGAATGAGGTAAACCTTAGGAATCTGTCGGCTAAAGAAAAAAAGTTAAAGGAACTTCAAAGAAATATAACTGCAGAATATCATAGGGCTGATGAAGCGCAAAAGAAACTGGATGTTATGCGGTCTGAATTGGGAGGTGATGTGCAGGAATGGAAATTTAAAGATTCTATTTATACATTTAAGGATGGGGCAACTTTTAATTTAAGGACCCAGGACTTTATTCTTTATGATGATAGTCTCCAGCCAGGGACTTTTGAAATAAAATTGCTGGCAGCATCTTATTCTGTTTATAGCGATAAAAAGGATGAGGTTCAGTTGTATGTGAATGTTACAGGAGGTGTGGATAAATGGAAAGAAGTGCAGGGAGTTGAAGAAGTTGAAGCAAAAGTAGACACCCTTTATGATGGGAGTATTTATTTTGGTTCAAATCAGTATTGTACGTCCTCAGTAAAAGAAATTATTTCGGGTATTAGTGAATGTGCAAAAGATTCAAATGCTGTTTGGGCTTTTGATTTAAGGGCACATGGTGTAGATACCCTGAATCATCAATTTGCAGATCAAGACAAAATAAACTATCAACTGCATAAAAACTTAGCAAGATATGTCAATTCCAGAAGGGTTGATGTTAGGGTAGTGAGAAGGGATTCTATGATTACAGTGAATATTGATGGGTATACAGACGCAGGAAATACACGATTATTAAATGTGAGTGATAGCCGCTTGAAGGTGCTGAATCGATTTCAAAGCCCTCGGCAATCTATGAATGTTGGATTGAGTGCTTTGCGTGTTTATTATATAGTTAAAGAATTTGAAAAGCATATCGGGCTTGATTTATCACAAAAGGATATTAAAGCATTGGATAGAAAAATAGAGATTGTAGAATTAATTGAGAATTGATATTTTTTTCACACATAAATGTGTGTCACTAACCAATTGAACTAAATAGAAACCTGAAGGTAAGTCGGCGATGTTAATTGGAAGTATTGATGTGGAGGTGTTTATTTTAATCTGTTTAACTGTGTTTCCTTTGTAAGACGTGAATTTTATAATCCCGTTAAACTTACCTAAGTTTGAAATGTATACTTGTGTCTTGGCCGGATTGGGAGTTATTAATATGTCATTGTATTGCATATCCGAATTACTAGTAGATAGGTCAACAGTAAATTCACAAGGGGAGGGGGACTGTTCAAAAGTGTTGTAATTATCTGTCAGCCAATTTTTGTAGTTGTTTATCGAACCAAGTAGCGCATTCTTGTCTCCACTGGTTAATGAGCAGTTATATATCGCGTTGTCGTTTTCGGTAAAATCATTGAGGTTGCATATTTGTATGGCGCTGTATCCGATGGATAAATCGGTAGGTAATGCCGTAGTTGAGTTAGAGAAAGAATCACCATCAAATGTATTGCCGGGTATTGCTGTATCATTTTTATTGAAGCTTATGGCGGCAATAAAAACAGGATTGGTCTTTGATCCTTGATAAGCTAGTATCTGATCCCCGGCAACTGAAATAGTCATTTTATCGCCTGTGATGGATCCATGGGAAGAAACAGCAGATTCGTTTCCGTTATAGGTTTCTATTGTAACAACAGTTCCTGCCTTTAATTCTGATGGAGTATACCATGTAATATGACTTTCCGTGTATGTATTGTTGAAAGAGCCGAATGCAGTCCACCCATTGTCAGTAAAGTTTACTGAAGTGTTGCTTTCAATGTTTTTTAAAAGCAGAAATGAAAAATCATCAGTGTCCCCATCACTATTAATGGCTACAAAAGCAATGTCTCCAGCCTGTAGGTTTGTTTGGGCAACCATATTTACAGACATGAAGTAAACTATAATAAAAAGGCTTATTTTATTCATAATTACAGAAATTTAGTTCCTGCTTGGGTAGATGCCTTGTAGGGCAATAATGAAATGTATAGTGATATAGGGCTGCATGTTGTTAATAGCATGTGAGTTTCCTGTGTTGCCAATACTTATTTCTGGGGCAGCAGCGTCTACATTGTATTGATTGGAATACATATTTTCTCCTGATACGGCAGGGTATTTTCCTGTAGGATCATCAGAATTGGCCTCATCATCATAGGCCTTGTTTGAAACAGATATTGGGTGTGTGTGGGCTGGCAACTGGTTTATAGAAAGGATGTTTGTTTCTGTGCCTGATGATTGCCCCAGATGTCTTGGTGATAAGCCAATCCCCTGGCCGGCATGAATTGGAGCCCTGCCTCTTAAATCAGGTAAGGCAAAGGTTGTTCTGCCATCGCCACCGTATGTTGTTCCCAGTAATGAATATAAGGCAGTGTTTTCACTGATGGGTAAGAGTTGTCCATCGCAGAAAGCCCACCCCCGTGGAGCAAAGTTGCCAGCAAACATGCGTATTTCACCTAGTATTGGCTCTTGGGCAATGATGCCTGTTGTGAATATGAATAAACTGATGAGTAATTGAATTCTTTTCATACTATTATGTCCTTAAATTTTGTTCAAGGTAAAGTACAATTGCCAATATATCAGTTATTTTTGATAATAGAGTATATAAATATTATTAGTGGAAAGATATGGGGGATAAAAGAAGTTTGTTAAAAAATAATATTTCATTGCAGGGGAATTAGATTATGTTGGAAACTCCCCTGTGTGTTTTGTAAATGATGGTGTATAACATCCCAGCCTGTTTCTACAGGCTGGGAATAATTTATTTAACGTGACATTCAGAGATGTTTTTAAATCCATTCAAAAATTCTCTTGCGCTCATTCTTTTCTTTCCGGCAAGCTGCAGTGTTTTGATTTTTAATGCACCGTCAGCGCAGCCAATAAGTATTTCATCCTTACCATTCGAATGAATTTTACCTATTTGTATATCCGAAGGAGAACTCATTTCTGTTTCAAAGATTTTGAGGCTTAGGTTTTTTCCTTTTTCATCTACAATTTCGGTCCATGCTGCAGGATAAGGACTCAAACCCCGTATTTTATTGTATACTTTTTCGATGTTTTCTGTCCAGTTGATTTTACAGTCGTCTTTAAAAATTTTTGGAGCTGGCTTAAGCTTCATCCCTTCGGTTATATATTCTTTCTGATTTTTTGGATCAGCCTTGTCGTTGCAAATGTTTTCTACGGTTTCAATAACCAGTTTTGCACCTAGTAACATCATTTTATCATGAACCGTGCCTGCAGTATCAGTTACTTCAATGGGCATTCTTTTTTGGTCTATAATATTACCTGTGTCAATTTCGTGTTGTAAAAAGAAAGTGGTTACACCTGTTTCTTTATCACCATTGATCACCGCCCAGTTAATTGGGGCTGCTCCACGGTAATGGGGTAGTAAGGAGCCATGTAGGTTAAATGAACCCATGGGGGGCATGTTCCATACTACTTCAGGTAACATTCTAAAGGCCACAATGATTTGAAGGTGTGCATCGAGTGCTTTTAGCTCCGCTAAAAAGTCTTCGTTCTTCAGCTTTTCTGGTTGCAATACCTTGATGCCTGCTTGTAATGCATAGTCTTTAACCGGCGAAGTTCTTAATTTCTGGCCTCTGCCGGCCGGCTTATCAGGAACGGTAATTACGCCAACAATGTTATAGTTGTTCTCCACTAAGGCTCTAAGACTCTCTACAGCAAAGTCTGGAGTGCCCATAAATACAATCCGTAAATCTTCCTTTTTTATCATGGTGTGTCCTTTCTAAACTTATTTGTTCTCTTTAAAATCGGTTTATGTGCTTATAAAGATTTCATGTTTTCACTTTAAAACAGTATTCCCTTTTTGATGGGGCGGGAAGTATGGACAATTTTTGCATCCATTGCCACAACAATATCCTCTTTCAGTCAGGTATTTCTTTGTCATGATTCTGAATCCTCGTGGATCCATTTCAAAATCAACGCCTTCTTTTAAAGGTTTTTGAGGGTAGTAATCATCTATAAAATTCATAAGCACAGTTTTTGCAAAGATATATTAAAAAAAAGACCCTCAAGAATAATACTCAAAGGCCTTTTAACGATAGAGAAAAAAATTATTTCTGAGCAAAATGCTTCATAAACTGTATTCTTAAATAACCTGCCGGATTTACTGATCTTGATTGGGAAAGCATCCCTTTTATTTGCTCTATGTTCGAAAAATCTTTATTTGCCATCCAGTTTTTTAATTCGTTTAGCATTAACTGAACCTGAGCATAACCATTTTTATAAAGAGTGGAGGCAACCTGTACGGCAGTTGCACCAGCCAAAATCATTTTTATCAATGTTTTTCCATCATGCACACCTGTTGAAGCAATTAAATCACAGCCCACCCTTTCCGACATAATGGATATCCACCTTAAAGGGAGTATGTAGTCGTCTGGAGAACTGTAAATGGGAGCCGGGATCACATCAAATGTATCAATATCAATATCGGGCGAGTAAAATCGATTGAACATTACAATGCCATCCACTCCGGTTCTGGAGATCTGGGATATTATTCCCGCAAGGTTCGAAAAATAGCTACTTATTTTAACGGCAACAGGTATGGATACCTCTGATTTTACTGCTTTGATTATATCAAAGAGTACTTTTTCGTTTTCTAAACTTGATGCTTCCGGGTCGGATGGGAGTATGCTGATATTCAACTCCAGGCCATCGGCACCCGCCTCTTCAAGAGATTTTGCAAAATAGGGCCAGTTATGTGAACTGATACAATTAATGCTGGCAATAATGGGAATATTAACCTGTTTTTTGCATTCGTCGATCAATCTCAAATAACTTGTCAGGGTGTCTTCAACATCGTAACCCTCGTAAAACTCCATTGTTTCAGGGTAAAGATAGTTTTCTGAATGCATTTTATGGAGCTCATGTTCCATTTCAGTGACAATCTCTTCTTCAAAAAGAGATTTTAGTATAATGGCACCAACTCCATTTTTCTCAAGCTCAATAATGTCTTGTAAGGAATTGGTGAGTCCTGAACTTGATGCAATAATGGGACTTTTCAGTTTTATCCCCATGTAAGAGGTCGATAAATCAGGCATAATATTATATTTGACGTGGTTTAATTATAGGTATTCAATCTGTTGAATTAAAGTAATACCCAAATTATGAATATTTTATCACATGTAATAAGATTATCATCATCATTTTTTAATTAGTATAAGAATAAACACTATTTGTTAAATAAAAATATGGCTGATACAGAATATAGGGTTGTAGGTATTATGAGTGGTACATCGCTTGATGGGCTTGATATGGCATTATGCAATTTTAAATGGGAAAATGGGACGTGGAGTTTTAAGATCGTAAAAGCAGAAACGAAGGAATACCCCAAGATCTGGAAGGAAAAGCTGGAACATGCTCAGGAGAATAACGCTTTGGCTTTTGTTGAATTGCACAGAATGTATGGCAGGTATATGGGTCAATGTGTTAAGTCCTTTATGGAAGGCATGGGGGATGTTGATTTTGTGGCCTCGCATGGGCATACGGTTTTTCATAAGCCAGAACTGGATACTACATTTCAAATTGGCTGTGGGGCATATCTTGCTGCAGCCAGTGGTTATGATACGGTTTCTGATTTCAGAACTTTGGATATTGCTTTTGGGGGACAGGGTGCTCCCCTGGTTCCGATTGGTGATAAAATGCTGTTTCCGGGGTACGATGCATGTGTTAATTTGGGCGGGTTTGCCAATATATCTTTTGAAAAAAAAGGTGAATTGCTGGCGTATGATATTTGTCCTGTAAACTTTGTCTTAAACAAAATGATGTGGGATAATTATAAGCTGCCCTACGATTTTGGTGGAGAAAAAGGAAGGTCGGGGAATGTGGATTACGATGTATTGAAAAGAATGGATGCCTTGCCTTATTATTGTCAGGATGGACCAAAATCCTTAGCCAGAGAATGGGTTGAAAACGAGTTTTTATTACTGTTGGAGGATGGAGGCTCTTCAGTTGAAGATATGATGGCAACGTGCTATCATCATTTTGCAAACCAAATTGCACAGGTATTGGATAAGAATAAATTAAAAAGGGTATTGTTTACCGGAGGTGGAGCTTATAATGATTATTTAATTGAGTTGGTTAAGGAAAAATCTGAAACTGATATTTGTATTCCTTCAAAGGAGGTGGTAGATTATAAAGAGGCCCTTATTTTTGCTTTTTTAGGGGTTTTGCGTTATGAGCATAAAAATAATTGCTTAAAAAGTGTTACGGGTTCAATTAAGGATAATATAGGTGGGTGTATCTACCTGGCATAAAAAAAGCCGTCGTAACAGACGGCTTTTTCGTATTTCTTATTCTTCGCTCTTGACTTCCGCATTGGGTCACCCTAAAAATATTTTGAGATTATTTCATATAATTCCACTTGATCAGGAGTCATTTTTAGTAGGTTTGATCGTATCTGTTTACTATCAGGTAAGGTGTAATTGATTTGATACATATT
>NZ_JAPDPI010000051.1 GCF_026013615.1 Plebeiibacterium marinum
TAGCTGATAGCTGATAGGACGGCTGCGCCTTTAGGACGCTTCGCTTTAGCTTGATTCCTTGCTACTAATACATCTTTTGCACAGGAACAACATTTTCCGGATTTGTTCTTTATAAACACCATGTAAATAAGATCGGATCCGTATGAGCAGGCTATAGCCAATAGCCCAAATAACCTATAGCTGATAGGACAGCTGCGCCTTTTTACACAGTTTGTGTAGAGTTTGCTCTTGGATACAATGAAAAGGTACTGTCTGTCAATATTCAATCCTAAAAGTTGAAGATTCGAAAAAAGTGTTAATTTAGTCGTCTGTATTTTATTATAAACATCAAACATAACTAAATGAAGAAGTATTTGCTATTGTTTACACTAATGTTAGTAGTAAACCCTTTCCTGCATGCACAAAGCGATGCACTTAAATTTGCAGATGAAATTACCCTGGAGAATGTAAAAAAGCATGTGTACACCCTGTCATCCCCTGAAATGATGGGTAGAAATACAGGTGAGAAAGGACAAAAGGATGCAGCCGAATATATTGCATCATTTTACCGAAACAATCAAGTGGACAGCCTGGGGTATTTAAGTTATTTTCAGGATTATGAAATGTATAATTACAACTTTGGAAGATTAAATATCTCTTATAAAAACAAAACCGGTACACGAGATGGTCTCGAAACGATCAATTTAAACGGTCCGTTTTATTCATCTGCTAATATAGAACTCAATGACACCATTCCGGTATGTTATTTAGGATATGGTAAAAACTTACCTGAGGAAGATTTGCATAACAAATTGATCATATTGTTAGCTGAAGAAAACTTAGGGAAGACAAATGATAATATTGCAAATATCTGTAAGCAGTGCAATGCTAATTTATTTGCTGTTTTATTGCCCAAAAATGGAGGATGGCATTTTAATGTTGATAAAGATAAAGTGGCAGATATTAAAACGGTTTTGCCTTTTGCCAAATTAACAAGCAATTTAAAAAATATTAGCCTGGGATATAAACTTGGTGAAAAAAGCACAAGGTTGAATATGATCGACGAAGCCATGGAGCCTCTTGAAGACAAAGAAGTATGTATACTCTACGCCTATGATTTCAGCAGTACGTATTTGTTTAATGAGAAGAAAACGAAAAAGCTCTATAAAGAAGAAAACAAAAATATAGCGGGAGTAGATTACCAAAAGTACAGACTGTTAGTTGACTCTGTTTATTGCGATATTGATGCCACAAAAGCCAGGTTGGATACTTTGGATACCGAAAATGTGATAGCATTTGTAGAGGGAACAGATAAAAAGGAAGAGGTTATTGTGGTTTCTGCGCACTATGATCATATTGGTGCTAAGAATGATTCTACCATTAATTATGGGGCCGACGATAATGCTTCAGGTACTGCAGCAGTAATGGAAGCTGCCCGGGCTATGCAAAAGGCTGTAGATAACGGTTATCGTCCGAGGCGAAGTGTGGTTTTTGCTGCCTTTTCAGGTGAGGAAATGGGATTGAGGGGCTCGCATTATTATGTGCTTAATTCTCCCACACCACTTAAATCGGTTGTTTACAACCTGAACATGGATATGGTAGGCAGGGATAAAAAGAATAAGGATAAATATGAGAAAACGGTTTTTATGATTGCTAATGGGGATAATAAAAAAGCATTTAAAAAGACCGCAAAAAGACTGAATAAGGACAATCCTAACCTAAAGGTTTCTACGCATCCGGGATTCTTCTCAAAATTGATATGGTCTGTGTCTTCGGATCATTATCGTTTTAAAAGGAACCATATTCCTATTGCCTGTTTTTTTACAGGTTTGCATCCTGATTATCATACACCCAGAGATACTCCTGACAAGATCAATTATGAAAAGTTAACGGAAATTACCAAGCTGGCTTATAAAACAGTTTGGGAGATGGCCAACTCAGAGAGAGATTTAAAGGTTGATGTGGAGGTTCCGGATAAGGAAAACCTTATTGAGAGAATGATGGATTAATGGTTGATATAAAATAGGAAGCCCCGGCACGTTTGCCGGGGCTTCTCTTGTCAATTTAATAAATACACATTATTAATAAGGTGAGAACGTTTTCTCACTAAACCTTTCAAATTTTTGTCTTCGTTGTTGGTCAATGGTCATGTCCTTTTTCTATAAAAACTGATTTCCCATTAATAAACGACCATTTAACTACTTTTTCGGCACCATTACCACTTCAACAGAGTCGTACCCCTTAAATAGTTTTTTAGCGAATTTCTGAACGCTTTTTTCGCTTAATCCTTCAATTATTTTATTGTACTCATCTGTTGTAGCAATTGGTTCCTCATTCATCAAGGATCCTTGAATTACACTCAACCAGAAATTATTTTTGTCTTCTGATTCCTGACGGCTTTTAATGTAGCTCTTTTTGATTTCATTCAGGTCATCAGTATTAACACCATTGTTAACCAGGTTTTCAATCTCGCTTTTCAAGATTCCTGTTAATTTTTCTTGTTTTTCCGGATCGCAATCAAAACTCATTGTGATAACAGCATGTTCGTACGAACGCTTTGAAATGGATGGACGTACACCAACTCCGTATGAACCACCTTCTTCTTCACGGATTGTTTCCATGTATCTTTTGCTTAAAAGTTCTGATATTGTGCGAACATACATCCTGGTTTCAAGGTTGTATTTTACGTCATTGTATATTGCGTAATAAACTGTGGCTTTTGCCACTTCCATTGGCCTTTCTATTGTTCGTGTCGTTGTACCTTCCGCAGGTTTGATGTTATGGTTCACCCAGTTTTCTGATCGGTTTGTTGACGACAAGCAACCAATATACTTTTTAATCATTGGGATATGTTTACTTTCATCAATGTTTCCTACAAAAATAAAAGTGAAGTCACTGGCATCCTGGATCCTGTCTGCGTAAATTGCTTTAGCTTTTTCAAAGTCAATATTTTTCACAAACTCTTCGCCAAAAATAATGTTGCGTTCGCTATAATTAGAGCTTACCACTCCAATAGTATCTTTAAAAGCCCGGCCGTTATCTGCATTTATGTAGGCAAGTTGGTTTTTCATTGATCCCATGATCATATCAAAGGTTTCTTTTTCGAAACGCGGGTGTTCAAATTTCTGATACAATAACTGCAGCATGGTCTCAAAATCCTCCACTGTTGAAGAACCTCCGAAACCTTCCGTATTGGTTCCTATAGAAGGGTTAACGCTTGCCATCTTTCCGGTTAGTTTCTTTTTTAACTGGGTAGCATTAAATTCACCAACCCCTGACATGCCGGCAATTGTAGTGGCAAGTTCTGCCGATTCCAATTGGTTATTATCTAATACCGAAGTTCCTCCAAAACTATAGGCACTCATTAAAATCTCATCCTTGCTAAGCTCTGTTGGCATAATCACCACACGGGCACCATTTTCAAGTTTGTATAGTTTTGCATTTTCAACCCCTTTAATAACGGTTTCAGAAACAAAATTTTTGGCAACCAATTCATCAGTAACCAACGGGGCATCCAAAGCCTCGTCTTCATAAGCTGTGATTTCAGTGGCCATAACTTTTTTCACTTCAGCCATCAACTCTTCTTCTGTTGGATAAATTACACTTTCTTTATCCGGTCCCTGAACAGTTATAACGCTATTGTTAGTGTTTTGAAAATCATTTAACGGGGCATATACGTCTTTAAGTGTTAAAGCAGCAATGGTGGTTTTAGCAAAATTCATTTCCCAGTCCAGTGAAGGGAATGGGCTTGCTTCAAGAAATAGGTTGCCCAGTTGCTTGGCCCAGGTTTCGTTATCTACTTTTTCGTATTCTTTTTCGTAGGCCTCATACTGGCGAATATAATTGGTTTTAACCCTTTCAAGTTCCGATTCAGTAAATCCATATCTTCGTGCTCTTTCCAATTCTGTTAGCATTAAAGAAAAAGCTTCTTTTTCTTTGTTTTCTTTGGGCACAACCGCCAGGTAGGCAGCATCTTTTGTGCGGGCCATATTATAACCGCCTACCTGCATTTGCAATGCCGGACAGTCTGGCTTGCGGGTAAGCTCGCTCAACCGGTTGTTAAGCATAGAGCTCATCATTCCTTGTGCCAAATCATTTTTCAAATAGGCTTCGTCTTTAACTGTGGTAGGATCTTTTCTAAAAATCCAGTTGATTGATACACCTTGTGCCTCTTTGTCTCTGGCAACAACAAAACCCATTTCCTTTGAGTCCTCAACAGGATAGTATTTGCGTTCAGCAGCATTTTTTTTGGCTGGTATTTTTGAAAACAAATCTTTTATTTTCTGTTCTATCTTATCTGCATCAATATCACCAACTACAACCACTGCCTGCAAATCGGGGCGATACCATTTGGCATAGTAATCTTTTAATTCCTGATGTTTAAAATTATCGATGACGTCGATTGATCCGATTACATCCCTTATTGCATATTGCGAATTGTTAAACATGTATGGATAGGTCTGTTTCATCAGGCGGAAACGGGAGTTTCTTCGTGTTCTCCATTCTTCATGAATTACGCCTCTTTCTGCTTCTATTTCTTCTCCTTCCAATAAAAGGCCTCCCGACCAGTCGTGAAGTACCAGTAATGCCGAATCTAAAAGGTTTTCATCGGTTGCTGGAATATTGCTTAAGTTATAAACTGTTTCGTCCTGAGCTGTATAGGCATTGATATCTGCACCAAACACAATACCTTTTGATTCCAGATAGTTTAACATGTTTTTTCCAGGATAGTGTTCTAATCCATTAAAGGCCATGTGCTCTAAAAAATGGGCCAACCCATTTTGGGAATCTTCTTCAAGTATAGCCCCTACATTTTGTACAAAGTATAAGCTGGCTCTTTCTTTAGGCTCCTCATTGTGCATCACGTAATACGACATGCCGTTGGATAGTTTGCCGTGCTTTACTCTTGAATCAATAGGAATTGTTGTTGTATTTTGGGCTGAAATAAACGCTCCGCTTAATAGCAGGGCTCCAGCAAATAGTGGTTTTAAAATATTCTTCATAATCATTTTTTAATTTTTTGTAATAAGGTAAAATTAAAGACAAGATATTTTAACTAATACAAAAATCATAAAATAAAAAAATGGGGCAGGAACCTGTTGAAACCTACCCCAAGGAATTATAGTTGTTGTTTTCGGAAGTTCTCTTTTCCTTTTTCCAGGAATTCAACAAATGCATTTATGTCAAGGTCATATGCCCTTGGAGTAACCAAATCGTTGCCATCAGTATCCAATAGGCAATAGTAAGGTTGTGCATTCACTTCATATCTTGTAATCTGGAAATCTGCATTTTTCTTTCCCAAAGTTTTTTTGGTTTTACCATCGTATTCTGATACAACCCACTCTTCTTCGGGTAGTTTCATTTTGTCGTCAACGTACAAGGCAATGATGATATAATCTTCTCTTAAACGTTGAAAAACTGCAGGGTCCGACCATACATTTGCTTCCATTTCGCGGCAGTTTACACATCCATGGCCTGTAAAATCAATAAAAACCGGCTTGTTTGCTTTTTTTGCTGCTGCCATTCCTTCTTCATAATCGAAATAGCCCTTTAATCCATGGGGAAGGTGAAGGAAGTCGGAATATTTTGCCGTATGAGCCTCTGCGGACGAATGTCCCCCTCCCGAATTTTCCGAAATCATCTTGCCTAAGTCAAAATCGTGGGTTGCCTGAGGTGGTATATACCCCGACAAGGCTTTGAGTGGTGCTCCAAACATCCCGGGAATCATATACACTACAAAGGCGAATGTAACTAAGGATAATAATAACCTGGGTACGCTAACATAAGGCAAATCGCTGTCGTGAGAAAATTTTAGTTTTCCTAACAAATAGAAGCCCATAAGCGTGAAAGTAACGATCCAAATGGCCAGGTAAACTTCCCTGTCCAGAATGCCCCAGTGGTATGTTTGGTCAGCTATACTTAAAAACTTTAATCCCAAAGCTACTTCGATAAATCCCAGTACAACTTTTACTGAGTTTAACCAGCCGCCTGATTTTGGCATGTTGTTTAACCACGAAGGGAAAATGGCAAATAAGGTAAATGGCAGTGCAAAGGCTATTGAAAACCCTAGCATACCAACAATTGGCATTAAAACCTCACCACCTGCTGAAGCTACCAGGATTGCCCCTACAATTGGTCCTGTACATGAAAATGAAACCAATACCAGGGTAAAAGCCATGAAAAATGCACCCATTAAACCACCTTTGTCTTCGTTAGATACAGATTTGTTTACAATCCAGTTTGGCATAGTAATTTCAAACATACCAAAGAAAGAGGCGGCAAACACCATAAATATCAGGAAGAAAAATACATTGGGAATCCAATGTGTGCTTAAAAAGTTGGCAAAGTTTGCCCCAAAAATTATAGCTACCAAAGTTCCTATGATTGTATATATGGCAATGATTGAGAAACCATAAAAGAAAGCATTGAATTTAGCTTTGGCTTTATTCTCATCACTATGCATAAAAAAACTTACAGTCATGGGAATCATTGGAAATACACAGGGTGTAAAAATGGCTGCCAAACCACTCAAAAAACTAATAAGAAACAAAGTTATTAGGGAGTCTTTTTCTTTGGACTCGCTTTTTTTAGTGGCTGGTTTTGTTTGAGCAAGCTCCTTGTTTTCTTTTTTGTCTTCTTTTACTACAGCAGTTTCTTTAACTGTTTCAACCTCTTTGGTTGGTTCTGCTTTTACTTCTTCCTTTTTGGTTGCAGTTGTTTTTGCAGTTCCTTGAATTGAAAGATCAAACTCTTCGTCACCCATCACACACATGCCTGTTTGGTCAGAGCAGGTCTGGAATTCAAAAGTACCCGAGATTTTTAAGGGTAGTTCTTTAACCAGAATAGTTTGTCGTAGTTCTGCTGAATTTTCAAAATAGCTCACTTCTCCTTCCCAAATCTCGTCATAATGCTTATGCGGATTTATGGGTTTTACCTTCCCAATCTTTTCGTAACTTGAGTTTGCTTTAAAATCAAATGATATTAATATTGGCCCAAGTTCTGGATCAAAATCATTTGAATACAGATGCCAGGTTGGTTCAATAGTGGCCTTAAAAACCACATCGATTTTATCTCCAACTTTTGCTTTTTTATCCGACAATTCAACTTTCCACTTGGTAGGTTTCTGAATTTGCCCATGCGTAACCCCTTGAAAAATCATCATCAGCGCTAAGGCAAGTAGTAAAAAATGTCTGTTCATTCTAATTAGTTTATATAATCCTTACTTTTTAATATTTCCTTTTCCCTATAGGTAAGACAACTACAATTGAAAAATGGGTGACTTTATAGGTAAAAATATTTTTGAAAACTGTAAATTTTGCACCATAACCTCTTAAAATTTGATAAGTGTATATGATTAAAGGTACGAAATAACAAAAGGAGTACTAAAAAATGGGTTAAAGCTTGGTTAATATTCCTGGTTAGTTGGGTTAATTAAGGTTAATAGGTATTTATCTTTTTACCAAAAACAGATAGCCTTTGCCCCTTAATGTTTGAATTTCAATATTGGGATCTTCTTTGAAATAGTTACGAAGCTTTTTAATATATACATCCAGGTTGCGTGAATTAAAAAAAGAGTCGTCACCCCATATTTTCATTAACAGGTGTTTCCTCTCAATAATCTGGCTTCCTTTGCCTGCCATAATCTGCAATAATTCCCCTTCGCGGTTTGATAGTTTGATGATTTTGTTGGGGGCATGAAGTTCGTATCGGTGTGGATAGTATTTGTATTTCCCGATATGTATTTCATCAATTGCTATTTTGTTGGTATTTTCATTAGAGCCAAGGCTATGGATGTATATTTGGTTTTTGATACGGGCAATCAATTCTTCAATGCTAAACGGTTTACGCATATAATCAGTGCCACCGGCTTCAAAACCCTTTATTAGATCTTCGGTATTGATTTTTGCAGTTAAAAATATAATAGGCATTTTGGGAAACCGGTTCCTTATGTGCTTGCATATTTTATAGCCATCAATATTCGGAAGCATAATGTCCAAAAGACAAATATCCGGAGTAAAGCCGGAGAGGTGCGAGAGTACCAGACCCCCATCGGTTTCCCAAACAACGTCAAAGCCTTGCATACGGAGTGTATCGTTTACAATTTTACCTAAATTGGGTTCGTCCTCAACGTATAAAACCTTTGTCTTCATGTTTTTATTATATTTCTGGTCAACGTGGAAATATGGATTCGCGTTAGCTGAATCTTTTATTATGCCTGTTTGCTATTAATCTTTGAAATTACCGCACTGCAATATAGCAAATTGAATCTGTATTGAAAACACCGGGGAAACAGTGTTGCTGTTAATGTATTTTTAAAGCAGAATAAACAGGGTTAAGCAACCGACAGAGGTGATTTTTTATATGATTAACGAAAAATGAGCAAAAGTGAAGGTTCAATTTCTGATTATTAGCTTTTTCCTTAGTTTTGTAGGAATAAAAATAATACGACAAAAACTAACATCATGTATAAAAGAGTACTACTAAAATTGAGTGGGGAATCGCTGATGGGCGAACAAAATTATGGTATCGATAATGTCCGTTTAGAGGAATATGCACAGCAAATTAAAGAGATAGTCGAACTTGGCGTTCAGGTAGGGATTGTTATTGGTGGAGGAAATATATTTCGTGGGCTAAGTGGTGCTGCCAAAGGTTTTGATCGTTATCAGGGCGACCAGATGGGTATGTTAGCTACTGTGATCAACAGTTTGGCTTTAAAATCGGCACTAAATAATAATGGTGTTAAAGCACGTGTGTTGACTGCAATAAAGATGGAGCCAGTTGGAGAGTTTTATTCTCAGCCAAAGGCCCTTGAATGTCTTGAGAATGGAGAGGTTGTAATCCTATCTGCCGGAACAGGGAACCCGTACTTTACAACAGATACCGGCTCATCATTAAGGGGTATTGAAATAAAAGCAGATGTTATGCTAAAAGGTACCCGTGTTGATGGTGTATATACTGCAGATCCGGAAAAAGACCCAACGGCAACCAAGTTTGATGAAATTACTTTTGACGAGATTTATAACCGGGGATTAAAAGTAATGGATTTAACGGCCACCACCATGTGTAAAGAAAACAATTTGCCTATTATTGTGTTTGATATGGATACTCCTGGTAATCTGATCAGGGTGATTAAAGGTGAAAAAATAGGAACCTTGGTGAAATGTTAGGGTGAATAGAATAGAACCCCTTTTAAAGTAAAAAGTAGTAAATAATTGTTCATGAGTTTTAATGTAGAATGGAGAGGGGCTAATATCATTGTTAAGTTTAGTGGCCTGGTCTCTTATCAGGAAATAAATGAGGCTGATGGCATTATATATGGAAACAAGCACTTTGATCAAATGCAATATCAGGTTTTTGATTTTAGTGGGATTGATGGGTTTAATGTAAATGAGCTTGAGATGAAAATGATTGGTACGCTTGATAAAGCGTCGTCTCATTGGAATAACAGTGTTAAAGTGGCCGTTATTACTGATGATCCTAAAATTGTTGAGCTTACCCGGGTATACGAAGGTGTTATGGATGATTCTGACTGGGAAACCAAAATATTTAAATCCATGGAAGATGCTTTAAAATGGTGTACTTGATTTTTGCTGTGGGTTTTATAAAAAAAATAGGAGAGCTGCAACTATATTGGTTGCAGCTCTTTGTGTTTTTAAAACTCTTCATCACCCATTCCTTCTCCATTGCTGTCTTTCCCTTTTCTTTTTTGCATAAAGTTGTTTAATCGATAGCTAAGAGTAAAAGATACAAACGGTGCTTTACGTTCCCATTTTTGATAATTATAAAAATCAGCATCTTCAGTAATCGAAACCCTTTTGGCTGTAGCAAATATGTCGCGTACCTGCACAACTCCACTCATCTTCCTATCCAGGAAGTCTATCCTGAATGCTCCGTTAAATGCATAATAGCCTTCTGTTTCGCCTTGGGATGTTGCAGTAGGACTGTTGTAATCACCATTAAACTGGAGTTGCATGAGTTTATTCAATTTGAATGTATTGTTGATACGAGAGCTCCAGTTGAATGAATGGTTGTTAAACGACTGCCCATTTGTTGATCCTTTAACGCGGTACTGGTACAGGTTTCCCATAATGTTCATTTCCCACCATTTAAATAATGGTACATTGTAGTTTGCATCCAAACCTAAAGAGTAGTCTTTACCCACGTTTGCAACAGAGGTTAGCAAAATACCTTCATCGTATACACTCTTTATACGTTCAACTTTATTGTGGGTAATACGATAATATCCCTCAAAAGATAATTGGGATTTTTCCCATTGTTTTAGATAGCCCAATTCCAAGGCATCAATATACTCAGGAACGATGCCAGGATCACCCATACGTACATTGTACATATCTTCCCATGTAATAAAAGGTTCGAGATAAAATCCGCGGGGACGGTCTATACGCCTTGAATAACTGGCCATTAACTGATGGTCTTCCGGAAGCTTGTATGATAAGTGTACAGTTGGAAAATAATCAAATCGATCAATAGTATAATCCTGGTTATCCTTTTTGTTTAAAATATCCCTTTTGGTAAATTCACCCCTGATGCCAAGCTGGTAGCCTAGTTTGCCATATTCGCCATTGTAGGTTGAATACAGGGCATAAATATTACGTTTGTAGTTTATCGCATTGTTTTTGTCTGCTTGAAGTTCAAATGCGTTGCTTGAGGCATTGAAAAGCGACAAACTGGTTATGTCATCACTGTTGCTTGACCTGCCTTGAAATCCGGCTTCGAATTTGTTGTTTGCACCAACGGGCTTAACGTAGTCAATACGAATTTCCCACCTTCCGGAAGGGCCATCTTCAGTAGTGTAGGTTCCGGAGGATGCAATGGGATTGTTGTTCTGAAATAAAAGGTTCTCATTATCTTCTTCTCCATCCCGGTAACGGTAATTTACCTGTGCAGATAGTTCATGGCCTTTTTGAGAAAATTTCTTTTGATAATTACCTGTGATCGAGTAGTAAAAACCGCCTCGGCTCGATTCGTTTTCATTCTGTTCAAGTGTTTCAGTTGATTGAGGGAGGGTTGTGGTAATATATTCTTGATCTGATGAACCGCTCATGTCATATTTGCCGGTCCTAAGTCCCACAGAAAGGAAATTATTGTCGGATATATCCCAATCTAAACCAGTTCTGAAAGAGCCTCCGTTAAAGCTGCGGTCGTTCTCCCCATATGATTTTTTAACTGTAGTAATATTATTTGCCTTAGTCTGTCTTTCAGAAAACGATTCGCCTGGGAATGGGCGGTTGTTATAATCTCCACCTACATAAAAGTTTGTACTGTTCTTTCTCCAGTTAAGCAAAAAATCGCCTCCATGTTGTTTAAAAGTGCCGGCCTTTAAATTGATAAGTCCCTGAACGCCTTTTAAACGGTTCTTTTTTGTGATGATGTTTATGATACCCCCGGTTCCATCGGGTTGGTATTTTGCCGATGGGTTGGTTATAATCTCAATGTTTTCTATAGTTGAGGCCGGTATCTGGCGAAGGGCATCAGAAGGATCCAGAACAGTGGGTTTTCCATCAATAAGTACGGTAAAACCGGTGCTGCCCCTTAACGAAACATTGCCTTCAATATCTACCCTGATAGAAGGAACGTTTTCCAATACCTCTACTGCAGAAAGGGATGCAGAGGTCATTTGTTTTCCTACGTTAACAACCTTCTTGTCTATTTTAAATTCAACAGATTGCCGTTGGGCTACTACATCAACCTCTTCCAGTGATTTGGCGTTGGCATCTAAAATGATATCCCCTAAATTCATTGTATTGCCACTTTTACGTATGGTGATGTCATCAAATTTATAATCGTCATATCCCAAAAATGAAATTACAATGTAAAAGTTTCCCGGTTGCAGGCCTTTAATTTTAAATTCTCCATTTTCATCACTTATGGTTCCTGTTACAACTGAGTTATCTTCTTTTTTATATACAGCAACAGTAGCATATTCAACAGGTTCGTTCGACTTTTTGTCAAACACTCTTCCCCTAACAATTTTTTCTTCTCCAACCTTATTGGTATTGTTAGCAAATAGATTAGGAAAGAAAAGTGTCATTCCCAAAAGCATTAATAGTGTTAATATATTCTTCATAAAATCAATTTCTATAGAACCACAGACGATAAAACATTCTTTGTCCTTCGATAAAAATTCTTTTTTCTACAAGAAGGGCAAATCAGAAAGCTTAATAACGTATTATACGGTTGTAAAGGTGAAGATTTTTTGAAGGAATATCTGTTAACAGGATGTTATTGTATATGGATAGGATGTTTTTGAAAGGCTGTCCATCCGGTAAGGATTGGTATTAAAACTTGTACTATTGTTTACTGCAATAGCAACTCCGATTATGATACTTAGTATCAGAAAGAAAACTCCTGAAATAAATAAAACTCCCATCGCTCACCCCTAACCCCTAAAGGGGAAATTCCTTGCTTTATGCGGGTTGATGGTTCTCCCTTTAGAGCCTGTCCCGAACTTTTATTCGGGAGAGTAAGAGGGTGTGTGGAGGGAAGAAGTTGAACTTTTCTTGCCAACACTACTTTAAAAAGTAATTTCAAAACACTGAAAAGCAGTGTTTTGAAATTACAATTTTATGCTATAACTCCAAGAGACAGCAGTTCCATCTAATGTGCTTCATGCCAGTTTTTACCAATGCCCATATCAACTGATAAAGGAACCGATAACTTGCAGGCATTTTCCATACTTTCTTTTACGATTTTTTTCACCTGCTCCAGTTCGTCTTTTGCTACGTCAAAATTTAATTCATCATGAACCTGAAGGATCATTCTTGATTTAAGATGCTTATCCCTAAGTTGCTTTTGTATGTCCACCATGGCCATCTTTATAATGTCGGCCGCTGTACCTTGAATAGGAGCATTAATGGCATTTCTTTCTGCCATTCCCCGTACTACACCATTTCGGGAATTGATATCCGGCAGGTTCCTTTTGCGTCCAAAAACGGTTTCAACAAAACCTTGTTCACGAGCTACCTCAATGCTTTTATCCATATAGGCTTTTACTTGCGGGAAGTTTTCAAAGTATCCGTCAATCAGCTCTTTGGCTTCGCTTCTCGAAATGTTGAGCCTTTCAGAAAGTCCAAAAGCCGATATGCCATAAATTATCCCAAAGTTTGCCGTTTTGGCTTTGCGTCGCATGTCATCGGTTACTTCATCTAATTCAACCTTATATATTTTAGAAGCTGTTGCGGCATGGATGTCTTCCCCATTATTAAAGGCCTTTAGCATATGTTGGTCCTGGCTTAAATGCGCCATCAACCTCAATTCAACCTGTGAGTAGTCAGCAGAAAGAAATATATGGTTTTCATCGCTGGTAATAAACGATTTTCTGATTTCCCTGCCGTCTTCGTCTCTTATTGGAATGTTTTGAAGGTTGGGGTTTGTACTACTCAAGCGTCCGGTGACCACCATAGCCTGATTATATGTAGTGTGTATTTTGCCTGTATGTGCGTTTACTAATGCAGGCAATGCTTCTACATAGGTGTTGAGTAATTTTTTTAAACCTCTAAACTCAAGTATTTTATCAATTATTTCGTGTTTGCCTTTTAGCTTGTTGAGTGTTTCTTCATTTGTACTATATTGGCCACTCTTGGTTTTTTTCGCTTTGGCATCAATTTTAAGGTGTTCAAACAATATTTCTCCCACCTGTTTAGGACTGGCAATATTGAATTCAACCCCCGCCATTGAGATGATCTCTTTTTCAAGGGTCTCAATTCTGTTTTTGAGCTTTATCGCAAAGTGGTTTAGTTCGTCTACATCCAGCTTTACACCACAAGCTTCCATTTCGGCTAAAACCAACAGAAGTGGCATTTCAGTGGTGTAAAAAAGTTCCTCTAAACCAGATTCCTTTAGTTTGGGTGTTAGATAGTGTTTTAACTGAAGAGTGATATCTGCATCTTCGGCAGCGTATTCTTTTGCTTTGTCAATTTCTACCTGTCGGAAAGAAAGCTGGTTTTTCCCTTTTTTGCCAATCAGGGATTCTAATTTTACCGGCGAATAACCCAGGTAGGTTTCTGCCATAAAATCCATACTGCTTTTTAATCCGGGCATGGCCAGGTGATGTGCCACCATGGTGTCAAATATTTTTCCTTTAACCTCAATCCCATATTTTTTAAGCACGAGGATGTCGTATTTTAAGTTTTGTCCTATTTTTAAAATATCTTCATCTTCCAAAACCAGCTTAAAATATTGGGCAAGTTTTTGTGCTTCATCTATATTTTCAGGGATGGGTACATAATAGGCTTCGTTTTTTTTCCATGAAAACGAAATACCAACCAGTTCTGCACTGATAGCGTCCAAACTTGTAGTTTCCGTATCAAAACAAAACTCTTTCTGTACACTTAACTCAGCTGCCAACGAAGCATAAGCCTGCTCGTTATTTACCAGATAGTAAGTGTGTTCAGTATCTTCAATGGTTTTAAAGGAGGAGGTTATGCCGGGTGTTTCTTCAACTTGTGGCTGTCCGAATAAATCCCCTTGGGTAGGCACTATTGCCTGTGGTACAGGGGCTCCAAAGCGGGGCAACATACTTTTAAACTCAAGTTCCTCCAGTAAAGGAAATAGCTTGTCCTTATCTGGTTCTGATACCTTCAACGCTTCTTCATCAAATTCGATAGGAACTTCCTGGTTTATGGTGGCAAGCGTGTATGATAGTTCTATCTGCTCCTTGAAGTTAACCAGGTTTTCCTTGCGTTTTCCTTTAAATTCATCAATTCGTTCATAGATGCCTTCAATATTTTTGTATTTCTCTATAATATCCTTGGCACCTTTTTCTCCAATACCCGGGCATCCAGGGATGTTGTCAGAAGCATCGCCCATTAATGCCAGTATGTCAATTACTTGTTTGGGTTCAGTAACTCCAAATTTCTCCTGTACCTCAGCGATGCCTAAAATGTCCATTCCACCCCCTTTGGTCCGTGGCTTGTACATTTTTACCTTTTCCGTAACCAACTGGGCGTAATCCTTGTCCGGAGTCATCATTAATACTTCAAAACCGGCTTTTTCAGCTTGCAACGAAACGGTTCCCACTACATCGTCGGCTTCATATCCCATAACTTCTAAAACAGGTATGTTTAATGCATCCAATAGTTGCTTGATATAAGGAACTGCAAGTTTTATATCCTCAGGTGTGGCTTCGCGTTGGGCCTTGTAGGGTTCGTACATCTCATGTCGAAATGTTGGTCCTGCAGGATCAAAAGCCACAGCCAGGTGTGTGGGTTTTTCTTTTTGAAGTACCTCTAAAAGTGAATTGGTAAAACCATATATGGCAGAGGTGTTTAGTTTTTTTGAATTTATTCTGGGTGCTCTAATAAAGGCATAGTAGGCCCGGTATATTAGTGCATAAGCGTCGAGTAAGAATAATCTTTTAGTATCGGACATATCATCTTTTTTTAATTATCTGTCTGAAATGGAGCAGGGAGTATTAGGTCGTTTAGCAATTCTCTTTTTACAAAAATTATAGTAAGCTAGATATTACTTTTTTCTTTCAATGGTATAATGAACCAGATCGATTAATGCTGCCCTGGTTTCAGAATCTTCAAAATCATCTAGCACAGCAAGGGCTTTATCTCTGTATCTGATCATTTGGTCATGTGTATATTCAATACCTCCGTTGTTTCTTACAAATTCAATGATTTCTGCTACTTTTTTATCATTTTTATGGTGACGGCGGATGGTGGAAATTAGCTTTTTCCTATCCTTTTTGTCACATGTATTTAAAACATGTATCAAAGGCAAAGTCATTTTCTTTTCCCGGATATCGTTACCAGTAGGTTTTCCAATCAAATCTGTTTTTTCGTAATCAAACAAATCATCTTTAATTTGGAAAGCAATTCCCAAATAAGTACCAAACTCCTTCAGTTTGGCAATGTTTTCTTTATCCGCATTTACCGATAAAGAGCCGGCAGCTGTACAAGCCGCAATAAGTGTAGCTGTTTTCTTATTAATAATTTTGTAATATACTTCCTCTGTAATGTCTAGTTTGCGGCTTTTCTCAATTTGAAGCAACTCACCTTCGGCCATCGATTTTACAGCTTCCGAAACTATTTTTAAAACGTCGATTTGGTCATTGTCAAGGGCAACCGATAACCCCCTTGACAGGAAATAATCACCAACCAGAACGGCAATTTTGGATTTCCACAGTGCATTAACCGAAAAAAAGCCTCTTCGTTGATAGGTTTCGTCTACTACATCGTCATGAATTAAAGTGGCTGTATGTAATAATTCTATTAAAGTTGCAGCAACAAATGTAGATTCAGAAATTGTTCCGGTGAGTTTTGCTGATAAAAATACCAGCATGGGCCTCATCTGTTTGCCCTTTCTTCGAAGTATATAGTTTGTGATTACGCCCAATAATGGAATCTTTGATTTTAATTGTTCCCTGAAAAAGGGTTCAAAATCTTTCATTTCATCTTTAATGGGTTTTTTAATCGTATTTAAGTTTGCCATGCAAAAGTCTCTCGTTTGTAGGATCACCAAAATTATAATTATGGCCAAATTTAATGAATTAAGGCAAACAAAGGCTTATTATGTTGATTAATTCTACCTTCTTTTGTTTTGATTAAGAGTGGATAATTTTTGTATCTTTTGGTTTTAAATTGAAAATAATATGGCTGTGTATAAATGTTTAGCTTGTGGAAATGAATATGATGAGGAAAAAGAAGGTGTGAAATGGCAGGATTTGCCTGGTGATTGGATTTGCCCCGTGTGCGGTGTCGCAAAAGATATGTTTGAAAGTATTGGTGATCAGGATGAGGCTCAAAACAGTGCTGAAGACATAGATCATGTTGATAAAGGTGATTATCTGTCGAAATGGAAAAAGTCAGGTGATGATAATGAGCAATATTTTAATGACATTCATACTATTGCAGAAACAGGCAAATCGATTGCTGAACCAATGAAAACAAAAATGCCATTGGTTTCGTGGAACGATATTCTTTTTAAAGGAGCCCAGTTGTCAAAGCTTCCTATTAATACGGAGGTGGAAGTCAACACAAAAACTGTTATAGGGCCAAGGGCAAAACATCCTTTGGTAATTGAAATACCTATTTATATCAGCCATATGTCGTTTGGGGCACTTTCAAAAGAAATTAAGGTTGCCCTGGCTAAAGGGAGTGCTGCTGTAAAAACTTTGATTTGCTCAGGCGAAGGTGGGATATTACCTGAAGAGTTTGAAAATGCTTACAAATACATCTATGAATACATTCCAAATAAATATAGCTTGACCGATGAGAATTTAAGGAAAGTTGATGCGGTAGAAATTAAAATAGGACAAAGTGCCAAGCCGGGGATGGGAGGGCATTTGCCTGGAAGTAAGGTAACCAGGGAAATTGCTCATATTAGAGGAAAACGTGAAGGGGAGGACATTCATAGCCCTGCCTGTTATCCTGATATCAGGAACAAGGAAGAACTCAAGAGCAAAGTGGATTGGCTAAGGGAAAAAACAGGAGGAAAACCAATAGGTGTTAAAATCGCCGCGGGTAACATTGAAGAAGATTTGGACGTGGTTTTATATGCAAATCCGGATTTTATCACCATTGATGGCAGGGGAGGAGCCACAGGGTCTGCACCGAAACATATCAAGGATCACACTTCGGTTCCAACAATATTTGCTTTGAACAGAGCCAGGAAATATTTGGACGCCAATAACATTGTTGGTGTTTCTTTAATTATTACAGGAGGCTTGCGCGTGTCATCTGATTTTGCAAAAGCTTTAGCAATGGGTGCTGATGCCGTAGCTATTGCAACCGCCGGTATGATTGCAGGAGGATGCCAGCAATACAGGGTTTGTAATACAGGTAAGTGCCCGGTAGGTATTGCAACTCAGGATAATGATTTGCGAAAAAGGTTGGATGTTGATAAGTCAGCCAAAAGGATAGAAAACTTTTTGAAGGTATCGTCTGCAGAATTAAAAGATTTTGCAAGGATAACTGGTAATGTGGATGTGCATGGTATGGATATCAAAGATGTATGTACCACGAATAGTGAAATATCTGATTACACAGATATTGATCATGTTTGATGGATAATGAATATTTCAGGAGGATTGGGAAATGGATTACAGGATGTCCGTTTCCCTTTTTTTATGATGGTATTGGGGTCAGAGCATTGATTTTTAAAAATATTGCTAATTGATGATGAGGTATGATATTGTAAATCAGATTTGTAGTAATATTGTTTCGCATTCCATGACACATGTGATTTGTAAGTGACCCAAAAAGATATATATTTAGCTGCGAAAAAGAATAACTAATTAAAAATTAAATAGATATGTTTAAAGGACATCCAAAGGGATTAATGATTCTTTTCTTTACTGAAATGTGGGAACGTTTTGGTTATTATCTAATGTTAGGGATCTTCAGTTTGTATATGATTGAACCCACTTCTTCAAAATTTGCAGGCTTAGGGTTTACTAATATGTTTGCTGCAGATATATACGGTACTTACCTGGCATTGGTTTATTTAACCCCATTTTTTGGTGGTTTAATAGCTGACAGGATGATTGGTTACCGGAAATCTATTTTAGTGGGGGGGGTATTGATGGCTGCCGGATATATTGGGTTGGCAATTCCAGATTCTATGATGGCCTTTTATATTTCATTGTTGCTCATAATTTTGGGTAATGGGATGTTTAAGCCTAATGTTTCGGTTTTGTTGGGTAAACTATATGAAAAGCCTGAATTTGAGTCGCTAAAGGATTCTGGTTATAACATCTTTTATATGGGTATCAATATCGGAGCTTTCGTTTGTAATTTTGTAGCCGCATATTTAAGGTTGACTTATGGTTGGGGATGGGCTTTTGCTGCAGCCGGAATTGGTATGTTGATAGGTGTTGTGTGGTTTTTGGTTGGTTTATCTCGTGTACCTGAAATTAAGGAAGCGGATAAAATATCGCCTTCCAGGCCTGGAGATATTAAGTTGAGCAGGTTGTTTACTGTATTGTTTTTACCTGCTTTTGCAGCTGCCGCTATTGGTTGGTTTATTCCTGGAACCATGTTTGGTGGTGATTCTACAGATGCATTTATATTCTTCTGTGTTCCGGTTTTACTGTTCTTTTTTACTACGTGGAAAACAGCAGATAAAAAGACAGAAAGAGAGCCTATTGCTGCATTGTTGGCGGTATTTGGTGTGGTAATTATTTTTTGGGCTGTATTTCATCAAAACGGATCGGCATTAACTTACTGGGCTAAAAACAATACCTCAAGGGAGGTTTCCGGTGTTACTGAAGTGGTTATAAATACTATTGCTAAAACGGAGGATGTATCCACCTTGCCCCGAGACATTAAAGTACAAGGTTTGCATGGAGAAGATTTAGGGTTTAAAGAAGGGCCCAACCCATATTTTGATAATTATACAAAGGAATTTCCTAAAGGTAACCTGGAAGGAAAGCCAGGTGATCTGACCCAGGAACAATGGCAGGAGCTAACCGCATCTCAAAAAGCAGAAGGCGGGAAATTGAAATTATGGCCAACTGAGTTGCAGGCCTCAATCAACCCTGGATTTGTTGTGTTTTTAACTCCTTTGGTGGTGGGTGTGTTTGCTTGGTTACGTCGCCGTAAAAAGGAACCTACAACACCAGGCAAGATTGCGTGGGGTATGCTGATCTCTGCATTGTCGTGGCTCGTTATGGTGGTTGCTGCTATAACCTCAGCCAATGGTCTGGATAAAGCTTCGGTAGCTTGGTTGTTTGGTGTTTATGGAGTAATTACAGTTGGTGAATTGTGTTTAAGCCCGATGGGATTGTCGTTGGTAAGTAAACTGGCTCCCAAACGAATTGCAGCTTTAATGATGGGAGGGTGGTTTCTATCAACAGCTATAGGTAATAAACTGTCGGGTGTGCTTTCTGGTTTATGGGATCTTTTTGAAAAGAAATCTTATTTCTTTTTAACCAATGCAATACTTACCGCAGGTGCATTTTTAATTATAGTTATAATAATGCCTTGGTTAAAGAGGGTGTATAATGAATATGTGGATTAACAAGTATAAACTAATATTGAAAAGAGACTGTTTGGGTCTCTTTTTTTTGCTCATAACCCATCGATTACATCTAAATATCTAAATATTGTTAATATGTTTTCGTTTTCTGCGAACATATTTATATATTTGTATTTGTTATTTTATTGTCAATCACTTAGATTGATTTACCATGAAGGAATTCGTAAAGCAAATGAAAATAAAAGATTTAGATGCTGCACAGTTAGAGCGCGCAGCTAGTATGCTAAAGGCTATTGCCCATCCCATGAGGATTGCTATTTTAAGTCACCTTGAAGAAGGAAAAAGACTCACGGTTACTGAAATTCATAAGTTGCTTGATATTGAGCAGTCTACAACATCTCACCATTTGGGTATCTTAAAGGATAAAGGTGTATTGATTTCTCAAAGGGAAGGGAAGAATACTTTTTATTCATTGAAACATAACAGCCTGCAGAATATTGTGGATTGTGTAAGTAAATGTACTGTAAAGTTATAAAATCATAGAAATCATTTATTGAAGCCTTAAGCTTATACAATATGTATTGAGTTTAGGGCTTTGTTTTTAATTGGATTTGGGAACGGGCAAGAGGCGATTTAGTATGATCTGAAGTAGTCTCTTATCTCTTATCTCTTATCTCTTATCTCAAGAACATGTCAAAAATACGGTTAACAAAGGAGTTTCGATTCGAAATGGCTCATGCCCTATGGAATTATGATGGCTTGTGTAAGCATTTCCATGGCCACTCATATATACTTAGGGTAACAATAATAGGAAGTCCTATCAATGATCCAATGAATCCTAAATATGGTATGGTAATGGATTTTGGCCAGCTTAAAAAGATAGTAAACGAAGAAGTCGTGGATAGGTTAGATCATAGTGTAGTGATTAATCAAAATGCAGATCATAAAGAGTTTACGAGTATACCCCAGATGGGTGAACGGGTTGTGTTTACCGATTACCAGCCCACTTGCGAAAATATGATTGTGGAAATGGCCCAACGTATTTCTTCGCGATTGCCTGATGATGTTTTGCTGCATAGTTTAAGGTTAAACGAAACAGCAAACTCTTTTGCAGAATGGTTTGCCGAGGATAATTAACAGGATATAAAAAAGCCGGAAAACGGTGGGATGCTTTCCGGCTTTACAAGGGTTGTGTGAGTGGTTTTTTATCTATTCTTTTTTTCTGGCAACTTTGCCATATATGATTAGCGCCACAGCAGAAATGAATGCAATTCCGCCAAAATAATACCAAATATAATGGGCATGAGCACTGGCAGCCTGCCATTCAGCCGTTCTTCCGCCAAATTTTAAGGGATCAGGACAATATTTGTCAAGCAGTACACCCGACATCAGGAATCCAAAAATACTCGATAGGAATGAGTGCAAGTGAGAGAATCCCAGGTACAAGCCCTCTTCCCCTTTGGGAGCCTGAAACGAAAAATATTCAAGGAACCTTGGTGAAATAAACGATTCTGCCAATCCCTGAAAAGCTATACCTACAATCATCATAAATGCAATCGGGTGTAAGCCTACAATGTTCATATCTGCACCAAATAAGTTTCCTGCAGCCATACAAAATGCCGAAACAGGCATGATGAACATACCAACTGTCATCGAAAATAAGGCACTTCTATTTTTCATTAACGAAGTAACAATTCCTACAGTTGTAAATACAACTAATGGGTTTACGTTGGCATACCAGCTCGGAGAGGCACTTTCGCCAGCCATACGCAACACATATTTAGGCATGGTTGCATAGAGTT
This sequence comes from Plebeiibacterium marinum, assembly GCF_026013615.1. Lineage (GTDB taxonomy): Bacteria > Bacteroidota > Bacteroidia > Bacteroidales > Marinilabiliaceae > Saccharicrinis > Saccharicrinis marinus_A. The sequence continues at coordinate 21,726 of NZ_JAPDPI010000051.1, forward strand.
GGTGTTGTACCATCCAAAACCCTGTTATAATTAATATTAAAACTATCAACCGCACATTACCCAATACTTTGGTAAAGGCTATCCATATCTCATTAAATGATTTTCCCTCGCGTTGCTGTACTGATGGTTTAAAAAAGAAGAAGACTGCAATTAGTGCCAGTACAGTCATGCCAGCCGAAAAGAAACTGATATCAATTAAACCAACATTACCCATGGCATCACGAAGTGGTTTAACGATGGTTTTGCCAGAAAATGCTCCGATGTTTACAATGGTGTAGAAAATTGAAAAACCGGTTGCCCTGTTTTTTTCACTGGTTTCCAATGAAACGGTACCGGTTATTACCGACTTGATAAAGCTTCCTCCCAGAATGATTAACAGCATTACTGGTAAAATCGCATACCTGAACCCACTGTTTTGCAAACCGGTGAAGGTGGTTTCAAAATCATATTGTGCAAGTCCGGCACTCTCAATAAATGTGGGTAACAGTCCCAGGCCAAGATAGCCTAACGAAAGCAATGAAAACGCAAGAAGCAAAGATTTTTTAAAACCTATTTTGTCGGCATAGGCACCTGCAAAAGTGGGTAAAAAATATAATAAACCTGAAAATACACCTGCAATGGTTGCTGCCTCAATATCGCCAAATGCTAAAATCCGTGATAAATAAAGCGTGATAACAATAAAAACTCCATAATATGCAGCACGCTCCAACAATTCGGCAAAGTTTGCCGTCCAAAATGCTGCAGAAAACCTCCTAAACACTCCTGTCATAAATTTAAAAATTGTAATAATTAAAAATAAGGGCATAGATAACAATAGATTAGGTAAATCGCAACGACATATGTCATAATTATAGCTGGTATAACTTTGTCTGGTATTCGGTTTGTATAGGGCATTATTCACATCCTTCTCTTATCTTTGGAAATTGTTTAAACAGGATAGATAATTTATGATTGAATCGACCAGGGGAATAGTTTTGACTCATACAAAATATGCCGAGTCTAGCATAATATCTCATATTTATACAGAGCACTATGGGCTACAATCCTATATGATTAATCAGGTTCGCAGCAGGAAATCAAAAGGGAAAACTGTTTTTTTGCAACCACTAACGCTGGTAAACCTTGAAGTATACCATTCAGATAAAAAGACAATACACCGGATAAAAGATTTTAAGGTTAGCTCCCCATTTTCATTGATTCCATTTGAGCCCATTAGGCAAAGCCTTGCATTTTTCATTGCAGAAGTATTAAATAAAGCACTAAAACATGAAGATAAGCTTGGTAATGATCTGTTTGATTTTTTGTTTCATAGTATTTGTTTGATGGATGACAATATACCCGGGATACAAAACTTCCATTTGTTTTTGTTGTTTAAACTGACGCAGCCTTTGGGATTTTATCCAAATTTTGAAGAAGAGCTGGAGAAAGTTTTTTTTGATTTAAGGAAAGGGATGTTTACTATTCATGAACCGGTTCACCCAAACTATATGAATGTTTGGCAGTCAAAGTTATTATATAAGTTAAAATCAGTGGATGTCAATCATTTGGATCAGATAGAATTGAATGGGGAGCAAAGAACCGAATTTATAGAGAAGATGCTGGATTATTATCATTTGCATCTTTCCGGTTTTTCTAATATTAAGTCTTTCAAGGTTCTGAAAGACTTGTTTAGGTAAATGTTAACATAACAAGGATGTTTGCCCGTTTAGAAATGAAACCTTCAAAGCATAGGTGAACTGTAAACTTATACCTTTGGGGTTTGTAAAAAAATATCCGTTTTGTAAAAAAAACTTTGTAAATTGTATTTACAAATGCTGTTTGTTCAGTATAAAACCAATGTTTAATGTGTGTTTTAGGATGATGGGTTAACGTGTAATTAGCTCATTTTTATTCGACCAGGTCTTAAATTATCAGAATAGTTACATCATGATTGTACAAAATATGGAAAAGTTATCTTCGCCTAAAGATATAGCAGCGTATGCCAGGGAAGTTGATTTAATTAATATGGCGGAAAATTTTTCAATGCAGAAAAGTGCCCCTGAATTGACAGATTTATTGCATTCTTATATTAAACCATTTGCCAACGAATCATCACCTAAATTTGGGTTGCTTGAGCTCAGGGAAGCCATTGCCTTAAAAACAGAATCCTTATATGATTTTAAATATGCTCCGGATACAGAAGTAACAGTGACTAATGGAGTAAAACCATGTGTTTTTGCTATCATGCTTGCTTTGCTTAAAGAAGGGGATGAGGTAATCGTCTTTGAGCCGGCTCATAAAAGTTATCAGGCTGCCATAAATGTAACTGGCGCTCGTGTGGTTTATGTTGAACTTGATGCGCCAGAGTTTAGTTACGACTGGGAGAAGGTACAGAAATTTGTTACCTCTAAAACACGGATGATAATCATTAACAGCCCGCACTTTCCCACTGGAACAACCATGTCGGAACTGGATATGTTAAGACTTCAGAAAATTATTAATGGAACTAATATTTACATATTGAGTGACGAATCTTTTGAGCATATTGTTTTTGATAAAGAAATGCACCAAAGTATTGCGTTATATCCAAAATTAAGGGAACGTAGTATTATTGTTTCTTCATTCAACGAAACTTTAGGGATTAACAATTGGCATATTGCGTATTGCCTGTCTACCGAAAAAATAATGAAGTCTATCAGGGGTGTAATCAGTTTGTTGGGCGAAGGGGTTGGTATTCCGTATCAAAAGGCCATCGTTTCATACCTGAATAAACATAGTGATTTTGCTAAGCTGGCAGGGTTTTATCAGAAAAAGCGTGATTTATTGTTAGAAGGTCTGGATGATTCCGGGGTGTTCTTCGTGCCTTCAAAATCTTCCTATTATCAACTTATTTCCAAAGCAGGGAAAAATGATAGTACTGATGTAGATTTTGCCATGAGTCTGATCAAAGATGTAGGTATTGCCGCAGTGCCATTGAGTTACTATTACCATCAAAAAATAAAGACAAAATTTGTGCGACTTAATTTTTCATTACCGGATGAAGATCTGATTAAAGCAAATCAATTTTTAAAAGGAATATAACAAAAGAGGGTGCCTGTAATAACATTAGTTTGTTAAATTTTTATAATGTACTGATTCTAAATACATTGAATGATTTATGGCAAAATTATTATCTTATTGATTTTAAGCGAATTGTAAATCAGTCTAATGTCTATTATCTAAAATCTAACGATCTATTGTAATAAAGCACCCTCTTTTTTATTGTCTTATCTATAAAGTTAACCTAACGAGGCCAATATCTGAACGCATATAATTAAAAGAACCATAGCCACCGGATATACCGTTGCATAGGCAATGGAGGGGGCATTGGTTTCTGTCATTGGGTCAACTGCAGCCAACCCGGGTGTGCTGGTCATTGAACCTGTTAATGCACCAAGCATGGAAAGGATATTGACGTTCAGCAATAATTTTGCGACTAAGGCACCAAATATCATTGGCAAAAGGGTTAGTGCTCCGCCAATTAAAAAAAGGTTAAACCCATATTCATTATAAGTTTCAATAATTTGAGCTCCGGCTTTTGTGCCAACTCCGGCAAGAAAGAACATAAGGCCTAAAGTTCTGAGCAGTTGGTTGGCTCCGCCAGACATGGACCAGATGATAGGGCCAGTTTTTCCAATGCGGCTTAAAATCATGGCTACTGTAAGTACACCTCCTGTCAGGCCAAGTGAAAAGGTAAATGAACTGCCAAAGTTTAATGAGAACTTTCCAAGGAAAAAACCCAGTACTATTCCTGCGGCTATCGGGAAAAAATCTGTATCAGAGAGTTTTTTGCTGTTGCCACCAAACAGTTTAGTGACAACTTCCATATGGTCGCGGCTGCATGAAATCTTGATTTTATCACCCATCTGTAATTTTAGGTTGGGGCTTGGGGTGATGTCAATACCTGAACGGCGTACTCTTGTAATGGTAACGCCATAGGTAGAAGTCCATTGAATTATTTCACGGATGGTTTTGTTTACAACAGCTGTGTTCGAAACAAGGATAGATTGTATTTCGTATCCTTCTTTTAAAGGAACTTCCTGAGTAGTTTCTCTTCCTATTAAAACCCCAATTTTCTTAAGAGCTTCTTCTGTACCAACAGCTTTAATTATGTCGCCGTTTTTTAATACCGTAGTAGCGGTGGGTACGGTTGGTTTCCCATCAGATAAAATCCTGGAAATAACCCCTTGGGTCATTGTCCTTATCCTAAGTTCTGCGAGGGTTTTTCCTGCAACATTTTCATTTTCAACAATAAAATGTTTGAAGGATATTTCAGGGAAAACCTCGGTTGAAGATTCTTCATAATCCTGTTCTGCCTTTTTTAAGTTGGCCATGGTAATTTTAGGGTATAGCCTTACAAACAATATAACACCAATAACACCAAATGGATAAGCTATACCATAGCCGATAGAAACACCGGTTGATCCGGTACTTTCAATGGCTGCAGCCAGACCGGGGGTGCTGGTTAAAGCACCGGTTAACAGGCCTATAGCCACGGGAACATCGATATCGAATAATTTTATTGCAGCAAATGTCAGTGCCGAGGCCGATATAATAACTACGGTTGCCATGATTACTAAGGTTCTGCCTTGCTTTTTAAAGGAATCGAAAAAACCGGGGCCAGCTTGTATACCTATAGTATAAACAAATAAAATGAGTCCAAGCTTTTCAATGATGGAAGGCATAATAATTCCATAGTGGCCAAAAACCAGGGCTACAAAAATTATTGCTGATATATCCAACGAAATGCCCTTAATTTTTATGTTTCCTATAACATAACCAAGGCATATAATAACAAAGAGGGCAAAATAACCTTGCTGAAGAAAATCGAGTACCATAATAAATTAGATTAGGCACGCAAAGATAAGGATTTATAAAACCGAATGGCTAAAAGCTGCTGATAATGAACTGTTAATATTTATTAATGAGGGAGGGGTTTGATATGGATTTTAGTTTTGTTGAAACTTTTTTTATTTACACAAAACAATGTCTTCCAATTATTTAATAGTTGATATTTGTCATGGATTTGATTGGTAATATTTGTTAACACAATTTTATTTGAGGGGGTGATATGCTACTAATTCAGATTTTTTTTAAATAAGGGCTGTGTATATTGAGGGATCATGATAAAATTTACTTTTGTCGGCTTATTTCAAAATATTTAAAAGCAATGAGAAAGTTATTTTTTATCATGGTGACTCTTGCTGTTACAGGAGTTACTGTAGACAGTGTTTATGCGCAGGAATTGCACCATCATCATGAGTCTATTCATGAAAATGAAGAACATGGAAAACACAAGTTGTCGGTATACGGAGGTTTTACCCATGTTGATGCCGCATTTTATGAGCATGAAACTCACGAGGAGAGCACCGGAAAATGGATACCAACCCTTGGGCTCGAGTATTTTTACACCCTTAGTCATAAATTCGATATCGGATTATTGGCAGATATGGAATTGGACGAATATTTTATTCAGGTGAATAATGAACGGGAACTTCTGAGAAATAATATTGTGGTGGCCACAGCAGTATTAAGGTATAAGCCAATGAAGCGAGTAGGGATTTTTGCAGGGCCCGGGGTGGAAACAGAATTTATTGAAGATGAAGATTCCGAGTCTTTCTTTGTAGCAAAAGTAGGAATAGATTATGAAGTTGAAATTGCCCATGGATGGGAACTGACTCCGGTTTTTTCATACGACTTCAAGGAACATTATTCCTCATACTCATTTGGAATTTCATTGGGAAAGAGATTTTAATCGGGATTGTTTATAAAGGCTTTGATATCATGCATGTCATAGCCTTTATTTTCAAGCCACTCTGCTGCCTGACCCTGGTTAAAAAATACTTTTGATTTTATTTTGGCATTTTTAAGATAGTACGAAAAGATGTAAGCCTGTATGATGTCGAAAAACTTATTTTTAACAATGATGGCATTGTACTTAAAGTTAATGGAGTGAGAAAGCTTTACAATGGCCCGGTTTATAATCCTGGCTTCTTTGGGGTTGCTTAAAATCAGTTCCTGAAGGTCGCACAGTGATACGATTTGATGATGAGGGTAATTTTCAATAAGTTCATCTACTGCTTTGCTGAAAAACATCGCCCCATTTTCATCCTGATGGCCTAATACCTTAATATAAACAACATCTTTGTATAATCTGATGCAAAAGTCTGCGTTATCGATTGCTATTTGCATGGTTTATAGTTATTGGTTTGTAAATACAGGATATACAAGTTCATACTTTTTTATAAATAAGAAAAGTATTTGCCTTGTTTATTTATTTGAGTTTAGCAGACTGTACATTTTAAATCAATGTAAGGATTTTATACATTTACGTGCTGTAATAAAATAGTTAATGGGGGTAGTAAAAAACATATTTAAAGTATTTGGTGCTGAATTTATTATTGATAGGGTAATAGATGTTTGGTTAGGGTTAAAAGAGCAGTTCCAGTACCGGGTTGTATACCCAGTGGTTTCAAAAATCCCTTTTGCCCAGAATATCTACTTTATTTTCTCTGCTTCTTTTGCGCATGAAATGAAGATGTTCCTTGAGGCAAGGCGGCAATATTTAAAGAGCAGGCACGGTAAAACCGGTAATTTATTTCTTTTGCGGAGGAATATTCATCGTTTAGAGAAGGGTTTATTGATGAAGGACAGGAGAGCTGTGTTTGCTTTGGGATATATTGGCCAAACTGTGGATGTTTTTCAAGCTTGCGTCAGCAAAGTTGGCAATAATGATCAATTGGACTGGGCCTTTGAAGTGTTGTGTGAATATTTTGAAGTTACAGAACCGGTTCCTGTTATTGCCAAAGCCAAATGCGTTTTTGAAACCATTGATTATGTCTCCCATAAAAATCAGCAATGTACACCATACAAACTTCCTGCTTCAAATATCAATTATTACGAAGCCTTTAAAGCATTGGCATACCAACGGAAATCCATAAGGCACTTTGATTTAAACAGGATTCCAAAGAGAGATGTTGTGGATGAGGCTGTTTTTCTCGCCGGGTTGGCACCCAGCAGCTGCAACCGCCAGCCTTTTCAGTTTAGGATTATCGATGATCCGGAACTGGTGAAAAAAATTTCGGTGTTACCTGGGGGAACTGCCGGTTTTGCAGGGAGTATCGCCGCCATGATTGTTGTGGTTGGGCAGATGAATGTTTCACCTACATTGGCAGATCGCCATTTGATGTATGTGGATGGAAGTTTGGCCTCAATGAATCTGATGTTAGCCCTGGAAAGCCTTGGTATTTGTACATGTCCGCTGAACTGGCCTGAAAACAGGAAGAAAGATAAGCAAGTAGCACAATTATTAAAGCTTAATACATTTGAAAGGCCTATTATGATGATTGCTTATGGTTATGCCGAGGAAAATTGTTTGGTAGCCTGTTCTGTTCGCAAACCTTTGGATCAATTAAGAAAATACAATTAACAGATGCAGAAGATTATTATTACGGGAGGTAATTTTATTAATAAAGGGGCCCAATCGATGCTTTTTTGCTTGGTTGACAGCTTGAAAAAGAACTTTCCCGGTGCAAATATTGTGATGATTGACCTTTTTCCAACTTTAACGGATGAGGATAAAGAAAAATATGATTTTCAGGTGGTAAATATGCATATCCGAACTGTTCTGCGGATGGCATTTCCTTTTATTAAACTGGTAGTAAAGCCTAAACCTATTTCAAATGACGAATCGGAAATAAAAAAACACTTTAAAACTGCCGATCTTATTTTGGATATCAGTGGGTATGGTGTGAGTTCCCATAACCAAAGTCCTTTATGGACTTATGCCACCTTATTTCCTGTTATGCTGGCCAAAAGGTCGTTAGTTCCATTTGTATTTTTACCACAATCCATAGGGCCATTTGATTTTAAAGGGTGGAAAAAGCTAGTAATATGGCCTTTGGTAAAAAAGTATTTGAAATATGCCAAGGTTATTTTTATACGCGAACCTGAATGTAGAAAATATGTTGAGAAAGTCAGAAAAGATGAGATTGTGGATTCTTTTGATTTGGTGCTTCAATCTCCAAAAATTGAGTTAAAGAATATTTATAAAGATTTGCCAAAGCAAAAAGATAAAGAATTGAGGATCAAAAAGGATTCGGTAGTCGTGATTCCCAATAAACAGTTAACCAAACTAAAATCTTCTGAAGAGGTAATAGCAATTTTTAAGGATTTGATCCTTGATTTGTTGAGCAGGGGGGAAGAAGTAGCCATTGTACGTCATTCAAGCGATGATAAACAATTATGCGATTCAATTTATCGTGAGGTATCCCACCAAAAGTTGCAGTTAGTTAATGAGGATTTGTCTCCCTATGATATTCAGCAGGTGTTGGAAAGTTCAAAAGTGGTTGTGGCGGCAAGATACCATGGTTTAATCCATGCCTTAAAGCTTGAAAAACCGTGTTTGGTAATAGGTTGGGCCAACAAATACAGTCATGTGATGAAGTCGTTTGGGCTAAGTAATTATCAGTTTGATATTAGCCAGGCAAACATTGATGGTATAATAGATACACAGCACAGGTTGATAGAAAATAAAGACCAGATAACGAAACAAATAGCCCAAAAGCTACAGGAAGTGAATACGGTTGATATTTATAAATATTTTGCATGAATAGTTTAGCCCCCATAGTTGTTTTTACCTATAACAGGCTTGAGCATACGCGCCAAACAATTGATTGCCTGGCTAAAAATGAGCTTGCAAGAGAAAGTGAATTGCATGTGTTTTCCGATGGCGCAAAAAACCATGATGAGTATAATAAGGTAAAAGATGTCAGGGCGTTTTTAAAAACAATCACCGGTTTTAAAAGTGTGGTGATTCATGAAAATGACGTTAACCAGGGATTGGCAAAAACCATAATTGGTGGGGTTTCTAAAATATTTGAAAGCTATGATAAAATTATTGTTTTAGAAGACGACCTTGAAACCGCCCCGTATTTTCTTCAATTTATGAATGATGCCCTTCATACATATTCACCTAAGGAGGTATGGTCTGTTGCAGGGTATTCACCCCATATTCATATTCCGGATTCCTATAAAAATTCCACTTATATGGTTCATCGCAACTGTAGTTGGGGATGGGCTACCTGGAAGGAGAATTGGGACCGGACTGATTGGGAGGTATGTGGTTTTGATGTGTTTTTTAAAGATAAAAAACAAAGAGCATTGTTTGAAAGGGGTGGTAACGATCTTTCAATTATGTTGTTAAAGCAGCAGCAAAAGCAGATTCATTCCTGGTCGGTGAGGTTTAACTATGGGGCATTTAAGCACAACCTTCCAACCGTATATCCAACTAAATCATTGGTTAAAAATATGGGTGTTGATGGAAGTGGTACAAACATGAAGCGCAGTGATAAATACTCTGTAGATCTATGTCTGAATAAAGTAGATAAAGTTGCTTTTTGCAAAGCTTCCTCGTTTGATTATCGGATAGAGAGTGGTTTTAAGAGATTCTATAATACCTCGATGCTTCGAAAATGTATTAATTGGTTTAAAACTCAGGTTTACCTGATGAAACTTTATATTATTTAATGCTAATTGCTTTTTTATCTAAAGAGCGAATGGCGGGTACATATGTCACCGGGATTTGTTTTTTAAAGATTGCAGATTGTCTTTCACGTGTTTAATATCCGACCATTTGGCGATTAGTTGGTGGAGGCGAAGTTTTTCTTCATCAAACAAAAAGTTCCCAAAATAAATAATCCCTCCCCAGAGGGCAATCAAAGCTATCTTATAGCTAACCATTAACAGCCAGCTATCAAATTTTATAGTGTAAAAAAGTGCTATGATCAGGGTAAAGGCTGTAAGTGTGATTGCAATGCGCTTCCATTCGAATGGTTGTCTTGCTACCCGGATCACAAAATACAATAAAACCACTGATGAAAACATCTGTACAACGCCTGTGGCATAGGCAGCTCCTAAAGCCGCATACCTGGGGATGAGCAGGTAGTTTAATATTACATTGATAAAACCGGATAGGATAGACAAAATACCAATAATGCGGTTTTTTTTGATTTTATTGATTGGTAATACCAACATTTGCCGTATGCCACCAAAAACCAAGCCTATTGTTAAAACAGGAACAATAAACGATGCGTTTGAATAGTCCTGATTGTTTGCTGAAAAAACAAATAAGGCCTCTTCTACAAAAACAATGAGCAACAAGCTACAAAATGTAATGGCAAGCAGAAAATAAGTAAAAGACCGGCTGTAAAACCTGTCATTGTCCTTGTTTTGAATGCCCTTAAAGTAGTTGTGCATATAGGCGTTCATAAAAGAGTTTACAATAAGCAGGTTTACAATATTTGAGAGTTTATGTGCCAGAGTAAAGGTTCCAACAACGGCAAAGTTTGAGAACCAGTTCAGAAAATACTTATCGGTGAAATTAAAGGTTATGTTTACCATGTTTCCCAGGGCTACCGGGAAACCATAGCGTAACATATCCCATAAAAGCCTTACTTCCAGTTTAAAACGGGTGTTTTTAACAATAACCGGGATCACCAGCAAAAACTGTAGTCCACCCGAGAATATATTTGCAAGGAAAATGCCTTCGATACCTTTGTTGAAAAGTGCCAGAAATATAAAAACGAACAACACAAAACTAAGAAGTTGTATTATCTGGATAACTGAATGCTTTTTAGCTTTGTGCTGAACCCTGAGCAATAGCAACGGAACTTCTGAAAACAGCTTAGTGAGGTTTCCCAGAATAAAAAGCCATATCAGGTTGTTGTCAATTGAGGTTTTAAAATAATATTGGTTCAAAAAATCGAACGACAGATACAGTAAAAAACTAAAGATGGTGCATATTACCAGGTTAAAAAGGTATGTGGAGAAGAAAAGGCTTTTTTTATCTTTTGTAGCATCTTCATCCCAATACCACCTTGTTAAGCCCAGTTTGATCCCTAGTCCTGAGAATACTTGAAAAAGCTGAAATATTACTTCGAAAAGGGCATATAAACCAAAGGTTTCTACCGGCAAATACAATGAATATATAGGCAACAGGATTACACCGGAAAATTTTCCGGCGAAGTTTCCCATGCTATAAAAAAAGGATTGTATTACAGTTGATTTAAACTTATGGAATATGTCGCTCACTTATTGCTTATTCTTGAGTCATATTTAATACATGCCAAGCTTCTCCATTGAAAAGATGCAACTTGCCGTCTGTTCCAAAATAGATATCTCCCATGACAGGGTCAGAAGGAGCTGTAGCTTGGGGTTCCAGTCTCATTGCCTCAGAAATGTGAAGTTTTCGAGCAGGATTTTCAACTCCAATTCCGACATTCCCGGTGTTTTTTTTAATCACAAATCTTTTTTCGCTTCCATCACCACCTGGATTATTATCTGTTTCATCTGCAATACTAAAATCACCATTAGGTTTATGGCTATTAATTCTCCAAAAAGAACCTTCATCTGTGATGTAACTGTCGTTGGGATAATATCCTAAGTAGATAGTGGCATCAGATTCTGAATCAGCCTCAACTAAAAGTTGCGCTTGTCCAATTCCTTGTCCATTATCTGTTACGCGACGAATATGTAAAGCTTTTTGCGGATTGGCTGTGCCAATGCCAATTCTTCCATCATTATAGTAAAGGTGGTTAGCTGTATTCTTTGAAAAATGCTTGTCTCCGGATGATTTTGCATATAATGCATATGGGACACTAACTAATTGTGTGGTGCCGGCATCAATCCAGTTTAAACCACCCTGAATGTCTATTTGAACATTAATAAAATATGAATTTCCGCCCCAGTTAATTAAATTAAAATTACCAGTTTCGATATTACCACTTCCAATTTCAATGTTAACAAGTCCGAACTTATTGGTTGTTACGGAGTGGTTTTCAGAATAGATAATAATACCATTGGTATTGCCTTCAATTATATTGATTTTCATAGAAATATCCTGTTCGGAAATTATATTGCCACTGCCATCTCTAATAATGGATTGATATTTGAATTTTTCCGGGCTTTGACAGTAAAGCGAACCATAAATGGTTAAAAGTAATAGACTGATTATAATTCTCATAGTTTATTTTTTTACTAGTTTATGCGTTGCTAATTTATTGTTGTTTATGTTGTAGAAAACTAACAGGTATGAACCTTTATTCAATTGTGATAAATCCACTTTAGAAATAGTCTTATTTAGTGTATTTTCTAAAATAAATTTTCCCTGAGTTGTAAAAAGTTTATATGATGAGCATTGTGTTTCGTTATTGTAAATCGACACATAATCAATGATCGGATTGGGATATACACTAATTTCGAGTTCACTTAATTTTAGGTTTTTTGCACTTGTAGGTATAAGATTTGGCTGATGCAATCCTTGGGTTAATTCAGTGTTCTCCGAAGAATAAGTGTTGGTTATAATTTCACCAATTGAAAAGGAAATCATAAAATTGCTATTCTCAACATGCCCTCCGGATGCAGACATAAGTGCTTGTTCATTTAATTGGCTCCACCCGGGTAATAGGTGGCACCAGAATAAACAAAAAGAAAATAATAGTCTCATGTTTTAATATTGTTTAGTGTTTATGATTATGTGATTCGAAAATACGAAAAAAACTATATATAATGTTGCGGATATAGATTTCTTCGAAATATGTTCATCGGTATATTATTTTCTTAGATTACAATTATTGCTTTTTTACTAAAAGAATTTCACTTCTCCTTTATCTTCCCCTTCCAATTTTAGAATATCGCTTAAAAGGTTGTTGGCCAAACGGCTGGCGCCTATTCTAAACAAATCCTTGTTTAGCCATTCTTCACCTAAAATATCTTTTACAACAGCATAATAGTTTACCGCTTCGTAAGTTTCGGCAATGCCGCCAGCGGGTTTAAAACCAACTTTACGTTTGTGTTTGGCATTAAAAGCTTTAATGGCCCGGCACATTACATAAGCTGCCTTAATGGTTGCTGCAACGGGGATTTTTCCGGTGCTGGTTTTAATAAAATCGGCTCCTGCATCCATGGCAATTATTGATGCGTTCCAAATTAGTTCAGGATCTTTAATGGCTCCGGTTTCAAGGATTACTTTTAGGTGGGCTTTGCCACATGCCTCTTTTAGCTGACGGATTTCTTCGTAAACAAATTCGTAGTTGCCCTCGATAAATTCACCTACCGATATAACCACATCTATTTCGTTGGCTCCAAAGTCAACCGCTTTTTTTGTTTCCAGCACCTTTAGGTCAAGAAATGTTTGCGAAGCCGGGAACCCTGCTGAAACCACAGCCCTGTTTACGCCTTCGGCCTTTAAATATTGTTTTAAGATAGGCGTAAAAACCGGGAATACACATATTCCGCCTACATTGGGTATGTTAGGGTATTCTTTTTCAAATTGGTTTACCTTTTGGATAAAGGCCATAACTGAATTGGACGAATCGGTTTCCTTTAATGTGGTGAGGTCAATGCAGTTGAAGATTTTTTTTAAAACTTCAATATCGTTGCAGATCTCTTTGTTGTCGTCAATAATTTTTTTTGCCAGTGATTCAACTTCCTCAAACTTAAAGTCAGGGGTGTAGTCATCAAGTATATTTTCTGATTGCATCATGGTTACTGTAATTTTTTATTGTTTGCGTGTCGGTGTTTATCGCGTTTTGTTTTCTTTTCAATATTCTTTTTAAGGGCTTCTGTTAAATCCACGCCGGTTTGGTTTGCCAGGCATATCAACACCCAAAGCACATCTGCCATTTCGTCGGCCAGGTTTTCCTTTTCGCCTTTTTTAAATGATTGCTCGCCATATTTTCGGGCCATAACCCGGGCCAATTCACCAACTTCTTCTGTAAGGATAGCCATGTTGGTGAGCTCGCTAAAATATTTTACGCCAATGGTGTTAATCCATTCATCAACTTGTTTTTGGGCTTCTTCTATAGTCATGTAGAATACAGTTCTCAAAGTTTCGTACAAATATGATGATTTTTGATGGATGATGGAGGGTTGGGGAGGTTTTTTTATTTGCAGAGGGAGAAGGGGGGAAGTAGAAAGTTGAAAGTAGAAAGTTGAAAGGAAAAAGGGTGACAGGTGGAAAGGAGGAGGGTGATAAGTTGGTTAACGGGTTGGAGAGGGAGTGGTGTAGGGGCTTTTGATTTACAGCTTTGCCTTACCACAAACCCCAGAAGGGCATAACTGTCAGGCTAAGGTTCTATTTTATTAGAATAATGTTATATATTTTAGGCTGAAGATCTTTTGTAAAGGTATTTTCTAAATCGTGCTGAAAGCACAGCTTATCCTAGCCCCATGCAACGCATGGGGTTATGTAAGGAGGTAATCAACGTCCTGTAGGGACAGCTCATTCATTTT
>NZ_JAPDPI010000052.1 GCF_026013615.1 Plebeiibacterium marinum
AAGCAATCAAGCTAAAGCGTAGCGTCCTAAAGGCGCAGCCGTCCTATCAGCTATTGGCTAACAGCTATTACTTACGGATCCGATCTTATTTACAATACGCTTATAAAGAACGGATCCGGGAATGTTTTTCCTGTGTAAAAAAGATGTTTTAGTAGCAAGCAATCAAGCTAAAGCGTAGCGTCCTAAAGGCGCAGCCGTCCTATCAGCTATTGGCTATCCCCTATTTTAACTACCTTTGCCGTCTAATTCAAATTTAGATGAGCAAACAGAACAAGAATATCAAGGAATTGGAGTTTGAGCCCATTCCTAAACTGATGTGGCGGTACTTTTTACCTGCATTTGCCGGAGTAATAATAAATTCCTTATACAATATTGTTGACAGGATATTTATAGGCCAGGGGGTTGGAGCCCTTGCTCTGGCCGGATTAAGTGCGATTTTCCCAATCATGATCATAATGATGGCATTCGGAATGATGGTGGGGATGGGGGCCGGCGTTAGAATTTCGTTGAATCTTGGTAAAAAGGATTTTGCCAGGGCAGAAAAAGTATTGGGAAATGCGTTTGTAATGATGGTTATCGTTTCAGCTGTGATCATGGTTATCGGTTTTTCAATAAGTAATCCGCTTTTATCGTTTTTTGGAATTAACCAGGAAACCTATTCGTATGCCAAAGAATACCTCGATATTATTTTAGCAGGTACTGTTTTTAATGTGGTTGGTTACTCATTAAACAACCTTATCCGATCGGAAGGAAGTGCGAATGTTGCTATGATTTCCATGGTAATTAGTGCCGGACTGAATATATTGCTCGATTATATATTTATTATGGAGATGGGTATGGGAGTAAAAGGAGCTGCATATGCTACGGTGGCCTCACAAGTTGTATTGTGTATTTGGGTATTTATTCATTTTAAAAGTTCCCGTTCAGTTATAAAATTGTATGCCAAAAATATGGTGCTTAAAAAGGATATTGTATGGTATATTGTAACCATAGGGTTTGCCCCTTTTAGTATGCAGTTGGCTTCAAGTGCTGTTTTTGGTATTTATAATGTGCAGTTAATCAAGTATGGAAACGACTTGGCTGTAGGAGCGTTGGGGGTTATCATGAGTGTTGCCATGTTGATTGTGATGTCAATATTGGCAATTAATATGGCCATCCAGCCTATTATAGGGTTTAATTACGGTGCCAAAATTTATGTAAGGGTTAAAAGAACTTTGTCAGTAGCCATATTGGCGGCTTCTGTTCTTTCTTTGTTAGGATATGTGGTGGGACAGGTGTTTCCCCGCGAAATTATATTAATGTTTAACAGCGATAGTAAAGAGTTACTTGATATTGGCGTGAGGGGACTTCGTTTGTTTTTGCTGGCTTTACCTGTTGTTGGATTTCAGATTATTGTGGGAAATTATTACCAGTCGATTGGAAAAGCAGGCCTGGCTTCTCTTTTGTCCCTGTTGCGCCAGGTTATTGTGTTGATTCCTCTTTTGTTTGTAATGCCAAAATATTGGGGACTGACAGGTGTTTGGTTATCTGCACCGGTGTCTGATGTGATTTCGGGCCTTATAGTGCTTGTTTTTGTTATCAGGGAATATGAAAAACTAAATGTTTTAATAGCGAGGGAAAATATTTCAGGTTAATATTTATTAAATAACTTTTATATGAGAATAATCTCACTATATTTGTATCGAGATTATTCTTATTAAGCATTGAATTTATTCTTATGCCTAGAAGAAAAAGATTAAGGAAAGTAGTGGCTCCACCTAAGTTTCAAGGGTATAAACCTTATGGAATCAATGGAGAATCAAAAGAAAGTGTTGAATTGCTTTATGAAGAATATGAGGCAATTAAGCTTGCCGATTATGATTTTTTAAATCATAGCGAAGCAGCAAAGTTGATGGGAATTTCTCGTCCTACTTTTGCCAGGATTTATGAAAGTGCCCGAAGAAAAATAGCAAAGGCACTAACAGAGGCAAAAGAAATAGTAACTGTTTTTGGCGATATAGAGTTGGATGGAAGCTGGTTTTTATGCAAAGATTGTCATGCAAAATTTACTTGTCCCACTCCAACAGAAGGCATTGGTTGCCCTATGTGCAAGTCGCAAGATGTACAGTTAATAGGAGAGTCTTAAAAAAAACAAAAATATGAAGACAGTAATTACATCTACAGGAAATTCATTGGAATCGGAATTTGATCTGCGTTTTGGACGGGCAGGTTGGTTTTGTGTGTACGATGAGGCGAATGGCAATTATGAGTTTGTTAAAAACATGAATGCTGAAGATAGTAACGGAGCCGGAATCAAAGTTTCAGAAAAGATGGTTGAACTTGGTGTGGGCAAGGTTATAAGTGGTGATTTTGGTCCTAAAGCCAAAGATGTGTTGGATAAATTCAACATCCAGATGGTAATCCTTCAAAATGAGGGCGCAACGGTAGATAGTGTGCTTAAGAAGATTAAGTAGTTTGTAGGGTATAGCTAATAGCTAATAGCTACAAGCTGATAGCATATAGCAAATAGCAAATATCTTATGGCTAATAGCATATAGAGTAAGAAGAACGACGTTTAGTTTCTCTTTGCATATAGCTACAGGCTAATAGCTTGTCATCAAATTTTCAAAAATAAAAAGGCATAGTAAGGGCAACAGGGTGTAAAGCGATTATTTTTTTTCTAATTATTTAAGTGATTAAATTGTTTTTCAGATAGTTGTTGGTTACAACTGTCGGGATATGTTGTCAGAATAAACATAAATACTGTTACTTGTATAATGTGATAGTTTTTCGGTTTTGCTATTGTGATACACCCTGTTGCCTGTTTTATTTAATAAATATTTTATTGTGGAAAAGAAAATTGCAGTTCCTGTAAATGAAGCAGGTGTATTGGATAGCCATTTTGGACATTGTAAATTTTTTGCAATGGTAACCGTTTTAGACGGAGAGATTGTAAACGAAGAAAGAATTGTGCCCCCTCCTCATGAACCCGGTGTGTTGCCAAAATTCTTAGCTGAGAAAGGTGTTACAGATATTATTGCCGGAGGAATGGGTCAAAAGGCCATTCAACTATTTCAATCCAATGGGGTAAATGCTTTTGTTGGGGCTCCCCAGGTTGCACTCAAAGAATTGGTTGATGGCTTTTTAAAAGGTTCCCTGTCATTTACTGCTAATTATTGCGATCATTAATTAAATATACATAGTATTTAGTAGATGAGTAGGTTATGCTTTGATTGTCATCTTAGCACTGTTGATAAGCTGGTGAAAAAGTTCAATCTTTCGGCAGTGGAGCGGGATAAATTGTTACATGATGCACGAGAATTGTTGCAAAAGTATAGTGGTTGTCCCAATCCAATTATAGCGACTTATATTCAGCGTTTGGCCAGCCAAAAGATTAAGTGTGATGCTTTATACCGGGAAGAGAAATGTCATGCCAATACTGTTTTGTTATCAGACTATCAGTATTGGGAAATATTTGTAAATCAAAGTCACAATCCTTTTCAAACAGCAGTTAAACTAGCTGTTGCAGGTAATATAATTGATTATGGTGCTCATTCTCAACCGGAGGATATTACAGCTAAAATAAATGAGCTTGTTAAATTAAAATTTGCAATTGATGATACTATAAATCTGTATAATCGCATTAAAGCAGCAAAAAAAATTTTATACCTGGGAGATAATGCCGGCGAAATTGTATTTGATAAGTTATTGTTGGAAACAATTAATCACCCTAATGTTGTTTTTGCCGTAAGGGGCAGACCTGTTATCAATGATGCTACAATTGATGATGCCATGTTTGTTGGGATGGATAAGCTGTGTAAGGTAATTACCAATGGTTATGATGCTCCATCCACACTTTTGGAACATTGTTCTCAAGATTTTGTAGCAGAATATAAAGAGGCAGATTTAATCATATCCAAGGGGCAAGGGAATTTTGAAGGTTTGATGAATTCGGGTGGTAGTAATATTGTATTTATGCTTATGGCAAAGTGCAATCCCATTGCAGAACTTTTGGGTGTTAAAAAGGGTAGTTTAATTGTAAAGGAAAATATTAAGCAAAAAGTTGTATGAGCTATAAAATTGCCATAGCAAGCGGAAAAGGAGGAACAGGAAAAACTTCAGTGGCGGTAAACCTCTATCACTTTTTTGTACAAAGGGTGACCAATAATATTCAATTGCTTGATTGTGATGTGGAAGAACCCAATGATGTGTTGTTTTTTAAAACCAAAGAGTTGGTTTCAGAACAGGTCATTAACCAGAAAATACCAAAGATTGATGAACAGGTCTGTGTTTTTTGCAGAAAGTGTTCTGATTGGTGTGAGTACAATGCCATTACGATAATTCCCCCGGTAAAGTTTGTGCAGGTTAATGACGTTTTATGTCATTCGTGCGGGGCTTGTGTTGAATCTTGCAAAGAGGGAGCTCTTATTGAAGTTGAACATCCGATAGGTAAGGTTACAAATTTTGATATTGGTGCAGGAAAAGGTTTGCTTGAAGGGAAACTCCGGATAGGTTCTGCCATGCAAACCATGCTGATAAAGGAACTAAAAAAATGCCAGGATACAGAGGTGGATATTGTTATTTATGATGCACCTCCCGGAACCAGTTGTTCCGTAGTGGAATCTGTGATAGATGCTGATTTTGTGGTTTTGGTTACAGAACCAACTCCATTCGGGTTAAACGACTTAAAGCTCACAGTGAACTTGATGCTTGAGCTGGGCAAGGCTTTCGGGATATTGATCAACAAATCAGGATTGGGGTCAGATGATACTTTAAAATATATCAACAACAACCAGTTTGAGTTGCTGGGAGAAATCCCTTTTGCTCGTGATTTTGCAAAGTATTATGCAGAAGGGAAATTGGGAGATCAATTGCCAAAGGAGTTGGCATTACATTTTGAAAAGGTAGTGGAGAATATAAATCAAAAGATGTTTGTTCATGAAGGAAATCACCATTCTTAGTGGAAAGGGCGGAACGGGTAAAACATCATTTACGGCAGCTTTATCTGCAGTAGCTCAAAATGCTGTGTTGTGCGATAATGATGTTGATGCTGCAGATCTTCATCTGTTGCTCCACCCAAAAATAAACAGTGAGCAAGTTTTTGAAAGCGGGTGTACTGCATCCATTAATCCGGACAAATGTATAAATTGTGGACTGTGTTATTCAAAGTGCAGGTTTGGGGCTGTTGTTCAAAAGGATGTTGGGGGATATGAGATAAATCCATTTTTATGCGAAGGTTGTAAACTTTGCCAAAGAATTTGTCCTCAACAAGCTATTTCAACCGAAATAAAAACCAATAATTCGTGGTTTGTTTCTTCTACTCGCTTTGGTACCATGGTACATGCAGTGATGGGGCCTGGGGAAGAAAATTCCGGCAGGCTTGTGTCGAAGATCAGGACCCGGGCTAAGGAAATTGCAAAGGAGATAGAGGCAGATTTTATTATCAATGATGGACCTCCGGGGATTGGATGTACGGCAATTTCATCGTTGTCCGGGACTAATCTGGTTGTTTTGGTTACCGAGCCCACCAAATCCGGATTAAGTGATGCTGGCAGATTAATAGAATTGATCCGGTCGTTTAAAATTCCTGTTTTGGGAATAATTAATAAGTATGATTTAAACGATAAGATAAGTGATGAGATTGAAGCTTTTTTTGAGCAGAACCATATTCCGCTTTTAGCAAAAATACGTTTTGATAAGGTGTGGGTGGAGGCTCTGGTACAGGGACAAACGTTGGTAGAATATGCACCTGATTCGGATATTGCAAGTCTTATGAAAAATATATGGAACAAAATTATTGAGAATTGATTTATGATTGTTGGAGAATTTCAGATACGACCCGGATATAATGAGGTGGACCAGATGGGGTATGTTTATCATGCCAATCATGTAACATATTGCCATCAGGCAAGAACAGAACTGATGAGGGAGTTTGGTATTCATGATGCTGTTGTTGAAGACAAAGGTTTCATGATGCCTGTGATCTCTTTTAATATACAATATAAAACCCCTGCCCGGTACGATGAAAAACTGACCATTAAAACGGTTATAAAAGAATTGCCAAAAGTGCGGTTTAAGTTTTTCTTTGAAATAAGGAATGCAGAGGGGAAATTGGTGAGTAAGGCAGATTCTGAAGTTGTTTTTGTAGATAAGGAATCACGAAATCCACTAACAGTACCAGGATTTGTATTAGATAAGTTAAAAAGTGCGCTTGAGCTTTCAGTTGCGCCTTCAAATAATTGAGTTTTGGGTTTCCTTAATTTCCTGATTTATTCAGGATGTTGATTGTTACAGTATTGAGGCAGTTTTTATATGTTTTGTTTGTGCTGCCTCATACTGTATTTATTTGAGGATTAAATTACATTGACTTCTTTTTCAATTTTTACATCAAACTTTTTGTAAACAGAATCTTCTATCTCTGCAGCCAGGTTAAGAACTTCTTCTCCGGTGGCCTTGCCCGTTTTGTTGATTAAAACCAATGCCTGATTTTCATGAACAGCAGCATTTTTTAATGATTTGCCTTTCCAATGGCATTGGTCAATCATCCAGCCTGCAGCAAGCTTTGAATGGGTTTCAGATATGTCATACACAGGTGCATCAGCATATTCATCTTTTATTTTATTGGCAATGCTCTTGCTAACCACTGGGTTTTTAAAAAAGCTTCCAACATTGCCGTAAATCGTATGATCCGGAAGTTTTGATTCCCTGATGCTGATAATGGCATTGCGTATATTGGAAAGGCTCGCCCCGCCTAATCTGTCAACCATATCCTTAACATCGCCGTAATGAAGCATGAAGGTGTGTTTTTTGTTTAGTTTAAAGCAAACAGAAGTGATGATGGTTTTGTCTTTTAATTCCTGTTTAAAGATGCTATTTCGATATGAGAAATTACAATCCTTGTTTTTAAGACTAAAAGATTCCCCGCTATCTAAAAATACTCCATTTACATGAGTAATAATATCTTTAACTTCTGTTCCATAGGCACCTATGTTTTGTACAGGGCAGGCACCTACGTTTCCGGGTATTAAGGAAAGGTTTTCTACACCTGCATAATTTTGGTCTACGGCCCAGGCAACAAAGGCATCCCACTCAACTCCAGCTCCTGCCTCAACCCATGCCGTGGAATCATTACTGTCGATAATTTTTATGTTATCGATAATGGGTTTTATCACTAATCCGTCAAAATCTTTGGTAAAAAGAATGTTGCTGCCCCCTCCCAATACCAATATCTTTTCATTTTTGGCAATATTGTTTTGTAAAAGGTCAGCAAGTTGATCAGAACTTTCCGGAGCTGCAAAATATTTTGACTTTACATCAAAATGAAATGTATTGTAGTTTTTTAAAGAAAAATCCTCGTGAATTATCATGTTTCAGGAAACTTTATTTTTTGTTTTCAGCATAATACCTGTCGGCATAATAATAGTGTCCACTAATATTGTTGGCCAGGTCGTTCAAAATAAAACCAATGCCACCAATTCCTTCAGATATTAAATTTTGTATGGTGTGTTTAAAGTGTTCTTTCTCTGTTTTTGCCGATCTGATAACAAAAAGCTGGCAGCTGCTGAATTCCATTAATATCCTGGAATCAGCTACAACGCCAATAGGGGGTGAATCGACAATGATTACATCAAAACGTTTTTTTAAATCTTCAAATAATTTTGGGGTATGTTTGGTGGCAATTAGTTCAGATGGATTAGGAGGAATAGCTCCCGAAGGAATTATGCATAGGTTATCAACATCACCTTCATATATAATTTGTTCGGTAGTAGCCTGTCCGATCAAAAAGTTGGATAATCCCAGGTGGTTGTGGTGACTAAATATCTCTGTTAAACGAGGTTTTCTTAAATCGAAGCCCACCAAAACTGTTTTCTTTCCCGAAATGGCAAAGGCTGATGCCAGGTTTAAGGCACAAAAAGTT
Organism: Plebeiibacterium marinum; assembly: GCF_026013615.1. GTDB lineage: Bacteria > Bacteroidota > Bacteroidia > Bacteroidales > Marinilabiliaceae > Saccharicrinis > Saccharicrinis marinus_A. The sequence continues at coordinate 7,898 of NZ_JAPDPI010000052.1, forward strand.
TTACCTTCACCGGTGTTTGTAGAAGTGATGGTAATGATATGGGCCTCATCGTTGGGGCACATAAACTTTAGTTTGGTACGCAAAGCTCTAAACGATTCTGAAATATTTGATAAAGGTTCTCCATGAATTACATTGCTTTCATTTCCTTTATATTGAGAAATATATCCAAGTATAGGAATAGAGGAACAGGTGGCGATCACGTCTTGCTTGTCCCTGATTTTGTTATTTAAGTATTCTTTTAAAACGATGATGGCAATTGGCAGAGCAAAAGCAAGCATTAACGCTTGCTGGGTATTTTTTTTCTTATTAGGAGCAACAATGCTCGTAATGCCGGCCTCGTCAATAATTTCATTGTCGGGAGTGTTAGATGCTTTGGTGATTTGAGTTTCACTTTGTTTTTGGAGTAAAAAAGTAAAAATAGCATCATTAAGCTTGTATCCCCTTTCTATATCAATATATTTCCTTTCAATTTCAGGGAGTTGGTTCATTTTTTGAGAAAGTTCCTTCAGTTGGTTGTTCAATTTCTGTTTTTCAATTTCTATATTCTGAAGGAGCTTTTTTAGGGCTACCAATAAGTTTTGCCTGCTTACTTCTATTCTTTTTTCCAGTTCATCCAAATATGGATTTATTTCAGAACTCTTGGCAGTAGTAAGCGTGTGTTCGTTGATCTGAGCCAGTAATTCCGTAATAAAACCGGAGATTATTCCATTGGCATCATCAGTAAAGGCCGGGAGCAAAAAGTCTTCGCTATACGGATCTTCAATTAAGTGGGCACTTAGGTTGTTGTAATATTCTTCCCTGATTTTAACCAGGTTTAGTTCTTTTTCATATTCAAAATACTGATCGGCCAAACGTGCAGTAATTTCAGATGGTGCACTAAAGATATTGGATCGCCTGAAATTCATTAGTTTTTCCTGGGCTGCTCGCAGGCTATCGGATACCTGGGTGAGTTGGGTGTCAATAAAACTGATAGTTCGGGTTGCTATCTCATTTTTCCGTTCCAAACTTTGTTCCAGGTACACTTTTGAAAGCGCATTTAAAAAACTAATAATTTTGCTGGTATTTGTTCCTGTTGTTGAGATGTATATAATGGAACTTCCTTCTTTGTAAGGAGAAACTGTAATATTGCTTCTGTAGGTGTTTGTAAGCCAATCGTGCGACCTGAAATAGAAGTAATATCCGACTTCTGGATTTATGCTGTTTTGATGTTTTATAAGGGTGAATTTTCCATATGGTGTGCTTATTTCATCTCCCCAGTTAACTGTCTGGTTAAATGAGATGGTTCCGCTTCCTCCATGGTTTGTTCCATCTTTAAAGGTGTGCAATACCGCATTGTCACATTGAATGGAGATGTTAACTTTATCGTTGTCTTGGGGCTTGATGTGTATGGGAGTGTTTAATATCTGTACATGAGAAGAGTCCATAACAACTGAAAAAGGACTTCGGTTATACATGTCATAATCCATCAAAAAGCCATCACTATAAATATCAATGCCAAAGTCGAGCAGGTCTATAGCCCGCCTTACCACTTTTTTGGAGCGCAGTATGATGGTTTGGTTCTCCAGACTCTTCATTTCCGGAGACAAGCCAAACCCCTCAATCAATTCAGCTCTGGAAATACTCTTGGGTTCATCACTTTTAAGCATTACTGTAACCGATCCCCGGTATACATTCTGGGTATAGCGATGAAATATAAAAATTGATGCTACACAGATTGGCAGGGAGATGGCAAATAGATACCAGTTTGAAATAACCAATCGGGTTATTTTTCTTATGTCGGGCAAGCCATCACCTTTGGATTGGCTGATTTGATTGTGTATATTTTGATTATTATTATCGTTCACTTTTTATAATTTGAATTGAAAATTACCTGTATAAAACCTTATTTTAAACCTGTGTTAACTTCTTTGCAAGTTTATAATTTGCAGTAGTAATGCAGGTCAGTATATAAACGGTTAGCTATAGAAGGTTTGTACGTCATTTTTTAAGGCATCCAAAGCTTTTCGAAAATGGTAGGCGGTTTCATTTTGGTATTGTTCGAGCAGCGTCTTGCCCAATGCAATTGATGGATCCTCTGGTTTTACATATCCGGCTGAAACATTGATTAACCGTACCATTTCTTCCTTGGCGGTTTTTACCAGGTTCCAGGTAGCCGGTGGCAAGTATACCTGCATAGCTATGTTATGTTCAAACTCAGTTCTGATACTTGATAGCATATTAGCTTGTAGCTGTTGGCAGTTTATAGTATGCGATTGTTCACGTATAACTATTGATTCTGCATTGATCCGCTCCAGAAATAGGGTAATACGTTCATATGCAGCCAGCCTGGTAGGCAAAACATCCTTAAATTTTCCCAGTAAAAATTCCTGCCGCCTTCTTTCAATGTCACTCTTTAAAAACCATTTTACAATAAAAATAGTTGTTAAAAAAACAATAAGCGATGGCAATGTGTATTTTAATACCTCCAAAAAAACATCCATAATTCTTAAAAATGTTAATTTTGCACCCTGTTCAGAAATACAATTTTAAAACAGAATAAAATAATGGGTGAAAATAGTGGTAATTGTTATGAATTGCAATCTGATTTTTAATTTTTAGATATAACCCATTTAATTTTACGATGAAATAAATAACAATAAATCTTATATAATTTCGAAACATGAATATTTCCGAAAGATTAGCAAATGTAAATGAATCGGCTACTTTAGCCATGTCGCAAAAAAGTCGCGAACTTCAGGCTTTGGGGCACGATGTTATCAACCTTAGCATTGGTCAGCCAGATTTTAATACTCCGGATCATATTAAGGAAGCAGCAAAAAAAGCGATAGATGATAATGTTTCGAAATATACGCCTGTTCCGGGATTACCTGTTTTGAGAGATGCTGTTTGTGAAAAATTTAAGCGTGATAATGGGTTGGATTTTTCACCATCACAAATAGTTGTTTCAAATGGAGCCAAGCAATCAATTGCTAATGTGATTTTAAGTTTGACAGGACCCGGTGATGAGGTGATCATTCCGGCACCCTATTGGGTTAGTTATGTTGAAATTGTAAATTTGGCACAGGCTTCTAATGTTATTGTAGAGGCTGGAATTGATCAGGATTTTAAAATTACGCCTGAGCAATTGGAGGAAGCTATTACTCCCAAAACAAAGATGTTTTTATTTAGTTCCCCGTCAAATCCTACCGGTAGTTTATATACCAGGGAAGAATTAAAGGCTTTGGCAGAAGTGTTTATGCGTTATCCTCATGTAATTGTTGTTTCTGATGAGATATATGAACTGATCACTTTTCAGGGGCAGCATGAAAGTATTGCCCAGTTTAAAGAATTGCAAGATCGTGTTGTAGTTGTTAATGGGGTTTCAAAAGGCTATGCCATGACGGGGTGGAGGATTGGATATATAGCAGCACCCCAGTGGATTGCAGATGCATGCAATAAACTACAGGGTCAATATACCTCTGGAGCGTGCTCCATTTCTCAAATGGCTTCTGTTGCTGCTCTTACTGGTACACAACAACCATCCTTTAAAATGAAGGAAGTCTTTATCAGGCGAAGGGATTTGGTAGTAAAAATGGCCAAAGAAATTAAAGGGATGAAAGTTAATATTCCTCAAGGTGCTTTTTATTTATTTCCGGAGGTGGATTACTTTTTTGGGAAATCATGTAATGGCTATATGATTAATAATGCTTCTGATTTAGCCCTGTATTTGCTGGAAACTGCTTATGTTGCTACGGTTACAGGAGAGGCATTTGGAAGTCCTAAGTGCCTGAGATTCTCATATGCCACATCAGATGAGTTGCTGATGGAGGCTTTAAAGAGGATTAAAATAGCGTTAGATAAATTGGAATAAAAAAATAACATTATATCGTTAATTGACAGTCCTTGTAATTGTACCATACAGGGACTGTTTTTTTTTATTGGTTTTCTTTCAGTCGGGTGTCTTCACATTTTAAAATACGTCCTTTGTACTTATCAATCATACCATAATTATGGGTGGCCATAATTACCGTTTTTCCCATTTCGGATATTTTTTGTAACAGAACCATAAGCTCATTGGTTGTTTCTGGATCCAGGTTTCCGGTGGGCTCGTCAGCTAAAATTAAATCAGGTTCGTTTAGTAAGGCCCTTGCAATGCCAATACGTTGTTGTTCTCCTCCTGATAGTTGGTGAGGTTTTTTGTAACCTTTATGCACCATGTCTACCTGGGTTAGAACTTCCCTGATGCGCGTGTCAATTTCTTTTTTGTTTTTCCATCCGGTGGCCTTTAGTACAAAGCTAAGGTTGTCGTAAACAGTGCGGTCGCTAAGCAATTGGAAATCCTGAAATATGATGCCCATTTTACGTCTTAAATAAGGGATGTGCTTCGTTTTCATTTTCTTCAGGTCGTATCCTACGGCAAAAATATCACCATCAGACACCTCTATTTCGGCATAAATTGATTTGAGTAAACTCGATTTTCCGCTACCTACCTTACCAATTAAATATATAAATTCGCCTTTCTTAACTTCAAGGTTAACATCTTTAAGAACAATGTTTTCCCGATGCCGGATCACTGCATTTTTAAGTTCAACAATATTTCCTTTGTCGTTTTCTATAGATGTGTTCTTTTTGCGGCTCATTGAATTTATAATGACATCAGATTAAAAAAATATTTTGTGAAAATAGAAAAATAAATTGTGAATTAAATACGTTTGATAATAAACGCTATTCTATAATATGCCAAAGTCTAAATTTTATATCTTTAAGGCCAAATTTGGATAGGGGGTTTAATATGGTATAATACTTGCGTGGCCATACCCTGTTTATTACAATAATTAAAGAAAAGATTTTATTAATGATAAATAGTAAAAATCTAACTGTAACCATTCTGGCTATACTGATAAGCCTTCCTTTATTATCGCAAAAATCATTAGGGTTACAACAACCAGAGAGAGTATTTGAAAAAGCAATGGAACTGTATCGATTGAAAAAATATGGTTCAGCTCGCGATCAATTTGATAAGATTATCCGACAGTCTGTTCGGGGAGAGTCGAATCAGTATGCACAGGCTTGTTATTATCAGGCTGTTTGTGCAAAAAATCTTGAAAATGGTGATGCAGAGTACCTCTTTGAGAAATTTATAGCTGATTTCCCTGAAAGTAACAGGCGGTCGTATGCCTATTTTCATTTGGGCGATATGAAATTAACCAATAGAAAATACAGACAGGCTCTGCGAAAGTTTGAAGAGGTGAAAGAATCAAAGCTTGATGAGGAGACACGGTATGCTTTTATGTTTAAAAAAGGCTATTGTCATTTTATGGAAGAGGACTATGATGTGGCCAATAGGTATTTCTACGATTTAAAAGATATAGATAATAAGTATTATGACGCTTCAAATTATTATTATTCTCACATCCAGTACCAAAAAGGGAATTATAATACTGCATTGGAAGGTTTCGAAAGGTTAAAAGATGTTCCTGCTTTCAGGAAGCTGGTTCCGTTTTATATTTCCCAAATCTATTATTTAAAGGGGGATTTTGATGAGGCAATACAATATGCCTTGCCTTTAATTGAAGATGGGTCAAAGGAACGTAAGGCTGATATGGCCCGAATTGTTGGAGAATCATACTTTGCCAAAAAGAATTATGCGCAGTCAACCAATTATTTTGAATCAACCATTAAATTATCTTCTAAAGCCAAAAGAGAAGATTATTACCATTTGGGTTTTGCTTATTACTATCAAAAAAAATATGATAAAGCTGCAGAATATCTAAGTATGGTTACTTCGGCAAATGATGAAATGGCACAAAATGCATATTATCACCTGGCTGATTGTCATATGAGACTCAAAGATAAAAAAAGGGCCAGGGTAGCATTTGAGGCTGCTTCAAAATATGATTTTGATAAAGATATACAGGAAGATGCATTGTTTAATACCATAAAACTAAACTATGAATTGAACTATTCTCCTTTTAATGAGATTATTAATTCGTTTTTAGATTTTATAGATAAATTTCCGGAAAGTGATAAAATTGACCTGGCATATGATTATTTGGGAAAAGTGTTTTTGACAACCAAGAATTATGCCCAGGCTTTAGAGGCACTTGAAAATATTAAAATAAAGAATAGCCGGGTTTATGAGGCTATGCAAAAAGTGGCTTACTATAGGGCTATAGACTTATTTACAAACCTGAGTTTTTCGGATGCGGTTAAGTATTTTAACTATAGCTTGGATTATGGCAAATATAATAAGGAACTAAAAGTGAAATCCTATTACTGGAGAGGTGAAGCAAAATATCGTTTAGGTATGTATTCGCAAGCAGTAGAGGATTATAATACCTTTATTCTTACACCGGGTAGTTTTGGAACAGATTATTTTGCCTTGGCACATTACAATATTGCTTATGCTGAGTTTAAAGACAAAAACTATGAATTGGCAAAAAGCTGGTGGAGGAAGTATATAAATATTGAGAAAAACAACGGGGAGGCAACCGTAGGTGATGCTTATAACAGAATAGGTGACTGCTATTTTGTTCAGAGGGATTTTCAACAGGCTATTTCGTATTATGAAAAAGCTACAGGACGGATAAATGCATCGCCTGATTATTCTATATATCAAAAAGCCATCTCTTTAGGTATACTAAAAAAACATGAAACAAAAATTTCAGAATTGAATGGGTTGATCAATAAATATCCTAAATCGCATTATGTTGATGATGCACTGTATGAGATGGGAAAATCTTATGTGGCTATGGGTGATTTGCCTAATGCCATCCGGAAGTATAAAACCATTAAGGAAAAATATTCCACTAGTAGTTATTCTAAAAAAGCAATGCTGCAATTAGGTCTGGTTTATTATAACTCTAATGATTATGACAATTCCATGCAGTTTTATAAAAGGGTGGTTAATGAATTCCCGGGAACCCAGGAGGCTATGGAATCATTGTTGGGGATACGTAATATATATATGGACAGAAATGACTTAGATGGTTATGTGGGGTATACAAAAACCTTGGGGAGTTTTGCCCAGGTAGATGTGCGTGAGCAGGACTCGTTAAGTTATGTTTCGGCTGAGCGTTATTATATGGATGGTAAATGTGATCCTGCGGTTAAAAGCTTTCAGACTTATTTAAATAGGTATCCACAAGGGATGTTCGCATTGAATGCCAATTATTACATGGCTGATTGCTTGTATAAAAAGGGTGAAAAATATGATGCGCTCAGGGCCTATAAAGAGGTAACCAATAAAGGGAAAAATATATTTACCGAAGATGCTCTGATAAGGTCAGGGGAAATTAATTTCGGGATGGAAAAGTATAATGATGCCTTATCTGCTTTTGAACAATTGGAACAGATTGCAGAGATAAAGGAGAACCGGATGGAAGCCAGGATTGGCGTTATGCGCTGTAATTATAAATTGAACAATGCGGATAAAACCATAGAATCGGCAATTACAGTTATGAATTCCCCTAAAGTTGCAGAAGAAATCATTCGAGAGGCCAGATATTATAAAGCTGGAGCCCATTTGGTAAGGGGAGAGCAGGAGTTGGCAATGAAAGAATATACTGTGTTGTCTAAAAATCCACAGAGTGTTCAGGGGGCAGAAGCTAAGTATTTGCTGGCACAAAATTATTACGATAACGGAAATAAGGAAAAGGCGGAGGACGAGGTGTTTGATTTGGCAAACAAAGGGACATCCCATCAGTATTGGCTGGCCCGCTGTTTTATCTTGTTATCGGATATTTATATCTCTAATCAGGAATTTTTTCAGGCAAAGCAATATTTACAAAGTATTGTCGAGAATTATAAAGGAGAGGACGATATTAAAGGTATGGTTCAGCAGCGACTGAAAGTTGTTGAAGAAAAGATGGCTGTTACATCAGCTAAGGAGAGTGTTGATACGCTAAAAATTCAATAAACCTCAATTTTTATAGAATTTGAAAATGAAATATAATAATATATATATAATCATTGCATTGTTGTTTGTTTCTTTTACAACAGTAAAGGCTCAGGAGTTAAATCAGGATGTTAAAGTTGTAAGGGAGTATAATCCTATAATCTCTGATGCATTTAAGATTAATAAGTTGCCCGTTAGTGAAGTTGATTCAATGACTTTTAATCCTCGTTTTTCATATAACGTATTGTCAAAGGCTATGACGTCAGGATTGGCGATTGAACCAATTACAGCAGCAAAGTTAAAACCGGAAAGAAAGACTGTGTTGGACAAGTCATATATTAAGGGCGGTTTGGGTAATTATGTTACTCTATTCGGGGATTTAAACTATAATGTATTGCGATCAGAAGAGTATGCTCTTGGTTTAAATATTGGTCATGTTACTTCGGATGGGGATATAAAATTAGAAGACGATTCAAAATCTGAAGCGCCAATTCATGATACATGGGCATCTTTATATTTCAGAAGGTTTTGGGATGATTATACACTTTCGGTGGATGCTGAATTTGATCATAATATATATAATTACTATGGTTTTCATACAGTAGGGGCTGCAACGAGTTATTTGTATGATGAAAATGATCTCACAGCAAGTGCTTTAGGTGCTGATTTAATCCCGGATAGAAAGCAACGGTTGAGTTCTTTTGGATTAAATATTGGATTTGGCAATAAGGTAGTAGATTCTGACGATGTGTCATTTAAAGCGAATTTGAAGTGGGAAACCTTCAGCAATATAACAGAGGTTAGTGAAAATGTGATTGGACTGAATGCTCTTAGTCGGGTTTATTTTGATGATGTTTTTTTGGACATAGCAGGAGGTTTCGATTTTTATGGAACTTCGGTGCCCGTTTCAGGTTCTCCTTTATATTCATTTGAGGATAGAAGCATGACTATTTTGAATTTATCACCTGCCCTTGGTTTTGTATTTGAAGGAATAGATTTTAAGGTAGGATTGGATTCCTATAGTCAGCTGGGAGGTGATGGTGGTTTTAATATAGCACCTCATCTGGAAGCTAATTTAATTATAGCAGATGGTATTGTAAGTGCTTTTGGTGGTGTGTGTGGAGATTATTATACCAATAATTATCAAAAAATGCAGAGCGAGAATATGTTTATAGCTCCTGATGTTAATGTAGAGAATAGTTTTCATGGTTTGCATTTCTTTGGAGGGATCAAAGGGAATTTTAGTTCGCAAACCAGTTTTGTTGCCCGTGTGGATTATTCTGTTTTTGATGATGAGCATTTTTATGTAAACAAATCATTTGAAGATTCTGCAAACCCGGGTGTATTTAGTCAGAGCAATCTTTTTACGGCACAGTATGATGATGGAACACTGTTGTCCTTGTCTGGAGAATTGAAATATGAGCCTTCATCAAAAGCAAATGTACTGTTAAAGGGAAAGTACAATGGCTGGAGTCTGAATACTTTGGATGAGGCATGGCATAAACCTGAAGTGGAAATAGGTCTTACAGCCAATTATTCACCATTTGAGGATTTGTGGGTGAATTTGGGAGTGTATTCAATGGGGAAACGTAAGGCTCTGGATGTGAGTACTGGTGGAGTAAAAGAATTGAAGTCTGTTGTTGATATTAATCTTGGAGCTCAGTATACTATTAGTTCAAAATGGAATATTTTTGCAAGCTTAAATAATGCAATAGTTTCAAAATATTACCAATGGAATGGCTATCCAATGCAGGGTATGAATATAAGGGCAGGTGTAGGGTATTCGTTCTAGTCCTTCCATGTTTGTGAAAATATTGTTTGTGGCGTTGTAAGTTTCAGTAAGTGAGGGTTTTGTAATGTTGATAAAATCCTTGTTTGAAAGCTTTTTTGCGCCACTTTTTTTGCTATATTTGTAAGGCTTTGGACGTAGGTAAATTACTGCGATAAAAGCAATTAAAAGAGATAATATTTGCATTGAAAATCTATAATTGATGAGCGAAGAAATAAAAGAAAACAACCCAGACCAATCTAGTGGTTATTCGGCTAATAATATTACAGTATTAGAAGGATTAGAGGCGGTTCGTAAGCGACCAGCCATGTATATTGGAGATGTTGGGCAAAAAGGATTGCACCACTTGGTTTATGAGGTTGTAGATAACTCAATTGATGAGGCATTAGCAGGACATTGTGATACAATTAATGTAACCATTCATGAAGATGATTCTATTTCAGTAAAAGATAATGGTCGGGGTATTCCTGTTGACCATCATGAAAAAGAAGGTAAGTCTGCCTTGGAGGTGGTAATGACAGTGCTTCATGCGGGGGGTAAGTTTGATAAAGATACTTATAAGGTTTCTGGTGGTTTGCATGGGGTAGGAGTTTCCTGTGTAAATGCTCTTTCAACTTATTTAAGGGCTGAAGTTCATAGGGGTGGAAAGGTTTATGAACAAGAGTATTCCATTGGAATCCCTCAGGGAGATTTGAAAGAGTTGGGAACTACAGATGTTACTGGTACAATTGTTACATTCAAACCAGATGCGTCTATTTTTAATACTACAGAATATAAGTACTCTATACTTTCTAACAGATTAAGGGAGTTGGCTTTCCTGAACAAGGGAATTAATATCACTTTAAATGATGAAAGAGAGACAGATGATGAGGGAAACTTTAAGTCGGAAAATTTTTATTCAGAATCAGGATTAGTTGAGTTTGTTAAGTTTATTGATGAAACAAGAGAAAAGCTAAACGAGAATATCATTCATATTACAACAGAAAAAAATGATGTTCCGGTTGAGTTGGCAATTCAATACAATACCTCATTTAGTGAAAATGTTTATTCTTATGTAAACAACATTAATACTATTGAGGGAGGTACTCATCTTACAGGGTTTAGAAGGGGCTTGACAAGGACACTGAAGACATGGGCTGAGAAATCAGGTATGTTGTCGAAGTTGAAGTTTGATATTGCTGGTGATGATTTTCGTGAAGGATTAACGGCTGTAATTTCTGTTAAGGTAGCAGAGCCACAGTTTGAAGGACAAACGAAAACAAAATTAGGTAATTCGGAGGTTAGTTTAGCTGTAGATCAGGCTGTAAGTGCTGCTTTGGGGCATTATCTTGAAGAAAATCCAAAAGATGCCAAAATCATTGTAAATAAGGTAATTCTTGCTGCTACAGCACGACATGCGGCTCGTAAGGCCAGGGAAATGGTGCAGCGAAAAACAGTAATGTCAGGAGGTGGGCTGCCTGGTAAGTTGGCCGACTGTTCTGAAAAAGATCCATCATTGTGTGAAGTATTTCTTGTTGAGGGCGATTCTGCGGGTGGAACTGCAAAGCAAGGTCGTGACCGGAAATTTCAGGCTATTTTACCATTAAGGGGTAAGATTTTGAATGTGGAGAAAGCGCTTCATCATAAAGTTTTTGAAAGTGATGAAATCAAGAATATTTTTACAGCTTTGGGTGTTACTATTGGAACAGAGGAAGATAGTAAGGCACTGAACATTGAAAAACTTCGTTATCACAAGATTGTAATCATGACGGATGCCGATGTGGACGGGAGTCACATTACTACATTGATTATGACGTTCTTTTTCCGTTTTATGAAGGATTTAATTAAAAATGGTTATTTATATATTGCCACACCTCCATTGTATTTATGTAAAAAGGGAAAAGCGGAGGAGTATTGCTGGAATGAACAACAGCGACGTGAATTTATAGATAGTTATAGTGGTGGTAAAGAAGATTCTGTACATATTCAGCGTTACAAAGGTCTTGGAGAGATGAATGCAGAGCAGTTGTGGGAAACTACTATGAATCCGGAACAAAGAACGCTTAGACAGGTAACAATAGAGAGTGCAGCAGAAGCAGATCGGGTGTTTTCTATGTTAATGGGGGATGATGTTCCTCCGCGTAGGGAGTTTATTGAGGAAAATGCAACTTATGCTAATATTGATGCATAGGTGTAATTAAGATAATTGAATAATTAGAATCCATCTCAATTTTATTGAGGTGGATTTTTTTTGTAAAAAAAACTTCCATCCTGAATTATTCTAGAATGGAAGTTGGTATTATTCTTAAATTATTGGTTTTTTATGCTATCAGCTATAGGTGATAAATAATCTGCTATCAGCTATGGGCATAATCTGGCATCTATCTGTCGGATTTAAGTCTATCTGCCATTGCTTTTCCTAGAGCTAAGCAGGCTTCATATTTATCGGCTTTAAGGGCATGCTTTTCTTCAACGCTATCGCCAATGATTTCCCATTTTAATTCTTCGCCAACGGCAAGTAATTTTTTTACTGCAGCCCCGGCCCATGAAAATGAACCCAAAACACCAAGGTAATGTTTCTGAACTCCCATATGTACCAGTTTGGTTGTTAAGGATTCCATATTAGGATGCATTTCGTTGCAATAAGTAGGACTGGCCAGGATTAAGCCTTTGTACTTGAAAATATCTGAAATAACAAACGAAGCATGAGATTTGGATACATCATGTACCCGAATATGTTTGATGCCATTTTCTGCAAGTTCCCGGGCTACGGCTTCTGCCATCTCTTCTGTGTTTCCGTACATAGAAGCATAAGCAACAACAACTCCTTCTTCAGTATTGTATTTGCTCCATCTGTCGTACATTCCAATAACCTCCTGGATATAGTTTTTCCAGATTGGGCCATGGGTTGAAGCGATCATTTTAATGTCTAGTCCACCTAGCTTTGATAATGCTTTTTGAACCGGGGAACCATATTTTCCTACAATGTTTGAGTAGTATCTTCTCATTTCGTCGCGGTAGTACTCAAACTCAAATTCATCATCAAAAATTCCACCATCAAGAGTTCCGAATGTTCCAAAAGCATCCGCAGAGAATAGTATTTTTTCAGTTGATTCGTAAGTAACCATGGTTTCCGGCCAGTGTACCATGGGAACCAAATAGAAGTTTAAAGTGTGTTTTCCCAAACATAAGGAGTCCCCTTCTTTAACTTCTAAGGTATTGTCGGTTATCCCAAAATATCCTTCTAGCATGGGTAGGGTTTTTTTGTTGCCCACAATCTTGATGTCAGGATACATTTTTTTGATGATGTCAATGGAACCTCCATGGTCAGGTTCCATGTGGTTAACAATCAGGTAATCTATTGGTTTGTCGCCAATAATAGCCTTGATTTTTTTTAAATATTTTTCTACTTGTCCAATTTCAACAGAATCTACTAGTGCTATCTTTTCATCATTGATGATGTAAGAATTGTATGCAACTCCTCTGTCTATTGGCCACATGTTTTCAAACAAGTGCGTTCTTCGGTCGTTTACACCAACGTAGAATACATTGTCTGTTAATTTTACTGGTTTGTACATATCTATATTATTTATTTTTTCATTTAGGTAATTGAGTGCTGCAAATATAAAATAAAACCTTTAAAAACACTAATTACATTTTACGTATCAACAACCAGGTGTCGTCGTACTTTTCATACTGATTTCTAACTACGTTTACTTTATTTCTGGCATCCATTTCGTCGTTGTATGCAGCAATAGAAACCCTGTACAAACCATTTTCGTTTTCAAGAATAACAGGAATAAAACCTTCGTTGGTTAAGGTTTGTTTGTAGTTTTTTGCGTTGCTTAATACTTTAAAGGATCCGATAATTACATAATACTTAAAAGATTTATCTTCATCTTCAATAACCTTTACTTTTTCCTCCTTAACAATAATTTTCTTTTCTTCCTTTATTACAGGTTTTACTTTGGGTTCCTCTTTTACATATGGGGAATCGCTGTCGCTGAAGCTTGAACTTCCTGTGTCACTTAAAGATTTACATCCGGCTAATCCAACTAAAATAAGTAGTGATAATAATAATTTGCGCATTTTGCTTTAACTTAGAATGTTCTATTTTTATAATTAGCTCAAAAATATAATATTCTTATTAAAAAGTTTTTATTCTTTTGGCGAATTTCCTATAAAATTTGAGATTATTTGGTTGAATTAAATATATTTGATGTCTATAAATCAGAAGGCGATTAATGAATAGTAAGGTACAAAGGACAAAAAAGAAGATGACGAAAACATTAAAAAGAATGGGGCTTTTTATTGTTGTGTTAATATTGTTGGCACTGCTTTTTGGAGTAAGGTTTTATCGCTTTATATACGGCAATAATGTTGTGGTAGAAAATGTAGAATGTCCGTATTTATATATACCTAATGGAACTACTTTTTCGGAATTGAAAAAAATTATTGAAGATAATGGTTTTGTAAAAGATATAGAAAGTTTTAGCTGGGTTGCTCAAAAGAAAGAATATGTGCAACATGTGAAAGGTGGGAGGTATTTGTTAAAGCATGGTATGAGTAATAACCAGCTTGTTAACTTATTGAGGTCTGGAAGGCAGGATGCCTTAAATATTACATTTAATAATATAAGGAAACCAGAGCAATTAGCTTCTGTTGTCAGTGCAAAACTGATGGTGGATTCAGCCGAATTGGTTACGCTGTTTAAAGATGTTGAATTGGTAAAAAAATATGGTTTTACACTAGAAACTTTTCCATCTATGTTTATACCTAATACATACCAAATGTATTGGAATACAGATGCAAAAGGTTTTGTAAAACGGATGAAGAAAGAGTATGACAGGTTTTGGACCAGTGAAAGGGTTTCTAAATCAGAAAAATTAGGGATAAGCCCCGTGGAAGTAAGTATTCTTGCTTCAATTGTAGATGAGGAAACGATTATGTCTGATGAAAAGCCAATTGTTGCAGGGCTATATCTGAATAGGTTAAATAAAAGGATCAGGTTGCAGGCAGACCCAACAGTAAAGTATGCCTTAGGTGATTTTAGTATTCAAAGAGTTTTGAGTAAGGATTTGGAAATCGATTCGCCCTATAATACCTATAAGTATGCAGGTTTGCCTCCGGGACCAATTCGTTTTCCATCGGTAGAAGGGATTAATGCAGTTTTAAACAGACGGGAACATAATTATTACTATATGTGTGCAAAAGAAGATTTTTCAGGATACCATAATTTTGCCAGATCTTTGTCACAGCATAATGTAAATGCCCAAAAATACAGGAACGAATTACGGAAAAGAGGTATCAGGAGGTAGAACTTTGAGTGATGTTCTGTACCAGATATGATACAGAACAATCCCAGGATTGATGAAATTCTTAGTTAAACTTCGATACTACCCTTAAAAACATAGGTTGCTGGACCTGTGAGCCAGATGTTTTTAAAGCCCGTTTGAGAGTCGCCATCAAATGTTACTTTAAGTTTGCCGCCTTTTACATCAATATCAAACTCCTTTGTTTGTGCATTTTTTTCAAAGGTGCTTATGGCGGAGGCAACAACGCCTGTTCCGCATGAATGGGTTTCGTCTTCAACCCCTCTTTCATAGGTTCTTACTTTAATATGGTTGTGTGCAAGTTCCTCAACAAAGTTTACATTGGTTCCACCCGGCTTAAAAGCGTCGGAATATCTGATTGCAGCACCTTTAGTGACAATGTCCATATCATCAATTTGGTTTTGGTGCGTAACATAATGGGGAGATCCGGTGTTTAAAAAGAAATAATCGCTGCCTTTTTCAATCGTGTCAACATTAATCATCTTTAAACTAACGATGCCATTGCTATAGCTAGCTTCGTGCATTCCGTCAACAGCTTCAAAAATAAAATTATCAGGGGTTTTTACAGAATTCTGGTGAACAGCAAAGGCTGCAATGCATCGTCCGCCATTACCGCACATTGAGGCTTCACGGCCGTCGCTATTGTAATAGCGCATAGTAAAGTCCACATCGGGGTTGATGTTGTTTTCCAAAAGCATTAAGCCGTCTGCTCCAATTCCCATTCGCCTGTCGCATAAAAAACTGACAAGTTGAACGTTTTTACTGTCAAAATTTCCATTCCTATTATCAATGATAACAAAATCATTGCCGGTACCCTGGTATTTGTAAAAGTTAATTTGCATGTTAATTAATAAAACTAATTGATATTTAGTTTGTTTAAACAATAGGATTGAGGTTTTAGAGCCAACAAAGTTAAGGAAAATTGAGTTAAAATTAGGTTAATGATAAAAAGATAAGCCTTGAAAGGTATATTATTTGCCATTTTTGAAGTGGAAATTTAATATAAATGATAGGTTGGGCCATCAGGCTTAATCTTAAAATAAAAATATACAGCTATGAATGTAAGAAAGATTTTTTTTGTGTTTTTAGTGGCCGTAGTTGGCGCTATTGTAGGAGTATATGCTTTTGTGTTGATAGTAAAACCGCAAAATAATATTACAACGATAGAAAAGCAGGTTGTTCCGGCGGCCCGATATGCCAGTTTTGCTTCACCAACACCTGTAGGTGTTCCTGACTTTACTACAGCAGCAGAAAAGTCGGTAGAAGCGGTTGTACACGTAATGACAAAAGCTACTTCCCAGGGTAATGGGTATTCCTATGGTAACCCTTTATACGATTTCTTTTTTGGACCAAGAGGAGGAATGCCTGATCAGGGGCCTGTAATGGGATCCGGATCGGGGGTTATTATTTCTGAGGACGGATATATTGTTACCAATAATCATGTTATAGACGGGGCAGATGAGATTGAAGTTATTTTGAACGACAGGAGATCTTACTCGGCAACGTTAATAGGAACAGATCCTACAACAGACATCGCATTGTTAAAAATAGAAGAATCAGGCTTGAAGTTTTTAACCTATGGAGACTCTGATAAGATTAAGATTGGCGAGTGGGTGTTGGCAGTGGGCAATCCGTTTAATTTAACATCTACAGTGACAGCTGGAATCGTTAGTGCAAAATCAAGGAGTATTAATATTATTCGAAACAATAACCAGCCTATGGGTATTGAGTCGTTTATTCAAACAGATGCTGCAGTAAATCCTGGTAATAGCGGAGGGGCATTGGTAAATACCTTAGGTGAGTTGATCGGTATTAATACTGCAATAGCGTCAAAAACAGGTTCGTATACAGGGTATTCATTTGCGGTGCCTGTGGGTATTGTAAAAAAGGTAGTGGCTGATTTAAAAGAGTTTGGTGAAGTGCAGAGGGCTTATATTGGTGTTCAGATTCGTGGGGTTGATGCCGAATTGGCAAAGCAATTGGATTTGGATAAAGTAGAAGGCGTTTATGTAGATGCGGTTACTGTTAATGGAGGTGCAGCCGAGGCTGGAGTAGAGTCTGGTGATGTTATTTTGAGTATTGATGGAACCCAGGTTAATACTAATTCAGAGCTGATTGAACAGGTTAGTCAGCGACGTCCTGGAGATAAAGTGAATTTAATTGTAAAAAGGGATGGAAAAAGACAACAATTTACCGTAATTTTACGTAATAGTTACGGTTCAACTGAATTAGTTAAAGATAGAAAAGGGATTTCTGATCTGTTAGGTGCAGAACTTCGAGAATTAACAGATGAGGAAAAAGATAGGCTTGGTGTTAGTTATGGTATGAAAGTTGTTGAACTTAACGGTGGTAAATTAAAGCAAAGTGGCATAAGAGAAGGTTATATTGTACTGAAGGCCAATAGGATGCCCGTAAAAAGTATTGACGACCTTAAAAATGTGATAGCTGCCACTGATGGAGGATTATTTATTACCGGAGTATATCCAAATGGACAAGTTGCTTATTATGCTATTAATCTTGAAGATTAGTATTATAAAATAATTTGTCTCATTTGAAATATTTAGTTGGATTTTTTGTTTTAAAAGTATAATTTTGCGCCACATTTTGCATATCGGAATATGAGACAACTTAAAATAACAAAATCAATTACCAATCGTGAAAGTGCTTCTTTAGATAAGTATCTACAGGAGATAGGTCGCGAAGAATTGATATCAGTAGAAGAAGAAGTAGAATTAGCCCAAAGGATCAAAAAAGGTGATCAAATAGCTTTGGAGAAGCTAACGCGGGCAAATTTAAGATTCGTGGTGTCGGTTGCTAAACAGTACCAAAACCAAGGGTTGAGTCTTCCTGATTTGATTAATGAAGGTAATCTTGGATTGATTAAAGCCGCTGAAAAGTTTGACGAAACAAGAGGGTTTAAGTTTATCTCTTATGCTGTGTGGTGGATTCGTCAATCGATATTACAGGCTTTGGCTGAGCAATCCCGAATTGTTCGTTTACCACTGAATCAGGTAGGATCGTTAAATAAAATAAACAAGGCATATTCAAAATTCGAACAGGAAAATGAGCGTAAACCATCGCCTGAAGAGTTGGCAGATAAGCTTGAGTTGCCTGTTGATAAAGTGGCCGACACATTAAGGGTTTCTGGTCGTCATATTTCAGTTGATGCACCATTTGTAGAAGGTGAGGATAATAGTTTATTGGATGTTTTGGTAAATGGTGATTCTCCAAACGCAGATAAAACATTAATAAATGAGTCCTTAGCAAGAGAGATTGAAAGAGCCTTGGCTACATTGACTGAAAGAGAATCTGATATTATTAAATTGTTTTTTGGTATTCAAACGCAAGAAATGACTCTTGAAGAGATTGGAGAAAGATTTGGCCTGACTCGTGAAAGGGTTCGTCAGATTAAAGAAAAGGCAATCAGAAGATTGCGTCATACTTCGAGAAGCAAGTTATTGAAATCTTATTTGGGTTAATATCCCGATTGATAATAATTTTAGAAAAAGGCTGCCTGTTTTGGGCAGCCTTTTTTGTTGAAATTAAATGAAGGAGTTTGATTCAGTCATTTAATTTGTTATTTTTGAAGTTATTAAAAGGAATATTATGCGTTACTTTATTTCTTCAAATCTCAACAAAACAGGAAAAGGGCTCTTCGAGTGTTGGATCCATTAATTTCTACTTTCTGTTAAATTTTAGCTGTTTGTTCTAAAGCAGCTCGTGTTATTACGTATTAGTTTAAATGTATTCAAAGGTCATTTTATTATAGATTAAATGATGAATGGAATTTTTCCATATTGAGTGCATCCATGTTTTATTCGCTATTTTTATGAAGGGAACAATCTTCGATATCAAGAGGTTTGCCCTGAATGACGGTCCAGGTATCAGGACAACGGTATTTTTAAAAGGATGTCCATTAAAATGTGCCTGGTGTCATAATCCCGAAAGTATATCTTCTGTAATTGAGGAATTTATACAAGTAAGGGAGTTGGATGGTCAGCGGTTTGAGTCAACTCAAGCCATCGGGGAGTTTGTAACTTCAGAATCTTTAATTGAAGAAATTGCAAAGGATAAGGAATTTTTCAGGCAGAGTGGTGGAGGTGTTACCTTTTCTGGGGGAGAGCCCATGTTGCAGTTAGATTTTTTATCTGATATTATTACAAAATGCAAAGCAAAAAAAATGCATGTTGTAATTGATACTGCAGGATTATGCAAACAGTCGCATATTGAAAAGGTAATGAATCAGGTGGATTTGTTTTTATATGATTTGAAAATTATTGATGAAGAGAAACATAAGACCTATACAGGGGTGTCTAATGATGTAATATTAAAGAATCTTGAATTTTTATTGCAGAACAACGCCAATGTAATAATAAGGATTCCTGTTATTCCGGGTATTAATGATCAGGAGCAGGATATTGTTAAACTTGAGCAGTATTTATCAGATAAGTTAGAATATATAAAAGAAATTCACTTATTGCCGTTCCATAATTCAGCGGAGTCAAAATACCGGAGATTTAATACCGGTTATAGTTTTAAAGGAGTAAAAAGCCAGGATCCTCGGGATTTGGTAAATTTAAAAGAAAGATTTGAACGTAAGGGGTTCAATGTAAAAATTGGAGGAATGTGAAATGAATACCAGAATAAACAAACTTAGAAATCAAAGTCTGGAAGCTATCAATAAATTGTCTTCAGAGCGGGCAAAATTATTAACAGAATTTTATAAAAGTGAAGAAGCAACCCAATGTTCAATACCAGTGCAAAGAGCTTTAGCTTTTAGTTATATACTGGAGCATAAAAAGTTGTGTGTAAATGATGGTGAGTTGATTGTTGGGGAGAGAGGCCCGGAGCCTAAGGCGACCTATACTTACCCTGAAGTTTCGTTGCATTCCATGGAAGATCTTGAAATTTTGGATCAACGAAAAAAAGTCAGTTTTAAGGTTGATGAAGAGGTTAAGACGATATATCAATCCTCTATTATTCCATTTTGGGAAGGTAAAAGTAATCGTGATAAAATCATGAAGCAAATGACCCAGGAATGGAAAGAGGCTTATAAGGCAGGAGTGTTTACTGAGTTTCAGGAACAAAGGGCGCCGGGGCACACTGTGTTGGGTGATAAAATATATAATAAGGGGATTTCAGATATATTGGTGGATATAACTGAGGCAAAAAAGAAACTTGGAGCAGACGAGACAGATAAGCTAGAAGAGTTAAAGGCAATGGAGGTTGCTGCAAGGGCAATTGTTAAATATGCCTACAGAAATGCTTCTGAACTTGAAAGATTGGCGAGTAAAGAAAAAAGTGAAGACAGAAAATCAGAACTGTTGGAGATGGCACATATTTGTCGACATGTTCCGGAAAATGCTCCCACTACATTTCATGAAGCATTGCAATATTATTGGTTTGTTCACTTGGGTGTTATAACAGAAGTAAACCCTTGGGATTCATTTAACCCAGGCAGATTAGACCAACACTTGTTTCCATTCTACCAAAAGGATATTGCAAAGGGTGCCCTTACCAAAGAAAGAGCAAAGGAACTCTTAATGTCGTTCTGGGTGAAGTTTAATAACCAGCCAGCGCCTCCTAAAATGGGAGTAACAGCTAAGGAAAGCAATACATATACTGATTTTGCATTGATAAACCTGGGTGGATTAAAGGCAGATGGCACCGATGCTGTTAATGATTTGACATTCCTGATATTGGATGTTATTGAAGAGATGAGATTGCTTCAGCCAAGTTCTATGGTACAGGTTAGCAAAAAGAATCCAGATGAGTTTATTAAAAGAACCTTGCAGATAACAAAAACTGGTTTTGGACAACCATCTTATTTTAATTCTGATGCAATTGTTGAAGAATTAGTAAATCAGGGAAAAGATATTGTAGATGCCAGAAATGGAGGGGCAAGTGGATGTATTGAGTCTGGAGCTTTTGGTACAGAAGCTTATTGGTTGACAGGATATTTTAATATACCTAAGGTATTAGAAATTACGTTGCATAATGGGATTGATCCGAAAACTGGAAATCAATTGGGGATTCAAACTGGTAAAGTGGAGGATTTCGACTCTTTTGAAAAACTGATGCAGGCCTTTGAAAGACAAATGAATCACTTTTTGGACATAAAGTTAGAAGGTAACAGAAGGATTGAAAGCGTGATTATGCAGGAATTGCCGGTTCCATTTTTGAGTTTGTTCATTGATGACTGTATTGGCAATGCTCAGGATTACAATGCTGGGGGTGCCAGGTATAATACAAGCTATGTTCAGGGAGTTGGATTGGGAAGTATAACGGATGCCTTAACATCGATTAAGTATCATGTTTACGACAATAAAAACATTACGCTTAAAGAACTTGTAGAGGCAACTGATCATGATTTTGTGGGTTATGAAAAACTTAGGTATGATTTAATATATGAAACACCTAAATTTGGTAATGATGATAATTATGCAGATAGTAATGCCCTTAGGGTGTTTGAGATTTTTCATGATGCAGTAAATAATAAAGTTACACCAAGGGGAGGGACCTTTAGGATTAACCTTTTGCCAACTACTTGTCATGTTTATTTTGGGCAGGTAATGCAGGCTTCTGTAGATGGAAGGAAAGATGGGGAACCTTTGTCAGAAGGAATTTCACCAGTTCAGGGAGCAGATAAGAAGGGACCAACAGCAGTGATTAATTCCATGCTTAAAATTGATCATACACAAACCGGGGGTACTTTGTTGAATCAAAAGTTTACGCCGCAGTTTTTTAATACAGGGGAAAGTATAACAAAGCTAACCCACCTGATCAGGACCTATTTTAATCAGTTGGGACATCATATTCAGTTTAATGTAGTTGATGCAGATACTTTACGGGATGCTCAAAAACATCCAGAAAAGTATCAGGACCTGATTGTGAGGGTAGCTGGTTATAGTGATTATTTTAATGACTTGACAGTAGAGTTACAAGAAGAGATAATAAACCGTACAGCACATAATATTTTATAGTTGTGTGTTGTTGTTTTAAAACATTATTTTAAATGAGTAAGTTAAGGTTAGGCGGATTGTTTTTAATACTTGTTTTATCCATAAAGGTATATGCGATATCAGGTATTGAAAACACGCTGAAAGGATATGATCGGTTAATAGTAAAGAAGATTCAAACCCTTGATGGTTATAAGGAGTCATATTTGATAATGATGACCCAGCCATTGGACCATGATGCTCCTGGACTAGGAAGTTTTTGTCAAAGGATATGGTTAAACCATTTAAATGACAAGGCTCCCATGGTAATGGTAACGGAAGGATATTCTGCAAACCGGAACTATCAAACAGAATTGGCAAAAGAATTAAAAGCCAATCAGTTAATTGTTGAACACCGGTACTTTGAGGCTTCTACGCCTGAAAAAAAGGATTGGAAATACCTTACTGTAAAGAATGCTGCTGCTGATCATCATGAGATCATTAAGTTGTTTCAGAAATTGTACAAAGGGAAATGGCTTACTACTGGTATTAGTAAAGGAGGGCAGACAACATTATTCCATAGGGCACTGTATCCAAAGGATGTAGATGTTTCAGTTCCGTATGTTGCTCCTGTTAACCTGGAAAGGGAAGATCCGCGACTGCTGGCGTTTTTTGAAAAAGTAGGAAGTCAGGACGATCGGGCTAAAATTAAAGCTTTTCAGAAATTGGTTTTACAAAGAAAAGAAAGGCTTCTACCCTTGTTTCAGAGTTATTCAGAGAAGAATAAATTGAAATTTGCCAAAGGAATAGAGCAGGCTTATGAACTTGGTGTGATGGAGTACCCATTTGCATTTTGGCAATGGGGATATACGGCAGATAAGATCCCGGGGAGTGATGCGAGTGATGAAGAAGTGTTAAATCACTTTATCAAAGGCTCTAGTATTGATTATTTTTCTATCGATATGATGAAGCAGTTTGAGTCGTTTTTTTATCAGGCGTATAAAGAATTAGGGTATTATAATTATGTGCCGGGGGACTTACAGCCGTTAATGGATGTAGTGAAATCTGATACTATTTCTAGTTGTATGTTCGCACCAGGGGGTGATACTTTGTCCTTCAATAAAGCTACAATGCAGATGGTTGTTTCAAAGTTGAATAAGTATAATCCCAAAATGGTTTTGATATGTGGGGAGTATGATCCGTGGGGAGCTACCTCATTGGATGTTGCAAATATGTCTAAATCATTAAAGGTGGTTAAGCCCAAGGGCTCGCATAAGGCTCGGATAAATAATCTTTCTGAAGCAAAGAAAGAAGAGGTTTGGGCTTTGTTGAAAAAATGGATGAAGGTTAGGGAATAGAAAAATAAATCTTCATTTTGAAATAAAAGAAAAGGGGGTGTCATGTATTTGATACCCCCTTTAACACAAAAAATGCTGTACTTAAAACCTCAGGTTAATTCCAGCCAAATATAGTCCTCCAATTTTATCCATAAATACATATTCTTGAGAATCGTTGTCCAGGATATTCCTTCCGTTAACAAATACGTCAATATTATCGTTGATCTTGTAATTAATCTTGGCGTTTAGTAAAAATTTACTGTCCATATTTCCTGAATACTCCAGCTCTGGTTTAATGTTATAAGCAATTAATGCAGCTCTCCTTGGATCATTTTCATATTGTGAATACATATAATAATTGTCATAATAATAACCCTGAGCTGTGATCGAAAGCTTTTCGATAGGCTTGTAAGTCAGTGATAAGCTACCCCAGAAAGAAGGCATGGCTTCGTTGTCAACATCATTTAAAACTTCAATCTGTTTTAGTATACCATTGCTTGCAAGGTATTGTTCCAATAGCGGGTTTTCACCAGGTTGTAAATCCGAGCTGTAAGTCTTAGGCTTGCCACTTAGTATTGTTGGAGCATCATTAGCAAGGTTGGCCGTAACAATACTTGTTAATTCACCGCCTTGCAGGGTTGCTATATTGTCCCTTCCTGCATCAGTGAAATTATCTAATTTGGTTTGTTGCCAGTTAACATGTGCTTTTAATTGCAACTTTTTTGATATGACCATGTCTGCAGAGATGCTTATGCCAAATTGCTTACTTTCAACATCTAAAGAGCGGTGCGATGTGTGTAGTGTTTGTTCCCCAATTGGAGAGGGTGATGTTGGTTCGCTAAAATCGATGTCGGTTACTTCATAGGATAGCTCATCCGGCATTAAAGCACTAAAGTCTTTTGCTCTGTTGTAAAAGGCTTCAATGTCTAACAGTATCCTTTTAGATGGGCGCGTCCTAAAACCAAGTTCTATCATGTTCATTACCATCATGTTCGGGTCGTTGTTATCTCCAAAGTGTACATAGCTTGGCCCTTTTAATCCATCTCTGTTCCAGGTGTAGTTGCTATAGGCATTGATCATAAAAGTACTTTGGTTGGCTCTTGAATATACTGCCCTAAAAAGGTTGTTTTCGTTTATTTTATACGAGCCGATAAACTGGTATGAAGGCATCCATTTATCAGGAACATTGTATTTCTCGGCACGCAAAGCAGCCACTAACCTTAATTTTTCAATAGGTGTGAAATCAAAACGTCCGCTGGCGGCAAAGTTTCTTAAAGCAACACGGGCGTTAAAGAATCCATCTCCAAGTTTTTCAATGTTGTCTCTGTCGTCGTAGTATACCGATTGGTAACTTATTCCGGGACGGAAGCTTAGTTTGTTCCATTTTAATAAATAATCAAGGTTTACATTATATTGCTCGGTGCTTTGTTGCCAACCTGAGCGCCCCCTGCAAAAATCCTGTTCTACATTGTTCAGTGAAGCCTGAAGGTTAAAGCCAAATAGGTTACTCACAAAGTTGATGTGGTATCCTTCTGAACTTCGGATGTTGTGTAAGCTTGGGTTGTCGCCTAATGTGGAAGTCATGGCTTGCGACTCAAGGTATCCTGTGCTAACATTAAAGGTCAGGTTGTCCTTTTCTTTATAGGCAATATAGGCATTTACTCCTTTTTTTTCTTTGGCAATATCTGCCTCGTCTATCATTTCATAGTAGCTGTCGTTACTCCATTTGCCAAAAGGGTTGTTGTCGTTCTGGTCTACAAATTCTGAAATGGAAAGAAACTCGTCTGCATATATGGCATAAATTTCCTCTGATTCCCTGTTTCGTGTTTCAAATGATCCGGAAATGCCCATTGCTAATTTGTCGTTTATTTGTTTTTTTACATTAACATCTCCAATAAAGGTTGATAATGAACCACCTTGTATGTTTGTTGAGATTACCGGAGTATCTTCATTGATGTTTTTAGAGATAAGATTGATCACTCCATTTACTGCATTGGGGCCATACAGAGCACTTGAAGGCCCTCGTACCACTTCAATGCGGTCAAGTTCCCCCAGGCTGATGGGCAGTGTTTCCCATAAGATCCCCCCCATGCCATAGTTAAATACCGGACGACCATCAACCATCACAAGAGTTGTGGTGTTTTCGGCATAAATAAGCATATTGTTCATGGGCATGTTTTGTCCGCCTCTGATTTGAACATCATATACGCCATTAGTTTTTTCCCTAACAATAACTCCCGGAACCATGCGCAAGGCTTCTTCGATAGAGGTTGCTCCGGAGGTAATTATTTCGTTGCTGCTTAACACGGTTGTTGAAAGGGGGGAGTCAAAAAGGCTCTCTTCTGATTTTGAGGCTGAAGTCACATCCTTGTTTAATAGGAGTTCGTACAATTCTTCAATGCTTGAAGCACCCACAATATCCATAATTTTCATAACCTCTTCCAGATCGTAATTAGCAAGGTCTTCAATGCTCATTTCTAATACATCGCTACGGGTAAGCGTGCTAATGTCTTTTTTTATGTTTTGAGCGTTTATAGTTGCTGCAAATATCAGCAATATAAATAGATGTAATATTTTTTTAGTCATTTTGTTGTGCAGGTTTATTTAATTTCAATTCCAAGTGAGACTAACTTTTGATCAACTTTTAAATTTTGGTTTGAAATCCGTTCTTTGCTAATCTCATATTTTAATTTACCATTTTGTAGTGTGTAATTAATACATGATCCTTTAGCACAATAGCCATCTTTATCCGTAATAATCAGAGTTGGTTTTGTTTCGTAAAAACTAAGAACCTGATCAAGGTTACCACTTTTGTTTTCCGGAATAAATACAATTTGTGCATCAGCTGCTTCATTGGGATGCTTTATGGTTTTAATAACAATGGATTTGTTATTAATTTTTTTTGAGCTTGACAATTTCTTTAGTTCGGTATTAATGTCATCTGTTCCAATAATAGCAATAGTAAAATTGTCAGAGTTATTGATATTTGGCCATTCGATATATTTGGCAAAATTGAACATGAACAAAGCTTTGAACATGGATTGCTGGCCTTGGCTGGATATTGATATGAGTACCATTATCAGTAGCGCAATTCTCTTTTTCATTCTTAAATAATTAATAGGTTATAGTTTTATTTGAGTCGGTATTGCCATAAAAAGCATTTTTAAGGGTAGACTGTTTGTGACAATTAATTAGAGGTGAACTGTAGCAATAGATACAAGAAGGTGTCAAAAAAATACAGGTAACTATAAATAAAAAGCTCTGATTTTGCAAAGTACGCAAATGTGAATTATTTAAAATTCATTTAATTGCGCACTTTGCGAGTAAAGTATTTTTATTGGACACTCA
>NZ_JAPDPI010000053.1 GCF_026013615.1 Plebeiibacterium marinum
TATGAGTTCCCCGTCTGTCTGGCGACTGCCGGACAGGGAATCTCGTAGGGGTCACACGATACAATATGTCAATTGTGTTAAAAGCGCTTGGGGCTATGGTTCCAGGCGCTTTTTTTAGTTGATAGAATTAAAAACTATGGAGGAAAGAGAAGAAATATGGTTTGTTTATTGGCAGAAAATGTATTTATCTAAAACTGGATTTTTTTAATTTTTATTACCTTGGGGGACGTTTTTTGGCAAATAAACATATTATAAATTTTAGACATTGTGTTTATGCATAAAAACTATGGTATAAATACAGTGTGTTTATGAATTATATAATGGATATAAAGTCAATGAATTTAGCGAAATGTTAGGTTTCATGCTAAAAAACGTCTCTACAAAATAATAGCACATGGAATATAAAGGATTTTGGTTTTTGCCAGGACAAACAGACAAGCAGATTGCAGGAGTATTGACTGTAAAAAAGGATATTTCATATAAGCTAGAATTAATTGGTGGATTTGATGAAGACTTACAATCATTAATTTCCTCTGAAAAAAAAGATGTGATTTTCGGGGAAGTTTATAACGCAGATAATAATATTAGAAAAATAACTCTAATAAATTGTTATCATTCTTTTAATATTAATTTTTCCGCAAAGCATCCAATAACACACTATAATTGTTCAGTTGTTATTGATGGATTACATGTAAATAGCTTGGAATCAAATTTATGTATTGAGATTAGAGCGGATTTATCTTCCTTATATAATTGGAAAAATACAGGAATTATTAAACGAACATTTCAATTTCCCAAAGAACCAGAATCAATAAGTAAACCGGAAAGTATCTCTATTGATTTAAATCTTAAAGACTATTGGGAAATACCTGTAGAAATTAATGACATAACTAAACTTGTATTGTATGCTGATAGTAATTATGACACTTCCTCAGATTATAAGAAGTCAACTATTCAACAATTTACTAGAGTTCGAATTGAAACTAAAACTGCGACATCAATAAACAATTTATATCGAAAATTATATCTCTTTCAACAATTCTTATCATTTGCTGCTTTAAACACTGTTTGCATAAATAAATTATGGGTTTATAGCAATGACTATTATGAAGAAATAAAAGGAGAAAAGATAAATAACCCTGCGTACATTTATTTAAAGCCTGATGAAAAATGCAATAAAGAATCAGAAACTAAGAAGTCAGACTTTTTATTCAAATTTTCAGACATTAGTGACAATTTTGAATTTATTATAAAAAAATGGTTTGAGGTTAGTGACGAGGTTGCTCCAATAAGAAATCATTTAATTGAATCTATTAAACCGATTAGAAAATTTTCTAGTGTGAACTTTTTAATCGTTATTCAAGCACTTGAAGGTTTTCATCGTAAATTTAGGGTTCAAGAGTGGAAAAAACTACGAGTAAGATTGAAAAGTTTGGTTGATGAATTCTCGAATATTGATGAGATTAAAAAAATATCTGAACTTGACATAAAACAAACAGTAGCTTCAAGAGATTATTACTCTCATTTTTTAATTGATAAAGAAGACGTGTTGGAAGGAGTTGAATTGTATTACCTTACACTGAGAATAAAAAACTTATTAATTTGTTGCGTATTAAATCTTGTCGGTTTTGACAATGAAAAAATAAATAAACTCTTAAAGAAAAATAATAGAATATAAAGCACGAAAACCTAACAATGTATAAAAATAATAGCCGAAACTGTAGCAAAATTAGAGGTTGTAGCTCGCATCAACTTTTATGTAACTTGACAGGGAAGTGCCCCGCAGCCGGCTACTATTCTTATACTAAACGTTTACCCTCAATTGAGAAAAATATTACGCAAGAAAAATAATTTACGGAAAATAAATAAAAATATAGAAAATGCTTAATTTTGACATATGGGCAAGGATGAGACTATAAAACAGAAGATTAAGCAGATTGTAAAAGAAAAAGCTCCAAGAGCAGAAGTCTACTTATATGGTTCAAGAGCGAGAGGAACAAGTACTCCTGAATCAGACTGGGATATTCTTATTTTATTGATAAGTTCCAAAATAACAGATACGGAAGAAAAAGAAATAACCTATCCATTATATGATTTAGAAATAGATACAGGAGAAGTAATTAGTCCAATGATTTATACAGAAGAAGAATGGAATAATAAATACAGTGTTACTCCATTTTATCATAACGTAATGCGAGAAAGACAACAAATATAATGGATTACAGACCTGAAGATTATTCAAATTATAGACTTCAAAGAGCAAAGGAAACAATAAAAGAACTTATCGAAGAAATTTCAAAATTTATAGAAATAAATTATGAAAGTTAAATTATTAATTGTTTCAATCATTCTTTTGAGTTTTACCACAAAAAAAGATATAGAACCAATAGGCACGGTAAAATGCAATGGTGTGTATATTGATAAATATGAAACGACTATTTCTGATTATAAGGAATTTCTAAACTTTATCAGTTCGGATGCTTTTTTTTCACAGGATTACATCCAGAATGCACAATTGGACAGTTCTTTGAATATAATTTATTCAGGGCCCCATAGAAAAGAAGAACTTATAACTCCAATTGTTGGAATCACAACACTTCAAGCAAACGAATATTGTAAATGGCGATCTGAAATGGTTACTTTTGCTGTTAATTATCCAGATTTTGTTCCACAATGTAGAGGGAAAAAATGTGACATACCGCCTACATATACTGAAATATTAGAAAAAAATAAAGAGGCTAAGACAGTTATTGTATATAGAATCCCAACGCAGGAAGAATTAGAAATAACTAAAAATCGAATAAAGAAGAGAAACAAGAGTTTAAAATTACTAACTCAAGGGCCTATCAATATTATAGAAAATGTAGGATTAAGATGTGTAGCTGAGATTGAATTAAATCATGACATAAACCCTAATTAAAAACAAACCTGATTATTTTCGTTATTTACAAAAAAGTCAGAGACAAAAGCTTATGGGAAGATCAGGTTTTGTCCATGCTTAAAGGAGTTGAGCAGACTTCAAGGGAAATAATTGAATTTGTTGTAAATGATTTGGGAGTTTCAAGACTAACTGCGGCAAACTATCTGAATAAATTGGCTGACGATAAAATGTTGCGAAAGGACAAATTGGGAATCGGGAATTGTTATGTTAATGAAGAACTCTATTGGTAAACCATATGAGGGAATACTTTAAGCTCCCTAAGCCCAGAATAATCCACTATAATGTTTAGATTTATGCTACAGATAATAAAATATTAACTAAGGAGCCGGATACGGGAATTCTGTACGTCCGGATTTTTGGGGGGTATGTGGAGCAATCCACCATTCTATCCTGATTAGCGGTTGTTGTGAAATGAATAAACAGCACATTATAAAGTAAAGAGAAAGATATGTATTTAATCAGTTCTTGTTTGGTTGGAGTTAATTGTAGATATAATGGTACTAGTACTTGTGAGGCTTTTTTGAAAAAATTAATAGACGAAGGCAAAGCTATATCTGTCTGTCCTGAAGTCTTAGCAGGACTTCCAACACCCAGAGAATCTTGTGAGATTATTACTGAATCCCCAAGTGTTAAAGTTAAGTCTAAAACAGGTTCTGATTTTACAAAAGAATTTAAAACTGGAGCTAGTAAAGTTTTAGAAATATGCAAACAATATAAGGTTACAACTGCAATTTTACAATCAAGAAGCCCTTCGTGTGGTTTCGGCAAAATATATAGTGGAGAATTTGATGGTAAATTAATAGAAGGAAATGGGGTTACTGCAGACCTATTGTTTGAGAATAGTATAAAGATATATAATGAATCAAACTGGGAATTAAAAGAGGGATAAATACACAAAATCAGACAGGTACAAAGGCGATTGGCGTCGGAAAAAATAGATTGTTAGGCAGGTGAGAATGTAATAATATTATTAATAAGTATTCTATTTGGGATTCCATCTACTGCAGAATGAATGAATATCTTGAAAGAAGATATAAAGAACGAGAAAATAAACAAACAACAAATGCACTATGTTATTTAGTGGCAGGTAGTTGTAGTTAGGGAGCTCAGCTCCCGCAGGTTGTCTTTGTCCTGCCGGAAAAAAGACGCAGTGCGCAGACTGCCACAGAATTAATAACAAACGTTGCCAACAATACGGCGAGTTGTACTAAAATAGAATTAGAGAAATTTTATGAGAATATAGTAGCCAATAATAAAAATCTAAAACTATAACTTTTGATTCACTGATGGTAAGCAAGAATATATATGGCTTTTTTTGTTTTATTATTTGTTAGCATAGGTATTCTTTATTGTCGTTTTTCGGTGTTTTTATGACATTTCTTTGCATAGGCTTTGCATTTCTATGCTATGGCTTTGCTATTTCTATGCATAGTCATTGCTAATCCTATGCATGCTTGTTGCTATTTCTTTGTATTGTGGTTGTATTGTGGTTGTGTTGACTATGCACATTCTTTGATTGTTCTTTGCTTCGGCATTGCTTCTAAGGAACCGAAGAATAACTATAAAATCTCCGTAAAAATACCAAAGTAAGTACGTCGTCATATGCTTGTCATACCATAGGAAGACAGAACAAACAGAAATAAAGGATGCTGTTGGCATCCAACGTTTATAGAATAAAATACGTTAATGTTTCTGCCTAAGGTTGTATCTGTTCAGCCAGATAATTAAACCTGTAACAGGCAGGCTGGCACATATCAAACCAACTAAAAATACGATGATTTTACCGGCAAATCCCCAAATGGCCCCGGTATGTATATCATAATACATCATGTTCAACTTTTCGGCAAAAATAGCATCGTCGTAGCGATCGCCTTTGACGCGTATGGGTTCAAGGGTGTATCTGTCGTAAAAATAGGAGTTGTGGTGATAGAATTTTCCTTTGTGTTTATACATTATAATTTCACAGGCATCATCATCATCCTTTAAGGTAGGTGTAATAAAAATACGCTCTGGATTTGCTTGATTGGATAATGCTTTATAAAAGGCTTTGTCTATTGCCGGAATTGAATCGCTAATAGTTTCTTTGACATTAGATACATTGGAATGGGGATGGTGATGTTCAGCTTTAGTTTCGCCACCCGAAAGGGTATAAAATACGGCATGGTCGAACCAGCTAAAACTCCAGGTTAATCCGGTTAGCGCAATAATTAGTGCAAAAACCAATGCATACATCCCCAGTGAATGGTGCAAATCGTATTTTAATCGTTTAAAATTTGTCGATAAATTAAGCGACAACCTACGCTTGAGGATTGTTAAAGTCCATTGGTTTGGCCACCATATTATTAATCCGGAAATCAGCATTAAAACAAAAATAATTACCGAAATACCCACCACCGGTTTGCCTATTTTTTCGGGTAACCATAGCCGAGTATGACCTCTTTCAATAAATTCAAAAAAGTTAAAATTTCCTTTTGCTAATGGTTCCTGCAACTTAATAAATTCAGCAGAATAAGGATTCATAAACACGACCTTAAAATCCATGCTACTATTATTCGGGATCCAAAAGCCAACTGCAGCAGCTCCTTTTTTGCCATCAAAGGTTAATCCGGTAGGTTCTGCCCCCGGGACATAAGTTTTAGCTGTATCTATTAATTGAGAAGGAGGAGCATAATTGGCATCGCGTGCCTCAACAAAACGCCAGGGTTCCAGAGCATCCTTAATTTCATTTTTAAATACATAAATGCTTCCGGTTATACTAATAACAAAAACAATAATACCTGTAGCAATTCCCATCCACAAGTGCAACCAATAAATAAATGCTTTTACCTTACCCATTATGCTCCTCCTTATTTGTGTTTTTTATTTTAAACGAAATGTTCCTGCAACAAAACTGGCATCAATTGCAGCGCCTTTTTTAACCGACATATCTGAAGGGTTCAATATGTAAACGAATAAGCCATCATCGGTAGCTAATGGAGCGTAAATAACACCATTGGTATAGGTCGCAATAGATTCCAGCTTGCGCCCTTGAGCTGCGCTGTTGTGTTGTGGACAGTCTTCAAAATAAGTCACTGCCTGCTCCTCTAAATCTATGATAGCTGATTTTAACGGGCCATCAGACCAGGCTACCTGTTCGTCTCGGCTGGCTGTGTTCATTTCGGCAAAAGCTTTGTTGGCTCCCATGTATAAAGCATTTGCCGTAGTATAGCCATTGCCGGTTGCAGTTAAATCGAAAAAGTAATTACTGTCGAACGTGGTTTCATTATAGTTGATGCGTAAAAAGCCTGCTGTTTCGTTCGATTGGCTATAGCCATTAGCTATGTTTGTATGCGATACAGCATAAACGTTGCCCGATTCATCTAAAAATAAGCCA
Source organism: Plebeiibacterium marinum (assembly GCF_026013615.1). GTDB lineage: Bacteria > Bacteroidota > Bacteroidia > Bacteroidales > Marinilabiliaceae > Saccharicrinis > Saccharicrinis marinus_A. The sequence goes on from NZ_JAPDPI010000053.1 coordinate 6,315, forward strand.
CTGTTGGTTCCCCATCCACCAATAGGGCCGGTGCGCTCATCGGTGATGGTTTTTACATATTCTAATCCAGGATATGTAAAAACAGCTACTTCGGCATGGCTCACATCGGGTGTAGTATAAGATGATGTTAAAGCCATATACGAAACATAGACATAGTTGCCACTTTGTGCCAGCCCTGTATTTACCGGGAGGGCTGTATCGCTGATAATTGTGCTTGAAATATTGTTGCACGGAGTAGTTACTGATGTTTCAATTTCGTTTGTTTGGCTGTTTATTAAATGAAGCACAACAACATCGGAGCTTGAACTCATTTCAATAGCAACAATCTTGTTATCATGGGTAATAACCATATCCTGAATGGCATTGATAAAGTTTACGCCAAAAGGGGCTTCTTCCAGGTTGCCATTATCGTCACGTGTTATAGCCGATACATCTGTGTAGGTTAATCCTCCCAAGCTGTATAATGTTTCGTCAATTTGCGAGTACTCATAATAACCTACCTGGGTAATGTCGCCGGTTCCCTGAGCAGATAAGGTAAGGTTGTTTTCAGCAATGCTTTCGTACTGAACAGAATAGTAGCTGTAGTCATAACCTTCGGCCGGGGCATATGCCAATACCATTACAAAAGGATTATCACCACTGAAATCATCCGTAGTTTTATCGTCTTCACATGAAGTTAAACCAATACAGGTAAATAGCATTAGCAACATGAATAGTTTGAAATTATTTTTCATAACAGAATAATTATAGTTTATTAATATTTATTTTCTAAAGTGAAATCCGAAGCTTTATATTAAACGCACGCCCCGGTTTTTGTAAGTAATACTTATCGTATAGTAAGGCATCAAACAGGTTGGCACACATGGCCGATAGGTTATACCTGCCGTTTTGGAAACTGTAACTTAGCTGAATATCATGCGACCATTGCCGCGGGATGATATATTTGCTGTTATTGGTTCCCATTTCAACCCAGGTTAGATAGTATTGCTCCGTGAAATTCAGGAAATAGTCGAAAGTAAGGTTGGTATCTTCTTTTAGCCAGTCTTTAAAACTAAAACCTGAATTCAGGTTTCCAAACAAGTACGGACGGTTGGGTAAACGGAACCCATAACTGTAATTGGTTTGCCAATAATCGCCCGAAGCTTGTTTTATCAATACTTTTTTAGCGCGGTCGGTAATATCTTGATAAGTAATGTTTGCACTTAAATGATACCATTCTTTATAGTTGTACTGCAAATTGCCTTCTGTTCCCAGAAAACGGATTTTTAAGGAATTGGCATACGACGATTCGGGGCTTCCGGGACTTATTTTTGCATAGATCAGATCTTTTGCATTGCGGTATAAAAAGCCTGTGCCAAATTTTATCCGATGGTTCAAGGCAATTGTTTCGGTAAAGTCAAAACTGAAATTTAAGTTGTCGCTGGATTCGGGTTTTAAATCAGGATTTGGATTTACAAACAAACCATTACCAAACATTTCGAGTGGTGTTGGCATGCGATAAGCTTTTTCGTAAGATGCTTTTAGTTGTAATTGGGGCACAACAAAGAAAGTTGATGCCAATCCGTAGCCTATATTGTTTCTTTTATTTGCCAATTTTTCAATTCTTTCGTTAGCAAGGAATTGGTCGTAGCGTTTGGATGTTTGGGCCTTTAGGTTGTAATGTTTTGTAAATATGGTGGTTGTGTGGTGTTGTGCCCATTTGTATTGGTATGATAAGCCCAGGGTTTGTTTCTGCATATCTTTAGGGAAAAAATTGTATTCGTTTTCGGGGTTCAGGCTATCGCTAACGCTCCGGTGATAATCTGAAATGGCATAATTAAACGATACTTTGTTGTGGTTTCCCAACGAATAGCTTGCATTGAACTGCCCGGTAAGTTCTTTAATATTAAAAATGGTAAAGGTACGGTCGCCAATTTCACCATCGTTTGATCCGGGTGTAATGATAGCTTCTCCACTCCAGTCGTAGCTGGTTCCGCGTAAGGTGTCAACTGCATGCGATTTGTTATGGGTATATGCTCCGTAAAAACTAATGTCAAGTCCTTGTGTAAAGAGGTTTTTTTTATTGTATTTCAGGGTGCTGATCAGAGATTGGCTTTCAGAAAGTACTCCTCCATAAACTTTAGCCATGGTAGCTCCGGTTTGCTGTTGTTTGTTGTTTCCTGTTAAAATAAATCCCACTAATAGGTTGTCTGCATATTTTTTATTGGTTACACCCATTTCCAGTTTGCCTGTGGCTGATTTATACCTGTCGTGAAAACGAGGATACCATTTTTTCTCTGTATCGCCATTTCCTTTAACTACATATACTTTGTAGTTGTTATCAGAATAATTATAAAAGAAATTTCCTCGTATAGTAAAGCCATTTTTCCACGATCGTGCGCCATTCAAGGATGTCCTGTGGGTATTAAACGAACCAATGGCATACGATATATCTAAATAGTTTGCCGTATTGTGGGTTGTGATATTTACCGCACCACCCAATGCATCGTTTCCCAGCCATACCGGAACAACCCCTTTATATACTTCAATATGCTTAATCATATTTACGGGTAAATCGCCAATACCAAGAGATGATCCAAAGTTATCCATGGGAATGCCATCGAGGAAAAACTTCACCTGACTACCTGAGAAACCATTCAGGGAAAAGGTTGAGTTAGATCCCATACCACCGTCTTCGGCTATGCGCACTCCCGAAATATTATTAAGTATTGTTTTTGCATCGCTAACTGAATTTTCGAGCCCTTTTGTGGCAATAGCCTCTACTTCGTAGGATTGTTCCCTGATGCGTGTAGTTGTTGATTTGGCAGTAACCTGAACATCCTTTATGTCAAAACTCTCATCTTCTAATTTTATATTACAGAGTGTTGGTTCTTTATTTGAAACGGTAACCATAACCTCAAAAGGTTTATAGCCTAAATAAGAGGCCTTAAGTTTATAGCTCCCCATATTTAGTGATTCAAGTTTATATGAACCGTCATTTTGGGTGGCGGTTCCTGTGAAACCCTGGGATAATTCAATTGTAATATTTACCCCAATCAGTGGGGCACCTGCTTTATCAGTTACCTTACCATAAACGTAATTATTTCCATTTGGCTGTGCACCTAGCTTAGCTAATAGCAGTAAAAGTACTGCTGTTACCATGGTGTATTTTAAATGAAGGTTACACCAATTTACTTTTTTCACTTTTTCTTCCCGCATCCCTTGTTCTAATTTAGGGTGCAATTTTATGTACAATGAAAAGTTTAGTCAACCCCAAAAGGTTGGTATTTTGTATGGAAAAATAATTGCTTTAAAAAGAATGGCTTATTTTGTAATTAAAATTGAATTAAATTAGATAGATGCAAATTTCGTTAGTAGACCATTTTAGCAGGTATGTAACAATTAGTGATGCCGATATTGAAATTATTAATAAATATATTAAGCGAAATACGTTTAATAAGAAAGAAGAGCTGCTAAGGAATGGACAAGTGTGTAAGTCTCTGTATTTTGTTGAACAAGGTTGCTTGAGAATGTTTTACATTAACTCAAAATCTACAGAACAAATTACACAATTTGCCCTTGATGGTTGGTGGATGGCCGATTTCTTTAGCTTTATGGATCAGCTTGAGTCTGAATATTTCATACAAGCAGTTGAGGCTTCTAAGGTGGTAACTATAGAATTCCAGTCTTTTGAGGTTTTATTAAAAGAAGTGCCACAACTTGAGCGATATTTTAGAATAATTATGCAAAAAAAAATAGCAGCCTCACAATTAAGAATGAAATATTTGTACGAGATGTCTAAAGAAGAATTCTATTACCATTTCGTAAACTCGTTTCCTGAATTTGTGCAACGAGTACCTCAGTATATGATTGCATCTTATCTTGGGTTAACACCAGAATATGTTAGTGAACTAAGAAAAAAGAATCAGTAAATTGTTTTATTAAACCAGTTTAATTTTTTTGAGACATAGCTACAGTATCTTTGAAGAGTAGAAATAGAAAGAACTTAAAAACAAAAAGAATATGGACGCAAAAGAACAAGTATTGGCAGCAATGAAAAAAGAAGGAACGCCTTTAAATGCCGGGAAAATTGTTGAATTAACAGGTCTTGATCGTAAGGTGGTGGATAAAGCGATGGCTCAACTGAAAAAGGAAGAAGCTATTGTTTCGCCCAAGCGTTGTTATTGGCAGGCAAAATAGAGTTTTTAATATAAGTAAAGAGCATTAACTATATTGATTACCAATAGCACACAGGATTAGATGTAAAAATTTACATAAAAGTATTTTGTATGAATAGAGAGATTACAATTTCGGTAGGTAGTAAAAATGTATCAGGTTATAAAGATTACCCAGGAACTGGATTTATTGTAAAAGGTACAGCTGGATTTATAGATTCAGGTGATGAATTTCAGATGATGAAAGACAAATTTTCGTTTTTAAATCGTGTTTTGGAAGTGAACGTTACTAAAGCAAAACAGATGTTGTAGATTATTTAAAGTAGTTTTAATATCTTTTTTGCTTACAGTAATTAGATTAAAGATATTTTGAGGAAGGAAGGCATTGAGGTGCTTTCCTTTTTTTTTGTTGCAGACTTGGTATATCATTTTTTCTTTTTAGAGATGTGAAAAATAGTATAATTTTGGATTTCATTATTAATACCTGTCTTGATACTAATTTTTAAACAGATGGAAACAAACAAACTGGTTCTCGAAAAAGAATATTCAATTAATAGTCTGTTGATAAACTCAAACCAGCGACTGGGTTTGTATGGGTTGTTGGGGTTGATGCAGGATATAGCATATAATCATGCTGCTATTTTAGGGTATGGATACGAGGATATGGTGCGTGACAAATGCTTCTGGGTTTTGATTCGTCAGAAATTGAAGATGAAGAGATGGCCGGGGTGGCAGGAAGAAATAATGATCCGGACCTATCCCAAGCCGATAAAAGGAGCGTTTGCCGACAGAAATTTTGAAGTTTATCATAACGGAGAAAGGATAGGGGAGTGTGCTACTTCATGGATGATTTTGGATGCCAAAACCCGAAGACCCCATTTGCACCATGGATTTGACAGGACCTTTGATCCGGGTGAGGAGTATGCCTTGCCTTTTGTGGCAGATAAGTTGATTGCTCCTAAAGATTTGGAGAAAGTAAAATCTGTGGTGGTAAAGAATAGTGATCTGGATTTAAGCAACCATGTCAATAATTTTAAATACTCACAATGGATTTTGGATTTGATTCCAATCCAATATCACAAAACTTATTTGTTAACAGAGTATGATATTAATTTTTTAGGTGAAGCCTTTTTAGATGATGAGGTTGAGTGCTTTAGTAATATATTTCAAGTTGCACCGGATCAAAAGAATGAATTGTTTTTTAAAGGGGTGAAAAAAGAAAACTCAAAAACTGTATTTTTGGCCAGAATTATAGCTTGTAGCTTATAGCTGATAGCTATAAGCTACAAGCTATAAGCTACAAGCTATCAGCTATCAGCTATCAGCTATCAGCTATCAGCTATCAGCACAAACATCTAATTTTTAAAGATAATATGCATAAAGTTACAATTTGGGTCGATTTTGAGAATCAGGTGTCGGTAGATGATATGTCGAACAAAGCTAATATCAAATTAACCATTGAAGGAGATTCAAAAAAAATAGATATTGTTTCACAACTGGATCTTAAATCGGGTTATGAATTTGAATTTGACTATTATGGGGAGTTTTGTCTCTCGTTGGAAAGTGAGGAGTTGAATTACAAAGAGAATTTTGTGTTTGCAGATGGGTTGGACGATTTGGAGATTGTGATATAATTAGATTCAGTAAGTAAACAGCTTTTTTATAGTGAACCCGCCGCTCATCCCTCGTTCCCGGAAGTCAAAAACTCTTGCACCGTGTGGGTTAGGGTGAAATCGAGTTTTCTGGCAAGCACTGTGTAATAATATTTAATAATACAAGAAGTTCATATCGTGATACTAGATACTTCTGGTTTATCCAGTTTAAGGAGGCTGGGTGCGTAGGAGAAAAGTAGACTGTATTGATAGAAAAAGCCATTAAGTCTTTTTAACAAATGTTACAACATTATTTAATCGTTGCCAGCAAGAAAACATTTACATTTGCGCTTTCTTAAAAACTCAGATGGGAAAGTTACTTTACATCATAGTAAGTATATTGTTGTTTAATTCCTTACAAGGCTATTGTTTTGAAAGGAGTTATTGCTATGGTATTGAATGTGGTGACTGTCTGTTGGTTGAGGATTTAGATAATGATGCCCATGATGGTATTAATAATTTTATACAAGATATTGAGGATGTAGAAGAAAATGTTTCGTTCGGCCTTGATATACTATATTTTGATTTCCCCCTATTTGAGATCGTTTTACATAAATCGACTAACGTTTTAAAAAGAGCAAGTCTCATTCTTTTTGAGGCTGATACTTCGCCTCCTTTGTTGTAAGTGATTGATGCCTTGTTTAAAGGCTTTGTTTTTATGCGCTAAAATACTGCTTGCGCAATATTATTCTATTTTTTTATATTAAAACGGACAAGATGTTTTATTTGATGTTGTTCATATTCCTGGTGGGGTATGGATTTATTGTGTTTGAACATGTAAATCATATTAATAAAGCGGCTACAGCTTTGTTGATGAGCTCATTGTTATGGGCTATTTTTTCATTGGGGGGTGAAGGTATTTTAGGTTTGGGATTTAGTTCTGCCTGGAAAAATTACGTTGGTGAGTTAGGCCCGTTGGCCGAAATAAAAGAGTTTATTACGCACCATGCGTTACTGGAAAACCTTTCCGAAACCTCCTCGATATTGTTTTTTTTAGTGGGAGCAATGACTATTGTGGATTTGGTGGACCGCTATCAGGGTTTCAGGATCATTACCAACAAAATTAACAGTACCAACCCAACCAGGTTGTTATGGATTATTAGTCTCCTTACATTTTTTATGTCAGCGGTGCTGGATAACCTTACTACAACTATTGTGATTATTACAGTGCTCAGGAAGTTGTTGTCTGGTAAAGAGAATCGTTGGATTTTTGCCAGTATGGTAATTATTTCTGCTAATGCCGGAGGGGCATGGTCGCCCATAGGTGATGTTACTACCATTATGTTATGGATCGGAGCGCAATTGACCGCAGGTCATATTGTTATGAGTGTTATATTGCCTAGTTTGGTCAATATGGTCGTGAGTACTTTTTTAGTTTCGTTTTTGACTAAAGGACAAACTTTGCGCCCTGTTTTGGATGAGGATGAAACAAGGGAATTTACAACACACCAGGAAAGGATGTTTATGTTGGTTGTGGGTACGCTGGCCCTTATATCAGTTCCAATTTTTAAAACCATAACACATCTGCCTCCTTATTTGGGTATGTTGCTTGGTTTAGGGGTGTTGTGGGTTATGAACGACAGATACCTTCGGAAGCGTTCTGTTGAGGATAAGCGTAAGTTAACAGTAACTTCAGTTATAAAGTCAATAGATATTCCCACAGTGCTTTTCTTTTTAGGGATATTAAGTGCAGTTGGCGCTTTGCAATCTGCCGGCCATTTGGATATCATGGCAGAGTACCTGGATGAACATGTGAAAAATATTTACGCCATCAACTTTATTATCGGGGTTATTTCATCCATCGTAGATAATGTTCCGTTGGTGGCAGCATCAATGGGAATGTACAATATTGCAGGAACAGGCGCTACCGGATATATGGCAAATTTTGTTCAGGATGGTAGTTTCTGGTCGTTTTTGGCCTATTGTGCCGGTACCGGAGGTAGTATATTAATAATAGGTTCAGCGGCGGGTGTTGCAGCAATGGGACTGGAAAAGATCGATTTTATGTGGTATATGAAAAAGATAAGTTTAATTGCTTTTGCCGGATATCTGGCTGGAGCTGTAGTTTTTTGGTTACAAGGTTTTATAATGTAAATAATGCTTAATAAGAGGTTCATATTTAATGCGTTGGGGCGGATTCTTATTTTCGAGAGTCTGTTTATGTTGTTGTGTGCGTGTGTTTCTGCTTGTTATGGCGAAGATGATATAGTGTCGTTTTTGTTATCCTTTGCCATTACTTTTGGAGTGGGAGGGATGTTTTGGATGTTTGGCAGAAATGTGGTGAAGGATCAGTTAAAGCGGGAAAGCTTTATTATTGTTACGGCTGTGTGGATTGTAATGTCGCTATTTGGAAGTTTGCCATATGTGCTTAGCGGTGCAATCCCATCTTTTACAAATGCTTTCTTTGAAACTATTTCGGGCTTTACAACAACGGGAGCATCGATATTGAACGATATAGAGGCATTGCCCCATGGTATACTTTTTTGGCGTAGCGTAACCCATTTGATTGGTGGGATGGGAATTGTTGTTTTGGCGGTTGCAATTTTACCATTTTTTGGATTTGGGGGTATGCAATTGTATAATGCTGAAGCGGCAGGGGTTACAAACGATAAGTTGCATCCCCGTATTACAAAAACAGCAAAGAGCCTTTGGGGTATTTATATGGGATTAATTGGGCTGGAAACCATCTTTTTATTATTGGGTGGTATGCCTTTGTTTGATGCTTTGTGCCATAGTTTTGGTACTATTGCATCAGGCGGTTTTTCTACTAAAAATGCCAGTATAGCTGAGTATTCTCCATATATACAATATGTAATTGTTCTGTTTATGATTTTTGCGGGTACCAACTTTGCATTGTTCTTTTTTGTGATTAAAGGAAACGGGAAAAGGCTATTTACAAACAGCGAGTTCAGGGTGTTTTTGAGTGTGATCCTTATTGCTTCCCTTACTATTGGGGGTACTTTGTTTTTCCGTACCGATATGTCATTTGAGCAGTCGTTCCGCGATGCCTTGTTTCAGGTAACAAGCGTTGTTACCAGTACGGGTTTTGTAACAGCTGATTATACCCTTTGGCATCCCTATCTTACCTTTATTGTTTTTGGTTTAATGTTTAGTGGAGCCTGTGTAGGAAGTACTTCCGGGGGAATCAAGTTGTTTCGTCATATGATTTTGGTGAAAAACCTAAAAATAGAATTCAGGAGGATGAGTCATCCCAATGCGGTTATTCCCCTTAAAATTGGGAAGAAGATGGTTTCTCAGGAAATAATATATAAGGTGCTGGCTTTTTTAGTGCTATATATTTCTGTGTTTATTATCGGAACCCTGTTTATGACAGTTGTTGGACTGGATATGGACTCTGCTTTTGGTGCTGTGGCCACAACAATGGGAGGTATTGGTCCCGGACTGGGAGTGGTTGGTCCGATGAATAACTTTTTTGCAATACCGGGAGCCGGAAAATGGATTCTATCTGTTTTGATGCTTTTAGGGCGTTTGGAATTGTTTTCGGTATTAATACTTTTTGCACCAAGTTTTTGGAAAAATAAGTGATATCTATGTTTTAAGCTTGTAAAAGCGGTCCGGATTGCAGTTGCATGATGGGCCGCTTTTTTTGTTGACATTATCCTGCCTTTCTTCGTAACTTAAAGAGTGCTTGAGAAAACTCGATTTTATCCCAACCTGCACATTGCGAGAGGTTTTCCCTTCTGGGGATGAGGCGTGAGCGGTGGGACTTACTATAAAACTGGAGTTTTTTTACAGAGACTAAATACCAAGGTTGATTAATTTATTATAGGGAGGATGAGTTATGGATAAAAAGGAAGTTATTGAATTTGCCAACGCCAATCCGGTGTGTTATTTGGCAACAATCGAAAACAACAGGCCGCATGTGCGTGCTATGTTAATGTGGTATGCTGATAAGTCAGGATTTTATTTTGAAACCCTTTCACCTAAAGAAATGAGTAAGCAACTACATTTAAACCGTCATGTGGAAGTGTGCTTTTATAATAATCCTGATGATGTTTTGGATGCTAAGGAACTTCGTATTTCAGGAGAGATTGAGTTTATTGAAGATCCTGCTGTAATTGATAAGGCGTTGGAGAACAGGGCGTATCTTGAAGATTTGGCAGGTCAGCCAATACGGAAATATATGGAGGTGTTTAGGATTGCCCATGGAAATGCTCATTTTTGGAACCTGAAAACGGATGTGCTAAAAGAGCATCGGTTAATGCACCTGGCATTTTAAGCGTGCTTTTGAAAACATTAATTCGTTAAGTTTTTGCAAGTGTTTAATCTTTGGAATTTCAACATTAATAAAGAATTTTATATAACATTAGTTCGTTAATTTTTATAATGTACTGATTCTAAATACATTGAATAATTTATGACAAAATTATTATCTTATTGATTTTAAGCGAATTGTAAATCAGTCTAATGTCTATTATCTAAAATCTAACGATCTATTGATATAAGATATTGGAATCTAGATTATTGTCAAATAAACTAATGGCCAATGATTAAAAACTATCGAACTATTGTGAAAAGTATTGTTATATTGCCATCCAAATTTTTAAATAGTGATAAGTTATGGGAATAAGTCTCTTATCTCTTATCTAAAAATCTCTTATCTAAAAAATAAATGAAGATAATATCATGGAATGTAAATGGCTTGCGGGCCGTGGCAAAAAAGGATTTTTTCAAGGATTTTAAAGAAATAGACGCAGATATCTTTTGTCTGCAGGAAACCAAGGCGCAGTGCAATCAGGTTGCTGAGGTTCTAAAAGAAATGGATGGGTATCATATTTACTCCAACTCGGCCGAAAAGAAAGGTTATTCGGGAACTGCTGTTTTATCAAAACAAGAGCCATTAAAGGTTACTCAGGATATTGGTATTGCAGAACATGATACAGAGGGAAGGGTACTTACCCTGGAATATGACAGATTCTATTTGGTTAATGTATATGTTCCCAATTCGGGAAGTGAATTAAAGCGTTTGGATTATCGTCAGCAATGGGATAAAGATTTTTTTGAGTATTTAAAGAAATTGGAGAATGGTAAGCCGGTATTGGTTTGTGGTGATTTTAATGTGGCTCATACCGAAATAGATTTGGCACGGCCCAAGCCAAATTATAACAAGTCGGCTGGTTTTATGCAGGAAGAAATTGATGGTATGGATCGGTATACCCAAGGTGGACTAAAGGATACCTTCCGTCATTTTTATCCAGGCCAGACGGATGTTTATAGCTGGTGGAGTTACAGAGCCGGGGCACGCGGTAAGAATGTAGGCTGGAGAATCGATTATTTTTTGGCTAGTGAATCTTTTCTTCCGGAACTAAAAGATGCCTTTATTATGAATGAAATAATGGGATCTGACCATTGTCCTGTAGGGATATTGGTACAATAAGACTATGTTGGCTTTAGGTGTATCGCAATCAAAAGCTAATGTTTATTTCAGGTGAGATTACTGACGAAACTTTAGTAATACTTTATTTTTAAAAGCATTCCATTTTGGGATGCTTTTTTTATTTTGTTTTTGCAGCAACAGTCAATTGTTGCAATAAGAGAGTGCAGAGCCAAGCTTATATTGGTTGTGCCGAACGAAGCAATAATCTTTTAAAAAGAAATGAAAAGCCTGGTTGACTTGATAATATTAATAGTGTAAATCATTGTTGGGTTGAATAACAGGTTTTTATACAAATAACTTAAAAATAAGTTGACAAACTTAAAAATAAGTTATATGTTTGTATTGCTGATTAACTAACTTAGTAATACGATGGTAACTTTAACAAAAGCAGAAGAAAAAATAATGAAGCTATTATGGGAACTGGAGAAAGGTTTTATTAAGGACATAATTGAAAAGATGCCCGATCCAAAACCTCCGTATAATAGTGTTTCAACCATTGTTCGGGTTTTGGTTAAAAAAGAAATTGTGGGGTTTAAAAAGTATGGAGGAACATATGAGTATTACCCATTGATTTCGAAGGATGATTACAGCAAAGGACAAATGGGCAGCCTGATAAAAGGGTATTTTAATAATTCGTTTTCTCAGGTAGTTAGTTTTTTCTCTGAAAATAAAAACTTAAAAATAGAAGAAGTAAATGAAGCAATAAAGATGTTGGAAGAACTCAAAAAGCAACAAAATGGCTAAGTTTCTGATATATTTATTTGAGTCAGGTTTGTGTTTGACTCTGTTTTATCTGGGGTATGTAATTTTCTTTCGTAAAGAAACTTATTTTACTTTTAACAGAATATACTTAATCGGAGCTATGGTGTTGTCTTTGATGATGCCTTTAAGTTCTGTTTCTATTGAATCCATCCGCTCCAATGTGTTATCAGAAACAATTATTAGAGTGGGGCATTTTAGAAACTATTACGAAGAACTTATTTTATTAACAGATCCTGATTATTCAGTATCCCATGAAGAAAATAAGGCAAGTGCTACGATTGTTGGAGACCAAAATAAATCAGGTTTCCGGCAAATTCAGGACAAATCTTCCTATAATCTTGTAAAGATCTTATTTTATATTTATTTAATAGGCTTGCTCTTTTTTATACTGAGGCTGGTTGTTCATATTTTTCAGCTGGCTCATTTGGTCCATAAAAACAAAGCTATAAAGGAAAAGGCTTATACACTGGTTCTGTTATCAGATGAAGTGCCGAGTTTTTCTTTTTTGAGATGGATATTTATTAATAAAGAAGCCTTAACAAATAGTGAATTTGAACAAGTGTTGGAGCATGAAAAGATTCATGTGAAACAGAAACATACCGTGGATTTACTGCTGGCACATATCATTATTGCATTCCAGTGGTTTAATCCCCTGACATGGCGCATACAGAAATCGATTAAATCGTGTCATGAGTATATTGCCGACAGGCATGTGCTTAACAATGGACATAAATTATTCGATTATCAGTCTCTTCTACTGAGTCAGTTAATCAGCATTCGCTCAGTTGAGCTGGTAAATAACTTTAATTTATTATCGATTAAAAAACGAATAGCCATGATGAATAAAATAAAATCAGGACGGATAGCTAAATTGAAAGCTATTATCGTACTTCCGTTACTAGCAGTTGCATTTTTGTTTTTTGCTAATATGACTAAGGGAAAGTTAATGCCCGAAAATGTTAACCCGGAAATAAAAGTAAGTGACAATTTAAATGGTACAATAGATTTGCCAAGTGCAAAGGAGGTTAAGCCTTACGATGAGGATTTTATTCTTTGCAGAATAAAAATTGAAGATAAGCAGCTTTTTGTTGATGGAGTAAAGAAAGATTTTAATCAACTGGATCAAGTCTTGAATTCAGTAAAAGCAAACGCCGACCAAAAGAAGTTGTATAAAATGACTACTTTGTTAATTGTTGACAAGGCTGTGAAAATGGAATTTGTTGATAAAGTAAGGATGGCATTGCGAAACATTGATCTTTTAAAAATAGGTTATGTTGTAAATCCAATAGGTAATGATTTTGAAGGAAAAGAAGTGGCTTTGTTCGCATTGCTTCCTCCTAAAGATGCCATTTGGGTAGATGAAGATAAAATTGATTTTTTATATACAATTACAGATGCGGATGCAAGTAATATTGAAAAAGTAAAAAGCGACCTGGGTAACTATATTAAGGGCCACAAAAAATATGTGATGTTATATAAGTATGATAACAATACTTTGTATAATGATTATATGAAAACAATGGATGCCGTGTGGAGTACTGTTATTGGTTTAAGAAAAGAATATGTGTTTTTTAAAAACCAAAATTATAATGAGTTAACAAAAGAGGAGGAAGCAGAAGTTCGGAAAAGATATCCTATTACTTTAACTTTTAAAAATATTGATGTGGATGAAGTTGAAAAAAAGGGGAGGTCGATACGTTATTTTTAATGATAAATATTTAGATATTATTAGCGCGAGCATCATGCTCGCGCTTTATGTATAACCATTATCAGGATAACTTGTGTTTTAAATATAATTCATTTAAACTCTCTCCATACTCATTTTCCACTTTCAACTCTTAACTTTCCACTTTCAACTCTTAACTTTTAACTCTCAACTCTCTGCTACTCTTTCTACTTCCTTAAATACCCTCAAAAAATTACCTCCCCATATTTTGGCAATCTCTTCGCGTGTATATCCCCTGTTTAAAAGTTCAAGGGTTATTTTAGGAAAATCTGCTACGCTGGTACAGTCGGCCAATCCACCTCCACCATCAAAATCAGAACCTATGCCTACATGATCTACACCAACCAGATTTACCACGTAATCGATATGGTCAACAGCATCGGCAATGGTCGGTAAAACAGGAGGATATTTTTCATTGATCTCATGCCATTCTGCCCATGCTTTTTTGCGTTCTTCGTCGTTTTTATATTGGTAATTGTTGTATTTCTTTCTTAACTCCTCAAGTTTGATGTAATTAACGGATGTGGTATCGGGTGCTTTAATATAGTCGCCCAGGATGCATATCTGGATTACGCCATTATTTTTGGCCAGCGTTCTAATCATATCGTCGCTCATGTTTCTGGGGTGGTTACAAACCGACCGCACACTGGAGTGAGAGGCAATCACCGGTGCTTTGCTCAGGCGTATGACATCGTAAAACGAAGAATCTGAAATGTGTGATATATCTATGATCATGCCCAGTTTGTTCATGTTGCCCACAACTTCTTCTCCAAATGTGCTGAGTCCGTTGTGTTCCGGCCCAACAGGATCAGTAGAAGAATCGCATATGTCGTTATTGGCAGTATGGCAAAGTGTAAGGTAGCGAATACCTTTTTTATAAAATTCCTTTACGCGTTTTATGTCTGTTGCTATGGGAAAACCGTTTTCCATTCCCAGGCAAATGGCCCTTTTTGATTCTTTTTCAAGATTGGTGATGTCGTTGGCATAAAGAGCCAGGCCAGAGCTTTTTTTATTGGCTTTTAAACTAACCATGGTAGAATCTATCATCTGATTGGCTAAGTCGTATGCTTCAACATAGTTTGCCTCGGTACGTTTTTTCTGGCTGGTGAATATGGCAAAGAAAATAGCATCAAGCCCGCCTTGCTCCATTCTGGGTATGTCAACTCTGCTCGAAGGGGCTTCGTGGTTTTTGCTGATGTCAAAGCCATTGTTCACGAACTTCATTGGTGTATCGCAATGTGTATCTATAGTGGTTACAGAATTGTGTACATCAATGGCTTCTTTTAATGAATAATTCTTTGGGATAAACAGACTTAGTGTCAGTAGAACAATGGAAGTTTTAAAGAGTGCCATAATAGTTTTTTTTGAGGGGCAAAGATATAAAAAATATGTTTTTTGTTTTCGGGGTGGCTAGTTGCACAGGAAAATAGCCTTTCACTTTAATAATGCGATGAATAAAATAATGCTGAATGGCATACTTTATTTTGTTTCAATGCATTTATAAACAATTAAATTTGCAGCTTTTAAACAACGAAGCCCGCAAAAGAGATTGTGGGTCGGTTATTTTTTGGGAGATATGGGTAAAAACACCAATATAAATCATGTTATTCAGCTCAATGTGGCATTTGTTTTTATGGCCACGGCAGGAACACTGGCTCGGTATATTGATATGCCGGTGCCTTTTTTAATTGGATTCAGGGCTATTGTAGCCGGGTTTATTATTTTTTTGTTTTGTAAATGGAAAGGTATTGAATTAAGGATCCCCAAAGCGGATCGGGGCGTCGTTTTTTTGAGTGGCGTGTTAATGGGTGTGCATTGGATTACCTATTTTTATTCGCTGCGCTTGTCGAATGTGGCAGTGGGTATGATTTCTTTATTTACATTTCCGGTTATTACTGCTTTTTTAGAACCGGTAATATTAAAGCATAAGTTCCGGAAAATTCAAATTGTGCTTGGGCTTATAGTTTTATTGGGGGTGTATTTCCTTGTTCCGGAACTCGATTTCAAGAACAGTTATTTTATTGCCATATGTGTGGGTGTTTTCTCTGCTCTGCTATTTTCGTTGCGAAACATTATTTCTAAAGGCAGGTTGGGGCATTATAATGGTTCGGTAATTATGATGTATCAAATGGTAGTGGTGGCCGTGTTTTTAGGTCCTACATATTTCTTATATGATGACATCGATATAATAGGGCAGTTGCCTGCCGGTTTAACCCTTGCTTTGCTCACAACAGCACTTGGCCATACCATGTTTTTGACTAGTTTAAAGCATTTTTCGGTTACTTCTGTCAGTATTGTAAGCAGTACGCAGCTTGTGTACGGAATATTGATTGCCCTTTTCTTTTTAAAGGAATACCCCGACTCAAATGCAGTAGTTGGCGGGGCTATAATATTATTGTCGGTTGTTTTGGAAAGCTTAGGGTCTGCCCGTAAGGATATCCTGAATTACTTCATTAAAGCAAAGAAGATTACCGGTAAATGACAGGTGTAATCTGTTTGTTTTATTTTAAAAGTTCAGAATAAAAAAAACGTCTATCTTTAGTTTTTAATTAATGCTTGCAAGAAAACTCGATTATATTCCTGCCCACACCCTCCAACTCTCCCGAATACAAGTTCGGGACAGGCTCTAAAGGGAGAGTCTCAACCCGCACAGTGCGAGAGGCTTCCCCTTTAGGGGAGGAGGGGTTAACGGTGGGGTTCACTATAAAACAGGAGTTTTCTTGCAGAGACTAATAATTTATAGTACGCTCTATGACAACTCAAACTCCAATTAAAAACCGTATCGAAGTAGTCGACTTTATCCGTGGTTTTGCCATTATGGCCATAATGTTGTTGCATAATATCGAAAGGTTTAATCTATATGTATTTCCCGGAGGATGGGATGGGATGAGTAATGTGGATAGGGGAGTGTGGGATACCTTGTTTTTTATGTTCGGAGGAAAAACATATTCGTTATTTGCCTTGCTATTTGGTTTTACATTTTACATTATGTACTCTAAAGCTAAAGAAAAAGGCAATGATTTTGGGGGCAGGTTTTTATGGCGTTTGTTGCTGTTGGCCTGTTTTGCTTGTGTTAATGCTGCCTTTTTTCCGGGGGAAGTCTTGATGTTGTATGCGGTAGTAGGAATTTTTCTGTTTGTGTTCAGAAAGGCTAATGATACAGTGCTGCTGATAGCTTCAGTGTTTTTTCTTTTACAGCCCATGGAACTTTATTATTTTTTTAGAGACGTTTTTGACAGTGCCTTCGAAATCCCAAAGCAGATAAACTGGGGTATGCATGGTCAGGTAAAAGAGTATGTAAATGAAGGGTCGTTTGGTGCGCTGGTTAAAGGGAATACAACTGTAGGTCAGGTTTGGAGTATGATGTGGGCGGTTGAAAACGGAAGGTTTTTGCAGACTGCCGGTCTGTTTTTAATGGGTTTGTTTATAGGAAGAAAAGGTTGGTATAAACCTGAACCGTCGAATACGAAAATTTGGATACGGATTATAGTGCTGGCATTGCTGGGGGCTATAGTTATGTATTTTATGCAAAAGGAGTTTTATCTCAATCGCGATTTTGAATTCCGTAGATCTATTGGCGTAGCCATTGATATGTGGTTTAAGTTGGCTTGCACTTTTGTTTGGTTGAGCCAGTTTGTGCTGTTATACAAAACCAGCTTTTTCCGAAAAATGACCAAACCCTTTTTGTTTTATGGAAAAATGAGTTTGACCAATTATGTTACCCAATCTATTGTAGGCTCTCTGTTATACTTTCCGTATGCTTTTAACCTGGCTCCTAAAATTAGTGTTAGCGAGAGTTTGTTGCTGGGAGTGGTGTTGTTTGTTTTGCAAATTACGTTTTGTAACTGGTGGATTAAAAAATATAAGCAGGGGCCACTTGAAAAACTTTGGCATAGATTAACGTGGATTTAGTGAGTGTATAACTACTCTGTACATTGGTTGTTGTTGAGAAGTAGAGCGCGTTTTTGTGTGACTTATTTTTTTGATGTTTATGTATTCTCCGGGAGGGTATATCTTGCAAAAAAAAATGATAAAAAAATGTATATTAATTTGTTTGTGAACAAGAATGAATTAATATTGCATCTGTTAACCCAATAAATATATGGGGATTAATATTGCTTGCTTTTGTTATTGTTTTATAGATATTTGCAATGAAATGTGACAATATATCATGCCTGATTTTTGATGTTGGAGCAGCCTTGTGTGAGGCGTTTTGCAGCAGGTGGCTCCGGACTACCCTCAATTGTTTTGGTACCAAGCCAAAATTCTGATTGATCAAACAGATACTTCTTAATATATATCAGGAAAACACTATGGAATAAACTCCTTTGCTGATACTTTGCCATATAGGATGGCTGATCAGAAGATGCTAAAAATTATTAGTAGATAGATTAAGTAATATGCATGAATTAAACAATTATCTGGTTCCTGCAAGAAAACTCATGATTCCTACGCTCACCCCTCAGTCCTCCCGAACTTGTATTCGGGAGGACTGAGGGGTGTGGGTGGGCTAACAAAAATTTCAGCAGTTTTTTTGCCAACACTATCTGGTTGCATGATGTGACGCAGGTTGTTGAATAAGATGCTTGTGGTAAAGGTTGTTTATTGATGTTATTACTACCTGTTCAGTATAAGATTCCATTTATTAAAGCTTGGAGCAAAAGCTAATTTTCAGACTTCAAATCCTCTTGATAAAAGGTTTTTTATGGCTAACTTGAATACGGTATCAAAGTAGGGTTGTGGATGGGTGCAAACTGACCAAAGGTGAGAACTGTAGCAGTCTTGAAACTTTTGCTTTGGATGCGGTATAATCTTAATTAAACTCACAAAAAAAAATAACAACCAAATGAATATTCTTGATGGCGTAAAATCAGCAGAAATAAGAATTACAAAAGAGGTAAGCAAATTGAGTGATATGGTAAAGGATAAGGACTTGTCGATTGTTGACAGAATAGAATCCTTAGAAGATATCATTTCTCTTGAAATAGGAGATACTTCATTGAACAGGGCAAAAAACCTTGAGCGCGAAATGAATCTCAGGCAACTATATATTAAATATGAGGGGGAAAATCCTACCGGTACTCAAAAAGACCGGATTGCTTTTGCGCAAGTGCATGATGCTTTTAGAAGGGGGTTTGATATTATATCAGTAGCTACTTGTGGAAATTATGGTGTGGCAGTGGCATTTGCCGCTTATCTGGCAGGAGTACATTGTAAGATTTTTATCCCGGAAACTTACCATACCGAGCGAGTAAAGGAGATGGAACGTTTCGATGCTGAAATTATTAGGTTGCCGGGTACATATGAAGATGCTGTTTCTGAATCTAGCAGGCTTGCTTTGGTAAACGATTGGTACGATGCCAATCCGGGTGGTGCTAATACTTCCTTGCAAATATCAGCCTATGCTGAAATTGCCAAAGAAATTTATGACCAGCTAAGGGATGCGCCAAAGTATGTTGCTGCGCCAGTTTCTAATGGAACCTTGCTGGCCGGGGTTTATAGGGGGTTTGTGAGTTTGTATAAAAGGGGTAAAACATCCAGGATACCCATTTTTATTGCAGGATCTTCAGCCTACAAAAACCCTATTATTATGTCATTTAAATCTGGTTTGGATGCATGCGTTGATATTGATCCTAAGTTGATAAAGGAAACCGTGGTCAATGAACCCCTGATTAACTGGCACAGTTTTGATGGCAATGAAGCTCTTTTTGCCTTGAGACAATCAGATGGGGAGGCGCATCATATCAGTGATAAGAAGATGAAGGACATGAGTGTTTTTTTACATAAAAAGGAAGGCTACAGGATTTTGCCTGCTTCAACTTCCGGATTGATTGCCTTGCTCCAAAAGCATGAAAAGGAAAATCTGATTAATGATAGGTATGTGGCTATTTTAACAGGAAAATACTAATATGGATATATGAACAGGTAACCTTGGGGACATGCAGGCTGAGAATATAATGAATGCTTATAAAGGCTTGTGGTTTTTAGGTTGCTGGTGTTATGCAAAAATGTAACAAATGAAAAAGTCAATAGATGGAAAAGCCCTGGTATATGCAGGAGGGGCTTATAATACGCCCAATGGTAAAACAGCTCATGGATTGGTGCGTTTTACCGAACGGTATGATATAGTTGGTGTTATTGATGCTGAATATGCAGGACAGGATGCAGGAATGGTACTGGATGGAAAACCTTGTGGTATTCCAATATTTGGCGATTTTAACACAGCTATGGATGTATTGGGAGACCAATATAGACCAGATACATTGGTTGTTGGTCTTGCTCCGGATGGAGGGAGACTGCCTCAGGAAGCTAAAGATGTGATAGCTGAAGCTTTGAATAAAGGGATGAATGTTGATAGTGGGTTGCACGACTTTTTGTATAAAAATGAAGAGCTTATGGCAACGGCTATTAAAAATAATTGCCGTATTCGGGATATTCGTCGTACACCAGATCGTGATGAACTGCATTTCTTCAGTGGCAAGATTGAGGAAGTAGATTGTTTAAAAATAGCTGTGTTGGGTACAGATTCTGCCATAGGAAAGCGAACAACGGCGTGGATTATTGTTCATTCATTTCGTGAGGCCGGGTTGAAAGCTGAAATGATTGGTACTGGACAAACAGCCTGGATGCAAGGAGCGAAATATTCTATGGTAATGGATAGTTGTATCAATGATTTTGTGTCGGGTGAAATTGAACATGCCGTACATGAAGCATGGAAAAATGAGTCGCCAGACTTAATCGTGATTGAAGGTCAGGGTAGTTTAATGAATCCCGCTTACCCCGGAGGTTTTGAAATACTTGCAGCAGGGAGACCTGATTATGTTGTTTTGCAGCATGCCCCCAAAAGGGTTGAATATGATGGTTTTCCAGGATATAAACTGCATGGGCTTAAAGAACAGGTTGCTGCTATTGAAACTATTTCGGGTAAAAAGGTAATAGCCATTACCGTAAACCATGAAGATATGGAAAAGGACGAAATTATTCCGGCTTGTGATAATATAACCAGAGAAACCGGTTTGCCGGCATTTGATGTATTAGAATACGGTGCATATGAATTGGTAAAACTTCTTAAATCCTATTTAAAGTGATTACTATAGAATCTTTTGTCGTTATCAAAAAACTATCAGTTGTTGATATTCGGATAGAACCCAAAAAAGTTAAGGCTAGTTATGTAGTTGAAAAGTTTGATGGAAATGGGGTGTCGTATGATCTGGTGTATACATATGATAATGAATATTTTGATAAAAATTCTTATGATGATGTGAACCTTGCCTCAATGATGCTTGTACAAGTGGCTTTGAATTATGGCTTGTTTTGTAAAGTAATTGAATTTGATGGTTTGTTTGATAAGGTGGATCAGCGATTTATCAGGGATATGATGGAAAACACATCCCGTGAGGTTTTTACAAACAAGCTGCTTGTGAAAAATGAGTTTTTAAAACCGCCTTTTGATAGTCTTCGACCAGAAAAAAGGGAGGTTTATACCTTGGCAAGCCTTGTTTTTTCCAACACTCAATTCACAAACTTGCATAAGAATAAAGCTGGCACATCAACTGATTTGAATAAATATGCCATATTAAGCAGCGGGGGCAAAGATAGTTTATTAACCTACGGTATTGTTAAGGAGTTGGGGGAGGCTTATCCTGTTTTCATAAATGAAGCAGGGAGGCACTGGTATACAGCCTATAATTCTTACCATCATTTTGCTGATGCGGAACCAAATACTGAAAAGCCATGGTGTAACAGTGACCGGGTTTTTAATTGGATGCTTAAGCATTTGCCTTTTATTAAAGATAATTATGCCAATATAAGAGCTGATATTTATCCTGTAAGGTTATGGACTGTTGCTGTGTTTTTATTTGGAGTGTTGCCTGTTGTCCGGAAAAAAGGAATCGGTAATGTTCTGATTGGAGATGAATATGATACAACAGTTAAGGGGAACATGGATGGCATTTCTCATTATAATGGGTTGTATGATCAAAGTAAATATTTTGATAATGCTTTAACCCGGTACTATTTTAAAAAAGGCTGGAACATTTATCAATATTCCTTGCTGCGTAGCTTGTCGGAAATGTTGATTATGAAAATTCTGGTAAAAAGGTATCCTGATCTTCAAAAGCACCAGGTGTCCTGTCATGCAGCTCATAAAAAAGGGGAGCACATGCATCCCTGTGGTAATTGCGAAAAATGTCGTAGGATTATTGGTATGCTCAAAGCCCTGGATGAAAACCCCGAACATTGTGGTTATGATCCCGGGCAAATAGACAGGGGGCTAAAAGCATTAGGGTTTAAATCGGTAAAACAGATAGGGAGCGATGCGGCACATTTATATTATATGTTGCAGGAAAAGAACCTTTTGGTTGATAACGAATTTACTCGTAAAGCAGCCAAAAAGCATCCGGAAATTATGAAGTTGAGGTTTGATACGGAAAGGAGTTGTCTCGACGACCTGCCTGAACATATCCGTAAACCTTTGTTTACTATACTTATGCAATATTCCAGCGGAGCAGTGCAGCGTGTGAATGGAAAGTGGATAGATGTAGATGTTGATGATGATTTTTTAAACATGGGTAATTATAAATATGATGAAGGATCAAAGTAAATATCCTGATTATATGTGGGCCACATTGTCATGGCCTCAAATTCAGGAAAGGTTGAAAATTGTGGATACTGCAATTTTGCCTTGTGGGGCAATAGAACAGCATGGGCCACACCTGCCCCTTGATGTGGACTTTTTTGATGCTGAGTATCTCGCCAAAGAAGTAGCCCGGCATTGTAATGACCCTAAGCCATTTGTTTTGCCGGCTATTCCTTATGGGGTATCTTATCATCATAGTGATTTCAAAGGTACTTTATCGGTAACTAATAATGCATTGTCGGCAATTATATATGATATAGGCATGAGCTTGGCACATAATGGGATAAAAAAAATTGTGTTGCTGAATGGGCATGGTGATAATGCTCCCACATTAGCCTATGCAGCTCAAATGATCAATCGTGATGCGCGTATTTTTGTTTGTGTTGAAACAGGAGAAACCAGTGACGTAGATTTATACCGGCTCATTGATACATCCAATGATATTCATGCAGGAGAAATAGAAACCAGTACCACGCTTGCCATCAGACCTGAATTGGTTGATATGGACAAAGCGGTTGATGATACTCTTGACCTGGATAATGTATATTTGGATTATACATCAGAAAGAGGTGTGAACTGGTATGTGCATACAGAAAAACTTACCAGCTCTGGTGTTATGGGGGATGCAACCAAGGCAACAGTTGAAAAGGGCAAAAAGATGTGGGATATCATGATTAAAAAGATGGTGGATTTTGTTGAAACAATAAAAAATACGCCTTCAGATAAACTGTTTCGGAATCGGTATTAAAAGAAAATATAAAGCATATGAAAATTACCAAAGTAGAGTATTACAGGTTTGATATGCCTCTTGCTGTTCCCTACACTATAGCTTATGAAACAATAAGTAAAACAACCAATATAATACTAAAGCTATCAACGGATAAAGGTATTACCGGATGGGGTTGTGCAGCACCAGATGTGGAAGTGACAAGGGAAACTCCGGAAGAAGTGGTGCGGAACATTGAGACTGTGATAATTGGTTTATTGCAAGGGGAATCTCCATTTCAGTTATCACGCATTACCCATTATTTAAAACAGGTATGCCCCAAGGCTTCCTCTACTATAGCCATGGTTGATATGGCACTGTATGATTTGCTTGCGCGTAAGGCAAAGTTACCCCTTTATCAGCTGTTGGGTGGTTTTCGTGAAATGATACCAACCAGTATCACCATAGGGATATTATCTGTAAAAGAAACGATGGAGCAAGCCGGGTATTATTTAAAGCAGGGGTTTACTATCCTAAAACTAAAAGGCGGAGCAAACCTGGATGAAGATGTTGAAAAATTGATGAAATTAAGGGAGCGGTTTGGGGATGATTTCGTCCTGCGTTTTGATGCCAACCAAGGGTATTCTCCCGAAGAGGCAATTGAGTTGATTGAGAAAACGAGAAATGCAAATATTGAAATATTAGAGCAGCCAACAAAACAAACTCATGAAGAACATTTGGGTGAGGTTACCCAAAATATCGATATTCCGGTAATGGCTGACGAGAGTATAAAAACTTTAAAGGACGCTTTTAGGCTTGCAAGTAATGAATTGATTGATATGGTTAATATTAAAATAATGAAGGTGGGTGGTATTCTGGAATCCCAACATATTAACTCGGTGGCAAAAGCCGCTGGATTGCAGGTTATGGTTGGCTGTATTGATGAATGTGCTTTGGGTATATCTGCAGGGCTTCATTTTGCTTTGAGCAGGCCAAATATTGAATATGCAGATCTGGATGGTCATCTGGATCTGCTGGACGATCCCTTCTATGATCTTTTTACCCTTAAAAATGGGATTTTATACCCTTCAAAAGAGTATGGATTGGGAAAGGTAAGGTTATAGGCGCTTGTGAAATCGTAAAGTCAAGAATTTTATTATTGATTATTTAAAATAAGTGTTGAAGGTAAATATCTCTCTGTAGTTAAAGTCTGGTTAATGTTAGGTTAAACGAGGGTTGAATTTTTGTATTGTTTTATGTTGTTGATACATTGGTGATTCATTGTCGATTGTGGCAATGGAAATGTAGTTAAACAGTTTAAAAATTTAAAACGAAACGTAATGAGAAAATTTACTTTTTTAACCCTTTGCTTTTTTGTGTCTTTATGTTCTTGTTCCGGTACCAACGGACCGTTAAAAATAACTGCGGATATCCAGGGGTACCCTGACGGGACTATGGTGGTATTAAGGAATTTGGAAACCAATAAAATACTAGACACTACCTATATTAAAAAATACAAATTTGATTTTGATGTTTTAAATACAAAAGCAGCGCCACATGGCATATTTATAGGAAAAGGGCGGGAAACAGAGTACTTAGCTCTTTTTGTGGAAAATGTTGATATAACGATATCTGGTAAAAAGGGGGAGGTGAAATATGCCAGTGTTAAAGGGGGTGAGATACAAAGTCAACATAACCGGTATTTTAATTCCAGGCTGTCTTTGGAGCTTCAACTCGATAGTCTGACGAACGTTTTAATGGGGGCAATGCAGGTCCAGGATATGGAGAAGGTTCAGGCCATATCAGAACGGCAAAGAAACCTGATTCAGGAAGGGTTTGTGTTTGGCGCAAAATATATAAAAGAGAATTCTGATCAGATTTATAGCGCCTTTACCTTAAAAAACTTAATTGGTGGACTTCAAAAATCCGAAGTCTGCTCTTTGTACGATAACTTATCCCCTGAAGTGAAAGATTCTGAATATGCAAAAACAATTTTAAAATGGCTCGAGCTTAACAAAGATGTTAAAATTGGGGATGTGGCCGAGGGCTTTACCTTGCCGGATATTAAAGGGGGAAAAGTCTGTTTTAAAGATTTTCAGGGAAGGTATATTCTTTTGGAGTTTTGGAAACCCGGTTGTCCGGGCTGTGTGCGTGAAAATGAAAACATTTTGAAAGTGTATAATAAATACAAGGAAAAGAACCTGGAGGTTATAAGCATTGCAAATGTCAAAAATATGGATAACCTGATCAAAGCCTCGGATAAGTATTTTATTAAATGGTGCTCCTTGCAGGATATAGATTCTAAAGACGGAAATGTTGCTGCCCGATATAATGTTACAGTTGTTCCTTCAAACTTTTTAATTGATCCCTCTGGCAGGATTATCGCAAAAGATTTAAAAGGAGACGAATTGGAAAAAACACTTAAAGGCTTGTTGTAAAGAGCTGTTTCTGCCTAATCATCAGTACTATCTTTGAAAGATACCGTTTCTTTTTGTTTTTAATAAATTCGCAATACAAGCAATTAAATAGTACTTGCAAGAAAACTCCTGAAATTTTTGTTATGATAGTAGTAGAACAGACTGGAATTAAATCGTGCTGAAAGCACAGTTCAAAAATGAATGAGCTGTCCCTACAGGACGTTGATTACCTCCTTACATAACCCCATGCGTTGCATGGGGCTAGGAT
>NZ_JAPDPI010000054.1 GCF_026013615.1 Plebeiibacterium marinum
CGAGTTTTTTCCTACGTTTCTTCGATACGGCTTCGGGAAAGAGTCTGGATGTGTTCGGGAAGTGTTCGGGTAGGCTTCGACTACGGTTCGCCTTAGACATGCGAACAGGAGACGAATAGAGGTCGACAAAAAGCCGAAGCTGACACGAACTTGCCACGAGCACAGTACGGAAAAGCCTCAATTACATCCCGACCACGACTAATAAAAACTCAAATTATAGCAGAATACTGGATAATACAAGAAGTTAATAACCCTGATGCTTCTCGCTTATCTAAATCAAAAGGTGTGTGATTGAGGAAAGTGGACTTTGCTTACAATCACTAAATAAATGAATCCAGTACAGACCCATAATCATCAAGCTTACCTGTTTTCCGTAATTTCTTGTAAATCCTGGCCCCACCATCAATATTTTTAGAAGGATATTCCCAAAAGCATTTCAAATGATTCAAAATTTGAGGATCTGAATAACCAAACATTTTCAGGTTTTCAATAAAGCAATCATGAATTTTTCGAATCGTGGTTAAGAGTTCATCACACGAGGAATCCTGATCGCTTAACAACAAAGGGTTTATCAGCAACCCACGTCCTATCATCCACCCTTTAACAGTATCAAACTCCCTTTGCTTATCCTGGATATCTTCATTGGTCATAATATCCCCATTCCCCACAATAGGACCATCCCAACATCCAACTACTTCGCCGAACTTTTCCCAATCAGGAGTCCCCTTATACTTTTGCACCCCTGTTCGTGGATGCAGGATCAGCTCAGAAATCGGGAACCGTTTTAACACCTGCATGATGGCTTTAATATCAGAGGATTCTTTCCAACCCAACCTCATCTTTACGGATAATTGAACAGGAAGATCTTTTGAAAAATACGCTTCAAGCATTCCATTTAGTTCATTGGGATATGGCAACAAACCGGATCCTAAATGCCGGTTGGCAACCATAGGAAAAGGACAACCGATATTTAAATTAATCTCACGAAAACCACGATCAAGCATATCACGGGCAAAGCACAATAAATCCCGGCCACTGTTGGCAAGAATCTGCGGAACAAGATTCAGCTCCGGACTATAATGCAATTGCTTTTCATATTCAAATTCACCTTGCTTGTTGAGCCTGTAAAACGGGGTAAAATATTTATCAACGTTCCCAACTATTGAATTAAAGGCCATATAATAAGGCAAAGTGGTATAACTTTGTAAAGGTGCGAAGTATATCAAGGCCATAAAAAAGTAAAAGCAGATCCGTAAAAACTGCTTTTAATAATTGAATCTATTTCCCAAAACTACGGATTTTGTATTTACAAATTTAAGAATAATTAGCTATGTATCTTTTATACAGCCACTAATATTTTACTATTTTTGTACAAAAATTTTACATTGAAAACATACACAGATCCTTTAGGAGCTGCTTGTCTCGACTTTTTAAACGGGAAAAAAGACGCTCAGATTAAAGTTCAATCCAATATAGTTGAAGACGACGTTTTACCGGTGGAGTACTTGTTTCGTTCTTTCGACCAGATGCCTGACCTGGAAAAAAAGGCGTTAACCATTAGCACCGGGAAAATTTTGGACGTAGGAGCCGGAGCCGGAAGTCATGCATTATACTTACAACAGAGCAACAAAGAGGCCTATGCCAATGAGATTAGTCCTGCCGCCTGTGAGGTGATGCAAAAAAGAGGCGTAAAAAACATTTTACAACAGGATTTTTACCAACTTCCTGAAGACACAAAATACGACACCATTTTAATGCTGATGAATGGCATTGGCATTGCCGGGGACACCAATAACCTCAAAAAGTTTTTTGACAAGGTAAAATCCTTATTAAACCCGGGAGGTTGTTTAATTATTGACAGCTCCGACATACGATATCTGTTTGAAGATGACGACGGCAGCCTGCTGATTAACCTAAATGATGACTATTACGGAGAGATTAGCTACCGAATGGTATACGACGACATAAAAGGCAATTCGTTTAAATGGCTGTTTATTGACGATGAACTTTTAAAGTTCTATGCTGAAAAAAACGGTTTAAAAATGGAAAAAATTGCAGATGGCATGCACTACGACTACCTGGCAAAACTTACTGTAAGATAACTGTACATTCATCAAAAAATCAGAACATTTCACGATTTTTACAGTATAAGAAAGATACAGAAGTTTTTAAAAGATTATTTTTACGTTTGCAATTTACTTGCTGACCATTTGGGGTTTACTTTTTTAATTTTGACAACATATCCTTGTGTAAAGGCATACACAAGGATTTAAAATATATTATGATGAAGAAATTATACTCTTTATTTGCTTTATTAAGTTTTTGTTTTGGGATTTGGGGACAGAATATTACGGAATACGATCCAGAACAAGGTGCTACGAATGCTGATCCTAGCCAAAAACTCATATTAACTTTTGATCAGGAAATTTATTTCAATGCTGGTGATGATTGGCTTGAAATCAACCTATTTGAAGACGACATTAATATTGAGACATGGTACTGTTGGGGTGGTGAACCCGATCCGGGTGTTGCAAAATCTATAGATGGGCTAAGCTTAGAAATCACCCCTGGAGCAAATCTTCTTGAAGGATCAAATTATTATATCACCATAGACAATGGAGCTATTGTTGGTTTTTCTGGGATTGACAATTCAGAAAGCAACAACTGGAGATTCTCTGTATCTTCTTCCTTAATATATTATCCAGAACAAAATGCTACAGATGTTGACCTTAATGTAACAATGACATTAACTTTTGCTAACAACATTTCTTTCAACCCTAGTCGTACAGCTACAAAAATTCAGCTTTTCAATAATGATGCAACTTTAATTGAATCATGGACTTGTGCCGGAGGCAGAGCTTCTTCCGGTGCATCAATACTCGATAATGTTTTATCAATCAATCCGACAAGTCCTATTGATGAAGGAGTAAGTTACTACATCACTATTGATGATGGGGCTATTGTTGATTTTTCTGGGATTGATAATTCTGAAGGTAACAACTGGCGTTTTACTGCAATAACTTATTCTCCAGTTCCCACTGTATACAGTCCTGATCAAGGAGAAACAGGCGTTAGCCCTACCCCATCCCTGCAATTAACTTTTAATATGGACGTTCAGTTTATTGATCCTCCATCTGAATACAAGATATTACTACGCCAGGGAGGAACAACAATTGATGAATTTATTGTTTCACCAGGATTTGTAGATGGCAACCTTGCTTTTGACGGCGATGCATTAACTACAGATCGTCTTACCATAACACCATACACATCACCTTTGGAAACAAACACGGAATACCATGTCATCATTCCAAGTGGTTTGATTGAGTCTATACCCGGCGCTCCTTTTTCAGGGATAACCACATCCTCAGGTTGGAGCTTTACAACCATTGGTGAACCAGCCTGGGAAACAGGCTATCCATTAACAAGAAACCTCTCGCCAACCTCAGTAGATATGGCAGGACAAACAGATCAGTCAGGAACTTATTATTATGTTGTAACAGCAAGTGCAACCGCCCCTACTGCGGCCCAGATTAAGGCAGGTCAGGATGAAACAGGGACACCAACTACATACACAAGTGGCTCCGGAGCCATGACTGGAGGTTCAGAATTTGCAGAGGCCATAGACATTTCAAATTATGGTTTATATGCCGCAGAAACCACTTACTACATCCATTTAATTGCCACAGACGGGGTATACTCATTGGATTCACCAATTGAAACAACCAGCTTTACCACATTGGAAAGAACTGCGCCTGTCAACACATTTACACCTGCAGATGCGGCAACCGATGTTTCTACATCAACCCCAATCACCATCTCATTTGATGAGCCGGTAAGAATGACAAACGGAACAATCATTGACGACAGCAACGTTGCATCTTTAGTTAGTTTTTACATAGCACCAAGTACCCCTCAGGGCTTTACAGCCACAATTAACGCTGAAAAAACCCTGATAACCATCACTCCAGATGCTGCATTAAGTCAAAACACTACCTATGGGGTATCAATATTTGCAGTTGAAGATTATTATGGGAACCAACAAGCCACCAGTTCATCGGCAGAATTTACAACCTCAAACTATATTATATGGGATGGAGAAACTTCTTCCGCATGGTTAACCGACACAAACTGGGATGCAGGTTTTGTAGAAGGCATTAGTGTTATCATTCCTTCAACAGCTACAGCTATGCCTGTTATCTCTACTGACGTAACAGTTGGAAACATAGTTATTGAAGCCGGCGCTTCTTTGGAAATCACTTCCGCAGGTAGTTTAACTGTGAATGAAACCATTACACTTGAATCATCCACTTCTGATCCCGGCAATGCTTCCTTAATTGACCACGGACATACTCCTGTTTCTGTAAATGGATCTGATGTCCTCATTTACCAACAAATAAATGCATCCAACAGAACATATAATGTATCTTCGGCAGTAAGCGGTGCTACCAAAAGCACTCTGGGAATTGACAATGCCATTGGATCATACGACAATACTACTGATAGCTGGAATTGGATGGGCAATGACGATCCCCTAACTTCAGGAACAGGATATGCATTACGAACAAGTACAGACTTAACATTTACAGGAAACATCAACTCGAATGCTTCATATGGAGTCATGTTGACCAGAACAGACGGTGCAGGATACGGCTGGAATTTCATAGGAAATCCATACCCTGCAGGACTTAACTGGAATGAAATAGGACTAAAAACCAATATCGACAATGCTTATTGGATATTTTTAAATGATGCTACCAATTACGGCATCTACGCAACATACAGTCAAGTTGGAGGAGGAACCTATGGACTTGATAATATCATCCCTTCAAACCAGGGGTTCTATGTAAAAGTAACAGAAGGATATGCCAGCGGATCAATCACTATGCCTAAAGCAGCATTGGAAGCCAACAACAAATCTGTATTAAAAGGGTCGCAAATATCTTACCCTAAAATTAACCTTGCCGGGGTAAGTGGAATCTATGAAGACGAAACTATTATTGCCTTTGCCGACATTGCAGAAGATGGAGATGACACATATGATGCTTCAAAAAGATTTAGCACCAATTCTAATCTCATCCAATTATTTTCCTACGAAAACTCAGAATCTTATGCCATTAACTGTAAAAGTGAATTGCAAGATAATTTGGTTGTACCCCTTGGTTATAGCATTAAAAACACAGGTTCATACAGTATAAAAGTTATAAAAGAGGAAGGCATTTTCAACAATTACAAAGTATTGCTTGAAGATAAGTACGCAAAGAAAATGACTGATCTTGCCGGCGAGGATCCCTATACTTTTTCAGCAACAAAAACCGGAAAAATCACCGATCAATTTGCTTTGCATTTTATCGACAATAATACAGCTACAGATATTAACAACGGCAAAGTTGACACAAATCCTAATATTTATGCCTATTCTAAAACTATTTATGTTTCCGGAGAAAATTTAAATGGAAGCACTTATGAAATATACTCAACCAACGGCCGTTTATTAAAAAATGGAGCATTACTAAACGAAGATGTAAATATTATCCACACTAACCTTGATGGTTTGTTTGTTGTTAAGATCATAAACAAAAATGAATCCTTTGCAAAAAAAGTTTTGCTTAAGTAGTGGAAAATAATTTACTTTGTTCAAGCACAATGAGAATGACGAACTTAAAAAAGAAATACTCAAAACCCGAGCTAGGGCAGTTTACTATTGATAAAGACATTTGCCTTATGATGACTTCTGAAGGCTCAGGTCCCGGGGATCCTTTTAGTGCAGCCCCCCAGACCCAACAAGAACAACAACCCGTAAACACTTTCGACAACAATTTTGAAAGCAATCCGTTTGAATAAATATCATCAAGGCCGTCAGCACGACGGCCTTTTTTATTGCAAATAAGTAGCCTCTCTTATTTCTGAAATGTAAGATCTGTTGTATATTTGCAGGCTGATAAAATTTATTACCGTGGGAAGATCAAGAAGAAGAAAACCTTTAATCGAGAACATTGAAATTACGGACGTTGCTGCTGAAGGGAAAGCATTGGCACGTATAGAAAACATGGTGCTTTTTGTACAAAATGCCATTCCCGGAGATATTGTGGACGTTCAGGTTAATAAGAAAAGAAAAACTTATTACGAAGGCTACGTCACCAAATATCATAAGCTATCCGAAAACAGGGTGGAACCATTTTGTGAACACTTTGGTGTTTGTGGAGGATGCAAATGGCAGGCACTACCATACAAAGACCAGCTTTATTATAAACAAAGAGAAGTTGAAAGCAATCTGAAAAGAATTGGCAAGGTAAAACTTCCTGATATTATGCCCATCCTTCCTTCGGAAAAAACAAAGTTTTACAGGAACAAACTGGAGTTTACCTTCTCTAACAGAAGATGGTTTGAAAACAGCGAAGAGGTAGTAGCTGAAGATTCTCCGGAACGCTATGGACTTGGGTTCCATATCCCTCGCATGTTCGACAAGGTAATCGACGTAAAAAACTGCTACCTGCAAGAAGAGCCATCAAACAGCATTCGCCTTGCAGTTAAAAAATATGCCCTCGACAACAAACTAACTTTCTTTAACCTAAGAGATCAGGAAGGATTTTTAAGAACCCTGTTCATCAGAACATCTTCTACCGGCGAGGTAATGGTTATTGTTGTTTTCTTTTATGATGACAAAGAAAAACGCGAAGCCTTACTTGAGCACCTGAAAACTGAGTTCCCGCAAATAACTTCTTTAATCTATGTAATCAATCCAAAAGCTAATGATACCATTGGCGACCTGGATACCCATTGCTATCATGGCAAGGAATACATTGAAGAAGAGATGGAGGGACTAAAATTCAGGATTGGTCCTAAATCATTTTATCAAACCAATTCGGATCAGGCATACGAACTTTATAAAGTAACCAGAGAATTTGCCGACTTGTCGGGAGATGAAGTGGTATACGATTTATATACCGGAACAGGAACCATCGCCAACTTTGTGGCTAAGCAAGCAAAAAAAGTAGTTGGTATTGAATATGTTCCCGAAGCTATCGAAGATGCAAAGATAAATTCAAGGGAAAACAACATTGACAACACGGTATTTTATGCCGGGGATATGAAAGACATCCTGGATATTGATTTTATTAAAGAAAACGGACAGCCGGATGTGATGATTGTTGACCCGCCACGTGCCGGGATGCATGAAGACGTTGTAAAAACAATTTTAAAAACTGATGTGCCTAAAATTGTTTATGTAAGCTGCAACTCAGCAACGCAGGCGCGCGATTTAAACCTGCTGGACGACAAATATACTGTTGAAAAAATACAACCTGTTGATATGTTCCCCCACACCCATCATGTTGAGAATGTTGTATTACTTAAAATCAAATAATAGAACAACTAAACTTTATTGATACTTTTATGTTTTTGAATAAAAACATAAAAGTATGCAAATAATAATATCTCCGGCCAAGGCTTTAGATTTTACAAAGCCTGCCGGAACTTCTTTACATAGCGAGATCCGATTTTCCAGCGAAGCCCAACAGTTGGTCAATATTCTAAAAAACTACTCTCCGGAACAATTAGGTTCTTTGATGAAGATCAGTCAGAAACTGGCAGATTTAAATTACACCAGATATCAACACTGGAGCTTTCCTTTTAGCAATACAGAAATCAAGCAGGCTCTTTTTGCATTCAATGGAGAAGTTTACAATGGCATAAAAGCAGAAACACTAAATAAAACAGAAATAGAAACTGCACAAAAAAAACTCAGGATTCTTTCCGGGTTATACGGATTGCTTCGTCCCCTTGATATTATATTACCCTATCGCCTGGAAATGGGTACCCGGATGACATTCCTCGATTACAAAAACCTTTATAGCTATTGGGATGGTAAAATTACAGATTTACTAAATCTCGACATTAAAGAAAACAAGCACAAGGCATTGATAAACCTTGCATCAAATGAATATTACAAATCCATCAATACAAAAGACATCACTGTTCCGATCATTTCCCCTGAGTTTAAAGATCTGAAAAACGGAAACTATAAGGTAATATCTATATACGCAAAAAAAGCCCGCGGACTGATGACCCGGTTCATCATTCAGAATAACTTAACCGATTACAATGACCTCAAGGCATTTGACCTGGAAGGATATTATTACAACAACCAATTATCATCAGAATACAAACCTGTATTTACAAGAGACCATTAATTTTTTCTTTGCAAAATATTTTTTTTGTAACTTATTAGAGTATAAACCAAAATCACAACAATTATGGCACATTCAGATATACTCGAAAGGTATGGCAACCTTTTAAAAGCAGAACAATTGGTTACGATCAGCGACAAAATAATGCCCAACACTTTTGTTTTGGAAGCTCCGGAACCTTTCCCCGGTTTTTTTAACTATTACGGGGGAACTCCCAAAGATGCAAAACCGCTATATCTATACCTGGTAGTTGACAGGCTATATACACTAGAAGAGGTTACCCGGGCAAGGCAAAACATCAAGACTTACTTCTCTTCTCATTTTCATGCAGATGCAGGCACTGTTACTATTTATAACAAAACATATCATGTTATAAGAGTGCGCCACCTTGACACCTACGATCAGATCAAAGACCTTCAGGCCTGCTTTATCGATCAGGGATTCGTATTCAAAAAGAAGCCATCTAAAAACATTGAAGGGACGGCAACTATCCGCATCAAAAAATTCTTTCAGTTAAAAGAAATTAATGATGGCATTTATCTTGACACTATTGAAAAAGATCATGGATATATTGTGATACCCAAATATTACAGGTGGACAGAATTTGTGGAACTCAACAAGAAAGCGAAGTACAATTGGGATGGGACATTCTTTGACTCTGCTTTAGCTCATTTCCATAATAACTTTGAAATTGTTGATATGATCAGAGTTTATAATCCCAATATGAATGAGGAAATGCTCCTTGGTATTAAAAAGAAATTTTATGAGCAGATCAAATGAGATATCATAACACAAAGGGCTCCCTAACAAGAGCCCTTATTTTTTCCCCTCTTCTTCCCACAACACACAAACGCGCATCCCTATGGTACTGACCATATGAGCAGGACGCAGCATTTACCCACAAACAAACCACTTGGTCTACCGCCCAATATTAACATGAAAATAACCTAATCCATTATTAATTCTTAAATTAAAGATTTATTTTTGCTTCCATAAGCTATCTATTCAGAACATAATTTTATGAATAAACATATTATTCTTCTTTTTTCAATAATACTATTGTGTGGTTGTAAACAAAACAACGAAGCCACTCTGGTATCGGGCAAATTAATAACAACCGACCACTTAATAGCCAATGACACCTCCATGCAAAGATATATTCAACCCTACAAAGTGGATATTGACAAAAAAATGGACAGGATCATTGGTCATAGTACCCGGGAGCTCACCTCCTATTTTCCGGAAAGTCCGCTTTCAAACTTCATGTCTGACATCATACAGGATAGGGCAAAAAAATATCTTGAGCAAAACAAAGCTGATTCGTTGCAACTGATTTCATTAATGAATATCAAAGGCATCAGGACTGCACTTCCCAAGGGGGCAATCACGATTCGTCATATTTTTGAGATCATGCCTTTTGAGAATGAAATAGTAATATTAACCCTGTCCGGCAAAAATATACAAAAGCTATTTGAACACATCAGCACTACCAACGGAGAGGGAATTAGTGGAGCTACAATCACAATTTCAAACAACACCCTTTCAAAACTACGTATTGGAGGAAAAGAAATTGATACATCCGGAAACTATTATCTGGCCACTTCTGATTACCTGGCAAACGGAGGGGATTTCTTCACCATGATCACCTCCCCACTGCACTCTGAATCTATTGGATGCAAAATCAGGGAAGCCATAATAGAACATATTGAAGAGTTAAACCAAAACCAGCAAAAGGTTGTTTATTCAACAGATGGCAGGATAAAGGTGATAAAATAGCACTTGCCCAAACACATCATTTACTTGCAGATACAAAATTTTATTTTTTAGGTTAAGATGGGAAACAGAAGAGATTTTTTAAAAACAGTAAGCCTCGGAACTGCCATTGGCACCCTTGGGCTATCTTCATGTATTACTAACAACAGAATCACAAAAATTACGATCCTGCACACTAATGATGTCCATAGTCATATCGACCCTTTTCCCGCCAACCACAGAAAGTTCCCAAACCAAGGTGGTTTTGCCCGCAGGGCCGCCCTGGTTAAGCAAATCAGAAAAGAAGAAGAACACGTCCTTTTACTTGATGCCGGTGATATTTTCCAGGGCACACCCTATTTTAATTTTTACAAAGGAGAATTGGAAATAAAGCTTATGGGCGATATGG
This sequence comes from Plebeiibacterium marinum, assembly GCF_026013615.1. Classification (GTDB taxonomy): domain Bacteria; phylum Bacteroidota; class Bacteroidia; order Bacteroidales; family Marinilabiliaceae; genus Saccharicrinis; species Saccharicrinis marinus_A. The sequence continues at coordinate 10,351 of NZ_JAPDPI010000054.1, forward strand.
GATACGATGCAGCAACCATAGGAAACCACGAATTCGACAATGGAGAACATGAGCTTTGCAAGCAGATAAGTAAAGCAGACTTTCCTTTTATCATAACCAATTACGGGCTGGATGGCAACAAACTAAAAACACTAACACACCCATACAAGATAATCCAGAAAGGCAATATCAGAATTGGCATTATAGGCCTGGGAATAAAACTGGAAGGTTTGGTTTCTCCCAACAATTACAAAAACATAACATACAACAATCCTATTATTGAGGGAGAAAAAGCGGCTTCTTTTTTAAAAGAAAAGGAAAATTGCGACTATATTATTGCGCTGTCGCATTTAGGATATGACCTAAAAGAGGGAATGATAAGAGACATTGATGTAGCAAAGAACACCACAAATATCGACTTAATACTAGGAGGGCACTCTCATATTTTTTTAGATACCCCAACTGCAATCAAAAACAAAGCCGATAAAAGAGTTTACATTGGACAAACCGGCTGGGGCGGAGTAAAACTAGGCAGAATAGACATCGTATTTAACGGCGACAAAAAAGAAACTGAATTAGCCCTTCAGGCACATTTATAGTACATTTGTGTTTTAAATAAATACGAAGCACAGTACTAAAAGCCAGATGGGAAACCCACGCCTGACTTTATGCTTCCCTCATACAATATTATATGATGAAGATTCCAATTATAGATTTCACCTTAGAAAATGCTCTTAAACTAAAAGAACAAAACCACTGGAGCGACCATTTTAACCTGATTCTCTGGCCAAGAATTTTGGTATGGCTGGGATTAAAAGAACAGTTTACGGACTATAACGACATCAAGTGGATGATTCATTATACTCCTGAAAACATGCATAACAACTTTATATCAATGCACATTATTGATCCCAACAACACATTTAACTTTTACTATCAGGTACCCCTGGTACAAAATCTATCTTTCAACCTTTACCTTGGCGATAGTACCTATAATTTTTTTGAGATTCATCCATTACTGCTCACAAAAGAAGTGATAAAGAAAGATGAATATAAACTGGAAGCAACATCTGCCATACTGCCCCACCTGGTTTTATCCACACCCAACAGCAAATACGACAGGGGCACACTATTGAAGATCAATGAGGACAATTATAAAGACTTAACAAAACACGATCCCCTTATCAACTTAATCACAATGAATTTTAAAAAATTCATCTCTCCCTTGCAAAAAATCATCAACGGAGAATGGACGTTATAACCTCACATACAAAACACAAAAACTTATATATAAAAAAGCCAGGTAATCAATTTGATACCTGGCTTTTTTTATATTCTTTAAATCACTCCTTAATCAATCGGCAATTGCCTTTTAAAGGTTTCTTCCAGTGAAATAATGGTTTCTGTAGCTGAAATTCCGGTAATTGACTGCAGCCTGTCGTGCAACATCCTTTTCAGATCCTCATTATTCTTGGCATAAATCTTTATAAAAATAGCATACTGCCCTGTAGTATAATGACACTCTACGATTTGCGGAATTTGCTTAAGTTCCTCCACTACTTTATCAAAAAGGCTGGCCTTTTTCAAGAAAATCCCCATAAAGGCACAAGTGTGATACCCTATTTTTGCAGGATTAATCACAAATTCAGATCCCTTGATCACTTCAAGGTTCATCAAACGCTGTATCCTTTGATGAATTGCAGCTCCGGAAACCTTGCATTCCCTGGCAACTTCCAAAAATGGTATACGTGCATTTTTTGTAATCAGAGAAAGTATCTTTTTATCTAAACTATCAATTTGCTGGCTATTTTCCATCCCGTCTTTACATGTAATTATAAATCGTAACCCAATTCTAAATATAAGTAATAATCTGGTGCGAAAATATAAATTAAAAGATTAAGATTCAATTATTTTTGTCACATTTCTTAAAAATTAATTTTGTAACCACTTCAATATTTTTTCTACAATCCACTATACTTCTTCCATCATTGTTGCAGACAGTTTTTCGGTAGGAAATTGGAAAACTGTTAACTCAAATTCAGGCAACACGGCCAGTATATGATCAAAAATATCGGCCTGGATAGATTCATAATTTGCCCATGCCTGATCATTACTAAAAACATATATCTCAATGGGAATACCTTTTTCGGTTGGTTGCAGATGACGAACCAGGAAGGTCATATTCTGATGGATTTTCGGATGATTATGCAAATACCCCTCCAGGTATTTCCGGAAAACACCCAGATTGGTCATGCGTCTTCCATTCACCAGGATAGATTCATCAATATCAAATTGTTTATTATACTCCTCCAGTTCTTCAAGTTTATCTTCAATATAATCTTTCAACACTTTTATCTTCCTGAACTTGCCCAACATCTTGTCATCACAGAATTTTACCGATTTCATGTCGATATTGATCGAACGCTTAATCCTTCGGCCTCCGGACTCCTCCATCCCTTTCCAGTTTTTAAAACTCTCGCTCACCAAAGCATAAGTAGGTATAGTTGAAATGGTTTTATCCCAGTTCTGAACTTTTACTGTATTCAGGGTCATTTCCATAACTGTACCATCCGATTTATGCGAAGGCATCTCAATCCAGTCGCCAGGTTTCACCATACTATTTGCTGTTAACTGAATACTGGCCACAAAACCCAGGATAGTATCCTTAAACACCAATATCAGCACTGCTGCAATGGCACCTAACCCGGTAAACACAACAGTAAGCTTCACATCCAAAAGAATAGAAACCGTAACCAGCACACCTATCAAAACAAAAACCAGGTATATCCCCTGCAGGTATCCCTTTATTGGTCTTTCGTTGCTATTGGGCAACGTTTCATAGACATCACCAACTCCTTTTAAAAAGGAATCTATTAACAACAAAGCCACAACAATAAAGTACAAAGAAACCAGATTATGCAAAACAGCATTAACATGGTCAAACTGTACAAAAACCAAGTCCAGAGAAGTATAGATTATCAAAGCCGGCACTATATATGACGCCCGGATAATCAATTTTCGTTTTACAAAGTAATCATCATACTTCGACTTTGTTTTCTCCATAAAACGTTCCACATGTTTTACCAGATATCTTCGCACTATAAAATGAGCCACTTTTGCTATTATCAAAACAAGTATTGAAAAAATAACAACTGAAAGGTAGGTTGATATTTTTTCACTTACCCCAACCTCTTCCAAAAGAGATTCAAATGAGCCTACCAAACTATCCGGGCTTACAACCTTAAGTACCGACTCTTTTATCTGTTCCTGAACCATAAAATATTTTCTTGTTTAAAAAATTACCCTGTTCCTGCTGAAACACAGTTTTTTTTCTATCCTGTTTCACTATTTTTACAAAAATAAAAGTTAAAACATAACAATCATGAAGTACCTCTATTTAATTCTGATATTTTTTGTTTCAGGCATTTACAACACCTCAGCACAATCTTCCAAACATTTTACCAATGAAACCTTACGTATTGATTTTGTATTAAGCGGAAACCACAGCAACACAAGTGCCTCAATATTTGAGCTTAAAAAAGAAACTTTTTGGGGAGGCTCTCCTATAGAAAAAGATGCATTTGGGTATGGAGAATTCAGAGTTGTTGTAAAAGACTCCACACGTAAAGATATTTTGTTTTCAAGGGGGTTTTGTACACTTTTTGAAGAATGGCAAACAACTGACGAGGCTAAAAGTGTTGACAAGGCCTTTCATCAGACAACCCTCACCCCTTTCCCAAAACAGAAAGTAAACATCTCTATTGAAAAAAGAAAGAAAGACGGTTCTTATAAAACTCTTTTGAGTTCATTTGTTGATCCAGATGATTTTGGGATCATCCATCCCTCCCCGTCAAATATAAAAACACACAAATTAATTGACAACGGCAGCCCCGATGAGTGTGTAGACATTGTTTTTGTTGGGGATGGTTACACCAGCGAAGAGCTTGAAAAATTTCATGACGACATTAAAAGGATGACCGACTACCTTTTTAGCCAAAAACCATTTAACAAACACAAATCAAAGTTTAACATATGGGCTGTGGATGCCGTTTCTGAAAATTCAGGCATGACCAACCCAAGAAAAAACAACTGGAAAAACACTGCTTTAAAATCAAGCTTCAACACCTTCAATTCCGATAGGTATCTGGAGAGCACACACACCTTTTTAATCCGCGATTATGCAGGCCTGGTTCCTTACGACCAGATATATGTTTTAGCTAATACTGAAAAATACGGGGGAGGTGGCATTTACAACCATTTCTCATTGACCTCTGTCGACAACCCCAAATCACTGACCGTTTTTATTCATGAGTTCGGTCACGGATTTGCAGGTCTTGGCGACGAGTATTATTCATCTTCAACAAGCTACAACGATTTTTTTGACTTAAACACAGAACCCTGGCAACCCAACATCACCACCTTGGTTGATTTTGACAGCAAATGGAAAAAGATGATTAAAAAATCCACCCCTCAACCCACACCAGCAACACAGGAGTTTACTAATAAAGTTGGTGTATACGAAGGCGGAGGCTATGTGGCAAAAGGAATTTTCAGGCCTTATATAGACTGCAGGATGAAGAGCAATGAAGCAGAAGGATTTTGCCCTGTTTGCCAAAAAGCTATTGAAGACATGATTATGTTTTTAATTGGAAAGAAATAACATAAAAAAATAATCTCCGTTATAATATTCATAAACACCTCTTATTAACTTAAACAATATAAAAATGCAACATCCAGCTAACGAGAACCGATATAACAATATGCTTTACCAACGATGCGGCAGAAGTGGGATAAAACTTCCTGCCATATCGCTTGGATTATGGCATAACTTTGGTTCTGTTGACAATTTTGAAAATGGGAAATCCATTATTTTTGAAGCTTTTGACAAAGGCATCACCCATTTTGATTTAGCCAACAATTATGGCCCGGAACCCGGAAGTGCCGAAGAAAACTTTGGAAAAATTTTAAACAAGCACTTAAAGGCTTACCGCGATGAAATGCTTATTTCAACCAAGGCAGGATATTACATGTGGCCCGGCCCTTACGGAGAATGGGGATCGCGCAAGAACCTCCTTTCCAGTCTTGATCAGAGTTTAAAACGTATGAACCTGGAATATGTTGACATTTTTTATTCGCACCGTTTTGATCCGGAAACTCCGCTGGAAGAAACCATGCAGGCATTAGACCACGCAGTAAGACAAGGCAAGGCTCTTTATGCCGGTATCTCAAACTATCCGGCAGACAAAACCAGGGAAGCAGAATCCATCCTAAGGGAACTAGGCACTCCATGCTTAATTCACCAAGCCAGGTACAGCATGTTTGAGAGGTGGGTTGAACCAGAATTATTAGATGTACTGGACAAAAGAGGCATTGGCTTAATTGCCTTCTCCCCGTTAGCCCAGGGTTTATTGACCAACCGCTATTTAAAAGGCATTCCAGAAGGAAGCAGGATGACACGCAACCACTTTTTAAAGAATGAACATCTTACTCCCGAAAAGCTTGAAAAAATAAAAGATTTAAATGCCATTGCCGAAAACAGAGGACAGTCTCTTGCCCAAATGGCTATTGCCTGGTTGTTAAAAGACCCAAGAGTAACTTCTGTACTTATTGGTGCCAGTTCGGTTCGTCAATTAAATGATAACCTGGATTCTTTAAACAACATTACTTTTGATAAGGAAGAACTGGATAAAATTGAATCAATTCTATCCAGACAATAGGCTCTTTTGGTTAACAACTAGCAGTTAACATTTTGTTAATTGCTAATTGTTAATTGATCACTGGTCATTGGTCATTGATAACGACTTCCTGCTTCTTTAGTTTACTTGATCGATCAACCATATCAACAGCTTGCAGAATCTTCATCTTTAAATCTTCCGGATACATGGGATTATCTTTAAAAAAGTAATCGACAACCTTAAGCGCTTCAACCGAACTATAACCACTTAAAGCCTCCTGCACCCAAAACATTGGAAAAAACAACGAACCGGTCTCTTTGATTTCCTCAGTTAAGTCAAGAGTCTCTTTAAGATATTTCATATTATGCTCCTGATGGTATGGATGATGAATATAACCTATGGCAGTAAGCACCCAATTTTCCTTTTTCCTGTTTTCCAACATTGCCAAACCATCAACAAATGCATCAACCCGGGATGGATCCTTCGAAAAAATAGGACTCACATACTCCATCATCCCCCTGACATCATCATCTTCAATACCCTTTGCAACATCAAGCACAAAGGCATCATCCAACTCCTGATCTTTCATTGCCAAAGAAAATACCATATAACTCAAATCCCTGTCTGACAATGCAACCCCAGCCATTTTCTTCTTTCGCACCACCACCTGCTTCAACTTTTTTAATCCCTTACTCGTTGAAACCTTGGAAGACCATTCCTGAACCATCATTTTATTGATACTTAACGACAAATCGTCATCCATTTTCTCAATATAAACCTCCTCCAAATCTTCAGCTATATCATTTCGGAAACCCGCATCAACAAAACGCCAATACAAAGTCTGTAGTTGTCCACAGGCTAGCGAAAGCAATTGTTCGTTTTCCTCTTCCTTAATAAATCGCAAAAGCATTTTAAAATACTTTTTTGAATCGACCTTACCAACCAGCAAATTTTCATACAGATGAATCAAGGTACTCCCCTTTAACAATTCATCATCCCATAGGAAAATATTATTCATGGCATACACTAACGAAGCCGGATCGAACAAGAACAACCCATAACCGGAAGCATCTGCAGAAGGCAAAACAAACTCCGGTTTATTTTCATCAAGCATAGTTTTTGATGACAACACCTCCACCGGATACAACAACATTTCATTCTTATTAATCCCGATATAATTAAAACGTTGCGCCCACACTTTTGCAGTATCTCCATACTCTGATGACTGCTGAATAAAAAAACGCCCTTGTTCCTCGGTAAATTCCATAACAGGCCTATTGGGTTCATTTACCCAAACCTGGCTCCACAATTCAAGATCATATTCAGAAACGTCATTTAAAACTTTCATTAAATCAGCCCAGGAAGAATTCCCATAACCATACTGTTTCAGGTACATACCCAATCCTTGCTGCAAGGCTTCCTCCCCCACGAGTTTCTCCAACTGATTCATCACAATAGGAGCTTTATGGTAAATGATAGTTCCATACATGGAGCCGGCATCTTTTAGATTATTTAGCTGTTGCTGTATTGGGTTTGCCGCTGCCGTTCTATCTACAGAAAAGGAAGTTGGAAAATGGTTGATCATAAAAGTCAGTCCATGGTTTACCTCCGGAAATTGCTCCTTTACAATCTTATCTGCAATAAAATTTGCAAACACCTCTTTTTGCCACACACCACTAAACCACTTCATAGTTACCAAATCACCAAACCACATATGAGCTGTTTCGTGAGCTATAAGCTGGGCTCTGCTCAGCAAATCATCCTGCGTAGGATTTTCGTCCAGGAACAACAGCTCCTGCCTGTAATAAACAGCTCCCGGATGCTCCATCCCCCCAAACTGGAACGAAGGGATGCAAACCAAGTCATATTTTTTAAATGGGTAAGCCACATTGGTATAATCCTCAAGCCATTTTATAGAGTGGAAAACCTGACTGAATATGGATTCTTTACATCTTTCAACCTTTGCCGAGTCTTTCTCCATGTGATATATGGAGACTGGCCTACCTCCTTTTTCTCTGGTAGTTTTGCTAAACTCACCAGCTGCAAAAGCCCACAAATAAGTACTAATGGGTTTTGACCGGGTAAAAGTAACATGCTTTAAACCACCGGCCACCTCCTCTAAAAAGTCTGCCACCCCATTGGTAATAGCACTCCAGGATTGGGGCATTGTTATTGAATAAGAAACCATGCCTTTTATATCAGGCTGGTCAAAGCAAGGAATGGCAGTACGGGCTCTGTCGGGCACAAAAAGTGAGTATAAATATTTTTCATTCCGATTCAAGGCTCCTTCGCCCATCTCAAAATTTATCTCTACTTTATTTTCTCCGGCTATAATATACTTTGAGGGTATAATAATATGTTCATTTTCCAAAGCAAAGAACACCTTTTGTCCATTTACCAAAACCCGCTCCACGTTATCTGATGTAAAATCCAACACCAATGGGCTTTTAGCATCTTTCTTAATAAATTGCAATATTGCTTTTGACTTAACAGCCTGGTTTAACGAATCGGGAATCTCCATCTCCAAGTGATATTTCAGGTCTGAAATATCGGCAGACCGCTGTTGAGCCAATTCTATAGATACCCCTGTTTGATATGAGTCTTTCTTTTTATTTTGACAGGATAAAACCAGTAAAACCAACACAAAAAAAGAGAGTAGTGTCTTCATAATTAAAGTTTGTTGAATATTTGGGATTTCAAATATACTAGTTTTAAACTGACACTAGCACAACATGGTTATGATAATCCTGTTCACTTCTGCAATAATGTCACAAAAACATGACACAAAAATCTTCAATTTGGATACTTCCGTGTCAATTTTGCATTAAAATGACAAAAATTTGTCGTGGCATACCATTTGAAATAAGGCTGTGCAGATTAAAAAAAGAAATATTAAAAACTTATAATAAATAATTATTACAATGGGAAAAATTATTGGAATCGACTTAGGTACAACCAACTCCTGCGTTTCTGTAATGGAAGGTAGTGAGCCAGTTGTAATTCCAAATAGCGAAGGTAAAAGAACAACTCCATCTATTGTTGCATTTGTTGAAGGTGGCGAAAGAAAAGTTGGAGATCCAGCGAAACGTCAGGCTATCACAAACCCTACTAAAACAGTTTATTCTATTAAGCGTTTTATCGGTGATAACTTTGATGAAATTCCAAACGAGGTAACTCGTGTTCCTTACAAAGTAATTAAAGGCGATAACAACACCCCACGTGTGGTTATCGATGACAGAAAATATTCTCCACAGGAAATTTCAGCTATGATTCTTCAAAAAATGAAGAAAACAGCAGAAGATTACCTGGGACAAGAAGTAACTGAAGCTGTAATTACAGTTCCTGCCTACTTTAACGATGCACAACGCCAAGCGACTAAAGAAGCTGGCGAAATTGCCGGCTTAGCCGTAAAACGTATCATCAACGAACCTACTGCTGCTTCTTTAGCATATGGTTTAGATAAGATGGACAAGGATATGAAAATCGCAGTATTTGACCTTGGTGGTGGTACTTTTGATATTTCTGTTCTTGAGCTGGGTGATGGCGTATTCGAAGTAAAATCTACAAACGGAGACACCCACCTTGGTGGTGATGACTTTGACGATGTGATTATTAACTGGTTGGCAGAAGAGTTTTTAAAAGACGAAGGTATTGACTTGCGTAAAGACGCAATGGCACACCAACGTTTAAAAGATGCTGCTGAAAAGGCTAAAATTGAGTTGTCAAGTGGAAATTCTACTGAAATCAACTTACCATATATTATGCCTGTTGATGGTATTCCAAAGCACTTGGTGAAAACTTTAAGCCGTGCTCAATTTGAGCAATTAGCCGACAGGTTGATCCAGGCTACTTTAGAGCCTTGTAAAGCCGCTTTAGCTGATGCCGGCATGTCTCCATCAGAAATTGACGAAGTAATATTAGTTGGTGGTTCTACACGTATTCCTGCCATCCAGGAAATCGTGAAGAAATTCTTTGGTAAAGAGCCTTCTAAAGGAGTTAACCCTGATGAGGTTGTGGCCGTAGGTGCTGCTATCCAGGGGGGTGTATTAACTGGTGAAGTTAAAGATGTATTGCTTCTTGACGTAACTCCTCTTTCATTAGGTATTGAAACAATGGGCGGTGTTATGACTAAGTTGATTGAATCAAACACTACAATCCCGACTAAAAAGTCAGAAACATTTACAACTGCTGCCGATAATCAACCATCTGTAGAAATTCACGTAATTCAGGGTGAACGTCCAATGGCGGCACAAAACAAAACAATTGGTCGCTTCCACTTAGATGGAATTGCTCCGGCACAACGTGGGGTACCTCAAATTGAAGTATCATTTGACATTGATGCCAATGGTATTCTTCACGTTACTGCAAAAGATAAGGCAACAGGTAAAGAGCAAAGCATCCGCATCGAGGCTTCTTCTGGATTGAGCGATGACGAAATCAAACGCATGAAGGATGAAGCTGCTGCCAATGCTGAGGCCGACAATCAGGCAAAAGAAAAAATCGATAAGATGAACGGTGCCGATAGTTTGATTTTCCAAACTGAAAAGCAATTGAAAGAGTTTGGCGACAAATTGCCTGCTGACAAAAAAGGTCCTATCGAAGCTGCTTTAGCTAAATTAAAAGAAGCTCACAAAGCTGAAGATTTAGCGGGCATTGATGCTGCTACAACTGAGTTAAACACTGTATTCCAGGCTGCATCTCAAGAGATGTATAACGCAAGCCAGGCACAAGGTGGACAACCAGGCGGAGCACAACCAGGTCCTGATGCCGGACAAGCACAAGGCGGAAACGGAAAAGGTGACGACGAAGTTACTGATGTAGATTTTGAAGAAGTGAAGTAAAACACTTTTGAATCATTGATATAGAAAAGCCCCGATAATGGGGCTTTTCTTTTATTTCTTAATGGTTGAGTGTAAAAAATCCATTTTCCAAACACCTTCTTGCTTAACAAAAGTGGCACTTTCAATCCAAATGATTTCTTGGGTAAGAGTATCATCTATAACAAAAGATCCCCGATTTACATAACTCATATTTGCTATAGAATTACCCATAGTAATTTTAAAATCATCAAAGGCGAATACCGCTTTCATGTTCTTTACACTCTTAATGTAGTTTATTAAGCTATCATTATTCCATACCTGTCCATTTTCAAACAAAACAAAATCATTTGTTGTTACATTAAACATTTTTTCAAAATCGGTATTTTCAATACCTTTAAAATACCCTACTAACACTTCTTTTACTTTTTCAGGAGAGTCTGTTGCAGGCTCGGAGTTACAAGCTCCAAGTAAAACAACCATAATAATTACGAGAAAGATTTTTACTGTCATGGCCAAAAGTTTAAAACACATAATTTATCCTTTTTATACCGTAAAGTCAACAACATACTACTTTCATATATTTTAAAGAGGAATGGGTTTAACCTGATGGCAACTCTATTGTTGATGCCCGTCTACCACGCTCGTTAGCGGGAGCAATATGTGCTATTCTGGTATATTATGCATATTTTTGCTTGAGCTTTTTAAAAATTATGATGAAATGAAAATAGAACACTTTGCACTAAATGTGACTGACCCTGTAAAAACAGCTCAATGGTATGTTGAGAATTTAGGATTTAAAATTGTTATGGCAATGGATAAAGCTCCGTTCACTCACTTTATTGCTGACGGACATGGAGGTATGGTAGAGATTTACAACAATCCCAATGGAGCTGTTCTCGACTTTAAAAATACACATCCACTAACAGTACACTTGGCCTTTGTTTCTGAAGATCCAGCTGCCGACAGATCTAAAATGGAAGCTGCAGGAGCAATTTTTGTTGAAGAAGTAAAACTACCGGATGGGGGGCTGTTAGTTATGATGAAAGATCCCTGGGGAGTTGCTATTCAGTTCTGCAAAAGAGGTACTCCTTTTGATGTATAAATGGACAAATAATAATTACACCAGGAGTTTTATTGCACCACGCGTGAGAACACGCGCTGTAGCAGACTGTTGATAGCAACAAAATAGCTAACACCTGGCAAACAATCATTTAACAATTTTAACATTAGTAACATTTAAACCATAATAACTGAACCTTTTCTTAAATCTATAATTTTATTAAGGATGTATTGGAATTTTAGATTTGTATAAAACCAAAAACATATACAATCGTGAAATTACAACACTCGAATCCTCACATTCAATTTTCTATTCAGCTCTTTACTGGCTTCATTATAACCGGAGCCATTTTACTAATAACATATTCCAAAATTGAATTTTCATTAATTATTAATCAACTTTCATCTCCTTCGTTTGATTTCTTTTTTAACGCTGTCACGCAACTTGGTTTAGGTGGATTATTAGCTGTTTTAGCTATTTTCTTTTTATTTTTCAGATATTATTATTCCATACTATGCACAGGTATACTTGTCATGTCGGGTATTATTTCCTTTCTGTTTAAAAAAGTTTTATTTACAGATGCAATGCGCCCCTTACATTTTATGAGAGATATGCCATTAAGGTTTCCTTCTGGAATGGAAGAGCATTTTAGACATTCGTTTCCCAGCGGACATACCATGACCGTTTTTGCTGCAGCCTTTATTTTATTCTGGATATATCGAGATTATCGTGTAGCCATAATAAATTTTACAGTAGCCATATTAGTTGGAATTTCACGAATCTATTTATTCCAACACTTTTTTATTGATATATATGCCGGTGCCATTTTAGGTATTGCAGAATCTGTTTTTATTATTTGGCTTTTCGAAAATATTTTTCAGCTAAATCAGATTCCAGCACTTAATAAATCATTAATCGCTAAGAAGAGAAAACCGCAATTGGCATTTAAAAATAATCGTTACGCACAACAATAATAATTATCCAGAAGCATGCAACAAAAGATTTATCATAGAAAAATAGTATTCTGGATGCCCGTAATCATATCCATATTGGCCAACATTTCACTTACACGAGGAATTACTGGGAACTTTTACATTGTTGATGAAGCCAGGAATGCTGAATGCGCCAGAGAAATGCTGGAGAGTGGTGATTATATTGTACCCACATTCAATTATGAGCTTAGAACAGATAAACCTCCGCTTCATTATTATTTTATGATGATATCCTATTCAATTTTCGGGGTATCAGAATGGTCTGCCCGATTTTTTTCCATTGTTTTTGGTTGTTTAACCGTTTTAATCTGCTATCATTTTACAAAACGATGGTTAGGATTTAAAATAGCATTATGGACTGCCATTGTATTGCTTTCGTCCATACATTTTTCAATACAGTTTCACATGGCCGTACCTGATCCGTATTTAATATTCCTTTTTACCAGTACATTGTTTTTATTTTTTGAAATTACTCAAAAACAAAGCAATACGAAAGCCATTTTGATGTATACATGTATGGGATTAGGGACATTGGCCAAGGGACCTGTTGCAATTGCTCTTCCGGGATTAATCATGTTGCTTTATCTTATCTTCTCCAAAAAATTAACCTTAATAAGTATATGGCAATTACGACCTATTGAGGGTATTATAATAGTAGCATTAGTTACACTTCCATGGTATTTAGCGGTGCATTACCAAACAGAGGGTGCATGGACAAGAGGTTTCTTTATTGAACACAACATTGATCGATTTTCAACAACGAAGGAGGGGCACGGTGGTACATTTTTTATAGCCCCTCTATTTGTTTTACTGGGCATGTTACCCTTTTCGGCTTTTTTTATCAGGGCCATAAAAACTTCTTTTGCACAAAAAGGTAAACCTGAAATATTATTTTCTATTATAGCCTTGTTCTGCATTGTTGGATTTTTCATGGTATCCTCAACCCGATTACCCAACTATACAGCCCCGGCTTACCCATTTTTTGCCATTATTCTTGGAAATTATCTGGCAAAAATAAAAACTACATCATTTAAACCAGAAATCATTTTCCTAATCACCTTTACCATTATACTCTTTCCCTTAAGCTATATCGGATTTCAGATTGAACCTTCTTTAACTCCAATTAAAAATCAGACTCTGTTACTTATCCCCCCCCGTTTTAATTAGCTTTATTACCTTCAAATATTATAAAAATAAGAGAGCACAGCGTTCACTACAATATATAGCCATTACCTTTATTATCATATCCTTTACCATCTCACAACTTATGTATGGTAATGTGGCACAAGAAAATCCTGTAAAAAAAACACTTGCGACTATTGAAAAAGATAATCAACTGGCATATTATAAAATGTTTAATCAATCCTACCCTTTTTATATAAAGAAAACCATAAAAAAACTGGAACATCCGAAAGAGTTAAAAGCATTTTTAACTGACAGCCCAAAGGCAATTGTATTTACTCAACAAAAAAGAATTAAGAATATAGATATCAGTCCTTTTGCTCAAATAATTTTTCAACAGAAAGACATATTTGAAGGCCACACCACAGTTGTATTAAAATCCATTAAGAGTACAAAAAATAATCCTACAAGCAAAAATTGAAAAGTTAAGTCACACTATTTCTGTCCGCATCTAATCACCAGAGCAACTTGCTGTATTTCAACCAACAAGTCCCCACAAAATTCTATGTCAATTTTTAGGCGCATGAATATGTGAATAAAAAAACAACGGTCACTAAAAAAAACAGACAATTTGACTCAAACGCCTCCTTTTGTCGGTTTTTCTATTTATATATGATAAAAAAGTGTTAAATATGGAAGCGTTTTTAACACAATCGCTGTTGTATAATAAAATAGCAAAAACTGAAACAGCCATAATAATTATGAATGAAAAAAGTTTAGTGGCAAAATGTAAGAAACAAAAGCAATCTGCTCAGTTTGAGGCATATCAAAAATATGCCCCTTTATTGCGAGGCGTATGTTGCAGGTATATTATAAATAAGGATGAGGCAGAAGATGTTTTACAAGAAGGTTTCTTTCGCATTTTTACACAGATAGAAAAATTTACGTACACAGGCGAAAATTCTTTTTTTTATTGGATGAAAAGAGTAGTTATTAATCATGCGTTGAATTATCTGAAGAAACAGAAAAAAGAAAGATTTGATGAAAGTTTTAAGGATGAACACTTATTTATTGCCGATGAAAATTCAGATGACATTTTTAATACAGATTACTCAAAGTACACTAAAGAAAATATTATTTCTGCTGTAGAGATGTTGCCTTTGCCTTTTAGAATGGTTTTGAATATGGCAGTAATTGACGGGCTTAAGCATAAGGAAATTGCCGGAGCTTTATCTATTGCAGAAGAAACTTCGCGTTCGCGTCTTACCAGAGCAAAACAAATGCTTCGTAAAAATTTAATTGAGGTAAACTCACTTGTCAGTGTAAATGCATAACTATTTTATAAAATATAATAACTTGATTATTTGGGCTATGTCAACAATAAATAACACTAAACATACAGATTCTTTAGACCAGCTACTCCAAAATACATATAGTAATTACTCTGTACCAGAGCCTAATGTTGGCTCATGGTTAAAAGTTAAAAATAAAGTGGCAAAGCATAATTTTTTAAAATTCAACCCAATGCATTTTAATGTGTATTATGCAGTTATTGCTACAATTGTAACAATAGGAGTTGGTGTTCATTTATATTTATCTAATGAAAATGAAGAAAAATCAATTCATAATATTCAAACAGAACAGGTTTTAACTGAACCTACTATAGAAAATACTCCGTTAGATAATAAGAATCCTTCTGAAGTTGAAACAGAGCAATTGTTACCGGTTGCTGATCAGAATAAAATACCTTCAGATGCAAATGAAAACGCAAATGAAGAAATCATTATTGCAGAAGAACATGTTGAAAATACAACTCATATTGCAACAGAAGATCAACGTATGTTAAATAAAGAAACTTCCGAATCAGAAGAAGAACAAATAAAAGAGGATAGAATAGATAATGAAAAACCACTTATAATTAATGAAGCATTAGAGGAAACTACTAGCAATAATGAGGTAACCGAAAAATCTGGTTTCAATAATACAATAACTATTGATAGTACAGAAGTATTAAATGACGAAGATAAAAAAACAAAACAACCTGTCATTATTAATAGAGAACCAGTAGTTCAAACTGACACCATTGTTAAAGTGATTAAGAAAAAGCGAAAAAGAAGAAAGTAATAGTAAGTAATAATGAAATCTATATATATATTAACCGCAATTTTGGTTTTAGCTCAATTACCTGTTTTATCTCAACAAAAAGAATTGTTACATCCTGTTGCCGATACTCTTTATGTGCAACAGGATACAATTCACAAAGTGGTAGAAGTTATTAAATACGAATATGAATATTATGATCCGGAACCTTTTGAGTTGTTTGTTGGAGCAGGTGTAGGTATTTCAAAGGCAACATTAAAAAGTGATGTATTTGATAAAAATACGTTCCAATCTGCCATTCCTCTTGTATTGAAATTAAAAAAAGGCAATTTTCATTTGCAAACGGGGCTTCTTTATCAAAATTTATCATTTAAAATACCTGTTACAGAAATTATTGAAACAGAAATTGCTCATACCACCACACAAACAGTGGTGGTAGATACCTATTACCGTTATAACGATGGAGATCCCATTGAGGTAGTTGTCACAAAGGAGATTGAAATAACAGAATATGAAATTGTACAAGAAGAAATTACTGCAAATAAGAAAAAGAATTACTCTTCAATAAAAATACCTGTTCAGTTGGGGTACGATATATTATTTAATAAGTTTTTTGTAAGCGCAGATATTGGAGCAGGTTATAATATGTTTACTTCTGATGCTCAAAAATATCTTAATGAGGATTTTCCTGAGGCAGATCATCATTTTTTTACTTATGAATTAGGTGTTGGAGCAGGATATACTTTAAGTAAAAAGTTTTATTTGGATTGTGGAATAAATGTTAGCTCCAAGGTACACTCTGATCCTTATGAATATTCAAGTTATAATTTTTCGGTTCGACTTTTTTATAAACTATTTTAAATTTTCGGGAGCGTTTTTAATAAGGTTGTTGTTTATAAAGTGAAACAAAAATTAATCTTATTAAAGCAGAGTTAGCACAATTATCCGGCCGGTTTAATTTTAAAATTATTTTTTGCTTTAAACTAAATTGAAAAGACAATGAAACGAATATATTTTACTATAACATTATTACTTGCATGTTTATTATCAACAATGGCAGCAACTATAACAGTTTTAACCAATGCCGGTAGCGGAATGGGTTCTTTACGTCAAGCTATAATTGAAGCTAATGATGGAGATAAAATTATTTTTGATCAGGCCTTTACCATTTATCTTTCTTCCCCTATAGAATTAGGAGATAAAAATATTACAATTGATGGCAATGTAAATGGCGAATTGGTAAAACTTGATGGTAATTTCCTCGATGAGGATAACGATTGGATTGATGATGACGGAGTATTTACAAACTTATTGTTAGTCATATCTTCTGGCGACTATACTGTTAATATTAATAATATGATTATACAAAATGGATCAGTATCTGATGATGATTGGGGTGGTGCATGGCCAAGTTCTGACATGTATTTAGGTGGAGGTGTTTATATTGATTTAACTGATGGAGGAACATTTACAATGACCGGCTGTAGTATTCAAAACAATGTACTTTCCCTAATGGAAGATGTATATGATGGTGTTAATCAGGCTTACCTGAGAGGTGGTGGAATATACTCTGAGCATGGAGGTACTTTTGTAGAATGTACCATTAAAAATAATGTTTGTATTGCAAAAAATTCCTATCAGTGTAATATGAGCGGAGGAGGAGCCTATATTTATGAAGGAGGATCTTTTACAAATTGTTTAATTGCTGGTAATAGAATACTTTTTTCTCCAATAAATGATCAAAACTTTTATTATGGATCTGGAGCAGGACTCGATCTTTTTGAAAAAGCTGATGTAATCAATTGTTTAATAATAGGAAATTGCATTAAAAATCTATCCTCTGATTACAGAGGGTATTTCAATCAGGTTGTGGCAGGAGGAATTATCGCCCTTAATGCAAAGGTTTATAATACTACTGTTGTTGAAAATAGCATTGAGAATATTTATGAGCTTACTAATCAGGATGATGTTGGAGTTGGTGGTGCATTTATTACATATAGAACAGTTGGAAGTACTGAGTATTCTGATTATTGCGACTATCAAAATAATATCTTTTATGGAAATCACTGTTC
This sequence comes from Plebeiibacterium marinum, assembly GCF_026013615.1. Lineage (GTDB taxonomy): Bacteria > Bacteroidota > Bacteroidia > Bacteroidales > Marinilabiliaceae > Saccharicrinis > Saccharicrinis marinus_A. The sequence goes on from NZ_JAPDPI010000054.1 coordinate 28,171, forward strand.
TGCAGGCAATTTTAATAATGGTGGTTCAATTCCTAAGTTCACAAAATATTCAGCTTTCCCTAATGCTGATGAATATGACGAGATGGACTTTGATGACACCAGTGTTTTCCTTGATGAAAACCCGTTCTTTGAGTTACCTTCAAAAGGCGACGATGGCGAATGGGGAACCGATGATGATGATTATGGAGATTTGAGATTGAAAGAAAATTCTCCATGTATAGATGCCGGGAATCCTGATAATACACAAATTGAATTAACACCCTTTGATTTTTACGGGAGAGAACGCATAACTAACCATATTATTGATATGGGTGCTGTTGAGTCAATATCAACTGATTTTTATTATAATCTTAAAGGCTCGGTTTGGGAAGGCACAAATCAATGTACTTCAGGTAAAGTTTACGCTTATTCTGTTGATAATACAGCTGCTTACAAAGCTGTAATTGACCTGGACAGTGATGGAAACTTTGAATTTGAAAGTTTAGAACCGGGAGATTACTATTTGTTGGCAGTTTCTGATAATACTCAGGGTTATCAATCTACATTTTTTGGTGACGAAACAAATATTCAAAAAGCAATTAGTATTACTGTTGATGATCTTATTTATGATGTAGATATCCATTTGGTAAAAGCTGCTACAACTTCGGTAGAAGACGCTAAAGGTGTTAGCTTTAACATCTATCCAAACCCAGCTACAAGTGTTGTAAATATAAATGGTAATGCAGCAATAAATAAAATTAAGCTATATAATAGTTTGGGTACTTTAGTTTCGGTATATAATGGAAATGAAACGCAAATACCTGTAAGTAATTTACAAAGCGGAGCTTATGTACTATCAATCGAAATGGAAGGTAAAGTCTTGAATTATCAGGTATTTAAAAAATAGTAAAGTGATACCCCCGTTGCCGGAACGTAAATCGTGCGATAGCGGGGAAAAACACAAACGCTAGATATATAAACCCCACAAAGAGAGCGATTGAAGGAGGTAAAATTGCAGCTCCTGAAATTGCAGAACAGTTAACTAAAATCTTAAAGAAATTATTTAAATGATAAAGCTAAAAACTTATATAAGTTATTGTCTTTTTATACTGCTGATATGTAGCTGTGTTAACCCAGGTAGAAATAAAAAGAGTAAAGAATGGTACATGTTAATTGATAAAAAATACCAAAACTACAAAAGCCTATTTAAGCAAGAATTTGTAAATCATTTTCCAAAGAATTTATATAATGTCAATAACATTGGTAAAACTATTTATAATACAACTCCAGGAATGGATTATGTTAGTTTTTACATAGAAGTAGAATATGCTAATGACCTTATTGATTCATTGGTATATACAGCAAGAGAAAGTAGTATGGCAGTTTATGAGTCTAATGACCCGAAACTATTGATAATTAATAAATTTATCAATCATGACAATTATGGAATTAAAATGCGGATTTCTAGTAAAGAACGAGAGCTATTGGAAGAATTAAGCAGCTATAAAAAATTACCTGTTCCAAACTTCTGGAAGTTTAACACACAAAACAAGCATAGTGAGTATTTAACTTCTGACTATAAACTGTATGTTTTGGAGGCAAAATCGGGTATGTATTGGGATGAGAATTATTTATCAGATAAGGATATGATGCCTCGAAGTTGGAAACATGGGTACTCTAAAGGAGTAGCAATTAGCAGTAAAAAAAGAAAAGCTATATTTTGGTTTTTAATATGGGAATAACCCACGCCCCCCCGCTGCCGCGCGTGTCCTCACGCGTGGTATAGCTTTACTTCACAACTACAACTCCTTCAATTAGACCTATTTCTCCACTATAATCTCTGGCACTACTATAGATATATTCTTCTGGTTTATATACTATTCCTTCTTCTACAGGATTATTATGAATATAATTGATTTTCACATCTATAACTTTATTACTCCATAATTCAATTGGTTTGTTATCATGTCGCCAAAATTGATACTTACTAACATTGGACGATTTTAATCCTGCTTTCTCAAACTGTTCTAATAACCATTCTCTTCTGCTTTCTCT
>NZ_JAPDPI010000055.1 GCF_026013615.1 Plebeiibacterium marinum
CTTAATAAAATCAACTCAAGTTAGGTAAAGATCTTATTTTAAGCATCTTGCAAATAAGTCTCTTATCTCTTATCTAAAATCTAACGATCTGTTATTTAAGTAAGATACTCTATTTAGAGCAAAGTGTTGGGCTGCCTGTAAATTGGGTAGCCTTTATTATTTACAAAAGGTATCTTTGCTTACGCTCACCCCTCGAATCCCCTAAAGGGGAAGACTGTGCGCGGTAGAGTGCCCCTTTAGGGGGTAGGGGTAGTGTTGGTTTTGTATAAAAAGCTAATAGCAAAAAGGAATGAAAAAAGTTGATGTTGTAACGTTGGGATGTTCAAAGAATCTGGTTGATTCTGAACGATTGATAAAGCAGTTTCAGGCTGCGGGTTTTTCAGTGGCTCATGATGCTGAAAACCCTGAAGGAGAAATTGCAATCATTAATACATGTGGTTTTATTGGAGATGCCAAAGAAGAATCGATAGAAACTATATTGGAGTTTGCAGAAGCCAAAAAAAGGGGTGAGATCAAAAAGTTGTTTGTGATGGGTTGTCTTTCTGAAAGGTATTTTCAACAGCTCAAAACAGAATTGCCCGAAGTAGATGGCATGTATGGCAAGTTCGATTGGCAGCAGATTATTAAAGACCTTGGGCAAACCTATAGGGCTGATTTGGTAAATGAGCGTAGCCTTACTACGCCAAACCATTATGCTTATTTTAAGATATCTGAAGGATGTAACCGTACCTGTTCCTATTGTGCTATCCCCATTATTACCGGCAAACACAAATCGAGGCCAATGGAAGAATTGGTGGATGAGGCCCGGCGTTTGGCAGGGAAAGGTGTAAGGGAGTTACAGGTGATTGCTCAGGATTTATCTTTTTATGGTCTGGATCTCTATAAGGAGATGCGTTTGGCGGAGTTGACCCAAAAAGTAGCAGATGTGGAAGGGATTGATTGGGTGAGACTGCACTATGCTTATCCGGCAGGGTTTCCTCTTGATGTGCTAAAGGTAATGAACGAGCACCCGAATGTATGTAACTATATGGACATCGCGTTGCAGCATATTAGCGATCCTATGCTAAAGCTAATGCGACGTAATGTAACCAAAGCAGACACCTATAAGTTAATAGAAACCATGCGTAAGGAGGTTCCAGGAATCCATTTGCGTACTACAATGATTACCGGTCACCCGGGCGAAACAGAGCAGGATTTTAAAGAAATGCTTGAGTTTGTTAAGGAAGCCCGTTTTGAGCGCCTTGGGGTATTCCCTTATTCTCATGAAGAAGATACCCATGCTTATAAGAACTATAGGGATGATGTGCCTGATGAAGTAAAACAGGAAAGGGCCAATATTATCATGGAAGCTCAGGAACAGATTAGCTGGGAAATAAACCAGAAGAAAGTAGGGAGCCAAATAAAGGTAATCATCGACAGGAAGGATGATGATTATTATGTGGGAAGAACTGAATTTGATTCCCCTGAAGTGGATCCGGAAGTGTTGATTCCTGTTGATTCTGCTGATTTAAAAACAGGAGAATTTTATCAGGTTGAGATTACAGATGCTGAAGCGTATGATTTGTTTGGAACAATAGTAGAATAGTCAGTGGTCAATAGTTTATGATTAACTGTTGTATCAATAGTTCGTTAATTATTTATAAGTGTAAGAATATGAGATATTTAATAAAATCAACTTAAGTTGGGTAAAGATTTGATTTTAAGCATATTGAAAATAAGTCTCTCGTCTCTTATCTAAAATCTAACGATCTGTTATGTATATAACCAATGACAAATGACCAACGACCAATAACTGAAAAATATGTCAAGATTTTTCTTAGAGCTTGCTTATAATGGCAAAAACTATCATGGCTGGCAAATACAGCCCAATGCAATTTCAGTACAAGAAGTATTGAATGATTGCATTGGTAAAATGCTTCGCGAAGAGATTAACGTGGTAGGATGCGGTCGAACAGATACAGGTGTTCATGCCACGTACTTTGTGGCGCATTTTGATTGTGATAAAAAAAAGATTGATGGAAAACAATTCTGTCATAAACTAAACCGCTTTCTTCCCAAAGATATTGCAGTTTATTCGCTCACAAAGGTGGATGAAGAAGCCCATAGTCGCTTTTCGGCTATTAGTCGCACTTACGAATATCACTTGGTAAATAATAAAAACCCCTTTCTGCAAGATTCGGCGTATTACCTGGATGTTCCTTTGGATTTTGACCTGATGAATAAGGCGGCAGAAATACTCTTCGAATATATTGATTTTACCAGCTTCAGTAAATTGCATACTGATGTAAAAACAAACAATTGTAAAATCATGTATGCTAAATGGGAGCAGAAAGATGGTAAGTGGATTTTTACCATAAAAGCGGACCGTTTTCTTCGTAATATGGTTCGGGCTATTGTTGGTACCCTGTTAGAAGTAGGCAGGGGTAAAATGACCTTGGAAGGTTTTAGAGGGATTATTGAAGCCGGGGATCGGGGAGTGGCTGGTACGTCGGCACCCGGACATGCCTTGTATTTGGTTGGTGTTGGGTATGAGGATGGAATAGTCGTAGGTTAAATACCTTATAGCTTTTAGTAATACAAAAAAATATTTTTTTTTGAAATTATCGGTTGTAATCGTTTGGTATTATGTGGTTACGAAGATAAAGGTAAGTGGTTTAGAGTCGAATAATCCTTTCAATAAATTACAATTTTAGGTAAGTTAAGAGAAAAGTACAGCTCAATATCAGCTATCTGCCTGTGTGTATAGAAACTCAGATTTTTCTCATATTTTTTTCAGACCAAACTCAGACCAAACTCACTGTTTAGTGAGTTTGGTCTGAGTTTGGTCTGAGTTGGATATGTCTTATAAGTGAGATGGTATGGTTTTTGTTTCTGAATTATTACGTGAGCATCTTCAAAAGCTCCTTATGTTTCTAACCTTTAAAAGATTTAACCATGGCACGATTCAATAACATTTTGGATGGAGGTTCAGGAAAAGCTGGTCCTTTGGTTTTGTATAAATGGAGAGGATTAAATTGTTTTAGAGCAAGACCTGAAAGTTATAGGGATAAAAAAAGTGAAGCCCAATTGAAACAACGACAGAAGATGAAGTTGGTTCATGGTTTTCTGCGCAGTTTTAAAGAGGAATTAAATACCACATTTTATGAGGGTGATATAGGTAGGACTCCATATCAGGCAGCTATATCGTATAATTTAAAATATGGAATCGGCGGAGAGTACCCTGACCAGTATATTGATTGTAAAACAGCCTTAATTGCTAAAGGGGAAATTCCCTTGCCTGAAAATATAGTATTGGAAAGGAATGGGGATTCTGGTATCATATCCTGGGATGCAGCTGGTGCGGTAAAAGATAAAAGAAGGAATGATGAGCTGTTTGTTTTTGTTCTGCGTAATGTTAATGGTTATGTAGAACGGATAGATACGTATGTGAACAGAAGTTCTGGTATTTGTGTGGTAGATCAACTTTTTTTGGATGGTGACGAGAACGTAATGGTTTGGGCTGTTTTTATTAATAAAAAGCAAAGAGAAGTTAGTAATAGTGTTTGTTTGACTTGTTGAGGGAATAGGGAGTAAGGATATGGGGATCAGCAACAAAAGTTGGGTCTGAAGAAAAAAGAGTTTTGTTTGCTGTTAAATAAAAACAGAGTATTGAACAAAAGAAATTTGAAGAAGGATTGTCCCAATTAATAATAATTTTTACTACAATCCATACCAGCAGAATGTTATTGCTTTAGAATAGAATCTTTATTAATGATAAATTTAAGGCTGAAAGCCTTTGACGTCACAACAAGGGGCATCGCCCCTTGAAAATACCAAGCTGTAAATCTCAGGCTGTAAGTCTGAAACTATCTCCAATAATTATTTCAGGAGTTTTCAAGCACTAATTAAAACAAAGCTTTCAATAGATTAACAATGGGTTCCGATAAATAAGTAATTCCAAAACTCCATATAACAATCCCGGTTAAAAGAAAACCAATAAACTTGCGGGTGTCGTTCAATAAAAGCATTCCAATCAGTAGCGCAATAAATGGGCCTAATAAGCCGGTTGCCAATAGTCCCAATCCGGCGACACCATATTTTTCAAGCCAGGTGGAGAATTTTTTCTGTTTTCTGGCAATATTTTTATCACCATATTTTCCTAGCAGCCACTTGCGGAATGGTTCGCCGGAGAAATAGACTGCAAGGGTGGAAGAAATTGCTCCCAGGGAGGTAAAAGTTGCAATATAGAAAGGTTTCAGGCCGAGTGCAATGCCAACGGGGATGCCTTTCCAGATGCCGATTGCACCTGCTAAATATGTAGTAAGGAGTTTTCCTAGTTCTTCAATCATGTTTGATGCTAATATTTTGCCAGGCAGAAATTATTAAATAAAAACAAGTGATGGACTTGTTTTTATTTGTTCCATATTTCCCAAGCCCCTTCTGCTTGCAGGTGAAGCATCTCAAGGCCGTTTTTGATCACAGCTCCCTGCTCTTGACCTGCTTTTAGGAAAGCGGTTACCTCAGGGTTGTATACCAAATCAAAAAACAAATGATTGTTGCCACAGTATTGATAAGGAATGTCGGGTTTGGCGTCCATGTTACCATACATCCCAAGTGGAGTGGTGTTTACAATAACGGTATTCTCCTCTATTGTATTTTTATCCAAAGATTGGTAGCTGATCTGGTTGTCTCCTTTGGGTGTCCTGGAAACATATTTGCTTTCAATATTTAATGATTTTAATCCATAGGCAGCGGCCTTGGCAGCTCCCCCGGTTCCCAGTATTAATGCTTTTTTGTGGTGATCCTTTAACAATGGCTGTATCGATCTGGTAAAGCCGATAATATCAGAATTGTAACCGGTAAGCTTTGGTTCTTTTGGATTCGTCCAGTCAACTTTTATTACATTAACCGCACCTACTTCTTTTGAAACAGGGTCAAGATCGTCGAGGTACTGAATTACTTTTTCCTTATATGGAATGGTAACATTTAAACCACCAATATATGGGTGGTGAGTCAATAGTTCCGGAAATTCATCAATTGAAGCAATTGGAAAATTAAGGTACCTGGCTTTCAGGTTTTCTTTTTCAAATTTTTCGGTGAAATATTTTTGCGAGAAAGATTTGGATAGTGGATATCCAATAAGTCCGTATGTTTTCATCATTGTAAATTTAAATTAGAAACTTCCTAAATAAATGCTTATCTGTTCAATAAGTGACTATTAGTGGTCGTATTGAATGATTATGCAGCCTTTTTTGAACCCAAAGATTCTGTAATCCAAATGCTGGCTATACCTAATATAATAAAAACTAATGCAATAAAAAACTCAGAATTTGTTTCTGGTAAGAACCATTCATATCCTACCGTTTTCACCTTTTCACCAAAGGTTTTGGTAAGCGTTTCTTTCCATGGCCATAAAATACCTAATGATCCCAATACAAATCCGGTTAACATAGAAATGGTTTGGTTGTGGTATTTTTTTAGCAGCCACGACAGGAAATGGGAAAAACCTATAAGTCCAATTCCGGCACCGGCAGCAACCGGCAACAAAACTTTGAGGTTTAGTTCGCTTACAGCATTAATCATTACCAGTTGGTAATTGCCCATTAAAATCAATACAAACGATCCGGATAGACCTGGTATGATCATGCTACAAATGGCAATGATTCCACAGATAAAAAGATATATGATTGAACTGTTTTCGGAAGCTGGTGTTAAAACACTGATTGAAATTGCAATTGCACTTCCTATAATAAAGGTGACGATGCTGCTTGTATTCCATTTTTCTACAGTCTTTCCAACAAAATAAATGCTGGCCAATACCAACCCAAAGAAAAATGACCAGATGTATACCGGGTAATCTTCAAAAAGGAATTTGAATAACCTTGCCAGGGAGATAATGGCTATCCCAACTCCCATAAATACAGAAACCAAAAACCAGAAGTCAACATGTTTTAATAAATCCTTTATTTTACCTTTAAACAGAAGGTTGATAGCCGTAAGGTCAAAGGATTTTATGGCATTGATTAATCTTTCAAAAATGCCGGTGATTAGTGCAATGGTGCCTCCGGATACGCCGGGTATTACGTTGGCAGCACCCATGGCCATGCCTTTAAAAATATTTGAAATAAAGTCTTTAGTATTGTTGTTTTGCATGATTGTTTAATTGAATAACAGGGTGTTAATCTTAATATATAGAATCAGTTGTAATTCAAATGTTATAGTTGAGTATTGATATACTCTGCAATTTCGGGCATTGCCACCAGTGAGGGATATTTGTTCAGTACAAGTTCCAGATCTTCAGGTAGTATTTGGCGGGCAATAACCAAATGCTTAAGAGATTCTTTTTGTTTGTTTGCCTGGTTGTAGATGATGGCTGCCAAATAATGAATAGCTCCATTGGTTTGGTCCTTGCTTAGCAAGAGTTCAATAAAGGGAACTTCATTAAATTCTGTTTCGTTTTCTGATAAAAACTGATACATCTCAATCCAGTTTTTTGTATCCTGGTGCTGGTTTATCAAAGCACGTTTGAGGCATCGTTTTGCTTCGGCCGGTTTTTTAAGTTTTTTGTAACTTTTGCCTAAGGCCCTCCAAAGATCCGAAGATTTGGGGTCGATGCTTACTGCTTTGTCAAAAGCAAAAATGCTGGTTTCGTAATCCTGAACCTTGTATGAAGTCCTTCCAAGTGATTGTAAAGATTCCATATGTTCCGGATCTATTTTTACCGCAGCTTTGTAAAATTTAGATGCAAGATAAAAATTGCCTATGTTCTCCCAGCAGTCGCCCATGTAATAATAGGTTATGGCATTAGGGAACGAGTACGACAAGTATTCTGTATATGAATTAATGGCGCCTGTATAGTCGCCGGTTTGAGCAAGGCTGTTTGCTTTGTTAAAATAAGCCTCTGGCAAGTTTGGCGCTATGGCAATGGTTATTTCATATGCTTCAATGGCCTGGGTAAAATTTTCTTTTTTATTAAAAAGAATCCCAATATTATACCATGCATTTTCAAGATAAGGATTGATATCGAGAAGTTTATTGTAAACCTCAATTCCATTATCTATCTCATCCAGTTTGTCATGAGCATAGGCCAGTTCAAAAAGGATATTTTCATTTCTTGGAAAAACCTTAAGGTAATAGTTTACAAGGTTTTTAGTGTGTTCGTAGTATGATTCCTGATTTAAATTGAAGCTTATCTCAAAAACATAATCAGCAAGGTCTTCCTCGCTGCATAGCTTGAGTGCAATTTCAAAGTTTGAAATTGCATTTTCAATTTCATGAGCACGTGTGTATATAATGCCAAGGTTAAGAAAAACCTCTGAATTATTGTTTTCAACTTCTTTAAGGAAATTTAAAGTTGTTAGTGCTTCTTCGTCTTTATATTGTTCAATGTAAAGAGTGCTTAATCTCAGTTGCAAGGAAGTTGAGTCAGGATGTTGTTTTAATCCCATACAAATAGCCTTTTCGGCCTTCTCAATTTGGCTTTTTTCATGATAGTAATCGAAAATAGATTCAATTTGGAATACATCGAAATAAGATTCCTGGTTGAAGTGAATCAATTCCTCAAACTTATCAATGGCCTCTCTGGTTCCTTCCTGATCTGCGTGAGAGTATTCTTGCATATATTCACTTTGATTTTGAGCCACAAAAATACCATTAATTTAGGTATTCACAATATTTTAGCTAAATAATTAAGTGATTGTTGATAACTTGTTGTTAACTCAATATCCTTTGGAAAAAAGGTTGATGATAAGCTTATGTAAAAATTAAGGATCCGATCTTAATTGCGTGGTGCATATAAAGATCGGATCCTTTGTATTTTCTTTATGTGTAGCTCTGTTATCCGCTATAAGCTATAAGCTAAAGGCTATCCTCTATCCGCTATAAACTACACTTACCAATAAAGAGTTCAAAGTTCGACTCCTCTGGAGTCGAGATATATTGCTACTATATCATACTATAAATGTTTGAAGCCTCAGGCTTCATTTATCTGTACTCAACAAACTCTAGCGGAGTCAAACATCTTTTCAAACCTTAATTCGGATTATAATCAGTCATCTGCTATTCGCTATAAGCCATCTGCTATAAGCTACCCGCTACCCGCTACCAAACTAATGCTGCTCTACACCTTCTGGCTGGTGTTGTATCCTTAATAAATCATTAACTGTTTTAACAGGGTTGAAAGTAGATACAGGGACCTCAACAAACAAAGTAGTCCAATCGCTCATCGCTCCATTCCATAGCCCGGGAAGTTCGAGTGCTTTAAGATCTTTTCCGTTAAGTGATTTGTTTGAAATAAATCCGGTTTTAGGGTCTACATACTCCAGAAGATTAAACTTCTCTCCCTTATAATTTTTAGTGGCACAAACTAAATCTACCGGGTTGAAGTGGGTGCTTTCGCTAACCAGCTTTTTCTTTGCGGTGTTATTCATGTCAATTTGAGAGCTTTCTACAACCTGTAAGGAAACTTCACCATTTTTGCCAATGCCCCAGAATGGGCCTCCTCCGGGCTCTCCTTCGTTTTTGACCATACCGCATATGCGAATTGGGCGATTGAGTTTTGTTTTTATAAAGTTGACTTTTTCTTTGGTGTTTGATAAGTTATCAGGAATAGTAATAAAAAGTTCAACTTGCATAAAGTCAAGTATCTCATCCGTTAAATCGTTGTTGCTTTCATCTTTGTCAAGCATTTCAAGGTATTCAAATACTTTTTGTTGATAAAAGTATAATATCCCGGCCAATGCCTCCTTGTATTGTATGGTGTCTTTTAGTCGATAGGAAGGTACCACATTGTCAATGTTTTTGATAAAGATAATGTCGGCATCCAGGTCGTTGAGGTTTTCGATTAAGGCTCCGTGACCGCCAGGGCGGAAAAGGATTTGTTCATCTTCAAGTCTGAATGGGCTATTGTCTGGATTAACCGCAATGGTATCCGTGTATGATTTTTGAGTTGAGTAGGAGATGTTGTATGTAACATCAAATTTAGCTTCGAACAATGATATGTTTTTATTCACTATTTCTTCAAATAACTTGATGTGGTCTTCGGAAACGGTGAAGTGTAAGTTTACAATACCTTCATTGTCTTGTCCGTATAATGCTCCTTCTACCATGTGTTCTTCAATAGGCGAAGTGGGCTTGTCCTCTGATAAGTGGAACTGAAGTACGCCTTTGGGGTATGTTCCGTAATTCAAGCCGTCGCTAAGAAGTAATTTTTCAACAATAAAAGCTCCGTTCTTAAGAACTTCTTCCGAGTTTGAAAAATCTATGTTACAGATGGATTGAAGTTGTTTTGAAAAGGCAAAGTATTCAATGTGGCTAAGGAATATGTTTATGGGTCCTGATTTCTTTGATTCTTCCTGTTCCTCTTTGCTGGCATTGATAAATGTAAATAAATCTTTAAACATCCTGGTTGCTGCACCGGATGCCGGAACAAATTTCAGGATGGAAATGCCTTCTTCAATTCCGTTTCTGTATTGGTCGGTAAACATGAGCTTCTGTTCTTCATCCAGCCTGATGATCCCATCTGATGCAGATGCGGGGCGTTGGATGTCCATAAATGGGAAGCCGTTTTTAAATTGTTCTAACTGGTATTGGGCTTTTTCTGGTGAAATACCTTTTTTATCAAGGTATTGTAGGTCTTTTTCGTTAATCATTAAGTTTGTTTTTTAGTTTTAGAGACATAAATATAGCAAACAATATGACTAGTTTGGGTGTGTTGGCAGATTTTTACAGGTTAAAATTTTGTTAGGGGATTCATGTAATTTACTACATTTGCGGGCTAATTGGTTTACTATGAAACTGTCGTGTACGTTTACCTGTCCTTTTGTTATGATGGCAGGATGGTATTGTTAATTGAGGGTTTAATGTAGTAAAGGAAAGGTTTAAGCGCATGGAATACGAATGGGGGCATAGCAGGAGATTTAATGATTATAGTTCATATATAAAAAGATCGTTTGATGAACGGGTGCAAAAAGTATCGGTCGATGCTGGTTTTTCTTGTCCAAACAGAGATGGGAGCAAGGGTGTTGGTGGTTGTACGTTTTGTAATAACTCTACTTTTAACCCGTCGTATTGTGGCGAAGGCAATTCAATTACCCACCAGATTGAAACTGGTATTAATTTCTTTTCACCTAAATATAAAACACAGCATTATCTGGCCTATTTTCAGGCCTATAGCAATACATACGAAAGTCTGGAGGTTTTAAAAGCCAGATATCAGGAGGCCTTAAACCATCCGAAAATAATAGGGATTGTTATAGGTACGCGTCCTGATTGTGTTGATGATGAGTTGTTGGGGTATCTTGCTGAGATTAATAAGGATTATCATGTTACCATTGAATATGGTGTAGAATCTACTAATGATGCTACTTTGAAAAGGATTAACAGGGGTCATGGTTTTCAGGAAGGGGTTGATGCCATAGTGAAATCCTCAAAAGCCGGCTTGAAAGTGGGAGCGCATTTGATTCTGGGATTGCCGGGAGAGTCGGAAGAGGATATTTATAATCATGCCAGAGAGATGTCAAAACTGCCGCTGGATTATTTAAAGTTACACCAGTTGCAGTTGGTTCGTGGTTCGGTTATGGGAGAAGATTATCTTAGGAATCCATCGCATATCAAGTTGTATGAGGTAGATGAATATATTGAGTTGGTCGTGAATTTTCTGGAGTTGCTTAATCCTGAAATTGTTCTTGAACGGTTTATTAGCCAATCACCAAGGGAGTTGCTGATTGCCCCAAAGTGGGGATTGAAAAATTTTGAATTCGTTGCAAAAGTAGAGAAGCGCTTAAAGGATCGTGATACCTGGCAGGGCAGACTTTTTCAATGAACAATAACCAATTATCAATAACCAATGACCAATAACCAATAACCAATAACTAATGATTAATAACTATTGTCATTGTTTATTGTTCATTGTTATTTGCTAAATACTCTTTTCAATATTTCAGTAACCCTTGCTGCCGGATCTTTTCTGATCTTTAATTCTTCGTCAGCCAGCTTTAAAAATAAGCCATCCAATGCCTTTTGTGTCAGGTAGGTGTTTAGTTCTGTATCTACTTTTTTTAGGTCTGCCAGTTGGCCGACAAAGGAACCGGCAAGTTGGTTGTAGTTTTTTGTAAGTGTATTCCAGGTGTCAGTGGCAGAGTATCCTGCAAGGACTTTTTTAGTTGTTGATTTCTGAATTTTGGGGCTGTATAAATCAAAAAGGCTTTGGTAAGTTTTTGATTTAAAATATTCGGTAGCTGCGTGGTCTGATCCGTTCAGGATGTTTATGGCATCAGAGATGGTCATATCTGTTATGGCTTTAAAAAATACCGGTCCTGCTTCTTTTGCAGCATCTTCTGCAGCTCTGTTGATGCTTAAAATTACATCGTTGATTAATTTCTCGCCACCGGGTATTTTGCTGGCGTTGTCAACTATAATGCTGGCTTCTTCCGGTAATAATATCTTGACAGCTTCATCGGAAAAGTAACCGTTTTTTAATGACAGGCGGTGGGCTGCAGAATCAGTACCAACCCTAAGTGCTTCTTTTAGTCCGTTAGCAATTTCTGATTCAGATAGTGGCGAATCTACCTCTAAGGTATTGGCTATTTGTATCAGTTCTGCGCATGAGTTGAATGTTAATATTAGTGATAATATGGCTATGTACTTTATTGCTTTTTTCATTTTTTGCGTTTTGATGATTTTTGATGTGGTTTATGTTGTGGTTTGGAGTGGTTCTTTTTTGTAAAACTCACTTGTTTTTTGTCCTTGGTAAATAGTTTATTTATAAGGTCTTGTTGGTTGGTTTGTTCAAGAAGACGTTCGATTTGCTTTTTGTATTCCGGTTTGTACCAAAAGAAGAAAATCCTTTGGTCTAATTTTTCTTGTTTTGTTTTTGCTGTATATAGTTTTTCCAGGGTGTATGGGTGAACTCCCGAGTAAAATATGACAGTTGATACAGTCATGGGGGTAGGAGTAAGATCCTGTACTTGTTCCAGTTTAAAGTCAATGCTTTTTGTTTCAACAGCCAGGTTGGCCATGTCCTCAATTTTTGAACCCGGGTGACTTGATATAAAATATGGGATGATTTGTTGGTTCAAATTGTGCTTTTTGTTTATTTCTTCAAAGTCCTTTTTAAATTTATGGAAAAGACTAAATGAGGGTTTTCTCATAAGTTTCAGAACCTGATCGGAAGTGTGTTCCGGTGCAACTTTTAGCCTGCCGGAAACGTGGTTGGCTATTAGTTCTTCCATGTATTTTTTATGGCTTTCCTTTTCCTTATCGTTCGACATTTTGTTATAAAGCATATCGTACCGTACACCACTGCCAATAAATGCTTTTTTAATATCGTGCATATTGTTGATTTTCTTATAGAGATTGATCATTGGGGTATGATCGGTGTTTAGGTTGTTGCATATATTGGGGAATATGCAAGAGGGGCGTACGCACCGTTCACAAATTTTGGTGTCTTTGCCTTTCATTTGGTACATATTGGCGCTTGGGCCTCCCAAATCGGAAATGTAGCCTTTAAAGTCGGGCATTTGTGTAATTTGCCTTACTTCTTTTAAAATAGATTTTTCCGACCTGCTGGCAATAAATTTTCCCTGATGTGCTGAAATGGTACAAAAGCTGCAGCCTCCAAAGCATCCGCGATGCATATTAACCGAAAATTTTATCATTTCGAAAGCGGGGATGGTTCCTTTTTTATTGTATTTGGGATGGGGTAGCCTGGTGTATGGAAGGTCAAATGATGCATCCAGCTCTTTGGAGGAAAGAGGAGGGTACGGAGGGTTGATTACTATTGACATTTCCTGGTATTGTTGAATCAACCTGGCAGCTTGCCATCTGTTTGATTCTTCTTCAATATGCCTGAAGTTTTTGGCGTATTTAATTTTATCTTTCAGGCATTCTTCGTGCGAAAATAAAGTTTGGTCATTCCAGTTTTTATTGGATTGCAAATCTTTACTGTTGCATATATATGCCGTTTGCGGGATGGTTTTTATCGTGTTGAAGGGAACTCCTTTGGTTAATAGTCTTAAAAGTTCTTTTAAAGGCTTTTCGCCCATGCCATAAACCAATAAATCTGCAAGGGAAGAGGCTAATATACCTGGTTTAAGCGTGTTTTGCCAGTAGTCATAATGTGTTACCCTTCTTAGCGAAGCTTCAATCCCCCCAACAACCACAGGTGTTTCAGGGAAAAGCTCCTTTAATATTTTACAATATGTTTCGGTGGCATAGTCTGGCCTGAAGCCAGCTTTTCCGTTAGGTGTGTAGGCATCATCGGAGCGAAGTCTTTTATTGGCTGTGTAGTGGTTTACCATAGAATCCATGCTGCCAGATGTTACACCGAAAAATAATCTTGGAGTTCCCAGTTTTTTAAAATCCCTGAGGTCATCGCGCCAGTTGGGCTGTGGAACAATGGCTACTTTCAACCCTTCTCTTTCAATAATGCGGCCGATTACTGCTGCGCCAAAAGAAGGGTGGTCGATATAAGCATCGCCACTAAAAATAATTACATCCAATTCTTCCCAACCTCTTTGTTTTACTTCTTTGAGTGTTGTAGGAAGCCAGTCGCTGATATGATATGAATTTTCCAAGTATAAATTTTTGGGCAAAGTTAATGAATTACTTATAATATTGATAAGGCAGCAATATAACATCTGCGGAATCGTTTTTTGAGACATTTATTTGTTAAGTGTAGCGTGTAATCCTGTGGAATTTGTGTGTGGATTGCGGGTTTCAATAAATTTCTCTTATTTTTGAAATGGATTAATGATAAAGTTTAATTATGATAAAAGTTTCTAAAGAGGTCAAAGTTGGATTTACCATATTGCTGGCATTGTTTTTATTGGTTTGGGGAATAAACTTTTTAAAAGGTAAAGATATTTTTATGCCGGGTTATAAATTGTATGGTGTTTATTCCAGGATTGATGGCCTGACAGAAGGAAGTCCTATATATTTTAAAGGGTTTCAAATCGGATCTGTTCGCACCATTTCTTTTATAGAAGGAAGTTCTGACGAGGTTGTGGTTGTGATGGCTATTGAAAAGGATATTGATTTTCCGGATAATACAGTGGCTCAAATATATAGTCTTGATTTGATGGGGTCAAAGGGTATTCGCTTTTTATACGGAGATACAAAGCGGGCATTGGTGGCGAGCGATACAATGAAGACATCAATCATGGGAGGCCTGGCTGATCAGGTGAGCCAGGAAGTATTGCCTTTAAAAGATAAGGCAGAAAACTTAGTGGTGAAATTTGATTCGGTACTGACCAATCTGAATGATATGTTTGATAAAGATAACAAAGATGGGATTGCCAGTGGGGTTAATGATTTTGCAGGTATGATGAAGAATCTGAATGATATGAGTCTGGCATTAAAGAAAAACCTTCAGGCTGATGGTGCTGTGGGGGAAATGTTAAGTAATCTTGATTCAGTATCTGTTGATTTGAAGAATAATGCCAGAAACTTGTCTTTGATTATGGCGAATGTGGAAACGCTATCGGGAAAATTGGCTAATTCAGAAGTGGATCAGTTAATTGGCGAAATGAATAGTGCAATGCTTTCTTTTAATGGGGTTTTAAAGGCGGTAAACGACCAGGAAGGATCGTTGGGTTTGCTGTTGAATAATAAGGAGCTTTATAACAACCTTAATGAAGCATCTGTTAACCTTGACCGGCTTTTGGCTGATGTGAGACATAATCCAGGCAGATATGTGCATTTTAGTGCTGTGAATTTTGGAGGGGGAAAGGCGAAAGTTATAGATGATTCAGGTGCTATTGTATATAAAGTGTTATTGAAGAAAACAAAAGAACCTTTGGACTTAAGGGGAAAGGAGCTTTTGGATGGTGAATGTATTGGAGAGGACAGAGATGGGAAGTACTTTGTTTATACGCTTGGAGAGGATAGTGATTTTTCGAAGATCCAGGTGCTTAAAAATAAAGTAATAGATCAGTACCCGGAGGCCAGGGTCATAGCATTTGAAGGAGGGAAAGTAAAGGTGGTTAAAGATGTAATGTAGTTTTTGTTTTCTATTTACAAATGCGATTATGGAGTTAAGTATTTTTATGTGTTGGTTTTTGTGGTAAAAAAGTTGAAAAAAGTGACCAGTCTGCTAAATCCTTTGATTACAGGGAATATATAATGAAGTGTATATTTGTAACAATGGGTGTAATGTACAGTATGTCAGTTGAATAAGTTGCATAAAACTTAATTCCCTAAAAATAAGGTTAATAATAAATTAATCAGAAAAGCAAGTGAAAACATATTTTTTTTTCATATTTTTTTTCACAATTTTTGTTTTCGGAAATTAATAGTATATAACATAAATACCTCGCAGACAAAAACGAAAATGAAGCCCAATTACGAGAAAATATGGAATAATTGTTTAAATGTAATAAAGGATAACATTCCTCAAATAAGTTTTAAAACCTGGTTTGAACCGATAAGACCGCTAAAAGTTGAAAATGATATTTTAACTATACAGGTTCCTAGTGCGTTTTTTTATGAGTATTTAGAAGAACATTTTATTGATCTGTTAAAAAAAACCATTAGAAGGGAGCTGGGTGCTTCGGCAAAATTGGAATATAGTGTTATTGTTGATACTCCGCATCAGAAGAATCAGCAACCATTGACACAACGTTTACCATCTAATAATAAAACTGATTTGCGCAACAGGCCTGTATCCATGCAAATGAATACAGAGAAACCGGTTGTGAGGAATCCTTTTGTAATTCCGGGCATTAAAAAGTTAAATGTTGATCCTCAGCTTAATTCGGATTATTGTTTTGATAATCATGTGGAAGGTGAGTGTAACAGGTTAGCCAGGTCTGCTGGTATGGCTGTGGCTAAGAATCCTGGAAAAACAGCATTTAATCCATTGTTTTTGTATGGGAATTCAGGATTGGGTAAAACACACCTGGCTCAGGCAATCGGTATCGATATTAAAAAATATTATCCTGAAAAAACGGTATTGTATGTTAATGCTAACAAGTTTCAGACCCAGTTTACCGAGTCGGTAAGGAATAATACTCAAAACGATTTCCTCAATTTCTATCAGATGATAGATGTTTTAATTATTGATGATGTACAAGAGTTTGCAGGTAAGGAAAAAACGCAGAATACTTTTTTCCATATTTTTAATCATTTACATCAAACCGGCAAGCAGTTAATATTAACTGCGGATAAAGCTCCGGTGGAAATGAAAGGGATGGAAGATCGTTTGTTGTCGAGGTTTAAATGGGGATTGTCTGCAGATGTGCAGATTCCTAATTATAATACACGTATTGCAATCCTGGAGCATAAGGTATACAAAGATGGAATTAATATTTCAAAGGAAGTGTTGGAGTATATTGCCTCTAATATATCGCACAATGTAAGGGAGCTTGAAGGTGCGCTAATATCATTGTTGGCCCAGGCAACACTAAATAAGAGGGAAATAACAATGGATGTGGCAATTTCTATTGTTGATAAATTGGTAAGGAAAACCCAAAAAGAAGTAAGTGTTGATTATATACAGCAAATTGTGTGTGATTACTTTGGTTTGGAAGTAGACTCTTTACAATCGCGCTCTCGAAAGAGAGAGCTGGTTCAAGCGCGGCAGGTGGCAATGTATTTTTCGAAAAATCTGACCAATTCATCGCTTTCAACTATTGGCTCAAAAATTGGCAAAAAAGATCATGCAACGGTATTGCACGCATGCAAGCAGGTGAATAACTTGCTGGAAACAGATAAGGATTTTAAAAATCAGATGCTCGAAATAGAAGCTCAGATAAAAATGTAATATTAGATATTAATTTTATATAGAAAAGTTGTTAAAACATTTGGTTTTAGCAACTTTTTTTTATTCTAACAGATGGCGTTGTTTTGATGGTTCTGTTTTTATATTTTTGAAGGCGAAAAATACACGTACAATGAATCAGCTATTTTCTTGTTTATATATTATAATAATATTTTACGTATTAAATATACCTTTCGTTTCAGCCCAGGAGCCTGATAAGGTTGTTGTTTCCGGGAAAACATATTATTTGCATGAGGTTCAGCAGGGTGAAGGATTTTATCGGATTGCCAAAAAGTATGGTGTTACCCAAAAAGAAATTCATGATGCCAACCCGAATTCTCTGTTTGGCCTTAAAGCTGGTGATTTGCTTTATATTCCTGTTATTGAAGGCAGAAAGGAATCTGGTGTACAACAGGATAGTGATAAAGAATTTATTTATCATACCATAGATCAGGGACAAACTCTTTACTATTTGTCGAGAAAATACAATGTGAGCATTGAGGATATTAAGAAATACAATGTGGGTGCAGATCAGAAATTACTGATAGGTAGTATTTTTAAAATTCCCGTATACCAGCGTAAAGATGGAGGAGCTACAGTAAATTACATTTATCATCAGGTTGAACCGAAAGAAACCTTATATGGGATTTCAAAAAAATATAATGTATCCATTTCAGAGATTATTAAAAGTAATCCGGCTTTACAGAGTGGAATTATCGAAATAGGTACAAAAATAAGGATACCTAAACAGGCCATCCAGGATAAAATCATTAATACTCCAAAGGTTGTTAAGGAAAAAATGGAGGATGAGAATTTTATTTATCACCGCATTGTTACCGGGGATACCTTTTATTCGTTGAGTAAAAAGTATAATGTAGCCAAAAATGCTATTTATGTGGCAAATCCTGATTTAAATCCGGATGATCTGTCTGTTGGTTATGTTGTTAGGGTTCCTAAAGCGGAAATTGAAATAGAGCAATCAAAAGAAGACCCTCAACAGGATTTTATTACTCATGTTGTTAAAAGAAAAGAAACGGTTTATTCTATTGCCAGGAAGTATTCGGTTAAAGTTGAAGATCTGGAAGAAGCCAACCCTACACTGGTCTTATCAAATATTAAAAAAGGTTCGAGGTTGAAAATACCCGGCATAGAGTATCTGAAACGGAAAAAGGAACAGGAACTTGTTGAGGACGATGTTGTGCGTGAAAAAATGGTTACTCATATGGGGGACTCTGTTTTTGTGGATTGCGGCTTGTATGATTATACCCTCTCAAAAGAAAATATTTCTGTTGCTTTGTTGTTGCCTTTTGATGTGGCGGCAACCAAAGAAGCCAATGTTATTACTAAAATAGTAGATGACGAAGAGGTTGAAATGGCAAGGGAAGAGCCTGTGTTGTCAAACAGGTCAAGATCGTTTGTGGAGTTTTATGAAGGTGTTTTGATGGCCTTGGATTCTGTTAAGAAACAAGGTGTTAATATTGAATTGTATACCTATGATACAGCCCCGGATACCAATAAAGTAAAAGCTATTTTGGAAAGACCGGAATTAAAGAATGTTGACTTTATTATAGGTCCGGCCTTTACAAGTAATTTGTCTTTGGTTTCTGAATTTTCATACCAAAATGGGATAAAAATGATCTATCCCTTGTCGAATAAAGATCCGGAGATTAACAGGAACCCTTATTTAATTCAGGTAAATACACCTGATTCATTGGTGTATGATAAGTATGTGAGTTATATTTCTTCGCAAAGCGAAGGTTCAAGAGTGTTGGTTTTAAAATCTAAAGAGCCCGGTTCGCTTGAAAATCAATTCTGTAATAAATTAAAAGATCAGATATATTTGAAGTATATCCCATTGGGACAGAAACCCAATTATCTTGAAGTTTCTTTTTCAGAACAGGATGTGCAGGCTATCGATGCCCTTTTGGATGATTCGCATCCTAATATCGTGGTTATACCATCGCCTGAGGAGGCTGATATTTCAAAGATTATTACTACCCTGCATGGTGTTGTTGACGGCTCGGATAAAAACGTAAAATTAATCGGTTTTGGGGATTGGTTAAAATATCAGACCATCAACGCTGAGGAAGTACATAATTTGAATACCGAGATCATTTCTTCATATGCTTTGGATTATAATAGCGAGCTAACAAAGAACTTTGTTATGAAATACAGAAAATGGTACCATACTGAACCGTTTGCAGTATCGCCATTTTTTATCAGGCCCGGAAGAAATGCCAAGTATTCAAAATATGGTATTTGGGGTTATGATGTGGCCTACTATTTTTTAAATGCAAGAATAAAATATGGAAAGCAGTTTGAGTATTGCCTTCCTCATTATAAGGCCAACCAGGTTCAGTTTAATTTTGATTTTGAACGCTATGGTAACTGGGGAGGACTCTATAACAGAGGGTTGTATGTAATCCGTTTTGGAAAAGAATTAGAGGTGGAAAGAACGGAGTTGTAAGGCATAAATAATTTAGTATATAATACATGGTATCGGTAAATCAGTTAGCCGTAGAGTTTGGTGGATTTTCCTTGTTTGATGATGTTTCTTTTTTAGTAAATCCTAAAGATAAAATAGGATTGGCAGGGAAAAACGGGGCAGGAAAGTCAACCTTGTTAAAAATATTGGCAGGAATACAATCACCCAGCAGGGGTACGGTTTCTGTTCCAAAGGATATAAAAATTGGATATCTGCCACAGCATATGGTACATGACGATACAGGTACTGTATGGGAGGAGGTGGAAAAAGCTTTTGACGATTTAAAAAGGCTGGAAGAGCAAATAGAACAGCTCAATCACCAGCTGGCTTCACGTACCGACTACGAGTCGGAATCATATCTTGACTTAATCCACAAAGTATCAGAAAAGAATGACCATTTGAGTTTGTTGGGGGGTGGCAATTATGCCTCGGATATTGAGGTGACCTTAAAGGGATTGGGGTTTGAAAGGAGTGACTTTGATAGATTGACATCAGAATTTTCCGGAGGGTGGAGGATGAGGATACAATTAGCAAAGATCCTCTTACAAAAACCTGATGTTTTTTTATTGGATGAGCCAACTAACCATTTAGATATAGAATCGATTCAATGGTTTGAAGATTTTCTTAAGTCGTATGGAGGAGCAGTGGTTCTGGTTTCCCACGACCGTGCTTTTCTGGATAATATTACCCGTAGGACAATTGAAATTCAGATGGGTAAGATATATGATTACAAGGCATCATACACTGAATATTTAAAATTAAGGGAAGAAAGAAGAGAGCAACAGCTGGCTGCTTATAGAAATCAGCAAAAGATGATAGAGGATACGGAAAAGTTTATTGAACGTTTCCGTTATCAGGCTACTAAAGCGGTGCAGGTGCAGTCCAGGATAAAGCAACTGGAAAAAATAGACAGGATTGAAGTGGATGAGTTTGATAATTCGTCACTAAAAATTAAGTTTCCGCCAGCTCCACACTCAGGAACCATAACCCTTGAAGGAAAAGGGTTGTCGAAAAGTTATGGCGATTTGAATGTGTTGCAGGATGTTGATTATGCTATCGAAAGGGGTGAAAAAGTAGCCTTTATAGGTCGGAATGGAGAGGGGAAAACTACCATGGCAAGGATGATCATGGATGAAATCAGTTATACCGGTATGTTGAAACACGGACATCAGGTAAAGATTGGTTATTTTGCACAAAATCAAGCTGATCTGTTGGATGAAAACCTGACTGTTTTGGAGACTATTGATCATGTTGCGGTAGGAGACATCAGGACAAAGATACGTGATTTACTCGGTGCATTTATGTTTAGCGGAGAGGCAGTAGAGAAGAAAGTTTCTGTTTTGTCAGGAGGAGAACGAACACGTTTGGCTATGGTCAAGTTGTTGCTGGAGCCGGTAAACCTTTTGGTGCTGGATGAGCCAACAAACCATTTGGATATAAGATCAAAAGAATTACTAAAACAAGCGGTGAAGGATTTTGACGGTACTGTAGTGGTTGTTTCTCATGACAGGGAGTTTTTAGACGGGTTGGTAACGAAGGTTTATGAATTCAGGAACAAAAAGATGAAAGAGCATCTTGGTGGAATTTATGAATTTTTGGAAAGGAAAAAACTGGATTCGTTAAAGGAGTTAGAGCAGAAAACAAAGCAAAATGGGAGTAATGCCTCAAAAGCTAAAGCCGAAAAGAAATCTGAGGCAAAGGTTTCATATGAAGAGCGTAAGGAGATTAGCAAGCAGCATAAAAAAGCCCAACAGTTAGTTCATAAGTGCGAAGAGGAAATTGCAGTTTTGGAAGAAGCAATTGAAGAGTTAGATGTTCAGATGCAGGATGTTGTCAATGCCAGTGATCCTGAGTTTGTAAAGAAATACCAGGAGAAAACTGCAGCATTGGAGTCAAAGATGACAGAATGGGAAAATATGCAGGAGCAACTGGAAAGTATTGAAGAGTTAAAGAAACAATTAGGATAAAATAACAAAGAACATCCGTGTTTGTGATGTTGAAATATTATAAATTATGGCAGGCAAGAGTGATTTTTTATTTGGTATCAGGTCGGTAATCGAAGCAATTAATTCAGGCAAGGAAATTGAAAAAGTGCTTGTGAAAAAAGGTTTGCGTGGTGAATTGTATGATGAGCTGTTAGAGACCATGAAAGAGGCCAATATATCATGGCAATCCGTTCCTGTAGAGAGGATTAACAGGGCCACCCGGAAAAACCACCAGGGGGTAATAGCTTTTGTTTCTGCTATTACATATCAGGATCTGGAGAATTCGTTGATTCAGGTTTTTGAAGATGGGAAAAACCCTTTGGTACTGGTATTGGATGGTGTAACTGATATACGAAACATGGGCGCAATAGCCCGCTCTGCAGAATGTGCTGGTGTGGATATGATTGTAATCCCTGAAAAAGGGGGGGCACCCATTAATGCAGATGCCGTAAAAACTTCGGCGGGGGCTTTACAGCATATACCGGTTTGTAGGGTTAAAAATTTGTTCAAGGCAGTTGACTATCTCAAAAAATCAGGTTTGCAGATTGTAGTAGCTACCGAAAAGGCCAGGGACAATTATACTAAGGTTGATTTTTCAGTTCCTACCGCAATAGTTATGGGGGCTGAAGATAAGGGGGTATCAGCGCAGGTAATGAAAATTAGTGATGCCGATACTAAAATTCCGATAGTGGGTAAAATCAGTTCGCTCAATGTATCTGTTGCAGCAGGTATATTGATCTATGAAGCCGTCAGGCAGCGTTCTTTGTAAGGTTCTTGTAGCAAGAGGGTTGCTTTTATGTGATGGATACAATCATTTAACATCATTTTTTTGTTTTTAAGGAAAAACTTTTTAATTTCGAAAGGTTTTTCTTTGAAAAACTTGTGATAACAATAGCTTAAATTCATCATTTATGAACCACAAAGAAAGAGTGTTAAAAGCTCTGAACAAAGAGGTTCCGGATCGAGTACCGTTCTTTTACTGGGATACTCCGGAATTTGGTGAGAAAATGATGTCCTATTTAGGGTTTACTAATCGTGATCAGCTTCTGGAATATCTGGATGTTGATTTTCGTTGGGTAGAGCCTGATTATATAGGACCTCAGCTCGTTGATCAAGATAACAAGAAGAAAAAGGATATTTGGGGAGTTGGATATTCTCGTATCAGTACAGGAGAATATGAGTATTGGCAGGCAGATTATTTTCCTTTGGAAGGAGTTACAGATCCGGCAGCACTAGATGACTTTAACTGGCCTACAAATCAATTGTTCGATTTTACCTCTCTTGAAGAACAATTACAACGTTACAATGAATATGCAATCATGACTGCTCCGGGATATTCGTCCCCGGGATTGTTTCGTATTGTTCAAAGGTTAATCGGACGTGAAACCTTTATGGATGTAATGATGTCCCATCCTAAATTTTTCAAATCAGTTTGCGATAAAGTAATAGAATTTTATTCTTCTTTTGTTGATGAGTTCTTTGAAGTTGCTCAGAAAAGGATAGATTTTATAAGGGTTGCTGATGACTTTGGCAGCCAGTCGGGATTGACTATAGGAAACGACCATTGGGATAATTACATCAGACCTTCTATTGATGCATTTACAAGGAAGCCCAAAGAAATGGGTGCGCATTTTTATATGCATAGTTGCGGAGGGGTGCGTAAATTGCTTCCTAAATTTATCAGCGCAGGGGCTGAGGTGTTGGATCCGATTCAAACCAGAGCAACAGGTATGTCTCCCGAAGGACTGAAAAAGGACTTTGGGCAGTTAATTACTTTCTGTGGTGCTATGGATGAAGAGTTGTTGCTGCGGCAGGGGACTGCTGATCAGGTTCGTCAAGGGGTTAAAGAATTGCTTGATGTTATGGGGCCTGGTGGTAGGTTTATCCTGGGGCCAAGCCATAAGATTAAGGTAGAAACCCCAGTGGAAAATGTTATTGCCATGTATGAAACCGCCAGGGAATGGCGACACAGTACAGAATGAAACTTAGATAATTTATATTAAGTATCCCCATCTGGTAAACAGGTGGGGATTTTTTGTAATTTCGCCTCCGTATCAAGTTTAGAGTTGAATATGGAAGTTAATAAGCAATTATTAGAAAAATACAATGTTCCTGTTCCGCGGTATACCAGTTATCCTCCGGCAAATCATTTTACAAGTGATTTTAACAAGAACGATTACGTGGCTTTAATAGAGGGTTCGAATCATGATAATCCCACTCATATAGCATTTTATATCCATATTCCATTTTGTGCACAGATTTGCTTTTATTGTGGATGCAATGCATTAAAAATGGAGAATCAAAGTGTGATTTCAGGATATGTGGAAGCTGTGAAGAAAGAAATACAAATGCTTTCGAAATATATCGACAAATCCCGCAAAGTTTCTCAAATCCACTACGGGGGCGGTACTCCCAATGCTATCAAATCAGAGTTTATTCAGGAAATTAACCGAACCATATTTAAAGAGTTTGGTTTGTTGGATCATGCTGAAATTGCCATAGAATGTAATCCTGCGTTGTTGAGTTATAAATATATCGATGCTTTGTTAGAGGTTGGATTCAATAGGTTTAGCATAGGGATTCAGGATTTTAATACAGAAGTTCTTGAAAATGTGAATAGAAAACCATCAGCACTACCTGTAAAAGATATAGTTGATTATATAAAAGGTAAGGATGATCAAATAACCATTAACCTTGACTTTATTTATGGCTTACCCGGCCAGGATGTGAATAACTTTTCATCAACAATTAAAAAGGCTATTGAAGTTAAGCCGGATCGTTTGGTTACATTTTCGTACGCCCACGTACCCTGGATGAAAGAAAACCAGAAGATACTTGAAGAAAAGGGGTTGCCCACAGCAGATGAAAAAATGGATATGTTTATGGCTGCTTATAACCTTTTAACAGATGCAGGTTATGTAAGTATCGGATTGGATCATTATGCATTGCCCGAAGATGAATTGTGTGTGGCACTTAATGAACATCAGTTGCATAGGAATTTTCAGGGTTATTGCACAAAAAAAACTACAGGACAGGTTTATGCAGTAGGAGTTTCCGGTATTAGTCAGTTAAGTGGTGGATATGCTCAGAATACAAAAGATTTAAAAGCATATATAACAGGAATAGAACAGTGGCAATTTCCGATTGAAAAAGGCTTGGAGGTATCATTTGAACAAAAAATAATCAGGATGGTTATTAATGAATTGATGTGCAACAAATTTGTTAATTGGTTGAATGTTGCCTATACTTTTGATATTTCTGATATACAGGTGAAAAAGGTTGTTTTGTATTCATATGAAAAATTGCTGGGATTTAAAGAAGATGGTTTGATTGAATTTGATGATAATCAAGTAAAAATAACAGAAAACGGAAGTTTATATATTAGAAATATTGTGGCTGCTTTAGACCCCGCATTAAATAATAATCAAAGAATGTATTCAAAATCCCTTTAATAATGAAAGATATAAAATGCGATGTTGTAATTATTGGTGCGGGATTAACCGGGTTAACCTTGGCCTATTATCTTACTAAAAAGGGGAAAAAGGTTGCATTGATAGAGCGGAATGATAAAGTAGGAGGGGTGATTAATACTGGAAATGTTGATGGTTTTGTTTATGAAAAAGGGCCAACAACAGGTGTGCTTGGCTCGGAGGAATTGGTGCAGTTATTCGAGGACCTGCAAAGTGATTGCAAACTGGAATTGACCAACCCTGAAGCCAAAGAAAGATGGATTTTAAAGGGGAATAAATGGGAAGCACTCCCTTCCGGTTTGTTTTCTGCGATTCAAACTCCTTTATTTTCATTAAAGGATAAGTTCAGGATATTAGGTGAACCATTTCGGAAAAAAGGGAATAATCCGAACGAAACCTTGTCGGATATGGTTATTCGCAGGATGGGGAAGAGCTTTCTGGATTATGCCGTAGATCCTTTTATATCTGGTATATATGCAGGGGATGCAACAAAGTTGGTTACCCGTTTTGCAATGCCAAAACTATATTACCTGGAGCAGGATTATGGAAGTTTTATAAAAGGAGCCATTAAAAAGAAGAAAGAACCCAAAACCGAATTGCAAAAGAAAGTAACTCGTGAAGTGTTTTCTGTTGAAGGAGGATTAGGTAATTTAATAAAGGCACTAGAGAAGAATATCCCTGAGGATAGTGTGTTTTGTGGTGCTGATAATGCGGGGGTAGAGGTGAAACCACATGGTTTTATAACCACATTTTCTGATCAAAGTAATGGTGAGGAAACTAAAATATCCAGTGGTAAGGTAGTTACAACCTTTGGGGGAACTGCTCTGGCAGATATATTGCCTTTTGTTAGTTTTGACCAAATGGATAAAGTTTCTAACACCAGTTATGCTAAGGTTGTAAAAGTTGCTGTGGGATATAAGAAATGGGAAGGTAATCCTGTTAAAGCTTTTGGTGGCCTGGTTCCTACTATTGAGAATCAGGCTGTTTTGGGAGTTTTATTTTCCGGGTCATTGTTCAGAGATCGTTGTCCCCGGGAGGGAGCCTTGTTGTCTGTTTTTGTTGGCGGTGTTAAGAGGCCGGATATGATTGATAAAACAGATGACGAGTTAAAAAATATAGTTGTAGAGGCCATTAGAAAGACTTTAAAAGAAACTAAGGAACCTGATTTTTTTGAGATAAACAGATATCAGAATGCTATACCCCAATATGATATCTTATCAGAAGCCAGGCTTCAGGCAATTGATAGTATTGAGGAAGCGTATCCGGGTTTGTTTATTGCCGGAAATATAAAGGATGGAATAGGTATGGCAGATCGTGTGAAACAGGCTGTTCAGTTAGTAAATAAATTATAGTGAATGAAAAGGGCTCTTTTATTAATAAATATAGGGACTCCCGAAAAGCCGGAAAGAGAAGCGGTGAAAAAGTATCTTTCTGAGTTTTTGAATGATGAGTTGGTGATTGATATTCCCTGGTTGTTACGTAAGATTCTGGTTAATCTTATTATTGTACCATTCAGGACAAATAAATCAACAGATTTATATAAAAGGCTGTGGACAGAGGATGGATCACCATTGTTGGTATACCAAAATAAATTGGTGGATAAACTAAACCAGAGAGGTGATGAATCCGGGTTTACAACCTATTCAGCCATGAGGTATGGTTCGCCTTCGATAAAAGATGTGTTATGGGAGATTGATAAAAGTGGATGTGATGAATTGATTGTCCTGCCGATGTATCCGCAATACGCCACATCAACTACATTGAGTACAGAGCGTGCAGTTAACAAGATGTTGAAGGGGATGCAAAATATAAACAAGGTGCGGTTCGTAAAACAGTTTTATAACCATCCGGACTTTATTGAAGCATTTGTTTCAAAGATTAGATCGTATGATTACAGAAATTATGACCATATTTTGTTTTCCTATCATGGTTTGCCAGACAGGCAGGTAAACAAGCTTCATCCAGGAGTGAAGAGCCATACCTGTAGTTGCCACAAAGAGTTTCCTTTACATGGGAAGGAGTGCTATAAAGCTACCTGTTATGAAACAACACGATTGATGGCCGCCCAATTGGGGGTAGATAATAATTCTTATTCGGTATCGTTTCAGAGTAGGTTGTCAAATAATTGGTTGTCGCCCTTTACTGATGCCATGCTGGAATCTTTGTTGAAAAAAGGGAAAAAGAAAATATTGGTTGTAGCCCCCTCTTTTGTTACAGATTGTCTTGAAACCATTGTAGAAATCGGATGGGAGTATGAGTCTCATTTTAAATCGTTAGGAGGAGAGAAGTTGCAATTGGTTGAAAGTCTCAATGAAAGTGATGAATGGGTACAAGCAATAATTAATATTACAAATTAAATAATCAGGTTTGCTTATTTTGTATTCTCTTTCTTAAACTCTTTAATGCCATAATAAGTAATGGTTGAGATAACAATAATAGTAATAGCAATGCGAGCCCAAAAAACAAACGTTTGATTCATGTAAACATAATTAGGTATCTATTCAAAAACAAAAATATACTTACCTAACTGGTTGTGATCAAATAAATGGATGAACCGAACAATATTACATCTCAAATGAGGATAATATGGACTAAGTAGTGTTGGCAAGAAAAGTCTACCTTCTTCCCTCATCACACCCTCTGACTCTCACGAATAAAAGTTTGGGACAGGCTCTAACGGGACTGTCAATCTGCATAGAGCGAGGGATTTCTCCTTTAGGGGTTAGCGATTGGAGTTTTAAAAATTTCAGGAGTTTTTTTTGCTGATACTATGCACGAAAACTTATGATCCTAAAAATCTGTATACAGGCTTTTTATTGAAGTTCTTAAGGCAAACCATAGCATTTGTGTGTTATTTTCTTCCAGATCATTTTTTTCTTTTCTTAACCTGCTTCCAACGGCAATGTTGAAATTGTTACGGGGATTGATAAGGTAACTGATGCTGGCATCTAAATATATAAGGTTTGTCTTTAGTCCTTGACCAATCTCATGGTTATAATCGCCAGGTCGTTTATTGTTGTTTTGGTAGATGTTGCCACCGTAGCTGACTTCGTCATCAAAATCTTTCCCGTACATGGCATACATCAGTTCTGCACTAAAAAGCCACCTCTTGGTTTTGTATCGTAAAAAGGAAACACTTTCCCTGAAATTTGCACCCAATGGGTGGGCTAATTCCTGGTTATAATGACCATAGTT
Organism: Plebeiibacterium marinum; assembly: GCF_026013615.1. Lineage (GTDB taxonomy): Bacteria > Bacteroidota > Bacteroidia > Bacteroidales > Marinilabiliaceae > Saccharicrinis > Saccharicrinis marinus_A. The sequence goes on from NZ_JAPDPI010000055.1 coordinate 27,871, forward strand.
GGTAATCACTTCACGGTGGGAATAAGTGTATGGCCTTACCTGGTTGTACTCAGTTTGGAAATACAAGTTTTTAATCGCAAATAAATCGAAACATTTTAATCCCAGCTGGAATCCCTGTTTGTTTGCCCACCATTTATTACCTGAAAATACTTCGTCCATTTTAAATTCGCCCATAACAAACTGTCCGTATAAAACATTGTGTTTGCCTATTGTATATTTTAGGTTGGCTCCCATTGTCATATTGTCCGGCGAACCAATTGAATATTCCACAGGTCGGTAAAATATTATTGGGTTCAGGTAAGCCCAGTCAAAATTTCGTTGGCCCATAGTATCTTGAGCTGCCCATATTACACTTTCAAAAAGCCCAACAGATAAACGGTTACCTACATTTATAGTCAGATAATGAGTTGCGGAGTATTTGTCAAGGTATCTGGCGTCGTTACTCTCTAGCTTAGAATCGATATTTAGATCCCTGTGCTGGCCCCACATTACCATATAATGTGCCTTATTAAACTCTGCACTGAACTTTAAATAGGGATAGCTGTATGATACGTCAGATAGCAACAATGACCTATGTCCGTCGCCAATGAAATTTTTCCCCTGACCCAATTGGATATTAAACCATTGTGCAGGATTAAAGGAAATGTATCCTGTTGACTGGGCATAGTCATGGGTTCTTTCTCCTAAATTTCTTGTTTTCCCTTGTCCTGGTACCACCTTTCTGTCTTGTACAAAACTATCGTAGTAGTTAGGGAATACTGCCTGGTTTTCTAATACATCAGTATAAAAATAAAAGTGTTTTCCAATGTTACCTTCAATAAAGAAACCCCTGGTGTTGGTCCAGGTATTTTGTCCCTCTTCATTTTCCTTTCCTGCCTCCAAATTAAAAAGAGGATTTATGCGGATGGAAACATCTTTGTTTTCCCATTTTAACAGGTGATCCTTGAATATCCTCTTCCAAAAATTTTCATTTCCCAAAGGCATTTTCATCCCATCATAAATTAAAGAATCAACATTGGTAAGTTGACTTATTTTATTTATGCTATATGGCTTAACTGAAGTATGGAAATTTGTTCCGGGTTTATAAATGGTTTTGCTAAAAGGATTGTAGGTTTCGTTGTTGTAATAGCTGATTTGTTGAGCATTAGAGTTTGAGTAAAAAAAACTGTAGCAAACAAAAGTCAGGATTATATAAAGTGCGTATTTGTTCATCTTCATTTTATAGACTTCTTAACCAATTATTTTTTAAAGAATTGAGGTAGCTTTGACAGGTTTTTCCAAATAAGAATAAATACGCCGCCAATATTATTTTGTTTCAGGGCATCTATATCTTCCTTTGATTTTCGAATGATGTTTTTAATGCTTTTATTACTTGCACCTCCAACCCTCATGCGTGTAATCACAGATGGAATATATTTGAACTTATAACTTCTGTTCGAAAACAGTCTTAAAATAAAGTCGTAATCAGCTGCTATTTTATACTTTAGGTTGTAAGTTCCTATTTGTTCAAATATCTCTTTTTTAACGAATAAGGTTGGGTGAGGGGGCATCCAGCCCGTTTTTAAAAGTTTAGGAGTGAAGATGCTGCTTTTCCAGTACCTGATGATTTTTTCAATATTTGAGGCATTTACATATTGCAGGTCTCCATAAGTAGCATCGCAATCTTCATTTAAAAAAGTATTGGCTATTTGTTCAAGAGTCTTTTCGTTATAAAAAACATCGTCTGCATGTAAAACGCCAATAATGTTTCCGCTTGCAAGCTGTATTCCTTTGTTTATGGCATCATAAATTCCCTTGTCGGGTTCTGAAATTATATGATGGATCTTTGATTTATAGGAATTTATAATATTAAGGGTGTTGTCGCTGGAGTTTCCGTCTACAATTATGTATTCAATGTTTGGGTAGCTTTGGTTTAATACAGACTTTATAGCTGTTTCAATTGTTTTTTCAGCATTGTATGTAGCCGTAATAATTGATATGGTCATCATAATTTCTTTGTATAACTCTGCAAAAATGAGTTTTTTTTGCTAAAAAACCTAACCCGGAAAGCGGGAAGAGTATTGAGGCGCAAGTATCAAGTAGCAATAGGGCGGAGGGCAAAGAGCTTTAGTGTTCGAAACCTTGAGTAAAAATAAAATATAAATATTTTCTTGATAAATTAACATGTTATAAACATTTGTGACGTTGATGATTTTCAAA
>NZ_JAPDPI010000056.1 GCF_026013615.1 Plebeiibacterium marinum
CATACGTAAAGGTTTCTGGGATAATGTTTAGTTCAACAAACCCTCCAATGTGTAGGGTATGCAAGCAACCCTACATTAGAGGCTAAGTGTTGTGCGTTCGTACTTTATTCATTTAGTCTCTGTCTTTGGGGTTGGCAAGGCATACTCTTTTGCAATTTTTGGTCTGAGCTTTGGCTTGTGCGAATTGCAAATGTGTATGACTTTGAGCGTTGGCTATTTTAAATATAATCCAATCGCTAATCCAATTCCAATTCCTAATATTATAAATGCCAACACTTTAATTGTTGACAATTGTTTATTCTGTAAACTAAACTGTTCCTTAATCTTAGATTCCATATTATTGAAGTTCAAAGTCAAGGCATTTTCAAATGAGCGTTGAATTTGAGTTCCTTCATTTCGAATTTCAACTTGAATGTCTGATTTATGCTTATCAAGTCTGCTTACTAATGAACTATCCAGCTCTTTTTGAAAGTTTTTATTGTCTTGATATAGTTCCTGAATTTTTTGTAATAACTCCGATTCAATTCTTGTTAACTGTTCGTGAGATTTCTCAAGACTCGATTTAATCTCAGTCGCAATCGAATTAAAACCATCATTATTTTTCTTTAGCAAGTCAAGGTTAGCTGAAATATCACCTTTTAGTTTACCTATTTCTGAATAAACTTTATTGAACTCTTTCAAATCATTCGATTGTGTTTCAAGTTCTTTTATAGCGTTATCCAATTTTTCTAAATCCGCCATATATTTTTTTATTTATAATTTCTAATCTTTTCGTTGCCAATTCAACCAAAGCTGTCATTGAATAAGAATCTCCTAAAGCTTTGGAAATAAGCATCAGATAATCCTGAGTATTAAAGAATTTGTAAAGCGATTCAGCTAATAAACTTTTGTTTTTATTAGATAATTCTACTCCAACTTTGAGTATGTTTTTTAATATGATATCTATTATATCTTGTTCAAAACCTGTAATTTGTTTTAGTGAGCTTTCAAGCCTATCTCTACCATCTGCATTTTCATAATCATCAAGTAATAAACGCAACAAGCCACTAATTAAATCCAAACCAGTATTGTACATATAACTTTCCAAGAACCTACTAAGATTATCTCGCAAACTTTCCTGTTGACGCTTAGTTATAAATTTATCAGTAACTATATTATTGTCAATTTGATAAAAAACTTCAAACCAGCGTTCAAAATCTTTTCCATTTTCAGCAATATGTTGCAATACATAACTTGATTGTGAAAACTTAAAATAATTTTCTAATCGTGTTTTAAATTCTTGGCTTGAAATATGACCACCCGCAAAATCACAGCAATTTTCATAAATATTTTTCAATGACTGACGGCGGTTGTATGCAAAATTGTCGTATGACCACTGTAATAATATAAGTACCAACTTATCAAATTCGGTATAAGTCTCAGGTGCATTTAATATTTTTCTATACACGGAATACTTATCATCAGTGCTTATTACCTCAAATGAAAATTCATTGTCATATTTTTTAATCGTATTTAGTAAGGATTGTTTTATGCTACTGGCGTTATAATTACAAAAATCAACTTCAAAAACTCCACCGCCAAAAAAATTGCTAATCGTCCAGTCCTCTAAAATACCAAGTTGACTTAACCGATAAATAGCTTTTTCTGTCCTTGCCTTATTATAACCTATTGCCTGACCTTCAACGTGAACATTTTTAACATTAGGACTTGCGTAAGTTGAGAAAAGCTTTTTAATTATTTCAAATTCATCCTTAATTACATCAAGACCAAGCGAGAAGAGAAAGAGATTTGTATTTATATCGCCATTTAGTTTTCTTGTTAAAGTATGAATTTGGGATAGAGTTGTGCTACGCTCCCAAACTTGTGATAAAGCATCTTCATTTTCTGATTTTGAAAGCAATACATAACATTTTGCTTTTTCAGAAACAAATTTGCTCTTATCACGACCGGCACGACCAGCTTCTTGATATAAAGATTCCATTGAACCAGGAATGCCATAATGAAATGTGTAATGAATATTTCCTTTATTTACACCCATACCAAAGGCTTTCGTTGCAGTTAGCAATGAAAATTCATTTCGTTTAAATTCGTTTTGAACCTGCTTTTTATATTCATCGAATTTAGTTTCGGGCATTATTGGTTGTCCGTCAATTTTAGGAACCGAACCAGAATAATATTTTATAACCTTTCCAAAATGTTCACTTAATTTTTGAGATAAAGGATAGCACCCTTTATTTCCATTCACAGTTGGTGTAAATATTATCCCACATTTTGTGTCTTTGCCATTCTCCACCAATGCATCAATTGTCTCATGTAGTGTTTCAAGTTCCTCGTTGATTGACTTGACTTTATCATTTTTGTCATCAATTACAATAAATTCTAATTCTTTTCTGGTATAATCTACAGGAGTCTTTACATTTTCTTGTTTAATGCCAAACTCAATTTGAATATCCTTTAACACGTTTATTGATGCAGTTGCAGTTAATCCTAAAAAGTTAAATTCAGAACTATGCCTCTGAATTGTATTTGACAAATTTAAATATGATGTTCTAAAGTCATGTCCCCATTCAGAAAGACAGTGGACTTCATCAATTACCGCATATGCAATATTAAATTCTTCATTTACAGAGCTGAAATATTGGCGAAAAGTTTTTAATTGAAATCTTTCGGGGGAAATGAAAATAAAGAAATACCTGCCTTGACCAAATTCTTTTTGTGTTTTCTCTTTATCCTCTCCATCATCATCACTTGTAATATGGTTTATTCGAGTAAAAAAGGCAGAATCTAAGTCTGCTTTTTGGTCAAACATTAGTGATTTAATAGGACAAACAACGAAACTAATAGCTGGTTGAAGTATCGCAGAAAGCTGATAACAAACTGATTTTCCACTACCAGTCGGTAAAAGACCTATTGTATCATTTCTTGAAAGTGCGTTTGCAATGATTGGAATTTGACCTTCACGAAATTTCAATCCTTCAAAGTTTAGACTTGGGTCATTCTGTAGGAAAACATTCCATAAAAGAAATAACAATGGCTTTTCATCGGTATCCTTTCCTCCAAGCTTTAAACTGTACTTGACTGGAGACGTCGAACATATTTTAAAATAATCATAAGGCTCAAATGAACTAAAGACTAATTTTCCGACTGCATCACCTTTTTTGAAGTACAAGTATTCATCAAAATAATCGGTTCTGACAAAAATTATTTCTGATTTGGTTTGAAATTCATCAGTATACCGTTTCAGAATACTAAAATCAACTTTTAATGTATCAGCATTTTTAGAAAATGAGTCAACGGTATTAACTTTTTCAACTGAAACATTAGGTCTTTTAAATTTGATTTTATGGAGTTTCAAAATGTTTTCAAACCATAAGAATAAATCATCTATTGCGATTTGAGCAAAATCTTGTACGTCTCTCTCCAATAGCTCAAATTTCCATTTTTTCTCAAAATTTAGATAGCCAAATTCAAGTAGTTCAAGAATTAACAACTGAAATCGAATTATTGCAGTTGCTTTATAATTACCACTGTCTAAATTCAAGCCGTTTTGAAAAGCTGTTTTATAATCCGATAATGAAATAAATGTTTTCTCTTTCTCTTTTCTATTTTGTTGCTTTGATTTAACCTTGTCAATACGGGTTTTGATTGCGTTAATTGCGTTAAGGAAAACTTGATTTTCTGCTTCAAGGTCTGAAGTTGCAATTCTTATTGTTTCTATCCCATATTTAGCTGTATGATTATCTCTGATTTTATCTTTCTTTGCGTCAAACTTGTGCTGTGAGCCATCAATTTCAATAATCAGATACGCTTGTGGTAAATAAAAATCTACTTGTTCATTTGCAAAGTCGTCTACTTCTACTTTGGTAATTTCATTTATTGGAACTTCTGGAATAATCAATCGCTGAATATATTCGTAGTCAGGAAGATATTTAGTAATTAATTCCTCATAAAACTTTTTGGCAGGAAAATAGTTTCCTTTTACATCACCTCGGATTACTCTCTCCCAAATAGTTTTTTCTTTATCAATCAGCGGATAAGCGGTTTCAAAGTCACTTTCTCTATGTAATTCACCTAAACTATCTTGCAGAAAACTTGAAAGTAATGTTGGCTTTCCTCTTTGGAGAATATTTTTCAGAATACAGATAGCTGGCAAATATTCATTGTCAATTCGTTGTCCTTTAAGATTCTGAATCACAAAGTTATGATTGCTATATGTGTAGTTTGCTGTAAACTTTTTCATTTTAATATTCTTCTATCGAGCGTTGGCAAAAATTAGGCTCTTTTGGTTTTACAAGGTTTGGCATGTGTGTCGGCAAAACCAAATGTGCCTAATGTGCGGTGGCTCTTCTTGTATGACGCACAACGTTCAGGCTATGAAGCGTAAGTGATATTAACCAACCACCACTTCCAGATTTCACAAAGCCAAAGCGCTGTATTTGACTTTATCTTTTCTTTCCTAAAGCCAAATCAGCGATTTGGCGCTGCTCGCCGAAGCTACGAACCAACCAAAATTAGTTGACTCACTTATGCTTTATTAGCCATTGTTGGCGTTTCGTTATTTATTCAGAATAAGATTTCGTGAAATTCCTGATTGTATTTAGCTGCTCTTCAATGTCCTCCTCTTCATATTCATCAATTTCAACACCTTGAGGTATGAATATAGAGTTTAGTTTACCTATAATATAAGAATAGCATTCTGCATATTCTTTTCCAAAATAACACTTAACTTCATTAATTGGATATTTAGTAATTTCTTCACCAAAAATTTCTGTAATTGAAGAGCTTGAATTATTTTCTATATTTCTATAATCAAAATGCAGGCTTTCTATTGAATATGTTAACCTTTCAATTTCCGACGATTTAAGATTGACATTTAATGAGTTATTCAAAAAATCTAATAGAATTTCTTCACCATCAAAATCAAAAAGCTCAATTTCATAATATTCAACTAAGTGTTTAAGAATAATGCTTAAGATTATATAATATGAAGTTTCGGAATTCCTAGTAAGGTTAGGTTTGAAGTTATTTAATGAAATGTCAAACTCACTAGTTGCATTCAGAATAATTTCTTTAATAAATGCAAGCTTGTAACTTATTTCACGACCATTATATTCAATAGCAAAATCAGCGTTATTTGAATAAAGTGGTTGACCATCTATTTCAATATCAAAAAAGCTGAAGTTATCTTGCTTTCCGCAAAATTGACATGATTCACCACTGTAATTAAAATATTCAGATAGCAAATTGGCCATTTGGTTGTTTGAAATTAATTTACCATCCTCATCATATAATTCACTACTATCCGTCCATAAAGTATATGATTTCATCGTCGGTGCATTATGGCACCAATTACATCCATAGTTATATGTTACATTATTCATATTTTGATTTTTTTATTGTTTTGATATTGTAAACTTTAGTGCGAAATACTAGAATGAACGCCAACATCTCCCTAAACACATTGGCTTTATATATATTATATAACAGGTCAATAACCCTTGTAACTAATTGATTTAACGAACATATATATGTTTTGTATATATTTGGTTATTAAAATTTCAGTTAAAAAGGGATGCTTGTTTTTTAATACAAGCTACTCCATAGTTGCTCTCTGTATTTATGGCGTTATTGAATATTGCAATAGTTAAATTGCACCACTCGTTTTTATGCTTAACAAATGTAATAAATGATTTTAAATTACACTGCTTTAAACTATAAAGTATCCAACATTTCTAAACCCGGTATTTTACAACTAGTTCATACATATTTTAAAACGTATATCACAATTATTTGGTACAGAATATCAATCAGCAATGACCAATTATCAATGAACAATGATCCTTGTCCCTGATCATTGTTCATTGTTTGTTGTTCATTGTTCATAACTATTCAATAAGGGAAGTCTCCTAATTGCCGTCCTAATGTCGTCTGTGCTCGTTCGGTTCTCGTTCGGTTCTCGTTCGGTTCTCGTTCGGTTCTAATATAATTAAAATCGAACGAAATATGAATAAGTACCAAATTATTGCTATCTTAAATAGGAAGTTAACTGCACCACAATAGGAATCAATCCCGATGTAGGGATATTTTCAAGCGGTTATTAAGTCTAAATTTTAACATTATTGGAATAGCAAAAAAGGGAATCTTCAATATGGATAAAAAAACTCAATTTTATCCCAACCCGCACAAAGAGAGAGGCTTTTCCTGCAGGGCATAGCCGTCAGGCTAAGAACGTATAATGCCTATTGTAGAAACATAAGCTCAATACATGTTGCACCAAAAAAGCCCGGGTCTCATCAATATCGAATCCCAGGCTTTCCATATACACCCATCTGTGTTTCTTAGTCTTATTTTATCAGCCTTATCCCATCCGGATCTATTGAAATAATCCTCTGCTTATAAAGGGATCCAATGGCTTTTTTAAAATTCTTTTTACTAATACCAAACTGGCCTGTTATTTCTTCGGCCGGACTTTTATCCGTAACCGGTAAAAAGCCATTATTCTTTTTCAGCTTGTCTAAAACCGAAGATGCAATATCATCAACCTTACCGTATCCGGCCTTTTCAAGCATCAAATCAATTTTGTCATCCTCACGCACCTTTTTAATATAACCTTTTACCCGGTCGCCCCTGCGCAGTTTTTTAAATACCTCATTGGCATAAATCATTCCGGAGTGGGTATTATTGATGATGGCCTTATAGCCCAATTCGGACTGGTTATAGATGAGCAGATCCACTTCCTGGCCTTCCTCATACTCAGGGGGCAGGTTATCTAAATATTTTTCAACCTTTGAAGAGGCTGCAATCCTGCGGCTTTCATCGTCAAGATACACATATACCACGTAGCTCCGCCCCTTTTCAATATCTACTTTTTGCTCCCTGAAAGGCACCAGTAAATCTTTAGGCAGGCCCCAATCCATAAAAGCACCTACTTTGCCAACTTCAACAGCTTTTAAATAAGCAAACTCCCCTACTATGGCTTCGGGCATTTCAGTTGTGGCAATCAACCTGTCTTCTGAATCGAGGTATATAAATACTTCCAGCTCATCATCAACGGTACAGTTTATTGGAACATACCTTCGTGGCAGGAGTATTTCGCCAAGTTCACCCCCATCGAGATACAAACCAAACTCCAGATCTTTTACTACTTTTAAATTATTGTATTTGCCTATTTGTGCCATTGCTTTTGTTTTATGCTGCAAAGATAAGTTTTTTAACAGGAATAAAAATAGTGGTTTTTGTTGTGATAGTTTTAGGGCGGAGGGCGGAGGGCGGAGGGCGAAGGGCTGAGGGCGGAGGGCAGAGGGCAGAGGGTTGAGAGCGGAGAGCAGCCTTCTCCTACGAAAACCAATCTTCCTCTTTGCCCTGAGGCAAGGGGGAAGTACCATGCTGCAAGCATGGGGATGGGGGCATTTAAAGAATAACTCATTGCACGTGTACTCATAAGCTATAAGTTAAAATATATTATAGGGGGAAGTGCTAATAAGCACCAAGCTATCCGTATGGATTCGATCTTAATTGCAGGGCGCTTATAAAGATCGGATCCGGGAAATGTTGCTCCCGTGCAAAGATGCTGTAGTAGCAAGCAATCAAGCTAAAGCGAAGCGTCCTAAAGGCGTAGCCGTCCTATTGGCTAATGGCTATTGTCCATTGACCAATGACCTGAATCTTACGGATTCGATCTTAATTGCAGGGCGCTTATAAAGATCGGATCCGGAGAAATGTTGCTCCCGTGCAAAAAATGCTGCAGTAGCGAACAATAAAGCTAAAGCACAGCGTCCTAAAGGCGCAGCCGTCCTATTGGCTAATAGCTAAATTATACGGATTCGATCTTAATTGCAAGGTGCTTATAAAGATCGGATCCGGGAAAATGCTGTTCCTTAGCAAAATGTGTATTAGTAGCAAGCAATCAGGCTAAAGCGCAGCGTCCTAAAGGCGTAGCCGTCCTATTGGCTAATAGCTAAATTATATGGATTCGATCTTAATTGCAAGGTGCTTATAAAGATCGTATCCGGAGAAATGTTGCTCCTGAGAAAAAATGCTGCAGTAGCGAACAATCAAGCTAAAGCGAAGCGTCCTAAAGGCGTAGCCGTCCTATCAGCTAATAGCTATTTTCCTAAAGCACAAACATCTCTTTCCATAACCTGGTAAACTCTTCAGCAAATTGCTTAACAATGGCATGGTTCGTAGTCACCAACAGGTTTTCCTGGTTATGGCGCTGGGCAGTGTAAGTCCAGTTAAAACTGCCAGTAAAAGCAATGCGGTTATCAATTACACCAAACTTATTGTGCATATGGTATTTCGAATGGTCTATTTTAATATCAATGCCTTTGCTCCGCATCCCTTGAATTTCGGAACCCCGGTCAAAAATCTTTTGGTCATCGGTAATAATCTCCACCTCCAGTCCCCGGTTATGGCATTCCATAATAGCCTTACCCAACCTATGATCGGTAATTGAAAAAACGCAAAGTTTAACGCTTTCTCGCGCTCCATGAAGCAAATCCAGCAGGGCATCACCAATTTCGGTACCGGGACTAAAAAGAACCTTATGAATTCGGAAAGCATGTTTATCAATCAGACCAAAACATTGCTTCAACCATTTTATGGCTTCCTCCTTATTGTCAAAAACCATCGAATCGCTAAGCAGACTATCCCTCAACTGCTTCCTGTCATGATGGTCCAGTTCCGACAAGCGGAATAAAATATCCACATCTTTAATCTCAGTTACACCAGAACCAGGCAACTGCCTGAAATAATTTAAGATTTCTTTCATAATTAAAATTTAGTACATAGATAACAGTATCAAGTAGCAATAGGGCGGAGGGCAAAGAGCGGAGGGCTGTAGTAACAAGCAATCAAGCTAAAGCAAAGCGCCCTAAAGGCGCAGCCGTGCTATCAGCTAATGGCTATTAACTATTACCCTTCTATACGGATTAGATCTTAATTGCAAGGTGTATATAAAGATCGGATCCGGAGAAATATTGCTCACGTGCAAAGATGCTGCAGTAGCGAACAATCAAGCTAAAGCGAAGCGTCCTAAAGGCGCAGCCGTGCTATCAGCTAATAGTTATTAACTATTACCCTGATCCATACGGATTCGATCTTAATTGCAAGGTACTTATAAAGATCGGATCCGGAAAATACTGCTCCCGTGCAAAGATGCTGCAGTAGCGAACAATCAAGCTAAAGCGAAGCGTCCTAAAGGCGTAGCCGTCCTATCTGCTAATAGCTATTAACTATTACCCTGATCCATACGGATTCGATCTTAATTGCAAGGTGCTTATAAAGATCGGATCCGGATCCGGATCTAGGAAATGCTGTTCCTGAGCAAAAGGTGTTTTGGTAGCAAACAATCAAGCTAAAGCGAAGCGTCCTAAAGGCGCAGCCGTCCTATCAGCTAATGGCTATTGACTATCAATTCTCACCTCTCCCTTTATTCACCATCCACAACCGACCTGCAAATATACGTTGGTTCAATACCTTTTTCTTTAATCAAATAATCAGCCTGTTTTTCCACCGTACTCCCCGAGAGCACTAAAACCGTATCAATGCCAAAATTATTGCCCCCTATTATATCAGTATCCAAGGTATCACCCACCATCAACACATCACGTTTCGACACTTTCCTTTTATTATTGGCCACTTTAAAAGCATACTCAAAAACACTAACATCCGGTTTCCCAAAATGGAAAAACTCATTGTTACAAACCGCCTCAAACATATTGGCAACACTACCAACAGCCACGGCCACTTCTCCATCGCTTACCGGATAAATCTTATCCGGATTAGGCACCACTACAGGAGCTCCGGTTCCACGGATCACATTTAAAGCCTTATTAATTCCGGGATGAAACTCATATCCACCATCATCAAAGAGCATCACACATTTAATATCCGTATAATCATCCGGGGTAATATTTTCCATACGCTTGGGGACTAAATCCGCACATTTTATAAAATACTCCGAAGTTGTACGACCCAAATACGCAACCGTAGAACCCGGATGAATATTTTCCTTCAGGAACCCCACGCTCATCATAGCCGAAGAAACCAGGTTTTCGGCCTGGATCAGATCGATACCGGCCTGATGATAGTTCTGCGCAAGCAACTCAGGCGAGCGCGAAGCATCGTTGGTAATAATATAAAAATCAATGCCCTCATCTTTTAAAAACTCAAGCATCTCTTTAACCCCTTCAATCATTCCATTGTGTTTTTTCAATACCCCATAGGCATCAAAAAAAACTACTTTATACTGTTTTACTACTTCTTTAAAAACCTGTATCTCCATCAAACCCTACTCTTCTTTTTTAAAAATTAATTTATCGTTTATGCCTTCAAGCACTAACATTTCGTCCACAAAACTATATTTAAATTCGTTACCCGAAAGGGCTTTTGAAAATTCCTTTTCAATATTAGCATGCAAACATGCCATTTTGGTACTCACCAAACGGTCAAAACACACCACTTCTTTTCCAAAAAACACCCGCCCCCCAAACTTATTGCAACCTAAAAAGCCATTCACCCGGTTATTTTCCAGATGAATTTCCATATACGGCACTGACTGCCGGCCATCCTCTTGTACTAACTTTCCGTTTATCTTGTGCAACTGCCATTTATCATGCATGGCAATGGGGCAATAATAAACACCCGAACCCTCATACTCCTTAATATCTTTCCCTTTGGTGCAAACAACATGTACTTTGATTGGCTTTTCTGCCATAAATGGATTTTGAATGGTTTCAGCAGCTATATAAATGCTCCTCCTTCCATCCTTGATTTTATAAACTACAGAATCTCTGTTTGCTGACTGCAGAACCGACTCTGCATTAACCACCACCTGATTTGCCAGCAATTCCGAATAAAAAGTCAGGTTGTTCTCAAAATCAACTTCCAACCGCCATTCAGGATCACACCCGCTGGCACAAAAATCCACACCTTTCATTTGCATCTCAAATAAATTGCTTGCAACCATACTTTGACGCCTGACATCCTGCTTCCTGCTATCAGTCAACATACTCCGGCACGAACCCAACAAAAGGGCTACAACCAACAGCACCATATAAATTCTCATAACAATTCTATACATAAACAATGGATACATTAAACACTTTACTAGTAAATCTTCTTCAGTATAAACACCCTCGCTACCTCACGTTACACCTTGTGGTTTTCATTATTATTATAAATCAACCACATGAGGTAGCATAACGTATTGTGGACAAATATACAATCCATAGCAAAAATATCTAAAACTGTTAATTAAATTAATCACCAACCTACCTGTTTTCAACATATTTAATATTTTTGTCCCAAATCAAATAGTTATCATGCAAAATAAAGTTGTAATCATAACAGGTGCATCATCCGGAATTGGATTGGCACTTGCCAAAGAGTTTGCCCAAAGAGGTTCTAAATTAGTTTTAGCAGCACGTTCGGCTGAAAAACTGAAAGATCTGGAAACCGAGTTCAATAACAAGGGCACCGAAACCATTTGCGTTGCTACTGATGTAAGCAAAGAAGCCGAATGCAAAAACCTGATTGACAAGGCCATTGCGAAATTTAACCGTATTGATATACTTATTAATAATGCCGGCATCTCTATGCGTGCCCTATTTAAAGATGTTGACCTGGATGTATTAAAACAACTGATGGATGTAAATTTTTGGGGCACCGTATACTGCACCAAATATGCCCTTCCGCATTTGCTTAAATCAAAAGGATCGGTAACAGGAATTTCTTCCATTGCCGGGTTTATTGGTTTACCTGCACGCACGGGCTATTCTGCCAGTAAATATGCCATGCACGGCTTTTTGGAAACCCTTAGGGTTGAAAATCTGAAGACAGGGCTCCACGTTCTTATCGCCGCTCCGGGATTTACTGCATCAAACATCCGGAACACTGCATTATCAAATGACGGATCAGCCCAGGGAGAATCTCCACGTAACGAAGACAAGATGATGAGTGCTGAAGAAGTAGCACAACACGTGGCCAACGCTATCAAAAAACGTAAACCAACACTTATTTTAACTTTTGTAGAAGGAAAGCTAACTGTTTGGCTAAAAAAATGGGCTCCCCGTTTGTTAGAAAAACTAACGTACAGCCACATGGCTAAAGAACCGAACTCGCCTTTACAATGAACAGTTATCAATTAACAATGATCAATGATTGCAAATTGTTCATTGATCATTGGTGATTGTTTTTTTATTCCATCGGGTTGTCAATTAAAAAGAACACAAAGGCAATAACAACGAGCACAACAATGGCAGCCCCTGCAATTTTATTAAGCCACCACAGTCGCCTTAAATTAATTTTAGACCTGAAAAGGTTTACAATAGAAGTAAGAATAAACCACCACAACGAAGCGCCCCCCATAACACCTGCAATAAGCAAAAAGTGCTTTATATAGTTATCGCCAGACTTTACAACGCCAAACGAAGCAAAAAATGCAAGAAACAAGAATATTGCCAACGGGTTAGAAATGGTAATCAAAAAAGTAGAGAAAAAATCCTGAAGCAAAGTCCCCTTACCTCTCTTTTGTTTGCGCAATTGTTTGGCAGGATTACTATAAAAAATCCGCACCCCTAACAATATCAATATACCAGCTCCAAAAATTTGAATATACAACAACTGTTTTTCAATAAAACTAACTATGAAAGACAAGCTAAAACCGGCTATAACAGCATATATGGTATCGCTAAAAGCAGCACCCAGCCCAGAGAAAAATCCGGCCATACGACCTTTATTCAGGGTTCGCTGAATACACAAAACCCCGATCGGCCCCAAAGGGACAGAAGCCGAAAAACCTATTATTAAACCGTCTACTATATATTTTAATATCATTATAAACTATATCAAATCAAATGCAAAACGCATTAATTAATACTGGAACATACAACAAGTTACAAATATTAATTCCTTAATGCACGGCAAAAATAGTCGATTATTAAAAACATGAAAATTATAGATACAGAATTATTAACTTTTAACAACTTATTAAACTTATCCCCTCATATAAAATACTCAACCAAACACAATTGGCAAACACAAGATTATTAAAGAAAGTGCCAAAAAATGCCACATAATTTAAATATTCACTTAATAATTTATTATTTTAATGCGCATTTGTATGCGATTTAACATTGAGTTAACATTTTGTTAATATTATATAAACTATAGAACACGAACAACTATATATGTTTGCCGAGCATTTTTATTTTCAAATTAATCTATAAATGGAAAATATTTATTTAATTCTGGTAGTTGTGCTATTTGCATTGGCTATATCAGACTTAGTCGTTGGCGTTAGTAACGATGCCGTAAATTTCTTGAACTCCGCACTCGGAGCAAAGGCTGCACCTTTTAAGCTGATTATGATTATTGCTGCAGCCGGAATTTTTGTAGGAGCCACCTTTTCGAGTGGCATGATGGAGGTAGCCCGTAAAGGGATTTTCAACCCTCAGTACTTCTACTTTTCAGAAATAATGATCATATTTCTGGCTGTAATGCTAACAGACGTACTCCTGCTGGATTTGTTCAATACCTTTGGGATGCCTACCTCTACCACGGTATCTATTGTATTTGAGCTATTGGGAGCTGCCATTGCAATTTCTATCTTAAAAGTATCCAACAACCCAGATATGGCACTTAGCGAGTATATCAATACCGCAAAAGCACTTGCCATTATATCCGGAATTTTATTATCCGTAATCGTTGCTTTTTCGGCAGGGGCTATTATTCAATACCTTACCCGCCTTATTTTCTCTTTCAATTACGACAAAAGAGTTAAATACCTGGGAGCAATCTGGGGCGGTATTGCCATTTCAGCCATCACCTATTTCATCCTGGTAAAAGGAGCAAAAGGAGCTTCTTTTATGAACAGCGAAACTAAGGCATGGATTAAGGACAATGCTTTCCAGATCATTATATACGGTTTTGCATTTTGGACAGTTCTTTTACAATTATGCAAATGGATATTTAAGTTTGATATTTTAAAATTCACCGTTTTAGTTGGAACCTTTGCTTTGGCAATGGCATTTGCCGGAAACGACCTGGTTAACTTTATTGGTGTACCGTTAGCAGGATTTGAATCTTTTAAAGTTTTCAGTTCAACAGCCGGGGCAACACCCGACGGACTTTTAATGGAATCGATGGCTGGTAAAGTAAAAACTGACACTTACCTGCTTGTAATTGCCGGGATCATCATGATTATTACCCTTTGGACATCCAAAAAGGCCAAAAACGTAGTCAAAACATCTCTTGACCTTTCTAGGCAACAAGAAGGGGAAGAAAGGTTTGGTTCATCATTTTTTGCCCGTTCACTGGTAAGAACATCTATTAACATGTCAAATGCTGTAAACAACATACTACCCACTAAAATGCGCAGTATCATTGCAAAACAGTTTGACGATAGCATATATGAGGTGAAAAGATTGGAATTGGGAGATGAAGCTCCGGCATTTGATATGCTTAGGGCATCAGTTAACCTTGTTGTTGCAAGTATCCTGATTTCGTTAGCCACTTCATACAAACTACCTCTTTCAACAACCTATGTAACCTTTATGGTGGCCATGGGTAGTTCATTAACAGATGGTGCCTGGGGAAGAGAAAGTGCTGTTTATCGTGTAACCGGAGTACTATCTGTAATTGGTGGATGGTTCTTTACTGCATTTTCAGCCTTTACAGTAGCATTTGTTATTGCTATGATCATTTCTACCACCACAATCTATTCTATCTTTATTTTAATCCCAATAGCAGCTTACTTTATGTACCGCACTCATGTAATCAACCATAAGCGCAGTGCTCAGGAAGTAGAAGTAAAAGAGTTGGATATTGAAGAAATTGAAGGCGAAATCAATTCTAAGAAGGTATTTGACAAATGCACCAACAATGTAACCAAATCTTTAAGCGAGATTTCCGGGTTATTTACTGCTGCTATTAGTGATTTTCATGCTGAAAACCGCAAAGGATTAAAAGAAAACGTTAAATCGGCAGCACAGGTCAACAAAAGAATTAAGAAATACAAGAACAACATATACAAGACAGTCAAAAAGCTTCAGGACAGTGAGATTGACTCCAGCTTATATTACGTTCAGGTTATTGATTACTTGCGCGAAACAGCACATGCACTAACCTTTATTGTAAATCCATGTTTTGATCACCTTGACAACAACCATAAAATTTTTAGTGCTGAGCAATTTAAAGATCTAAGCATCTTAACGCTTCACGTACCAAAAATTATAAGCAAGGCCAATAACGCTATCAACAATTCACAATTTGATAAGCTGGATGAGCTATTAAATGAAATTGGTGCAGAAACAGAAAACCTTAAATCGTTAAGAAAGGCACAGTTAAAAAGGATTAAGAAAGAAAAATCGAGCACTCAGAGCAGTATGTTATATTTAAACCTGCTTCACGAAACTCAAAACTTAATTCTGCACATTGGCAACTTGCTAAAAGCGCAACGAGACTTTGTTCTGTACAATAACAACAACTAAAATATCAAAGGAGCTGTTAAATAAACAGCTCCTTTTACAATAAAAAAACCCCGTATGAAATAAGTATCATACGGGGTTTCTTATTTAGTATATCTCTTTATTTTGTAATCAGGTTGATGTCGTTCATCAGTTTATCCTTAAAAGATTTCCCTATTGGAATAATTTTAGAACCTTCAGAAGTATTAATGATTACAGAATTATCTTCTATCAATTTAATTTTTGCAATATTCACGATAAATGACCTGTGCACCCTAACAAAGCTTTTCCCCGGCATTTTATCCGTTATCGACTTCATTGTAAAGTGAATGGTATATTTATCTTTAAATGTGTTTAAAACCACATAGTTTTCAAGAGCCTCAATCCATAAAATATCATCGTATTTTACCCTTACCAACGATGAGTTATTTTTAACAAAAATCTCATCACTATTGGATCTGGCCAATTCATCCCGTTTTTCACGTTGTTCCTTAACCTTATTAATTGCTTTCAGGAATCGTGTATAATTTACTGGTTTCAACAAATAATCAGTAACATTATATTCGTATGATTCCAAGGCATATTTTTCCTGAGATGAATATATAATAACCTGTGGCAGGACATTTATCGATTTAAGAAAATCAAGCCCTGACATTTCCGGCATTTCAATATCCAAAAATATTAAATCTATCCCCTTTGAAGAATTCTTATTCAGGTCATTTATTGCTGAAATAGCACTATCATAGGTACCAATTAAATCTAGCTCCTCTGTTTTCTCAACAAATTCGGCTATAATTTTGGTGGAGAACTTATCATCATCAATTATAATACAATCCATGCTACCCTTGTTTTTTTTCAAAAATAAAAAAATTTAGCTTAAAGCATACGCTTTTTACCCAACATTAAGGTAATGAAATTACAAAAAACACATTTAATCAACAAAACAAATGTGTTTATCTACCAAAATACACTATTGGTCACTAATTCTTCGTTTAAAAAATTCCTTTTCAATAAGTGGGGCACTTTTAACAGTTGCCCTTAACCAGTTTAGTTTTATCTCGGCTTTGTCTTCATCGGTAAGTTGCCAATTTACATTAGCAGTACGTATTTGGTGTGCCAAATGTTGCAACACGAGAGCTGCCGAAACCGAAATATTAAAACTCTCTGTAAATCCATACATAGGTATTCTCAAAAACTCATCCGCCTCTTCCTTCACTATATCTGAAATACCGGTTAATTCTGTACCAAAAACAACCGCAGTTTTACCTTTACTTATGTCAAAGTCATACAACTCTACATCATTGGTATGGGGACTGGTTGCCACTATCCTGTATCCCTGTGCTTTCAACTGCTGCAGGGCCTCCCTGGTATTATTATCCTGACTACTGTATCTGTGCATATTCAACCACTTTGATGATCCCAGAGCAACATCAGGGTTTACACTATATTTATTCCTGTTTTCTATTATATGAACATCCTGAACACCAAAACAATCACACGATCTTAATACTGCACTGGCATTGTGTGGTTGGTATATATCTTCTAAAACAACTGTCAGGTATTTCGTCCTGTCAAGCAACACCTTATCAAACAATTCATTTCGGTTTTCTGTAATATGCTCAGCTAAATATTTTATCAATTCCTCATTCATGTACAATCTACCTTTTCCTTCAAGTATCCAATACGTTACCTATAAAAAAAAAGAGAGTACTCTAAGCACTCTCTTTGTATTTTTTCCCGAACAGAGAATTAGTTTATAGCATCACCTAATTCGCTTCCAGCTTTAAACTTAACAACTTTTTTAGCTGCGATTTGGATTTCTTTACCTGTTTGAGGGTTTCTTCCTGTTCTTGCGCTTCTTTCAGAAACTGAGAAAGAACCAAAACCGATTAAAGAAATACGATCACCACCTTTAAGTGCTTCGCTGGTTACATTAATAAATGAATCTAACGCTTTCTTTGCGTCTGCTTTTGTTAAACCAGAATCTCCGGCGATAGCATCAATTAATTGAGCTTTGTTCATGATAACTGATATTTTTTTAGGGTTAACAACTAAGTTCACCAAAATTTGCTCTACAAATATAGACTATTCCTAATATTTACCAAATCCACAGGCCACTAAAATCACTTTTTTTTAAGCCCTTTAAGTCAGCACGTTCCACAAAAACACCTTATTCATCATGAAAAACCCTACAAAAACCCCGATTCTAAAGGGGTTTCATCAAAATACAACAGAAACACCTATTTTAACACACAACAAGGCATTTTCTCCCAAACCCATATAGATATTGACCTACAGCCCTCCTGCAGACACCTTCATCTTGTTTAAAACTTTATTCTTAGGCATCCATTAATTTATCCTATTTTTGGAAACCGAATAATTTAAGAAATTGCTTAGCTAAATATCACCAATGAAAATACTCCATACTGCAGATTGGCACATAGGTAAGAAACTAGAGAACTTTTCAAGAATTGAAGAACAAAGGGCTATTCTTGAAGAAATTATTCATATCAGCGAAAAAGAAAATATAGATGCGGTTATTATATCCGGCGACTTGTTCGACACTTTTTCACCAGCTACAGAGGCTATTGAACTATTTTACCGCTCGTTAAAAAAACTAACCAACAACGGAAAAAGGCCTGTTATTGCAATTGCCGGGAACCACGATTCACCAGACAGGATTGAAACAGCTGATCCGCTTGCCAGGGAATGTGGCATATTGTTTATTGGATACCCCAATACTCATTTTGAGCCTTTTGAATTGGAAAGCGGCCTAAAAGTAACACAGTCGGAACCTGGCTTTATAGAGCTTTCAATCCCCACAACAGAACACCCTTTAAGAATTATTACAACACCATATGCCAACGAGCACCGCATTAAGGCACTCCTGGATAGTGAAGACAAAGAGGCTGAACTGAGAAATGTTCTTCAGCAAAAATGGGAACAATTATCTCATGCCCACTGCAATGATCAAGGGGTAAATATTTTGGCCACACATCTGTTCGTTATAAAAAAAGGGAACAACATACCAGAAGAACCTGACGACGAGAAGCCAATTTTACACGTTGGAGGAGCCCAGGCTATTTTTACGGAAGACTTTCCTCCCCATATTCAATATGCTGCTCTTGGGCATTTGCACCGAAAACAAATAGTGGAGTCCACACCCTATCCTATTGTATATTCCGGCAGCCCTATTTCCTATTCCTTTGCAGAGGCAAATCAGGAAAAACATGTAGCCATTGCTGAGTTATACCCCAACCAAAAAGCGGTTTTAACCTTCACAACACTCAATGCAGGAAAAAAACTATTGCGCTTTAAGGCCAGGGACATGCAAGAGGCAGAAGAAATTTTAAAAAGCAACCAGGAGGCATTGATTGAGCTTACCGTAGAAACCGACAATTACATGACCGCCAAAGACCGCCGGCATTTAAACAGCATACATCCGGGCATTATCACATTAATACCGCAGGTAAAAAACTTCCAGTCGGCACAGGATGGCTCAAAAAAATCTGTCGACATCAATAAAAATATGAACAATCTGTTTATCGATTACTTTAATACCTCCATTGGCATGGACCCGAATGTTGAGATATTAGATTTATTTAACGAGATCCTTTCAGAATAGCACTTTATAATATGATACCCATTAAACTTATAATAGAAGGCATCTTTTCATATCAGAAAAGACAAACCATAGATTTCAAAAAACTTAGCGACAATCATTTGTTTGGAATTTTTGGCACTGTAGGAAGTGGGAAAAGCTCTATATTGGATGCCATTACTTATGCATTATATGGTAAAACAGACCGGTTCGACAAAAAGGGGGACAATTCAAACTACAACTTAATGAACCTGAAGTCGGACCAGTTATTTATTGAATTTGATTTTGTAACTGGCACAAACCTTGATCACTACAAGGTAATAGTCCAGGGTAAAAGAAACAGTAAAAATTTTGAGGAAGTAAGAACCATATCACGTACTGCCTACAAAAAAATAAACGAAGAATTTGTTCCCATTGACAAAAATGAACTGGAGGAAACCATTGGTCTGAGCTACAATAACTTTAAACGAACTATTATCATCCCTCAGGGCAAATTTCAGGAATTTATCCAACTGCCCAATACCGACAGGACAAGGATGATGAAGGAATTGTTCCAGCTTGACAAATACGAACTGTACAGTAAAGCCAAAAAGGTTGAAGATAAAAACAATGAGATCATTCAAACCATTAAAGGAAATCTGGAACAAATAGGCGATATTTCAGAAAACCAGTTTAAAGAAATACAAACCCGCAAAACTGAGATTGAAAACACATTAACCAGCCTTAATAGCAAACACAAAACCCTTTTAGATATAGTAAAAGAGTTTGACAGGCTACAAGAGTTAACCATTAAACTTAAAGAATATGCTTCCAGGGAAGAACTGCTTAAAACAAAAAAGCAAGATATTGACCAGCTTGAAAAAAACATAAAGGAATATGAATACTGTGCCATCCATTTTAAAAGCATATGCGAGTCCATTACCAAGCACAATAATAAAATTACTGATTTAGAGAAAAGCATTAAAGAAAACACCGATAAGCTAAAGGAACACAATAATACACTTGAAATAAAAAGTATTGATTTCAACAAAACCAAAACAGAATACGATAAACTCAATGATTACCACAAAGAACTGGATGACATCCGTAAATTATCAGATATAGCCATACTAAAAGAAAAAATAGCTAAAGAAACTTCAAGACTTAAAAAAGGCGAGCAGGAAGTAGAAAAAGTTACCGGTCAGCTTGCCCAATCCGAGCTAAAGGAAACCACTGTTGCAGAAAAAATAAAATCCTTCAGGGATTCCCTTCCCAACATTGAAGAATTAAGCAAAGCACAACAATGGCATCTGGAAAATGATACTTATAGCAAAAACACCAATGAAATTACTGCAGAGATAAAAAAGCTCTCAGATAGTACAGAAATGGTTTATTCCAATCTGGATTCCATTCATTCAACAATCAACCACGGCAATTTAGAAAAGAAAGCTTACGACAACTGGCCCGATCAGATAAAAGCACAAATAAACATTGAAGAACAAAAGCTTTCGGGACTAAACGTGCAATTGGAGAAATGGATAATTCATGCAGGACTAAAAAACTTTGCCCAAAACCTTGAAGATGGAACACCTTGTCCTCTCTGTGGATCAGAGCACCACCCTGCCCCATTCAACAATGATGAGCTCACTTTAAAAGTTGACCAATTAAGAAAAGAAAAAGCTCAAAAAGAAAATGAAATAAAGAACTTAAATAAACAACACCAACAGGTAAGTAATTTACTACTTACCCTAACACCTATCAAAACACAAATCAGTACCTTACAACACAAATACAGCAACTTAGTTGAACAACAAAAGCAACATCAAAAAAATATTGTACTAAAATATAAAGACCAAAGTCTGGTTAAGGAAACCATATCCACAGCCAACCAAAATGAAAAGCTTATAAAAAATCTGGAAAACGAACACGCTGCCATAAAAACCAGCCATAGCAACCTGCAAAAAAACAAAGAACGCTTTCAGGCTGAACTGCTTAAAATTCAGAAAGAAGTTGAATCGCACGACACATCAATTAAGTTATTGAATCAACAAATTTCAGAGAAATTTGCAACCAAATATGCGCCTTACACTAACCAGCAGCTAAGCGAGGAGCATACAAAAATTGAAGCCCATATAAACAACACCCAAAAGCAATATACTGCACTCCAAAAAGACATTGAAGAGATAAGAAAAAAGGTGGATCAGCAAGAGGGAAACCTAAATGCCAATCAAACGTTTTTAAAAAACGAACAAAATGACCTTATTAATCAAAAACAACTATTGGAGGTCAAAATAAAGGAATCATCATTTTCGGATGCCAGCACTATAAAACAAATCCTTTTGCAAAATATCGATATTGATGGAGTCAAAAAGACCATTTCTGATTTTAATAAAGAAAATGAACTGGTAGCCAATAAGGTTTCTGAACTACAGGAACAATTAAAAAACAAAACCTATAGACAAGAAGACCATATTGCACATCAGGAATCCCTTAAAACCATAGTTAGTGAAATCAATGCATTCAATATAAAACTAGGAGAAAGCAAAGTTTTACTTGATGATTTAAGAAATAAGCTGAACATCAAAAAAGAACTTGACAAAAAGCTATCGGCCTTAACCCTGAGGGCCGACAATATAAAAACAATAAAAAAACTGTTTTACGGAAGTGGATTCGTTAACTATGTTTCGTCGGTATATCTCCAAAACCTTTGTTCCGCAGCCAATGAACGTTTTTTTAAGATGACACGACAAAAACTCAGTCTCGAATTGAGTGAGGACAACAATTTCATTGTAAGGGATTTTTTAAACGGAGGGAAACTACGAAGTGCAAAAACCCTATCGGGAGGGCAAACATTTCAGGCCGCTTTAGCATTGGCTTTAGCCCTTGCTGATAATGTTCAGAGCATCACTCAAACAGAACAAAACTTCTTCTTTTTAGACGAGGGCTTTGGCTCCCTTGACAAAGAATCGTTAGATGTTGTTTTCAGCACCTTAAAAAGCCTTAGAAAAGAAAACCGGATTGTAGGTATAATCTCTCATGTGGAAGAATTACAGCAAGAGATTCCGTTATATCTACAGGTAACTCAAGATGAAGAAGAAGGTAGCTTCATAAAAGAAAGCTTTTAAATCACATAGACAATACCGAGGCACTTTCAGGCACTTGTTAATTGCAAATCGCCTGGAATTAGCCTCTTATCTTAAGTCTATCGATCTAATATCGATAGTTCGTTAGTTTTTAGTCATTGGTCATTAGTTTATTTGTCAATAACCTAAGTTCCAACATCTTATACAAAATACATTATTAATATTAAAATTCTAAAGATTAAACCTTACAAAAACTTAACGAATTAATGTAATATATAACCAGTCAAATTAATCCTCCTCATAGTAGCCATGGCCGTAACCATAACCATAGCCATAACCGTAACCATATCCATAATGAGAACCATACCCACCTTGTTTTACATTAAGGTCGTTCAGTAGAATCCCTACATTATTGATACCTTCATTTCGTAGATTCTGGATGGTATGAGCAAAAACTTCACGAACAGAATGGTTATGGCGTACCAAAAACACGACACTATCCGATAATCTTGCCAGCAAATACGGATCTGCCACCACACCCATTGGAGGAGAATCCAACACTATAAAATCGTATTGTTTCTTGAGTTCCTCAAACATAAGTTTCGTTCTCTCCGATGTAATTAACTCTGACGGATTGGGAGGAATAGCACCTGATGGCAGCACATACAGATTCTCAAGTCCCGATGGCGCTGGTATCACAACATCTTCCAGGTTTACTTTGCCGATAAGGTAATTGGACAAGCCATCGTGGTTATGCAAATCCAATACTTTATTTAAACCTGGTTTACGCATATCAAAGCCAATTAATATGGTCTTTTTCCCGGCAAGGGCAAATACTGAGGCCAGGTTCAACGCACAAAAGGTTTTCCCTTCACCCGGCATAGAAGACGTTATGGTAATAATAGGAGAGTCTTTTCCCTTTACCATAAAATCCAACCTGGTCCTAACCCTTCTAAAAGTCTCGGTAACAACCGACTTGGGATGATATTTAACCACATTGGTTTCCTCTTTTGAGCTGTGTATTACCTGTCCTATCACCGGCAAATCAGTCAGTTTCTTTACATCATCAGCAGTAGTTATCTTGTTATTCAACAACTGCCGAACCACCAACAATAACAAAGGGATAAGAACACCGGCAATAAAAGCTTTTTGATAATTACCCTTCATATTTGGATACACCATACCCCCACTTCGGGCTTTTTCTAAAACCTGATGATCCGGAGTATTGGATGCTTTCTGTATTTGAGCTTCCGACCGCTTCCTCAATAAAAAAGTATAAACTTCATTGTTCAGTTGAAATTTACGCTCAATTCCCAACAATTTGCGCTCGGTTTCCGGCAGGCTATATAGCGCCTGTTCATAATCTAACCGCTCACTATTATTGCGTTTTATCTCGGCTTTTAAAACTTCTTTTTGATTACTTATGGTAGTCAGCAATACACTTTTAGCAATCTCCATATCATTTTGAAGCTGCTCCATAACCGGGTTAATACTTTCGCCCCCCAAAGGTTTCGAAACCGATAACATTTGCGTATTCAATTCCATTATTTTCTGTATCTGGCCGGCAAACAACTGGTTTTCGGTTTGATAAACAGCAGGAGCTAAAATATTATTATCCAAGGTATCACACTTAAAGTAATTGGATAGATAATCTAAGTAATTCTGGGATATGATCAAACCGGCGGTATTCTGTTCAATATCCTGAAGCTTATCTAAAAGATAATCAGCTTTTGAAGAAATACTCTGGATTCGATTAGAAGTCCTGAAATTACTAAGCTCAGAACCTGTATTGCTTAACGAATCACTGATATTTACCAGTTGTGATTCGATAAAATCAATGGTATTAATGGCTATTTGATTCTTCTTTTCAAGGTTAGATGCAATAAAAACATCGGCAAGGGTATTTAAAAACTTTATATTTTTAGTTCTGTTATCGCCAGTAATCGACATACTGATTATTGAAGAGCTCTCACTCATTTTTGAGGCCCGTAAAATACCAACATATTTACTTACCAAGGAATTGGGATGGTTAAACTGAAAGTAGTTTTCCATCTCCCCATTGTTAAGATGATTGTACTTTACTTTAAACCTAAACCACTTGGTTGTTATCCATTCTCCATTTCTTCCGTTTTCAACGTACTCCTTATCATCAGCCCCTGACGAAACCTGATGGCTGATGTAATTATAACACCCCGTGCCTCCACCATGAAAACGCAACTCAAAATCTTTATCCGACAAGGGTTTTATATAAAAATGAGCCCCTATTAATTGATTATGAAGCGAATCAAACTCCACGACAAAACTTGAAGCAGGGTAAATCTCTGTTGTTTTAACATTACCTTTAGCATAATAGGAAACATTAAAATCAAGGTTATCAATAGCTTTGTTAACCATATCCCATGAGGTTAGCAATGCCAGCTGATTATCAACATTCCGCAGCCCCGGGGTAAGTCCGAACCCCTCCATCATTTCATTTTGCGGCCTATCCGTTCCTCGCTCTTCCATTAATATCCGCATGGAAGCACTGTATATTGGCGTAACCCACCTATGTATAACATTTACACTGCCGATGGCTATGGGAATGGTTATTAAAAACAACCACCAATAGTGCAAAACATCTCTTAAAAGTTTCTTATAATCAAGGTTTACAGTAAATCCTGTATCTGAAAAATCTTTAGTATTAGAATTATTATTCATTATGAAGGGGCTTAGGGACAGGGATTATCGTGTTAAAGCAATAATGGTAACAGTAAAACTTAATAAAGTAGACAACACGCCTAAACTAAACGACTCTCCAATACCAAATTGTTTAGCTCTCATTGGTTTAACATAAATAAAATCATTTGGATAGATATAGTAATACTCTGAATCAATAATTTTATGATCCGTGATATCTACCTTAAAAGTCTTTGATTTTCCACCTGAAACAGGCCTTACAACAGTAAGCTCTCTCTTTTTGGCAACCGGAGTTAAATCACCTGCCTGCCCTATGGCCTCAAAAATGGTGATCTGATCTTTCGTCATACGCTGTGTTCCCGGGCTCTTCACCTCTCCTAATATAGTGTACGAATTGGAACCCAACCTCACTAATATATTGGCATCTTTTACATACGGTTTTAAAGCCTCCCTGATTTTGGCCTTTGCCTGAAAGATGTTGCACCCTTGTAAATTGATTTTTCCTGCATAAGGATAATCTATATTCATCTCATCATCTATCACATACATAAAAAGCGTACTCCCATTTTGCAGATTTGATGAGTTTATGTTGTTACCCTGTGAAGTATTGAAAAATTCTGATATTTTAGGATCAAATGTAGATACTCTGATAAATAAATAATCATTGGTTTGGAGAATATATTTCCCGGTAATCTCAGTAAGTTCTTTAAATTCCATTTCCGATTCCTTGTCTTGCAGGTATATGGTTTCTTTTTGAGGAATACAGGATGTAAATAAGGCTACAAATAAAAATATAAACCAGTATTGGTTTTGAAATATGTTCATGTGTTAAATTTGAATTATTTTACTATACTATAGCTATAAAGTGAACAAAATTAATCTTTTTAGGGAAATATTAAAGCAAGGACATAAAATTTCGAAACTTATCCTGTTTTATTAAAGAAATCACTACTTGCTTCTTTTATCTTTTTTAAAATGAATATGTATTCCTATCAAATTCTTTAGATATATTTGTAGCGCATATTGTACCGGGTTCAAAGTGTTTTTTAGTTTATGGATTCTGTAACAAAGAAGTCATATCAATAGACTTTATGACAATAATAAGTAAACACATTATTTTTTTAGCCTCAATTTATACAGATACCGGCTTATGATAAAATCTTTATTCTTAAACTATAAATTCATACTGTTTTGCTTAATTACAACTACATTTATTAGTTGCTCATCAAGTAAACCACTTAGTTCTTTGAACAATATATCAAAGGTTTATAAAAGCAAAAACGCTTGCCCGGCAACAACTTGTATCGATGAAATAAATCCACAGCTAAAACAATCTCTAACCACACACAATAAAGCGCTCAGGCAAATATATCTAATCAGGCATGCTAAGCCTCAGATCAAAAAAAAATGGTTGTATTCATCAAAAGGGGCCAACCAATACATTAGCAATTATAATACAGCCCCAATAATTGCTTTCGATACTTCTTCCGTCAAAAACAACTTGCTGCATAAACATACCATTTACTGTTCAACCTTAAGAAGGTCGAAAGAAACTGCGCATTCTATATTTGATGATAACTACCCTATTGTGCCTGATAGCCTGTTCCGCGAATTCGAAAACAAAATTATAAAAGCACCTTCCTTTATAATCCTGCCCCTTCCCGTATGGCAAATAATAAGCAGGGGAACCTGGGCACTAGGAGCAAAACGAAATGGCATTGAGAGCTATAAAGAAGCGAAATCCAGAGCAAAAAATGCCTCATTAAAGCTGGTTGAACTGGCCCAACATGAAGAAACATCAATTCTGGTGGCTCACGGCATATTAAATGGAGCCATAAAAAAAAATCTGAAGAAAGATGGTTGGCATACCATCAAAAACAAAGGGAACAAAAACCTGGGCTCAACAATACTGATAAAAATATATGAACATTAAAAAAGCCGGCTTACCCCTCAAGCCGGCTTTTAAGTGATTATCACCTATTTAAATCATCTTGTATAACCAAAATGAATTTGCTTTTATTTATTTAGTATTTCTTCTACCGGAACATATGGTAAATCAAATGCTTCAGAAACACCTTTATATACCACATCACCCTTAACAATATTCAATCCAAGTTTAAGGGCTGAATTTTCATTACAAGCTTTCTGCCACCCCTTGTTTGCCAATTGCAAAGCATATGGTAAAGTAGCATTGGTTAAGGCCAACGTAGAAGTAAATGGCACTGCTCCCGGCATATTTGCTACAGTATAATGTATAACATCATCAATAATATATGTTGGATCCTGGTGTGTTGTAGGTTTTGAAGTCTCAAAACATCCACCCTGATCAATGGCTACATCAACAAGAACCGTCCCTTGCTTCATAGTTGGAAGCATGTCCCTTGTAATCAACTTAGGCGCTTTTGCTCCAGGGATAAGTACTGCTCCAATGATCACATCAAAATCCTTAACAGCTTCACGGATCGTCATCTCGTTTGGAACTAATGTATTTACATTCTCAGGCATTACATCGTCTAAATACCTAAGACGATCGATATTTAGATCCATAATGGTTACATCAGCACCCATACCAGAAGCCATTTTGGCAGCTTGAGTACCCACTACACCACCACCGATCACCAATACTTTTGCCGGAGGCACACCTGGAACTCCTCCCAACAACAAACCGCGTCCACCATAAAAACGCTCCAAATACTTAGCCCCTTCCTGTGTTGCCATCCGTCCTGCAACTTCTGACATAGGCACCAATAATGGAAGCTTTCTGTCTGGAGTTTCTACAGTTTCATAAGCCAAACAAATAGCCTTTTGCTCTATCATGGCCTTTGTTAAAGGCTCGCACGAAGCAAAGTGGAAGTATGTAAACAACAGCTGGTTCTCTTTAATCAACTTATATTCCGGTTCAATGGGCTCTTTTACCTTAACAATCATATCGGCTATAGCATATACCTCTTCTATAGTAGGTAAAATCCTGGCACCTGCTTTTTCATAATCTTCATCATAAAAATCAGTACCTGTTCCTGCTCCCGATTGCACATATACTGTATGACCAGCCTTAGTCATCTCTAAAACACCTGCAGGCGTCATTCCAACCCTGTTTTCAGCAGGTTTAATTTCCTTTGGAACTCCTATTATCATGGCTTTATAATTAAAGTGAATTATTTATTATTACTTAAAATTTAACTCTAGCAAAATAGCAGAATAATTCTCTTTTGTACTATGAATATTATCACCGAAAAAAGCTGTATAAAATCAGGTATTCTTTTTATGTATACCGCTTAATTCCTTTTATTATTTTTGCGCCATAAAATTATTAAATGAGCAGTTTATATATATTCAATCCCACCGGAGAGCTGGCACTGGCAAATGGAACCAACAGCTATATGCCCCCAAAAAATCTTAGGTCTTTTGAAAAGGATCTGGCTTTCCTGCCTTCCTACTTTGCTTCAACAGGGGATGCTGTTTTAATGGAAAATACGCCTGATGAAGATTTCCTGAATTTTTGGCAACAACTGGGACTCCCCAAAATAAAATATGCTCCTATAAATTCCTTATTGAAAACATCAAATATTGAAGCAATAAAGCCATGGAGCTGGAATCAGGTGATACACCAAAAATACAAAAGCGTTAAGGAAATATGCAGCCGGGAGTTTAAAACCTCACCAAACTACATCTGGAATCAGGAACACAAAATGTTTTTTAGCCGAAACTCTGCCAACACCATCCAAAAATATATACACAACCATTATAATAACCATGCATGTATCTCCATAAAAAATCCTGCCATAAACCTGTACTCCTTAAAAGAGTTCGAACAATGGATAAATTCAAATCCAATTGCCATTATAAAAATGCCATGGAGTAGCTCAGGAAGAGGCATTCATGTGATTAATCCCCAAAACAATCTGGCAATAAACTATCCCTGGATACAGGGGGCGCTAAACCAACAGGGCTTTATAACCGCAGAACCGCTCTTAGATAAGGTTTTTGATTTCTCGTTTCAGATGGAAATAAAAAGAAACGGACAAATTGATTTCAACGGAGTGTCATTTTTTAATAATGATGCCAAAGGGCATTTCATAGGAGGAAATATTAATTGGCCACACAAGGAGAGTGAGATTTCATGCTTTTTAAACAGGGCCCTATTAAATGAAACTGCATCTATATTAACAGAAAGTATTAAAACCATAAACCCCCACCAATATTATGAAGGCCCCATAGGTATTGATGCCATAGTTTACAAAGATGGTGACACAACAAAAATACACCCCTGCGTTGATATAAACTGGCGGTATAATATGGGTGTTGTCAATATCAATGTCCCAAAATTTGTTCATAAAGCCTCTAAAGGAGCATGGAGGATTGGATCCTTTAAGCCGAGAGAATGGAATGACTTTATTGCTCTTAATAAAAAAACAACCCCATTAATAGTAAACCAAAACAAAATTGTGTCAGGTTTTGTAAATATGACTCCCCCAAATGAAAATGCTCATTTTGCAGCATGGATGGATATTGGTAGATAATTTTGAATGGAAAGAAGGATTTGAACCAAGATTTGGATTGGTTTATAACGATTTTAAAACCCAAAAAAGAACTGTAAAATACTCAGGAAAATGGTTTAAAACTTTCTTAACACCCACCTCACATTAGCCATTAGCGGATAGCACGGCTGCGCCTTTAGGACGCTGCGCTTTAGCTTGATCGCTTATTACTACAGCATTTTTTCTCAGGATCAACATTTCCCCGGATCCGATCTTTATAAGTACCTTGTAAATAAGATCGAATCCGTATGAATCAGGGTAATAGGTAATAGCCATTAGCTAATAGGACGGCTGCGCCTTTAGGACGCTGCGCTTTAGCTTGATAACTTGTTACTACAGCATTTTTTCTCAGGAACAACATTTCCCCGGATCCGATCTTTATAAGCACCTTGCAATTAAGATCGGATCCGTATGAATCAGGGCATTGGTCAATAGCCAATAGCTGATAGGACGGCTGCGCCTTTAGGACGCTGCGCTTTAGCTTGATCGCTTGTTACTAC
>NZ_JAPDPI010000057.1 GCF_026013615.1 Plebeiibacterium marinum
TGTTCGGGTTGTGTTCGGATAGGGTTCGGTTATGGTATCCGAATATGGGCCGAAACCAGTCCTAAGTGTTCTTATAGCTTTCCCTGAGCTGTTTCAGGGAAGAGGCTAATAGAACTGGCATATAAACGGCTGTTAAGTGTTATATTGCTACTTCTTTTTCTTTTTATTGGATTTCTTCCCCGTTCTTAAAGAGTAAATTTCCGTCAAAACCATGAAAAACAATAAATAATCACTTTTTTTCTTGCAGGGAAAATATTATTATTTAAATTTGCAAACAGAACAGGACAGAACAGATAAAAAAATTACGATGCAGTTATTAGGATTTGATATTGGAAGTTCATCAGTAAAAGTATCCATACTTGATGTAGAGAGAGGAGAAACAGTTTCTTCAGCTCAGTATCCTGAAAAGGAAATGACAATTGTGGCAAATCAACCGGGGTGGGCAGAGCAAGATCCGGAATTATGGTATCAAAACTTGAAGAAAGCTTGTGCTAAAGCTTTATCTGGTAACGAAGTTAAAAAAGATCAAATTAAAGCCATTGGTATATCTTATCAAATGCACGGATTGGTGATTGTTGATAATGAAGGTGAAGTTTTACGTCCTTCAATTATTTGGTGCGATAGCAGGGCTGCCGAGATTGGGAATAGGGCTTTTACTGAGATTGGTGAAGATTGGTGTTTGCAAAATCTTTTGAATTCTCCAGGTAATTTTACTGCTTCTAAGTTAAAGTGGGTTAAGGACAATGAACCTGAATTATACAGTCGTATTCATAAAGTAATGTTGCCAGGAGATTATATTGGCTATAGACTAACCGGCCAGATATTAACAACTGCATCGGGTTTGTCAGAAGGAATTTTTTGGGAGTTTCCTAAAGATGACGTCTCAAATAAATTAATGGATTATTATGGATTTGATTCAGCTATGATTCCTGAAATTACAACCTCGTTTTCTGATCAGGGAACAGTATTGGATCATATTGCAGATGAGTTTGGTTTGCCAAAAGGGGTAAAGGTTACTTACAGGGCTGGTGATCAGCCTAATAATGCTTTTTCGCTGAATGTGTTAAATCCGGGTGAGGTAGCTGCAACAGGAGGTACTTCAGGTGTTGTATATGGAGTTACTGATCGTACAGTTTATGACGATGATTCAAGAGTTAATACTTTTGCCCATGTGAACCATCAGCTACCTGATCCAAGTATGGGGGTTCTTTTATGTATAAATGGTACTGGCATTTTAAATTCATGGATGAATAAGAATCTAGGTCGAAAAGAAGTTTCTTACACTGAAATGAATGAAATGGCCGCAAGTATTCCCATAGGCTCCGAGGGGTTAACAATACTTCCATTTGGAAACGGATCAGAAAGGATACTAAAGAATGTTGATTATGGTTCACAGATCAACCATTTGAACTTTAATATACATACACCAGCGCATTTTTATCGTGCCTCACAAGAAGGAATTGCATTCTCGTTTAAATACGGTATGGATATAATGGGTGAAATGGGCATTGAAACCAATGTGATCAGAGCCGGAAAGGCAAATATGTTCCTCAGTGATCTGTTTAAAAATACTTTGTCAAATATCTCAGGAGCTACTATAGAGTTATATAATACTGACGGCGCAGTGGGTGCAGCAAGAGGAGCTGGTGTTGGGGCTAATATTTATGCTTCATTTGAAGATGCATTTGGTGGGTTAAAGAAAGTGGGGCAAACAGAGCCTTCTATGGCAGATTCAGAGGCCACTCAGGAGGCCTATGAGAATTGGAAAATAGCACTTAATAAATTATAAAATAATCATTCTTTTAAATTTAATATCATGGATGTTTTAATTGGTAATAAGGAATACTTTAAAGGTATTGAAAAAATTAAGTTTGAGGGACCAGAATCGAAGAATCCTTTGGCTTTTAAATGGTATGATGAAAACAGGGTTGTTGCCGGGAAGACAATGAAAGAGCATTTGCGTTTTGCAATTGCATACTGGCATACATTCTGTGGTGATGGTGGAGATCCGTTTGGTTCAGGGACACAAAAGTTTGCATGGGACATTGCTTCTTCTGAAATGGATGCTGCAAAACAAAAAATGGATGCAGCGTTTGAGTTTATAACAAAACTTGGGGTGCCTCATTATTGTTTCCATGATACAGATTTAGTAGGAGGAGGTTCTGTTTTAGAAATTGAGAAAAAACTGGCTCAGATAGTTGAGGTGGCTAAAGAAAAGCAAGCTGCTTCCGGAGTTAAATTATTATGGGGTACTGCAAATGTATTTTCAGATCCGCGTTATATGAATGGTGCCGCTACAAATCCTGATTTTAATGTGATTGCTAATGCGGGAGTTCAAATTAAAAATGCAATTGATGCTACTATAGCTTTAGGTGGTACAGGATATGTATTCTGGGGAGGAAGAGAAGGTTATATGAGTCTTCATAATACAAATATGAAGCAAGAATTGGATAACCTGGGTCGCATGTTGGGTATGGCTCGTGATTATGCCCGTAAGCAAGGTTTTACCGGTACTTTCTTTATTGAGCCAAAACCAATGGAACCAAGTAAACATCAATATGATTTTGATGCTCATACAGTGATTGGTTTCTTAAGAAACTATGGTTTGGATAAAGACTTTAAATTGAATATTGAGGTAAACCATGCTACTCTAGCTCAGCATACCATGGAGCATGAATTACGAGTAGCTGCTGATAATGATATGTTAGGGTCAATTGATGCAAATAAAGGTGATTATCAAAATGGATGGGATACTGATGAGTTTCCTACAAATATAACAGAAACTACTGCGGCAATGCTTGAGATTCTTCAGGCTGGTGGGTTTACACATGGAGGTGTTAATTTTGATGCTAAGGTTCGTCGTAACTCAACCGATTTGGAAGATGTGTTTATTGCTCACATTGGTGGAATGGATGTTTTTGCAAGAGCTTTGGTGATTGCAGATAGAATTCTTACTGAGTCGGATTATATGAAAATGAGAAACCAGCGTTACGCTTCATTCAACTCAGGAAATGGAGCAGATTTTGCTGCCGGTAAATTAACTCTTGAAGATCTGTATAAAATAGGTAAGGAAGTGGGTGAGCCTGCTGTGACAAGCGGAAAGCAAGAACTTTATGAGCAAATTTTAAATTGGTATATGTAGATTGTTGTTAAGACAGAAGAATACTCTGGCCTGGATTGATCACCGGCCAGAGTTTCTGTGTTAATCAGTCTGTATAAAAAAAATCACCTAAAAATCACAGTCTAAAACATTCTAGAATTATACCTATGGAAAAAGGAAAAAGTACAAGCTATATCATGTTACTCACACTGGTTGCAACACTTGGAGGGTTGTTGTTTGGATATGATACAGCGGTTATATCTGGTACAACATCGTCGTTAGGAAGTTTCTTTGTTGAGCCGCTTGGGCTTGAAGAAACGGCAGCAAATTCTTTGAAAGGATTTATCATTTCCAGTGCACTGATTGGGTGTATCATTGGGGGTATCCTTGGTGGTGTGCTAAGTTCTAAATATGGACGAAAAAACACCTTGGTTGTTGCCGCAATTTTATTTTTTATTTCAGCTTTGGGGTCGATGTTCCCTGAGATGGGCATCCGTCCTTTCGGAGAAGCTGATCATACGTTTGTAACGCATTTTATTATTTATAGAATTATTGGAGGTATTGGTGTTGGTTTGGCGTCAATGATTTCTCCAATGTATATATCAGAGATTGCCCCGGCGGAAAAAAGGGGAACCTTAGTCTCATTTAATCAGTTTGCTATCATTTTTGGTATGTTGGTTGTGTATTTTGTCAACTATGGAATTGCAAGTTCAGGAGATGAT
Organism: Plebeiibacterium marinum; assembly: GCF_026013615.1. Lineage (GTDB taxonomy): Bacteria > Bacteroidota > Bacteroidia > Bacteroidales > Marinilabiliaceae > Saccharicrinis > Saccharicrinis marinus_A. Next base: position 3,823 of record NZ_JAPDPI010000057.1, read on the forward strand.
CAATGGTTAAATCAAATAGGGTGGCGATATATGTTTGGTTCTGAGATGATACCGGCAGGATTGTTTTTGGTGTGCCTTTTCTTTGTTCCTGAAACACCTCGATATATGGCTCTTAATGGACAGGATGATAAGGCGCTTAAGGTATTGGGGAAAATCAATGGAATTGACCGTGCTAAGGATATTCTATCTGAGATCAAGAATACCGTTGAAAGCCATTCTGGAAAGCTGTTTTCATATGGTGTGGGTATTATTGTAATAGGTATACTGTTATCGGCATTTCAGCAGTTTGTTGGTATTAATGTTGTGTTATACTATGCTCCTGAAATTTTCAAGAAAATGGGTTCGGGGACGAATGGAGCCCTGCTGCAAACCATTATTGTTGGTATAATTAATCTGACATTTACCATCGTGGCTATCGTAACTGTGGATAAGTTTGGTCGTAAGCCATTAATGATTATTGGTGCCGTAGGAATGGCCTTTTCAATGGTTATTTTAGGAACCTTGTTTTTCTCTAAAAGTGTAGGAATAGCAGCCTTGGTTTGTATGTTGCTTTATACGGCATCATTTGCTGTTAGTTGGGGGCCTGTTTGTTGGGTGTTGTTAGCTGAAATATTTCCAAATAAGATACGAAGTAAAGCTTTGGCTATTGCTGTAGCTTGCCAGTGGATCTCAAATTGGTTGGTGTCATGGACGTTTCCAATGATGAATGATAGTACTTGGTTGACAGATAAATTTCACAATGGATTTGCATTCTGGATATATGGTGTTATGGGCGTTTTTGCTGCCTTATTTGTTTGGAAATTTGTTCCTGAAACAAAAGGGAAGACCCTAGAGGAAATGGAAAGCCTTTGGGAAAAATAAAGTGAATTTATATAGACTTTTATTATCCAGGTGTGTGCCTTTAAAATGAAATATATTTTAAGAGTGTGTCACCTGGAGGTTTTATTAAAAAGAAGTTGCTTTTTACCCCTAAAGGTAAGTCGGTTGGAATGTTCAATTGGCTTACCTTTTTTTAATATTGCAGAGCACCTTTTTTTTTAATACATTTGGCTTGCCTGTGCTTGGAAAAATTATTTAAGGTATAAAATCAAAAAGAAATTAAGATGAAAAAAGTATCTGTAGGAGTAGATATTGGTGGTACAAATACTGCTATTGGAATTGTTGATGAAAGTGGAAAGGTTGTGGCTAAGGGCTCAATCCCAACACCGGGTCATGGAGATATTGAAAAATATATGGATGACCTTGCAGCCGCAATCCGAAAACTTATTAATTCTACTGAAGAAATTCTTACTGTTTTAGGAGTTGGAGTAGGGGCTCCTAACGGAAATTATTATAATGGAACGATTGAATATGCTCCAAATTTATCCTTTAAGGGAGTATTGCCTTTGGTTGATTTGTTAAAAAAGCGTTTCCCGGAATTAGATTATATAGCATTAACAAATGATGCAAATGCGGCAGCAATTGGCGAAATGATTTATGGTGGTGCTAAGGGGATGAAAAACTTTGTAATGTACACTTTAGGTACGGGAGTAGGAAGTGGTTTGGTTGTAAACGGTGATTTGGTATATGGACATGACGGGTTTGCAGGAGAATGCGGACATACTACATTGATACCTGATGGTAGGTTATGTGGATGTGGTTCTAAAGGGCATTTGGAAGCTTATTGTTCTGCACCGGGAATGAAAAGAACCGCATTTGAGCTGATGGCTAAATATAATGCAGGAGACAGCCTGTTGGCTGATAAATCATTTAAAGAGTTGGATTCAAAGGCTATTTATGATGCGGCCGAACAAGGTGACAAAGTTGCATTAGAGGTTTTTGAACTAACAGGAAAGTATCTTGGACAGGGGTTGGCAGATACAGTGCATCATCTAAGTCCTGAAGCGATTTTCTTGTTTGGGGGGCCAACAGCTGCCGGAGACTATATTTTTAAACCAACTAAAGAGAGTATGGAAGAGCATTTGTTGCCAATTTTTAAGGATAAGATACAAATCCTTCCATCAGAATTAGATAGTGGAGATGCTGCTATTGTTGGTGCAAGTGCTCTTGTATACAAAGAAATGGAGAAATAATAATACTTAGTATGAATCTTTTAGCCAACAGGTATTGTTCCTGTTGGCTGGAGGGTTTGTTTATAGATTACCGCTCTTTAAGTAATTGTTGCAGTTTAAACATCTCATCCCGATATTGTGCAGCAGTAATAAAATCAAGTTCTTTTGATGCTTTTTGCATGGCTTTCTTAGCTTTTTCAATGGCCTTTAATAAGCCATCTTTATTCATGTATTCCACTACTGGATCTGCTGCAATTTCTATGTTTTCAGGTTCTATATAGGCATTTTCTTCAATGCCTTTAGCAAGTATGTTAGTTTGTTTCTTTGTTATTTGTTGTGGCGTAATTCCGTGTTTTTCGTTGTAAAACAACTGTTTCTCTCTTCTGTGATTTGTGGCGTCAATTGTTTTTTGCATGGATTGCGTAACCGTATCTGCATACATGATTACAAGGCCGTTTATATTTCTGGCAGCCCTTCCTGCTGTTTGGGTGAGGGAGCGTTCTGATCTTAAAAATCCTTCTTTGTCGGCATCTAATATTGCCACAAGAGATACTTCGGGTAGGTCAAGACCTTCTCTAAGTAAATTAACACCTACCAATACATCAAATATCCCTTTTCTTAAATTTTCCATTATTTCTACCCTTGCAAGAGTGTCAACATCTGAATGTATATATTCGCATTTAATATCCAGCTTTTTAAGATAGGAAGAAAGTTCTTCTGCCATCCTTTTTGTTAGTGTAGTAACAAGGATTCTTTCTCTTTCTTCAATCCGAACCCTTATTTCTTCAAGGAGGTTGTCTATTTGGTTTAAACTGGGTCTTACTTCAATAATTGGATCAAGTAGGCCTGTGGGTCTGATGACTTGCTCAATAATTACCCCCTCACTTTTTTCTATTTCATAGTCTGCTGGGGTGGCACTAACATATATGGCATTGTTTATCAATGTTTCAAATTCTTCAAATCTTAGCGGCCTGTTATCCAGTGCTGCCGGAAGTCTGAATCCATGTTCTACAAGAGTGTCTTTTCTTGATTTGTCACCCCCGTACATGGCTCTGATTTGTGGTATGGTAACATGGCTTTCATCAATTACCATTACAAAGTCCTCGGGGAAATAGTCCAAAAGACAGAATGGCCTTGTGCCTTGTTCTCTCCCGTCAAAATAACGCGAATAGTTTTCAATGCCGGGACAATAGCCTAATTCTCTTATCATTTCCAGGTCGTAAGTAACCCTTTCTTCAAGTCTCTTTGCTTCCTGATGTTTTCCGATATCCTTTAAAAAGGTTATTTGCTCCATCAGGTCATCCTGAATCATTCTTATGGCCAATTGAGTGCGCTCTTTGGTTGTAACAAAGAGGTTGGCAGGATAGATAAAGATATTGTCCCTTTTTGATAAGGTTGTGCCGTTTATGGGATCAAAAACTGTTATCTCTTCAATTTCATCTCCCCAAAAGCCTATTCGATAGGCATCATCGGCATAAGCCGGGTATACTTCTACAGTATCTCCTTTTACCCTGAAATTACCTCTGTTAAATTCAATTTCATTTCTGGAGTACAGGCTGTCTACCAGTTTCCTTAGTAATTGATTTCTTCCGATTTCTTGTCCTACCTGGATATTAGTTACGTTGGCATGGAAATCTTCTGGATTTCCGATCCCATACAAGCAAGATACTGACGAAACCACAATAACGTCTCTTCGTCCTGACAATAATGTAGAGCTAGCGCTAAGTCGTAATTTTTCAATTTCATCATTTATTGAAAGGTCTTTTTCAATGTAGGTATCCGTAACCGGTAGGTAGGCTTCCGGCTGGTAATAGTCGTAGTACGAAACAAAATATTCTACGGCGTTATCAGGGAAAAAGTTTTTAAACTCACCATATAGTTGAGCCGCCAGTGTTTTGTTGTGACTGAGGACCAAAGTTGGTTTCTGAACCCTTTCAATTACGTTTGCCACAGTAAACGTTTTCCCGGAACCTGTTACGCCGAGCAAAGTCTGGTGCGGAATATTATCCTCAATTCCTTTAGTAAGTTGGTTAATTGCTTCCGGTTGGTCGCCGGTTGGCTTGAAATCAGAAATGATTTTGAAGTCCATAATTTCTCTTTTTCTTTATCAAGGAATTTAAAACCCTGTTCCATATTCGTCAAAGTTAGAGAAAAATCGGAAGTAAAGTTAAGGATAATAAAAAAGGCTCCTTTAAAGGAGCCTTTTTTATTAATATCTTTTATATCGTTTGGACTTGCCTTGTTTTGGGCGTTTGTATTTTTTAGTTGATACTTTATACAAACTCCTTGTCCTTAAATAAGCTTTTCTGTTATATTTAGGAGAGTTTTTCCATTGCGAGTCATTAAACAGGTAACTGACACCTACTGTTCCGACATAGAAAAAATCGTTTCCATCAGTTTGAACTTCACTGCCGTCTCCGGCATACCATACATCATGTCCATCAATCTTATCACCAAATGCGTACGATCCAATAAACTCAACATTGAAGCTGATTCTGGATTTGAAATATATGTTTACGCCACCACCCATCGAAAAGGTTGGGGTAACTGTACTCACTTCCCTCCATATAGAACCATCAGGGTGTTCAGCACCAGCCCCGTCTCCATAATACTCTGTAGTGGAATGATACATTGCACCCAGTTGTCCAATGATATAAGGATTGAACCGTCTTTGCTTAAATAAACCTAAGGCTAAATCCAAAGGCCTGAAACTCATCCCAACATTTAAGTGTGTAAAATAGTTGTCAAAGTATGCGTAAGTCAAGTTGGATGTTGGCAGAATTTGAGTTCCTTGCATGGATCCAAAGTTTAAATCGACCCGGGCATTATAAAACCAACTAAGTTCTTTTTCTGCTGCTACACCTAAAGTATATTTGGTTCTTTTCTCAGAAACTAAGTCACCATAGAACATATTAAACCCAATTTTGGGTTGGATCTTAAGTCCTTCAAAGATCTTTGATCTTTTAGAATACTGTCCAAAAGAAGAGATCGATGTGAATAATATGATGCTAGCAATAAGTGCCTTTTTCAGGTTTTGTTGCATTTAGATTAGTTTAATAAACAAGTTTTCTACGCGTAAAAATGATAAAAAGTTTGTAAAAAGAAAACTATTTACGTAAATAAATCACTGACAATTAACTCAATTCTTTATGAATGATGAGAAATTAACCGTTTTGTATATTAGTAAAAGATTCTTTTTGCAGTATCAATTTAACAATGTACACTACAAGTTGAAATAATATATGAATGCAAAAATAGAATTTAATATCTTTTCGCATATTATATTTGCTATGTTTTTTAGAGTTATTTCATTAATAATTTAAAATTTTAGGGGAATGCACCATTTTTTTATATAAAAGGAATTATGAAATTATCTTTTTTAGGTTCTCAATGTTTTTTGCGTTTGCTGTTTTTCTGCCCTCGGGCGAATAGCATAAATCAATTTCATCCTTAAAAAAACCGGCCACTTTATCTCTTACCATTTTCATGGTGCTGTTTATGAGCTTGTTTTGTTCGGTAAAAGGTTCGTGGGCAATAGCGTAGGTAGATGGCAGCCACCTTTGTGGGAAAAGCGCTTCATTTTTTCCTCCAGGCTTGAATTCATTTATTTCTGCATCTATTTTCGCAATAACATTTGATAAGGACTCTTTTGAGTTTTTACTTATCAGTTGTTTCACTTTTTCAATGTTGGGAACTATGATAGCTGTTGTGTATGCATTTTGGTTATTGTACAGCATAATCTGATCAATTAACTGGCAATGGTCTGTTAATGCTTCTTCTATCCCCTCCGGACTATATTTTTCACCATCAGATCCAATTAATAAACTTTTGAATCTTCCTTTTACATAAAGGTAGTTTTCATCATCCAGATAACCCAGGTCGCCTGTGTATAACCAACCTTCTTTAACCGTTTCAGCAGTGGCTTCTTCATTTCTCCAATAGCCTTTCATTACGTTTTCCCCCTTTACAACTATTTCTCCAGGCTGAAGGTTGGGAAGAGAATGGCCTTCGGTATCGCAGATTTTAATTTCGAGATTATTAACAACCTTGCCTGAAGAGCCTAGTTTATGGTATAAAGGTGTGTTTGCAGAAATGATTGGAGAAGCTTCGCTTAATCCATATCCCTGGTACATAGGAATACCAATGGCGTAGAAAAATTGTTGGAGTTCATAGTCTAATAGTGCGCCTCCGCCAATAAAAAACTGAAGGTTGCCTCCAAAACCATCTTTGATTTTATTGAAAATTACTTTCTGGAATATCGAAATTAAAGGTTTTGCAAATGCCTTGAAACCTTTTCCTTTGTTTTTGCCGTTGTCGTTATACCAAATGGTTGTATTGAGTGCAAAATTGAAGATTTTTTGCAGAGTATTGCCTTGTTGCTCAATTCCCTTTTCAATGTTCTTTTTGAAATTTTTGGCAAGGGCGGGAACGCTCATTAATACGTGAGGCTTAATTTCTTTAATGTTGGCTGTGAAATTCTTTAGTGTTTCCATAGGGGTTTTGCCAATCTGTACAGATGCTATACTGGCCCCGGTTAACATAAAAGAATATAGTGCTGCAGTATGGGCAAAAGCATGGTCCCATGGCAAAATAACCAGGGTTTTGTAATGGGAAGGGATGTCAATGTAGCTAAAGGCTTGCTCTACGTTTGCTGTATAGTTTCTTTGAGATAGCATGATCCCTTTCGGTTGGGCGGTTGTGCCCGATGTATAGGTGATGGTGGCAATGTCATCAGGCTGTACATCTTTGGTTAGCTTGTTGTATGCTTCAGTGTCTTTCTCCAGCATTTCCTTGCCAATGGTAAAAATATCTTCAATGTTTATTTCATCTTCTTCAAGCTGAAGGGTGGGGTAAAAAACAATGATTTTTTCTACGTTAGTAAGTTCTTTTTTTAAGGTCCTGATTTTTGGTAGCTGAGACTCCGATACCAGGATGTATTTGCTTTCAGAGTGTTTTAGTCTGAATATTAAATCGTTGTCAGCTTCTAGTTTGGTTGAAAGGGGTACTGTTATTGCCCTGTTGCTTAATACGGCTAACTCGCTTAATAGCCATAAGTTTCTGCCTTCTGACAAGAGGGCTGCTTTTACATCCTTCTTTATCCCAATTGCATTTAATCCCAGGGATAGTTGTTTTACCAATTCCAGTGATTCTTTATAGGTAGTAGCCTCAAATTGGTTAGTTTGTTTTTCCCATAATAATGGATTGTCAGGAAATTTTTCTACCTGATTTTTAAAAAAGCTGATAATTGAAGACATATTCTTTCTGTTAACTATTTTTTTACAAATATAATTGAATATATCAGGCTTAAAAATTGTTCGTAATCGTACGCTAATGCCTGTTTATGGACGCTTTTTTTTAGGGATGTAGAATGTGTGTGTTGTTGTAACATCTAGATAGACAGTGAATAGTGTTGATTGGCAAGAGAGTTGATAATTTGGCTTGGGAATTATATGATAACACACTAAACAGGATAAATAAAATTAAACTTGTTATGAAAAAGAATATTTTGACTTTTTGTATGTTGACTTTTTGCCTTGTCTTATTTGCGAAACAACAACCAGCTTCAGCCAGTAATTATTCTGGCAAAGAGGATAGTATAGCTTGTTTAAAGCATTATTCAATTTATGTTTTAAACTTAAAAAAGAAGATGTATGATTATACGGTGGAATCCTGGAATTATATGTTTACCAATTGTCCGGATGCCGGAGTGAGGATATATTCTGATGGGATAAAACTATATGAGCATTATTATAAAGTTGCGCAAACTCCCCAACGAAAAGCCGAGGTGGTTGATACTATCATGATGATATATGATCAGCGAATCAAGTATTATGGAAATCATCCAAAATATCCGGAAGGGTGGATTCTTGGACGAAAGGCGCTGGATATGGTTAAGTACAGGCGTGGTAATTTGGAGGATATGAAGGAGGCCTATGGCTTGTTTAAATCATCGTTTGATATGATGGGAGACAGATCTGAAGATGTTGTGTTGTTTAATTTGCTGAAGACTTCATTGAGTTTGTTGGCTTATGGTGATATTGAAGGCATGGTTTTTTTAAACGATTTTTTATCTGTTTCGGTGTTGCTGGAAAAGCAAATCGCAGTATCCGGTGGTGATGATAAGTTAAGGAAAGAAAAAGTGAGGGACGGTTGTGAGGAATTGCTCGTAAAAAGTGGCGTGGGGGATTGTGGTTCCATGATTCCTTTTTTGCAGGATCAGTACCAGGTGGATGAAGAAAATAGTGAAAATGTTACCCGGGTTTTAGGTCTGATGGAAAAGTTAAATTGTACAGAATCAGATTTGTATTATACTGTAGTAGAGAAAAATTATAATCTGAACCCATCATCTAAGTCAGCATATCAACTGGCAAAAATGTTTGTTAAAAAAGAAGAGTTTGAAAAGGCAAGGGACTATTATAAGGAGGCCATAGAGATAGCTGCAGAGGCATCGGATAAATCAGTGTATTATTATGAGCTGGCTGTCCTGACTTTTGCGCAGTTCAAGGATTATCCAATGGCAAAGGACTTAGCCCAAAAGTCTATTTCGCTAAAGGGTGACTGGGGAAAGCCATATTTGTTAATTGGGAATATTTATGCAGCAGCTAGTAAAAACTATGGCAAAGATGAATTTGAACGCTCGACAGTGTATTGGGCTGCACTTGATAAATTTTTGAAGGCCAGGGGTGTTGACAGTAGTTGTGTGGATGAAGCTAATGAGCAGATTTCTTTATATTCTCAATATATCCCAGATAAGGAATCTGGTTTCTTTCATGGATTGACAGAAGGGGATAGTTACCGTTTGGGTGAATGGATTAACGAAGTAACGAAAGTTAGGTATAGGTGAAATGATAAAAAAAAAGGTTCCGGGAGGAACCTTTTTTTATTTTAGTAATTAGTTTCTTTAATTTCGAAATATGCCTGAGAGTGTAGACAAGCCGGACAATTTTTTAGTGCTTTGGTGCCTTCGTGAAGGTATCCGCAGTTGCGGCATTTCCAAACTACTTTATCTTCTTTTTCAAAAACCTTTCCGTTTTCAAGGTTCTCGTATAATGTACGATAGCGTTTTTCGTGAGCTTCTTCAACCTTGGCAATCAATTTAAAAGCAATGGCAACTTCTTTAAACCCTTCCTCTTCTGCTATTTTAGCAAATTCAGGATATAGCTCAGTCCATTCTTCATTTTCGCCATCAGCAGAAGCTTTTAGGTTTTCAAGGGTTGTGCCAATTTTACCTGCTGGATAAGCTGCTGTAATTTCAACCATTCCGCCTTCTAAAAATTTAAAGAAACGCTTAGCATGTTCTTTTTCGTTTTCTGCAGTTTCTTCAAAAAGAGCTGCAATTTGTTCCAATCCTTCTTTTTTTGCTTGTTTAGCAAAGTAGTTGTATCTCATTCTTGCCTGAGATTCTCCAGCAAATGCCTTAAGCAGGTTCTGCTCTGTTTTTGTACCTTTTAAGCTATTCATGATATTTCTGATATTAATGTTTTCTAAATTGAAAGCATGAATTTAACAAAAATGATTATTGGTCGAAATAGGGGGGTCTAATTTAGAATTGTTATTTTTTAGGCAAAAAAAAGGAGCGCATTATTGCGCTCCTTGTAATATCATGAAATGATGATGATTATGCATTGATCATCATTGGCATAAGTAACATTAATTCATCTTCCGGCCCGTTTTTTTCTAATGGTAAGAAGATTCCGGCTCTGGCAGGGTCAGCTAACTCCATTACTACTTCTTCGGATGAGATGTTATCTAAAATCTCTGCAAGGAAAGCAGATTTAAATCCAATTTCTATAGGTTCGCCATCGTATTGGCAGCTTAGTTTTTCATATGCTGAGATTGAAAAATCTATATCCTGAGCCGATACCATTAAATCTTCTCCGTCAATAGAAAGTTTTACCAGGTTGCTGGCCTGGTTTGAGAATAAGGAAACCCTGCCTAGCGTGTTGACAACATCCTGACGGTTGATAATAATTTTATTGGGATTGTCTTGAGGAATTACAGCATTGTAACTTGGATAATTACCCTCCACCAAACGACAAGCCAATTTATGGTTTTCCATTTGGAAAAAGGCATTTTTGTCATCAAACTCTATGTTGATATCCCCATCTTCCTTAACCAATACGTTCTTTAAAAAAGAAGCTGGTTTTTTGGGAAGAATAAATGATGATGAAAACTCAGTGTTGGCATCGGTTCTTTGGTAACGAACCAACTTGTGCGAATCGCTGGCAACAAAGGTCATGTTTTCGGGCGACATCTCAATCAAAATACCATTCATAACCGGACGAAGCTCATCGTCGGCAGTAGCAAACAATGTTTTGTTGATTCCCTCTAAAACTAAGGATGCAGGCAATTGTAACCGGGATGCTTTGTCTTCATCAATCTGTGGGATTTCCGGAAACTCATCTCCATTTAAACCAACAACGCTAAATTTCCCTTTGTCGGTAACAATGCTGATGGCCCTGGTGTCAAGGGCTATATCTAGTGTAATAGGCTGCTCAGGGAATTTCTTTAAAGTTTCAAGTAAAATTTTAGCAGGTATAGCAATGGCTCCTTCGCCTTCGGTGTTGTCAAGGTTCATAGAAGTTACCATGGTTGACTCCAGGTCAGAAGCTGTAATGGTCAGTTTGCCTTCTTCTAACTCGAATAAAAAATTCTCCAAAATAGGAATGGTGCTCTTACTGCTTACAACACGACTCACCGCCTGCAGGTGATAAAGAAGTTCAGAACTTGAAACTACAAATTTCATTGTATAACTATTTAAATAATTTTACTTTTCGTTGATTTAATTTCGGTAATGATAAGCTAAATCTGCGATTCCACCAAAATAATAACTGTGGAGTTATCACAAAATATTAACATGCGTTGTTACCAAATGTTTAATGTATCAAATATATCAAAAAAACTCTTATTTAGTATAAGTTATTTTTCTATATAAATGGATAATTAATGCCAGTAGAAGTATTAATCCTAAAGGGATGAATATATTGATGATTTTCCATTTGGTAGCGTCGTTCGATTTTTTGTTTTTATCCAAAAGGCGTAAGGTGTAACTCCTTGATCTAAGGTTCATCCAACCTTCATCATCGCACAGGAAATTGACAGCATTTAAAATGAAGTCTTTATTCCCAAAGTTTTCCTTGGTTAATTCGTCGTAGCCCAATGGGAGTGCCTGGGGATTGGTGTCTTTGAATCGTACTTTGTTTTTGATCAGGTCTCCATCTGCCACCACAACCATTTTAGTGGGAAGGCTTTCGGTTTTTATTTTATTGTTGTTGCTTTCTATTTCATCCGGAACCATCCTGTTTTGGAATACGGAAGGGAAAATTCCTTCCTCAACCACTGCCACCGGTAAATAGGAATGGTTAAATGCATTGGGATCTGGTTTTTGGTTTACAAGGGCAAGGCTTACAAACACCGGAACCTGATCTGATTTTGTATATCTGGAAGTGCTTAAAAGCACTGTTCTGTTGAGTTTTAACTGGCTGTTTACCGTGTCGATTGAACTGACAAATTCCCCTTTTACCAGATTCAGATTTTTTGAAATGGCATGGGAGGGGCTGGGCGTTAATAGTGGATTGTATAGCCAAGGAGCCGGTACAATTTGAGGTTTTCCTCCATTTGAAACGGTTAAGGAAATCATTGCAGACTGAATATCCTGAAGTAAGACTGGGTTGATCCGGACTCCGTATTTAAATAACTGGTCATCGATGTTTATATCGCTTATGAGCCCCAGGGTTTCGCTGGTTTTTCTCAGGCTGTCTACTGTGATGTTCACGGCATCAACCAGCCAAAGGAGTTTGCCTCCGTTCATTAAATACTGGTCGATGATAAACTTATCTTTCTCTGGAAATTTCCTTTGGGGCTTGGCAATTATTATGGCTTTGTATGGATCCAGGATGGAAGGGTCAGTACCTAAAACACCCCTGTCAACCTGATAGTATTGCGAAAGCTGGTCGGTAATGTCTAAAACATCGTATTCGTCTAATTCGCCATGACCTTCAAGGAAGGCTATTTTTATTTTTTCTTTTGTTGTTAATCTTTTTACAGCATCAGCAAATTTATATTCGAGGCTTTCAATTGATTTATTAAGATTTTCAGGACCGGAAAGCCCTTTGATGTTTTCGAGTAGATTGATGGGTAGTTGAAAATTGTTAATGTCAATAACGGCGTATGGGTATACGTAAGATGTTGTTTTCCTGCCATCTTCCTGTGTTTCAAATACGGGTGTAGGACTTAATGATAGTTTTTTAAGTTCTTCTTGTATTTGTTTTTTTTCTTTGCCCGAAGTTGTTGTCGGGTCAAGAAAAGTATAGGTTAGTTCGTGTCCTCCATAAACTTTTAATTCATTCAGTAACTCATAAGTAGCTTTTGAAAGTTTGGAAAAACCAATGTTCAGATCCCCTTCAAGATACACCTTGATGTTGATGGGTTCTTTTAGTTGTTCAAAAAGTTTTTTAGTATTATCGTCGAGCGAATATCTTTTTTCACTTGTTAAATCGATGCGGAAAAACCAGTTTGAAGTAATGTAGTTGACTCCAGTAATGGCGATGATCAGGAAAATAAAATGAGTAATGTATTTTGTTTTTATATTGTAGTTTGCCATAATATTTGGGTTTTTACCATTTTCTACTAATTAATACCAGGCGGGTGGCATAGAGGAATAGAGTTAAAGTGCTTAAAAAATATAGCAAGTCTCTTGAATCAATAACCCCTCTGCTAATGGATTGGTAATGTTCATCAATGCCCAGGTTAATAATTACGGATTTGAGTTGGTTAGAGGATGTTATTTCAGCAATAGCATCAAAACCATAATAGAAAACAAAGCATAGTAGAACAGCCAGTACAAAACTTACTATTTGGTTATCTGTTAAAGAAGAGCAGAATGTTCCGATTCCAACATAAATAGCTGCCAAAAAAAACAAGCCGATATACGACCCTATCGTTCCACCCATGTCAATATTGCCTGTAGGGGTTCCGAGTTGATAAACGGAGTAGAAGTATATTAATGTAGGCAGCAGGCTTATGACAACTAAGCTAACTCCTGCCAGATATTTTGAGAGCACTATCTGTAGTTCGGATAGAGGCCTGGTATATAAAAGTTCAATGGTACCGGTTCTTTTTTCTTCGGCAAACAAGCGCATGGTAACCGCAGGAACCAGAAAAAGATACAGCCAGGGGGCCATATAAAATAATGAATCCAGCGTAGCGTAGCCTCCAAAAAGAATATTCATGTCTCCGGGTATAACCCAAAGGAACAAGCCTGTTATAACTAAAAAAACACCAATGACCAAATACCCGGTCAGGCTGCTGAAAAAAGTGGCAATTTCTTTTTTATATAAACTCCACATAAATAATTTTTTATAATTAGTTTTCTGTTGGAATGGCTTTTAGGGCAGAAATCATCAGTTTTGCTGCCCTGGAGCTGGTTCCTGGTTTTCCCATAATTTTATGCAGGTCGTTGTAGTGGTTAAAAATATTGATCCTGTAATCCTGATCATTTAATAGTTTTCCCAGTTCTGCTTTTACATTATTTTCGTTCAGGTCGTCCTGGATGATTTCTTTTACTGCTTCTTTGTTTACAATAAGGTTTACAAGCGAAATATACTTCACTTTTAAAATAAACCTTTTAACCAGTTTGGTGATGGTTTTACCTCCCCACATTTTGTAGCAAACAATTTGCGGACAATCAAGCAGGGCAGTTTCAAGGGTTGCTGTTCCTGATGTAACCAAAGCCCCATGTGCCTGTTGAGCCAATTCATAGGTTTGGTTAAAAACTACTTTTACATCCAGGTCCTTAATAAATGGTTCATAATCGTTGATGGTGAACGACGGGGCTCCTGCAATTATAAACTGGAATTGGGGAAAGTGTTTTACCATCAAAAGCATTATAGGTAATACATTGTTTAATTCCTGTTGCCTCGATCCGGCCAGCAATGCAACAATGGGTCTGCTGTCCAGGTTATTTCTTTTTAAAAATGTTTCCAGGCTTTCGTTCTTGTTCTTTCTGTTATCTATGGCATCTAATACCGGATTGCCAACGTATTCAATTGGTACGTTGTAGGCTTTGTAAAAATCGGTTTCAAACGGAAGGATCGTGTACATTTTATCAACATAGGCTTTGATCTTTTTTACCCTACCGGTGTTCCAGGCCCATATTTTGGGCGATATGTAGTAATAAACCTTAATTCCGTTTTTGTGTGCAAATTCTGCCATCCTTAAGTTAAAACCCGGGTAGTCGACAAGGATTAATACATCAGGTTTATATTTTAGGAGGTCTGATTTACAAAGCTTAAAGTTTGCTTTTATCTTACCCAGGTTTACAATTACTTCCTTGATGCCCATGTAGGCAGTATCCTTGTAGTGACGGACCATATCGCCGCCTACTTCCGACATTAAATCTCCGCCCCAAAATCTGAAATTGCAGTTGGTGTCTTCCTCTTTAATGGCTTTCATCAAGTTGGATGCATGTAAGTCACCGGAAGGTTCTCCTGCTATTATATAATAATTCATGTGTCTAAAATTTGTTTTCTTTTGCCACATGGAACTCGCCTAAATAGTCATTCTCGTGTGTAAGAAATTGTTCTCATGGCTCGTTTCATCTGTTTATTTTTTATCGAATCCGCAAAGTATCTGTTATAAGATAAAGCGTAATGCAATTATTGCTATTGCATATAAAACAGTAGCAGTAACTATTCCCCTGGCAGCCAGTAATCTTTCCAGTTTTATGGCAACCATAAAAATAATCATATTGGGCAGTACGCTTAAACTCAGTAATTTTGTAAATCCATGGGCAGCTACCAGCTTTGAAATAAATTCATGTATTGAGAATGAATCGCCAAATCTGAAATAGAAAATCAACCATGAAGTTATTATGGGGAGTATGATCCCAATAATCAATCCAATATAGAGTTTGTTGCATTTACAAGGCATAGGAAATATTTGAGTTTTTCAAAGTGTCAAAATCAGTAATGTCAATAAGGCAAGGCACAACCGTGGCGTAGTTTTTTGAAAGATAATATTCATCCGTGTCTTCCGATTGGGGTTCCATGTTTTTAAAATGCCCGGTCAGCCAGTAGTATTTTTCTCCTCGCGGGTCTTCTCTTTCTAAAAATTCTTCAACCCATTTGCCTTTTGTCTGCCGGCATTGTTTAATGCCTGCTAACTTTTGCGAATCCGGGATGTTTACGTTTAAAAACGTATTGGGAGACATACCTTTGTTTATAACTTCAGATAGAACAGCCCGAACTACCCTTTTGCTTTCATTAAAGTCGGCGTTAGCATCATAACTGAGCAGCGAAAATCCAATGGAAGGAATACCATTTAAGCAGCCTTCTCTTGCAGCTCCCAAAGTTCCGGAGTAGTGAACGCTGATAGAGCTGTTGGTTCCATGGTTGATCCCGGATAAAATATAATCGGGTTTTTTATCTAAAATAAAATGAAGTGCCAGTTTTATGCAGTCGGCAGGAGTTCCGTTGGTTTGGTAATAATGTATGCCGTTTATAACTCCCTTATCTTTTATTCGTAAAGGATCTTTAACTGTTAAGGCATGCGACATGGCAGAAAATGATTTGTGTGCCGATACAACTATCACATTCCCAAACTCACTTGCAGCATCGGCTAAGGACTGGATCCCTTTTGCATTTATGCCATCATCATTTGTTACTAATATTACTGGTTTTTCTTTGTTCACGATGTGTTGGTTTTATTCAGATTCCAAATATAGATAGTCTTTCTTAGAAATTTTGAAAAATAGGCGACAAAAATATTGATTGAGTGGTTGGTTAAGGTGTTTGTAAACAGGTTGTAAGTGGTTGAATGTTAAAGGAATGTATTGTTGATTTGTGGTTGTTTTATGATAGGTGTTTTAAAAGTATTGTAAATCAGTTTATTGCCGGTTGTGTAAAGTATGCATATCTATTGTTAATCTTTGACCCGTAAAAATTCGGTACTTGACATCAAAATAATTACTTTTGTTGGCTCAAAATTAGTTCTGTTATGAACTTGTTTTTGAATTCACATATGCCTTGTAACGAGGTTAAAATCAAAATCATTAAAAATGCAAATATCATACAACTGGCTTAAGAATTATTTAAATATTGATATTGAGACGGATAAGGTTTCTAAAATCCTTACAGATATAGGTCTTGAAGTTGGGGGAATCGAAGAAGTTCAATCCATAAAAGGTGGACTTGAAGGTTTGGTTATAGGAGAAGTATTAACCTGTGAAAAACACCCTGGTGCTGATAAATTAAGTAAAACTACAGTAAATGTTGGAGGTGATGAAATATTGCCGGTTGTTTGCGGAGCTCCCAATGTTGCCGCAGGCCAAAAGGTTGTGGTTGCTACTGTTGGAACGGTTCTTTATGATGGCGATGATAGTTTTACCATTAAAAAATCAAAAATAAGGGGAGAAGAGTCGCGTGGGATGATTTGTGCCGAGGATGAAATTGGATTAGGTTCCAGCCATGATGGTATTATGGTTTTGCCGCAAGATGTTGAAGTAGGAACACTGGCAAAAGATTATTTTGAGGTTGAAACAGATGTGGTTATAGAAATTGATTTAACCCCAAACAGGGTTGATAGTGCTTCTCATTATGGTGTGGCAAGGGATTTGGCAGCCTATTTAAAAGCAAACGGAGAACAAGTTGAATTAAACTTGCCTTCTGTTGATGATTTTAAAGTTGAGAATAAGGATTTTGAAGTTGATGTGGTGGTTGAAAACCAGGAAGCTTGTCCTAGATATTGCGGCGTAACTATTTCAGGTGTTGAAGTAAAGGAATCTCCTGACTGGTTAAAAAACAAACTGAAACTGATTGGATTATCGCCTATCAATAATATTGTGGATGTAACAAATTTTGTGTTGCACGAGTTGGGGCAGCCGTTGCATGCTTTTGATGGGGACGAGGTTAAAGGAAATAAAGTTGTTGTAAAAACACTTCCTGAAAAAACTAAGTTTATTACACTTGACGAAACGGAAAGGGAGTTGTCGGATAAAGATTTGATGATTTGTAATGCCGAAGAAGGAATGTGTATTGCCGGTGTTTTTGGGGGTACACATAGCGGCGTAAAGGAATCAACAACAAAAGTGTTTTTAGAGAGTGCCTATTTTAACCCGGTATATGTTCGTAAAACAGCCAAGCGCCATACTTTAAATACTGATGCTTCTTTTAGGTTTGAGCGTGGTATTGATCCAAACATTACTGTTTATGCACTAAAAAGGGCTGCGTTATTAATTAAGGAAGTGGCAGGCGGAACTGTTTCATCCGAAATTACAGATATTTATCCTGAGCCAATTCAAAATTTTGAAGTGGATGTAAAATGGAAGAATATATTGCGTTTGATAGGTAAAGATTTATCTAAAGAAACGATAAAAAATATAGTTACCTCACTCGAAATGGATATTTTGAGCGAAGACGAAGTGGGAATGAAATTGTCTGTGCCTCCATATAGGGTGGATGTACAACGTGAAGTGGATGTTATTGAGGATATTCTTAGGATTTATGGATATAATAATATTGAAATTCCTGCTGAAGTTCATTCAACTTTAGTATACTCGGATAATCCGGATGATCATAAGGTCAGGAATATTATAGCCAATCAGTTGGTGGCTCAGGGGTTTAGCGAAATTATGTGTAACTCACTAACTAAGCCAGACTTTTATGCCAACCTGGAGAAGTATCCGCAAAAAAATGTGGTTTCTTTGTTTAACCCGTTGAGCAATGATCTTGGAGGAATGCGCCAGTCATTAGTGATGGGAGGCTTAGAGTCAATAGTGCATAATGTGAACAGAAGAAATGCCGACTTAAAGTTATTTGAGTTTGGGAACTGTTATAGCCTGTCTGATCCGGAAGGGGAAAAAGGCAGCCTCGATAAATATTCTGAAAACCATCATTTAGGGGTGTTTTTAACAGGGAAAATGATTGCGGCCAACTGGAATGCTCAGGAAAGGGCTACTTCTTTTGCCGACATCAGGGCTGTTGTAAACCAGATTATCCTCCGTTTGAATATCCCGGAAAGTATGTTATTGGAAGACAGTGTGGAAAATGACGTTTTTGCAGAAGGTGTTACCCTGGCTACCCGCAATAAAATTCAGTTGGTAGATTTTGGTGTGGTAAGTGCTGACTTATGCAAGATGTTCGGGTTAAAGGAAACAGTATATTTTGCCGAGTTTAATTGGGATAATCTATTAAAGGTGGCCGGTAAGCAAAAGGTTATTTATAAAGAGATCCCTAAGTATCCCGAGGTGAGCCGTGATTTGGCCTTGTTGGTAAATAAAGATGTTACCTTTGGTCAGATTAAAGAAGTTGCCAATAAAACCGAGAAGAAACTATTGAAGAGTGTTTCCTTGTTTGATATTTATGAAGGAAAGAATCTGGCTGAAGGGAAGAAATCTTATGCAGTGAACTTTATCCTGCAGGATGAAAACAAAACACTTACCGATAAGCAAATTGATAAGATAATGAAGAGCATGATCAGAAACCTTGAAAAGGAAATTGATGCTCAGTTGAGATAAAATATCTAATTGTATTTTGATTTAAGAGCCATGAGTATTTACTTTATGGCTCTTTTTTTTGTTTGGATAAAAAATATGGGCAATATCAAAACATTTTTATGGTTATTACGAAAGAAAGAATATTGGCACTGTTGTTAAACTGATATAAGTTTTAAAGGAAATGTGTTGTTTTAAGAAAATATTGCTGACTTCTATTGTTGTCCTGGGGTGTTTTACAGGTTATGGTCAGATGGATCGTACGGCCAGGTATTCCTATGCCGATTGGTCAGGGGAGACGGAAGGCAACCTGTCTTTTAGGTTTGAAGGGCTGAGTTTTTTTCAGAATGATGAGTATAACGATGATTTTATTGAGGGATATACCTTGATTGGATATAGTGTGCAACCATCTGTTTTGTATAATTTAACGCCAAAATTACGGCTAAAGGCTGGAGTCCATTTGCTTCAGTATCATGGGGTATCTGATTTTTCAGAGCTTATACCGGTTTATTCTGCTCACTTGAAGTTGTTCAAAAATCTGGATCTGATTATGGGAGCTTTAAAGGGCGATGTACAGCATAGGATGATAGAGCCGGTTTTTAATCCGGAAAACCAATATACCCGCCCGGTTGAACAGGGTATCCAGTTTTTGTTTAAGGGTAAAAATGTTTGGGTAGATACATGGCTCGACTGGGATCAGTTTATTTTTAGTGATGATACTATACCGGAAAGGTTTACTTATGGTTTAAGTACGGAGTTTGATTTGCTGAAAACAACATCCGGCTTTAAGTTATCTTTGCCTTTCCAATTTATAGCGCGTCACACAGGAGGGCAAATTGGACATTATTCTGAACGTCAAAAAACCTTGACCAATTCTGTTTTTGGTTTAAGGTTAGCCAGAGACTTTAAAGGAGGGATTGTGAAAGGAATTGATCTTGATGTGTATTCACTTTTTTATAATGATATATCAGATGATATTGTATATTATTACAGTAACGGGAATGCGCTGTATTATACTTTAAAAGTAGATTATGGTCATGGGGAACTGATGCTTGGATATTGGGATGCAGACAAGTTTATGGCTCCAAAGGGGAGTGCTTTGTTCCATTCTTTAACAAGCCTTGATTATATATTCTACAGAAAATCCAGGCAGATGTTTAATACTAAGTTCTCTTATCAAAAAAAGATAGCAAAGTATGCTGATTTAAGCCTGATGTTTGAAAGCTATTACGATTTGAATATCTCTAAGATGGAATATTCTTATGGTGTGCACTTATTGGTAACTCCAAGTTATTTTATCAGGAATTTTAAGCCTTCAGGTTCTCAAAAGTGATTGTTTAACAGCTGATGAACGTATAAAAAAAAGCGATGTCGCAGACATCGCTTTTTTTATTGAATCCTATGCTGTTTAAGCATTTTGTTTTTTAATCAAATTCAAGGCGCTACCATTTTTAAACCACTCAATTTGTTGGTTGTTGTATGTATGGTTTGCAACAATTTCATCTTTTGATCCATCTGCATGTACCACTTCAATGGTTAATGGTTTTCCTGGAGCAAAGTCTTTTAAATCAAGGAAGTTGAAAGTATCGTCCTCCTGGATCTTATCGTAGTCAGCTTCGTTGGCAAAAGTTAGTCCAAGCATACCTTGTTTTTTAAGGTTTGTTTCGTGGATACGGGCAAAACTTTTTACCAAAACAGCCCTTACGCCCAGGTGGCGGGGTTCCATAGCTGCATGTTCCCTCGAAGAACCCTCTCCGTAGTTATGGTCACCAACTACGATTGTAGGGATTCCAGCTTCTTTGTAAGCTCTTTGGGTAGCAGGAACTTCACCGTATTCCCCGCTTAATTGCGACTTTACTTTATTGGTTTCGCCATTAAACTTGTTAACTGCGCCAATAAGCATGTTGTTGGAAATGTTGTCAAGGTGACCACGGTATTTTAACCATGGACCTGCCATGGAAATATGGTCGGTAGTACATTTTCCTTCAGCTTTGATAAGTAGTTTGGCACCCATGATGTTTTCTCCATTCCATTCTGCAAATGGAGAAAGAAGTTGTAATCGGTCACTATCAGGTGAAACAATTACTTCAACATCAGAACCGTCTTTAGCAGGTGCTTGATAACCCGGATCTTCAACATCAAAACCTTTTGGAGGAAGTTCGTTGCCTGTTGGGGCATCTAGTTTAACATCTTCTCCATTGGCATTGGTTAATGTATCTGTAATTGGGTTAAAACCCAGGTCTCCCGCAATAGCCAAAGCAGTAACCAATTCTGGTGAACCAACAAAGGCATAAGTGTTTGGATTACCGTCAGCACGTTTTGCAAAGTTCCTGTTAAAGGAGTGTACAATGGTGTTTTTCTCTTGTTTTTCAGCTCCCATACGCGCCCACATGCCAATACATGGCCCACAGGCGTTGGCAAATACAACACCATCTATCTTTTTAAAAGTATCTACCATGCCATCGCGGTCAATTGTGTAGCGAACCTGCTCTGAACCTGGTGTAATTGAGAATTCAGCTTTGGCTTTTAATCCTTTTTTTACCGCATCATCAGCAACCGAAGCAGCCTTTGAAATATCTTCGTATGAAGAGTTGGTACATGAACCAATTAAGCCAACCTCAACTTTTAATGGCCATCCATTCTTCTCAGCCTCTTCTTTCATTTTACTGATAGGAGTAGCTTTGTCCGGAGTAAAAGGACCATTTAAATGGGGTTCTAATTCATCAAGATTAATTTCAATAACCTGGTCAAAATATTTTTCAGGTGCAGCATAAACTTCCGCATCAGCAGTTAACAGGTCTTTTACCTGGTTTGCAGCATCGGCAACATCATCTCTTTTGGTAGCTCTTAAATAACGCTCCATGGATGCATCGTAACCAAATGTAGAAGTAGTGGCACCAATTTCGGCACCCATGTTACATATGGTTCCTTTACCTGTACAAGAAAGGGATTCTGCACCTTCACCAAAATACTCAACAATACATCCGGTACCTCCTTTAACAGTAAGGATTCCGGCAACTTTTAATATAATGTCTTTTGGCGCAGCCCAACCATTTAGCTTACCAGTAAGTTTTATTCCAATTAATTTAGGGAATTTAAGTTCCCATGGCATTCCTGCCATTACATCTACAGCGTCGGCACCACCAACACCAATGGCAACCATACCCAATCCACCGGCATTTACAGTGTGGGAGTCGGTACCTATCATCATACCTCCAGGGAAAGCATAGTTTTCAAGGACTACCTGGTGGATTATTCCTGCACCCGGCTTCCAGAATCCTATTCCGTAACGGTTAGTAACAGAACTTAAAAAATCATATACTTCCTTGTTGGTTACTTTGGCATTTGCCAAATCCTTTTCTGCTTCAACTTTTGCCTGTATCAGGTGGTCGGCATGTACAGTTGAAGGAACTGCAGCCTTGTCTTTACCCGCCTGCATAAATTGCAAAAGTGCCATCTGTGCAGTTGCATCCTGCATGGCTACCCTGTCGGGGTTAAAGTTTACATACGATTCGCCTCTCTTAAAGGCCTCCTGAGCCTCTTCAGCCAAGTGGGCGTAAAGGATTTTTTCAGTAAGTGTAAGTGGTTTTCCCAAAATGGTACGGGCTTTATCAACCTTATTCCCCATTTGAGCATACACTTTTTTAATCATGTCAATATCAAATGCCATAGCTATTTATTATTGTGTTATATATTTTTCTTAAAAGTATAGTTTTTTCCTGAGTTAATCTGGTGTAAAGTGAAATCAATAACAATTGTTTGGGGTGTACAAAAGTAGCAAAAAATAGCAATAAAATAAGAAAATATGCTTTATGTCATGTTTTAAAACTCATTGCTTATTAGTCATTAGCCAAAAGTCAATAGTCAATGGTCATTATGTCACATTGTCATTAGTCACATTGTTCATTGTTCATTGCTCATTGCAAAGTATCCCCAAAATAGCAGTAATTTTACTGCTACTTTTTTGTGTAGTTATGTGATTGTATATCAGATATATGTTAGGTATGGTGGTTGAGGGTGTTTGTAAATATTTTGTTCAGTAAAGGGTGATTGTCGCGATTTTTGGAGTTATTCCATAAAATTGTCACGTTTTAGGGAGTTAATCGGAAAAATTATCCGGATTCGGGTCTTTTTCGGGTTTTTTCCTGCCTTTCTTCGGTACGGCTTCGGGAAAGGGTCTGGATGTCTTCGGGAAGTGTTCGGGTAGGCTTCGGCTACGGTTCGTATTATACACCCGAAAAAAAGACGAAGCGAACTCGAAGCGAACTCGAATCTGGTACGGAGTTGGTACGGAGCAGCCCCGACGGGGAGTCGGTGGTATGCCGAAAAGAGTACGACCGGCAAATAATGTTTTTTCACCTGACTATGATATTTATTTTCTTATATTTAAATATTGTTTCAAACACAATAGTTCGTTAATTTTTTATAAGTGTTAGAATATGAGATATTTAATAAAATCAACTTAAGTTGGGTAAAGGTTTGGTTTTAAGCATCTTGCAAATAAGTCTCTCGTCTCTTATCTAAAATCTAACGATCTGTTAAAATAAATCAAACCTGTAAAAATGGTTTTAATGTGATTTGCTTTATAGTTTAATCTTTATATATAATATGCAAAGTGAGTTTAAAAAGACAGTAATCCAGCAATGGTATATTCCGTTAATAGGTGTTGTTATTGCGTCAATTGCTTTAGTGTTTATAAACAGATCCAATAAAAAGCTTTTAGATGGGGTTAATGTATCAGTATATGATAGCAAGGTGATTGATTCCATACCCAAACTCAGTAGCAAGGTGGTAAAGCCTGTGATATTTAGTCATGTACCCGATCTTAGGGATATTCATTACAAAGAAAGGATGCAAAAGTTTATTGACATGATGCTTCCTTCGGTGTTGCTGGCTTGTAGAAAAATGGATATGAAAAGGGAGCGTGTTATTGCTATTAAGGGTGCAATTAACTCAGGTATGGCGGTTAAAAAAGATTCCTTGTATATCAATGAGTTAAAAGCCAGGTATAAAACAGAGGATATCGATGAAATTATCAAGCGGCTGTATCCACATCCCGTTTCGATAATTCTGGCACAAGCAGCTATTGAGAGTGGTTGGGCCACTTCCCGGTTTTGCAGGGAGGCCAACAATGTATTTGGGATATGGTCGTACAACTCTGATGAGAAAAGGATTAAGGCAGGAGAGTCGAGGGGCGACAATGATATTTTTTTACGAAAGTACGACTCTGTTTTTGAATCTGTTTATGATTATCTGGAAACCATAGCCCGTGCCAATGCATATAAGCAGTTTCGCGAAATGAGGCTGACAACCAATAATCCTTACCGGCTCATCTGGTATTTAAATAATTACTCCGAAAAAAGGTATGAATATGTTCATACGCTGCGCAATGTTATTGAGTTTAACGATTTGCATAATTATGATGAATATAGGTTGGCAAAAATCAGGAAAAACGATACGATTTGGGAAAAGTTATTGGATTAGCCTGTTGCTGACCATTGTTTTGTCAACAAGCTGCCATTCTCAAAATACTAATGATAAATCCGGTGTTGCTCAGGATTATGGTTTGCAGGAGGGTTTTTATGCTGTAGGGGTGGTTTATCATAGGTTTGGTGATGCCCGGTACCCTTCAACCAATACATCAAAAGAGAGTTTTGAATCGCATCTTCAATACTTAAAAGAAAACCAATTTGTTACTTATACTGCTTCGGGGATTTTACATGGCGGTGAGGATTCCTCAAAAAAGGTCTTGATCACGGTAGATGATGGACTAAAATCATTTCTTACCAATGGTTATCCTTTACTAAAAAAGTATGGATGCAAGGCTACTGTATTTGTAAATACCGAGAGTGTGGGCTGGAGCGATTATTTGAGCTGGGACGAGATTCAGTTGCTGCATGGCGAGGGCATTGAAATAGGTGCACATTCGCATAGGCACAGTTATTTTATGGATTATCCAGACAGCCTTCGCAAGGTTGAGTTTGAAAAGGATTTGGATGTGATGGAAATGGAGTTTAAAGAACACCTGGGTTTTGTTCCTTCTGTATATGCCTATCCTTATGGGGAATTTGATTCCATAATGGCTGATGTATTATTCAAAAGAGGCTATAAACTGGGTTTTGCCCAGAATTCAGGAGTATGGAGCGGGAATACTAACCGGTATACTATCCCCAGGTTTCCTGTGGCCGGGAGGTTTGAAAAGCTGGAGCGATTTGTGCAAAAGGTGAATATGAAACCATTGGTAATAAAATCTAAATCGGAATATCCGGTAAAGCTTGATGGAGGGGCTGATTATACAACAATACTAAGGTTGGATAAATCCAATAAGTATCAAACCATCAATTGCTTTTTCAACAACCAGTACAATAAAGAAATATACAAGTTAAATAATGATACTCTAAGGATAAAGCTTAGGATGCCTCAGGATAAAAGACGTGTTTTGTTAACATTTACTGCACAAGATGACAATAACCAGTGGTTGTGGTGGAGCAAGCTTTTTGTAAACCCGGAATGAAAAACCGAGCTTGATAAAAACGATTGACTTAATAATCGTATAGCGTTCAATATACCCTATGTTAATATATTGAATAGTCCTGAAGACCTTAATTATTTGGGATCAAGCGCAAAACCTGGGTCTAAATGTTGTTTTAATTTATCATGCATTTGTTTTTGTTAATACCGATTTGTTAATGACACGAGCGTTAAATTTGCTTTACATTTAACACTGTCATTAGTCTATCGGCATTATACCAAGTGCTCATTTCATTATCAAAATGGTATAACCTGAAGAGAATATTTTACATCGATAATAGTACAAAACCATCGGTAAACTTTTTCGCCTAACAGGCTGAAGGCCTGAAATTTTATTACGGGCATATTGAAAAATTACGATTCTTCTTGTATTATTTCCAATTCAGTTGAAGATCATGTGCATATTCTGTTTCGAATGTCAAAAAACTATCCTTTGCCTAAAATAATTATTGGAGATAGTTTCAGACTTACAGCCTGAGATTTACAGCTTGGTATTTTCAAGGGGCGATGCCCCTTGTTGTGAAGTCAAAGG
>NZ_JAPDPI010000058.1 GCF_026013615.1 Plebeiibacterium marinum
CTACTTAAAAAACTAAATAAGTTAAAAGCCTGTAAAATGTATGTTTTACAGGCTTTTTTATTTTTTGTTATTTCAATATAATCTAATATAATTCAAAAGAAATTCTATCGTAATTGTGAGAGAATTTAAGATGCCCTCATAATTTATAAAGTTATGGGTCATTTGTATTTACTTATAATATTATTGCAATTCCTTTATTTAAAGCATCTTTATATTGATTATCATCAAACATATATAGATAAGGGGATCTATGAGCTCCAATTTTCTTTTTTTCATCTAGTTTTTTAATTATTCCTGTAGCGATAAGTTTTTTTCCAAAATTTCTTATGTCCAATTCTTTGTTTAAAATTGTTTCGTATAAAGAATGTATTTCAGGTAGAGTAAATTTTTTTGGTAAAAGCTCATATCCAATAGGATAGTGGTAAAGGTGTAAGCGAAGTGTTTTTAAAGCCGAATTTATCATATCTTTATGATCATAGAGCATGGGAGGTATGTTATCTACAGACCACCAAACACATTCTTCCATATAGGCATCTCCATTAGGTTGTACCTTTTCAAAATCTGTTAAAGTATAAAAACATATGGAAACAAAATAATCAAACATCCAATGTTTATCATCAATTATGATGTCTGATATATCACTTAATTTCTGAGGTGTGAAATCTGAATCTTTTGTTCTATCCGGACTACCAAATGCGCCAAATTGTTTAAGAAACAAGTTGTCTAAATTAGTTCTTTCTTTCGCAATCCTTTCTGCCGCATCAATAAGTGTCTCGGTTCTTTTTAAATATCCTCCCGGTAAAAGCCATTTATTAAATCCTTGTGGTCTTTGAAGAAGTACTTTTAACTCTTTATTGTGATAACCCAAAATTACATTATCAATAGAAATGTGTCTTAAATATAATTCTGATTGATCATAAACCGGATTGTTCATTAATATAGTATCAATTTGCATTTTTATTTATTAAGTGATAGAACAAATATAGAAATATTATAGCGTAATATTAACGGAATGATACAGCGTTTGTAACTTTTGTATGCTGTTTAATAATAGAAAGTGTGAATGAACACTAATTTAATAATCGTTATGTGTTAAAATAGTCAAAATATTTTATGTGTCCTCATACATTTACTCAATAATTTAATATGAAATTGATAATTTGAATTAATGGCATTAAGAGGTTTGTTAAAAAAATAAAAATAAATTATAAAAAATTAACTATTATAAAGGCCTGACAATAAGATTAGTGGGCGTTTTTGATGTTATTTTTAGTTGTTTCAATATGTAAAAAATACAGAATAGTAAAATATTTTTTCGTACATTGCGTAAAATTTACAGAATGAAACATATTTTTTAATTTTTCAGCAAATGATTAATCGTATGAAAAAAAGAATTTCGGTTTATGGATTTTCCCTTGTATTTCTAGGGATCTTCTTAATGTTATCATCTAAAATGATAGCTCAGGAAAAAGAGTCAACTGAGGTTGCAAAGAATGATACAGTTAAAGTAATTAATACTAAGGAGGAAAAGAATCGTAATGTGATGTTGAGTGCAGAAAGTGCAACAATGCCTCGTCAGTTGAATATTGGTCTTCCTTTTCAGGGTGATATTCTTATAATGGAGAATGATTTGCCTGTTGTATATACATTTTGGACACAAATGCCAACAACAGCATGGCGTTATGATCAGAGTATTGGTCGTATTGGTTTGATGTCTTTTCAAGAAGGGGCCTTAACTTTTGGAAAGGTTGGATATATGGTAACTTCCTGGGATCGTCAAGCAAGTCGAAAATTTAAAGGATTTGCATCAGTTTATACTTCAAATTATGGAACTCTAAGATATGATGTTAATATTTCAGGTCCTATTGGGAAAAAAGGTTGGGGATATACTGCAAGTATCTATGAAAATTATGAACATGGAAGTGGGACTAATTTTAAGTATACAAATTTTCAAGAAAGGGCAGAATTTTTTAAAGTGGGCTTAAATAAAAAGTATAAGAATGGTGAACTAAGTGTTTTGTATAAACATGCGGAAGTGACACCTTATGTTATGGGAGGATACTCTGTTTTACAATATGATGGTAAAGGCAAAACTAGTGAGATTGAGGATTTTAAAATTGGAAAAGATTCATATATTTTGGGAAGTGGTTTATTCCCATATTTTGATTATAATACAGGAGAGGCAAAAATGGGTGATTTAACAAGTGATGAAGCTTCTCAAAATCTTACAGATGCATTTTATTTAAATGGAGAGCATCGTTTTAAAAATAGCATGAAATTGAAGTACTCTGCTATGTATATGAAATCAAAGGCTGCATTAACTATTCAGTATCCACTTAGTATTAGCATTTCAGAAGCTTCAGAAAGTGATGTTACAGAAGTATATACATTATTTGGAACACAAAGTGATGTGAATAGTTCTACTTCTGCATATGATTACCCAGGGGAACAATATAATGGCGCTGTTCAGATGGTGTCCTCCCAATATTATCCACAGGTTGATATTAATACTTTTACAGCAAGGGCAGAGTTGATAAAAAAAGTTAAGAATCACGATTTACGTGGAGGTTTTACTTATCAGTATTATAGCGCTCCTATTGTTTTTAATAGTGGTGTGTATTATCAGACAGTAGAAGCAAATCCTCGTTTATTGAATCGTACTTATGCAATGGATTTGAGTGCTTATGGTATGGGAACAAGTTACTATCCGGTAACAGATGCTACAAATGGTGGTATTGCGGTTGCAGGAACATACAGCGACAATACCTACAGTAAAACTGCACTTTATTTATCTGATGATTTTACTGTAGGTAAGCGCTTTAATTTTGGGTTAGGTGCACGAATTGAACACGAGAATAATGAGGTAACAAGAAGTATTTATCCAAATGAATTTGTTCAGGATCGTTTATATACTGAAAAGTTTAAAAATAAATTTAATAAGGTTTTTATTGGTAATACAGTAGTTAAATTAACTAATAATTTTGGCCTTTTAGCAGATGCTACTTATAATAGTTGGTATAATCGTTATTGGGAAATTGATGATGCTACAGGAGCTGAAAATATTGCTAATGACAAAGATTTGATTGTAACGAACTTTGGTGGAGGTATTTATTGGAACCATGGGAAACTTTTTAGTTTGGTGTCGAAAATTACGAAAATCAAAAAAGAGAATAATATCGCAGAAGAAACGATTACAAGTGCAGCAGGTGAATCAGAAAGAGTATATCCAATTTTCTACGACATTGAAACTATGGGGTGGAGTACAGATATTATTTCCGAACCATTTAAGAATTTTAATATGCATCTTTTGTTTACTATTCAGGATCCTCGATATAAGGGATATAGCTATAGTACTCATTTTGATAATGGTGAACAATCTTATAATTATTCTGATAATGTTATACCGGATTTATCAAAAATACTTGCAGAAATTGATGCAAGTTACTTCTTGTTTAAGCGCGATGTTCGTTTATGGGCTAGTTTAAGATATTTTGGAGAGCAACAGGCAAATAAAATAAATACCATTTATTATGATGGTTGGTGGGAAAACTTTGGAGGTATCGATTACAATATGAGTCGTAACGTTACTTTGAAGTTCCAGGTTGTTAACTTCTTAGATCAAAGAGGTGTGAAAGGCGCATTAGTTGGTGGTGATCAGATAACTGATGCTTCAAGTTATGTGGGGCGTAAGCTTGTTGCAAGTGGTATTCGTCCAAGAACATTTGAATTGACTGCTACATTTAAATTTTAATAATATAATACATAATTAGGTAAGTGCGATATGAGTAATTGTACATACTTATATAATAAAAATTATTCTGTAACTATTAAAAAGAAAGATTATGAAAGTTTTGAAAAGTGTGATGATGATGGCATTTTTATTAGTAGCCACATCTGTAGTTAATAGCCAGGCTAAAGGAGATAATTCGGCAGAGGATTCTACTGTGAAAACAGAAATAGAAGATTTCTTTATTGGAACATGGAAACTTGATGTGTATGGATTGCCTCAAGGTGATGCTGTTATGACAATGGTTGTTGAAAAGAAAGAGGGGAAGCTAAGTGGTTGGTTAGGTGGTGAGAATGGAGAAGAACCAAATGAGTTTACAAAAATTGAAATAGAAAAAGAAACACTTTATGTGAGATTCCTTGGGGGAGGCTGGGATGTTCCAATGTACCTGGATAAAGATGGTGATGATGCAGTTATAGGAAGCATGAACGATATGTTTGATGTTGAAGGTAAGAAAAAGGTCGAAAAAGAATAATAAATATACCTTTTTTGAAAGATGCTGTCCCTCATATATGAGGGACAGTAAAATGTAAATTTGAATAACGCATATTAAATTTTATCTCAAATTATTAATCATGTCTCGAATTGCTTTTATATACCTAATCACGCTTTTAATTCTGGATTTTAATACATCTTTTGGGCAACGAATAGAAAAAGAAAATTGGTTTGATTCGTACAAACTTTCTACAGGAGTTTTTAATAATCCGCCTTTAGAGTATGCACCATTTACACGTTGGTGGTGGCCCGGTAACGATGTTACCCCAGAAGAACTGATTAGAGAGGTAAACCTGTTTGCCGACAATAACATTGGTGGTGTGGAGATACAGGCATTTGCTTTGGTAATGCCGGCCAAAGGCAAAGGTAGAGGTGCACGTATTATGACATATGATACGCCCGCTTATTACGAAAACCTTTCAAAGGTTATGGAAGAAGCAGCAAGCAGAGGTATGACAGTAGATATGACCAATGGTAGCGGTTGGCCTGCCGGAGGTACTCACCTTGAAGAAGAAGATAACAATCTTAGCCTCGAATACGGCATGATTGATATCCCGGCCGGTAACAGTTCAGCGTTAATGATACCTCGTGCAAATAAAGGCGATCGCCCTAATGCAAAATTAGTAGCCCTTTTAGCTGCAAAAGTTTTAAAGGATACTTCTGATGTGAACAAAACATTTTTATTGGATGCCAAATCCATAAAAAACATTACTCAAAATGTAAAGGACAGCCTTTTTCAATACACTGTAAATGAAAAAGGATGGAAAGCCATCGCCTTTTGGTCAATGGCTACAATGGAAAAACCGATGCTTATAGCACAAAGGGGCGGAGGTTTTGTAATGAACCATTTCGACTCTGTAAAAGTGGTTAAAAACTATGAACACTACTTTGGCGAACGCACCGGATTGAAAAAATATTTTGGAAAGCCTTTTAGAGCTGTTTTTAATGATAGCTATGAATTTAAGGCCGACCGCCATTTCTCTGACGATTTTATTGCAACATTTAATCAAAACAGGGGATACGATATCACACCTTACCTGCCATCAAATATCTGGTATGGCTACAACAATATGTATTATCGTATGGATAATCCCAATCAACAACCTGAATTTTCATTTGGTAAAGAAGATTGGCGCCTTCGTTATGATTATGACCTGACTTTAAGCGATGTAATCGGAAAACATCTATTGAAAGGCTCAGCCAATTGGGCAGCTTCAAAAGGATTGGTACACCGTACGCAAACATATGGGCCAAATATTGATATTATGGCAACTGCAGGTCTAGCAGATATTCCGGAGTGTGAAACCATGCAGTTTAACAAAGGCTCCGAAGGCGCATACAAGCTGATTACTTCGGGAGCTCACCTGTATAACCGTCCGTTGATTTCATGTGAATCAGCAGTATATATCAAAAGGGGAAATATGACAACCCCTCAAAAATTAAAACTGACTTTAGACAAAGTATTCGCGTGCGGTGTTAACCATGTAATCTGGCATGGTACACCTTATAAATATTTTCCGGGGGCATATCCAGAAGAAGGATGGTATCCATTTATGAATGCCTATCTGCCAATCAATTTCTCATCAAATCTGAACGAAAGCAATCCGTTCTGGAAATATATGAAAGACATTAATGGCTATGCCAAAAGGGCGCAGTATGTGCTTCGAAGCGGAAAGCCACAGGCAGACGTGCTTATTTATTATCCGTTCCTGAATTATAGCGAACACACAGCAAATCCAAACGAAATATTTTTGAACGGTTACATGAAAGAAGTGGAGCCAGCACTGCCTGCGGAAAACATTACAGCTTCATTTAACCGCGAGATTGACACAGAATGGCTTGATAAAGTATGGCCCTTAATAAACGAACTAAATGCACGTGGCATTACCTGGGATTGGATTAATGATGCTTCTATCCAAGAAATGTCTTTAAACGAAGATAAAAACCTGAACGTTCGTGGCAATGAATACCAATCGTTGATATTGTTCGATTTGCCATACATACAATTAAAAAGTGCTGAGAATATTAAGAAAGTAGCAAATGATGGCGCTAACATTCTTGTAGTGGGCAATTTGCCAGAAATTCAGCCAAGCTATAATAACTATCTTGAAAATGATAAATTAACAGCTCAGGCAATGGAAGATGCTGTAAAATCTCCATCGGTGAGACATTTTGAAGATGCTCAGGAAATAGCCAACTGGTGTTCTTCCATTAAACTTCCGGTTGCCAATAACGATAAATACAGCTTTATCCGCCAGGTGCGCAGGGTTATGGACGATGGAAGCATTGCCCAGTTCTTATGGAATACCAGCGACGAATATCAAAAGGTTCAATTAAAACTGGATAGTAAATTTAAATATGCTGCCTGGATGAATGCCGAAGATGGCAGCTTGCAGCCCGCTACAATTAACGAAGGTATGGTTGAATATCTGTTGCCACCGTTAAGCACTATCTTTATCTATGCAGGTAGTGAGCCAATTAAAGGTGTTAAATCTGAAGTTGCTACCGGATTTATTCCTGAAAATGCAACAGAAGTAGCTTCTTTGGAAAAATGGAATCTTGAGTGTGATTCTATTCAAATCAATGATACTTCACTTTTCGATTGGAAAAATAACGGGCAGATGAAGTACGCCATGAAAGAGGGGGCATATACTACAACCGTTAGTTTGAAAAAGCTTTCTAAAAAAGAAAAATATTTCATCGATTTAGGCAAGGTGTATTTCAGTGCTGATTTGGAAATCAATAGTAAAAAAGTTGGCACAAGATTGTATGCGCCTTTCAATTTCGACATAACAGGCTATCTTCAAAAAGGAGAAAATGATATTAAAGTAACCATAACACCAACACTTTATAATGGTTTTACAGGCAAAGCCAATCAGGGAATCAGGGAATATAAAAATTATAAAGACAGTGAATTAATGAGCCAGGGATTAATTGGCCCTGTAAGAATTTTAAAACAAAAATAATACTATAGGGATATGAATTTCAGATGGATACTGTGTTTAGGGGTGCTAGGAGTATGTATGGGTGCATTTTCGCAACAAAAGGTATTGCCTCAGTTGGGGAAAGACCCTGTAAAGGATATAATTGCGGCTATGACTCTTGATGAAAAGTTAGATATAATTAGGGGAACCGGGATGAAGTTTACTACACCCAATGCGCAAGGTACTGTCGCTGGAAATATTGGGGGGAAGGTTCCCGGTGCAGCAGGTAGTTCCCATGCAATTTCTCGTTTAGGTATTCCTGCTATTATTTTAGCAGATGGGCCAGCTGGTTTGCGTATTGACTCTGCCAGATTTGAAGATCCAGATTGCTATTATGCAACAGCTTTTCCAATAGCTACGGCATTGGCTTCAACATGGAATACTGAACTTGTAAATCAAGTTGGTAAAGCAATGGGTAATGAAGTGCTGGAGTATGGTGTAGATGTTTTATTAGCGCCTGGAATGAATATGCATCGCAATCCATTAGGAGGTCGTAATTTTGAGTATTATTCAGAAGATCCTCTTATTTCAGGAAAAATGGCTGCTGCCATGGTTAACGGCATTCAATCAAATGGAGTAGGTACTTCAATTAAACATTTTGCGGTAAATGATCAGGAATCAAATCGAAATGGAGTAGATGCTATTGTAAGTGAGCGTGCTTTAAGAGAAATATATCTTAAACCCTTTGAAATTGCTGTGAAAGAGGCTGATCCCTGGACAGTTATGTCATCTTATAATAAGATAAACGGAACGTATGCATCTGAAAATTATGATTTGTTGACAACGATCTTGCGTAAAGAATGGGGGTTTAATGGATTGGTAATGACAGATTGGTTTGCAGGTAGGGATTTTGCTGCACAGGTTAAAGCAGGGAATGATTTATTAATGCCAGGAAGAAAAAGGGAAGTTAGAAGTGTGTCTAAGGCTTTGAAAGAAAAGACTCTTGCAGAGGTAGAACTTGATAGAAATGTAGAAAAAATATTAAATGTGATTCTTCGTACTCCTGCTTTTAGAGATTATAAATATTCCAATGCGCCTGATTTAAATGCTCATGTATCCATTGCGCGTCAAGCAGGTTCTGAAGGTATGATTCTTCTTAAAAATGAAGATAGAACCTTACCTGTAAAAAGTACCAATATAGCATTATTGGGTAATGCATCATATGATTTATTTGTAGGAGGAACAGGAAGTGGTGAAGTATATAAAGCTTATACAATTTCTCTGTTTCAGGGATTGGAAGATGCGGGTTATGTATTAGATAAAGATTTGGAAAATAAGTATAAAGGGTATGTAGCTAAAGAGAATGCAGCTCGTCCTGAGCGTCAGTCGGTTTTAGATGTAGTTAAGCCAGTCGACGAAATGCATTTAGAAAATTCAGATTTAAATCAGTTAGCAGAGAAAAATGATATTGCATTAATTACAATAGGAAGAAATGCAGGAGAAAATAGCGATAGATGTGTAGAAACCGATTATTATTTTAATGAACATGAATTAAAACTGATTGAAAATACTTCAAAAGCTTTTCATAAAAAAGGAAAAAAAGTAGTAGTAGTATTAAATATTGATGCTGTTGTTGATGTTACAAAATGGCGTAATTGTGTTGATGGAATTTTAATATCATGGCAACCAGGGCAGGAAGCGGGTCATGCAATTGCTGATGTAATCAGTGGTAAGGTAAATCCATCAGGACATTTAACTACAACTTTTCCTTTGAATTACCAGGATGTTCCTTCTGCAAAATATTTTCCTGGTACACCTGCAGAAACGCCTGAAAAGACTATTTACAATGAAGGAGTTTATGTTGGTTATCGTTATTATAATACATTTAAGAAACAGGTTGCATATGAGTTTGGTTATGGGCTTTCATACACAAATTTCGATGTAAGAAAAGTAAAAGTTAATTCTGGCACTTTTGATAATGAAATCACAGTAAACTTAAAAGTTAAGAATTCAGGTAAAGTGGCAGGAAAGGAAGTGGTGCAGTTGTATCTTGCAGCTCCTGGTAAAACAATGGATAAGCCTGAAAGTGAATTAAAAAAATTCGTTAAAACAAAACTACTGCAGCCAGGAGAATCTCAGAATATAAGCTTTACGCTTAAATCTTCAGATTTGGCTTCATTTGACGAAGAACAATCAGCGTGGATTGCAGAGAGTGGTATATATACTATAAAAATTGGAGCTTCAAGTAAAAATATTCTGATGACTAAAACATTTACATTAAAAGAAGAAGTTAATGTAGAAAAAGTAAATAAGGTTTTGGTTCCTAATGAAGTAATTGAAAAGTTTAAACAATAAGTTAAGAAAAGATAAAAGTAAATTCAGAACAGATGAATCGAGCCATGATAGATTTATATGGCACAGGGTAATATTTATTATTGGCAAGTTTCATGTGTTCATTAAAGTGAAAAAATATACAAATGAAAATACATTGGATATTAGGTTTGGGTGTGATTTTATTTGCATCATCATGTAGTAACAAAAATACCAGTCCTCAATTGGGAGAGGATTCTGTAAAGGAGGTGATTGCCGCTATGACCTTAGATGAAAAGCTGGATATCATACGCGGGGCGGGAATGCCAACCGCAAATGGCGATGCTCCCGTAGTTGGGCATGTAACCGGAAAAGTTCCCGGAGCAGCCGGGAATACCAATCCGATTCCTCGTCTGGGAATACCCGCGCTTACTTTAGCCGACGGCCCTGCGGGCTTGCGTATCGATTCCGAAAGGGAAAACGATTCGAAACGCTACTATGCAACAGCATTTCCCACTGGTACCAGTTTGGCTTCTACCTGGAACACGGAATTAGTGGAGCAGGTTGGTCAGGCAATGGGAAATGAAGTGCACGAATATGGCGTTGATGTTTTATTGGCGCCGGGAATAAATATTCAGCGCAATCCCTTGGGGGGGCGTAATTTCGAATATTATTCGGAAGACCCGTTGCTGACCGGTAAAATGGCAGCTGCCATGGTAAACGGTGTGCAGTCGAACGGGGTGGGAACGTCAATTAAACACTTCGCTGTAAATGATCAGGAAACAGGGCGCTTTCGTATCGATGCGGTGGTTAGCCAAAGAGCTGCCCGTGAGATTTATCTGAAACCTTTTGAAATTGCTATCAGGGAATCGGATCCCTGGACTGTGATGTCTGCTTACAATAAGATTAACGGGACGTATGCCTCCGAAAGTTACGACTTGTTGACTACTATTTTGCGAGAAGAGTGGGGCTATCAAGGGATTGTTGTAACCGATTGGCTCGCCGGTCGCGACTATGCCGGGCAGGTAAAGGCCGGTAATGACTTACTCATGCCCGGACGCGTTAATGAGAAAACGAAAATACAGGAAGCCTTAACTGAAGGCAGGCTTACAGAAGCTGAACTGGACCGCAATATTGAGCGAATTCTGAATCTGGTGACAAAATCGCCAACATTTAAAGGCTATAAATATTCGGACAAACCGGATTTAAAGGCTCATGCGGCTCTTGCCCGTAAGGCAGCTGCCGAGGGAATGATTTTGTTGAAAAATGAAAAAGAAGCCCTTCCGCTAAAAGCGAAGAAGCTTGCTTTGCTAGGCAATACATCCTATAAACTAATAGAAGGCGGTAAGGGGAGCGGTCAGGTGAATAATGCCTATACCATTTCGCTTTTGCAGGGAATGGAAGAAGCCGGTTATTTGATCAACCCCGATTTGCAAAAGAAATATCAGGATTATATTGCATCAGCATCAACTGGTGATGATGCCGAACAAAGCTTTGCAGCAGTAAAACCGCTGGATGAAATTCAGTTTGATCAATCCGAACTGGATGAGTTGGCCAATGAAAATGGAGCTGCCATAATCACTATTGGCCGGCAGGTGGGCGAAGGTAGCGATCGTGATATTGAAACCGATTATTATTTAGTCCCTGACGAACTAAGCTTAATTAAGAATACTGCTAAAGCATTTCACGCCAAAGGAAAACCGGTTGTGGTTGTCCTCAATATCGGGGCTGCTATTGATGTTGCCAGCTGGCGCAATGATGTTGACGGGATTATTGTGGCCTGGCAACCAGGGCAGGAAGCCGGGTATGCCATTGCGGATGCTATCAGCGGAAAAGTTAATCCCTCGGGACGACTGACTTCAACTTTGCCCTTGCGTTACGAAGATGTCCCATCGGCAAGCCATTTCCCAGGTACGCCAGCTCGCAGACCGAAACAAACCATCTATAATGAAGGAATTTATGTGGGCTATCGATACTACAATACCTTTAACAAGCCGATTGCCTATGAATTTGGTTACGGACTTTCTTATACAACTTTTCAGTTTAGTGATTTGGAAATTAGCAGCGAGACTTTTGATGGCGAGTTAACTGTGAAGCTGGACGTAACCAATACCGGAGAGTTAGCCGGAAAGGAAGTCGTACAGCTTTATCTGGCGGCTCCTGCAAAAACGATGGATAAACCATCGGAGGAGCTCAAGGCATTTAAAAAGACTAAGTTGCTGAAACCGGGTAAAACGCAGAAGATTTCATTTACCATTAGCACTTCGGATTTGGCATCATTCAATCCCGACCGGTCTGCTTGGGTGGCTGATCCCGGGGTCTATACCCTGAAAATTGGTACATCCAGCAGAAAATTTGACATCTCGAAGACATTCACACTAGAAAATGAGATTGTAACAGAGGAAGTACATCAGGTATTAATGCCTCAGGAAATAGTCACGGAAATAAACCACAAACGATAATGAAAAAGAACGTTTTCCTTACCGGGGCAACAGGTAATATGGGTAAAGAGGGTTTGAAACAGTTGCTTGGACGCAGAGATAAATTTAATATTACAATATTGGTATTGCCAACAAAAAAAGATCGAAAGGCTGTTAAACCTTATCTAAATCAACCTGGGATAAATGTTGTATTTGGTGATCTTACTAATTACAATGATGTACTTAAATGTGTTTCAGGTGCTGATTATGTACTTCATGTAGGAGGTATGGTTTCTCCAGCTGCCGATTATTTACCAGAATTGACAACAAAGGTGAATATTGGAGCGGCAAAAAATATTGTGAAAGCGATTAAAGCTCAAGACGATCCGGATAAAGTGAAACTTGTTTATATTGGTACAGTTGCCGAAACCGGCGATCGAAATGCTCCTGTTCATTGGGGACGCGCAGGCGACCCGATCAAGATCAGTATCTACGATAATTACGCCCTGACAAAGGCTATTGCCGAACGGGAAGTCATTGAATCGGGCTTGAAATATTGGGTTTCCCTGAGACAAACAGGAGTGCTATATCCTGAGATTTTAAATAATCTTGATCCGATTATGTTCCATGAACCGTTGAATGGGGTTTTTGAGTGGGTAACAGCAAAGGATTCTGGCGTGCTGCTGGCTAATGCTTGTGAAGATAATGTGCCTGATGAATTCTGGTGTCGCATTTACAATATTGGAGGTGGTGAAGAATACCGTACAATGAACTGGGAGTTTATGCAAATGACCAATAAAGCATTGGGATTTGGAGAAATTCAAAAAGTATACGAAACTAAATGGTTTGCTACCCGCAATTTTCACGGACAATGGTATTCTGACTCTGATGAGCTGGAAAAATATCTTCATTTCAGAAGTGGTACACTGCAGGATTTTCTTGATGAAATGAGGAAAAAAGCGCCGTTTGGAACTAAG
Organism: Plebeiibacterium marinum; assembly: GCF_026013615.1. GTDB lineage: Bacteria > Bacteroidota > Bacteroidia > Bacteroidales > Marinilabiliaceae > Saccharicrinis > Saccharicrinis marinus_A. The sequence goes on from NZ_JAPDPI010000058.1 coordinate 12,914, forward strand.
ATAGCAAAACATCTTCCCAAGAAGTTCTTGAAAAATGCCATTTTTAAAAAAGAAGCTAAAAAGCCATTTGGAACACTTCACTGGATTAAGAACAACAACGAGCAAAGAATTTCAGCTTTTTTTGGCTCTAGAGAGAAATGGGAGTCTATACCGGATTGGGAACATTTCAAGTTTGAACAGGCTTCTCGTATGCCGGTAAAACTGAATCATGGCTATGACGAGAGCAAGCCGAAATCGGAATTAGATATTGAAGATATGAAACAGGCAGCTGAATTTCGTGGCGGAAAGTGTTTGTCGGAAAGCATGATCAAAGGAGATTTGAAAATGAAACTAAATTGGGAATGCGCTTTCGGCCACCAGTTTGAAGCAAGCCCAACTTTAGTGCTTTTAGGTGGCCACTGGTGTCCTGAGTGCATGCCAATACCATGGAATTATGATGAGGAGGCCAAAATAAATCCATTCTTTGCTCAGGTATGGAAACCTCTGCACGATGATGACGAAGCCAACGTCTACGATGAAAGTATTTTGAAATTTTAGTCCCCAAAACGATCAAATGAAACAGAAGATTTTTCTAGCTGCGTTGCTATTCTCATTTACGTCTTTTGTAGTTGCTGTGGCAGCACCGAAAGACTACTTCGTCGGCAAATGGGATGTGATGGTCTATGGTACCATTGGCGGTGATGAACAGATGATAATAGAGCTTAAACGCGTTGATGGCAAACTGGAAGGTGCCATTGTCGGGCCGACCGATGATATCAAACCTTTCTTCAAAATTGAGGAAAAGCCGGATACAGTGAAAGTTTACTTCAAACACCTGTTCTTTAAAGTCAACCTTCAACTTGGAAAAAAGGACGACACGCATGTGACAGGCCTTTTGCAGGAAAAATATGAGGCCAAGGGCGTTAGGATTGTTAAAAACTAAATTTATATGCTTATAAAAGCCATATTGTTTATTCTTTTTGCTTCATTTTCAGTTGCTTGTTTTGCTCAGGAAAAGAACAGGATTTTTGTGCTTACCGATATCGGAAATGAGCCTGATGATGCTCAATCGTTGGTGCGACTGTTGGTTTATGTCAATCAATTCAAGATTGAAGGATTGGCAGCAGTTACCTCTATCCACCAGCCAGATATCGTTGATCCAAATCGGATTGAAGAGATTGTAAACGCTTATGAAAAAGTCAGAGATAATCTTGAAAAACACGAAAAAGGCTTTCCTTATGCTGGTGAGCTAGTATCTGTAATTGCCACAGGTTCACCCATGTATGGCATGACTGCTGTTGGCAACGGGAAAAGCTCATTAGCATCAGAATCGTTGATTAAAGCTGTTGACAGAGAAGATGCAAAGCCATTGTGGGTTTTAGCCTGGGGCGGTACCAATGTCCTGGCTCAGGCCTTGTGGAAAGTCAGAGAGGAGCGTTCGCCCGATCAACTACAACAATTTGTTGCAAAACTACGGGTTTATGCCATCTCCGATCAGGATGATAGTGGCCCCTGGTTACGGAAGGAATTTCCGGACTTGTTCTATATCGTCAGTCCCGGGTTTAATCAATACGGAGCATACCATCATGCAAGCTGGAGTGGTATTAGCGGCGACAATTTTAATGCGCGTTGCGATGGGGCCGATTTTAGCCTGGTTACCAACGAGTGGCTTGAGGAGAATATTCGAAATAAAGGGCCATTGGGGGCTATGTACCCGCAATGGATCTATCTGATGGAGGGTGACTCCCCGTCATTTCTTTACTTAATCAATAACGGACTCGGTGATACTGAGCATCCCGACTGGGGAAGTTGGGGAGGACGATACGAGTATTATACACCACGTTTTCGAAAATGGCATGCTTGTGCAGAAACACGCCCTGTTTGGACCGATGCAGAAGATGAGGTAATGGGAATTGATGGACGATGGCACCAGGGGAACCATGAAACAGTGTGGCGTTGGCGCGAAGCCCTTCAGAACGATTTTGCCGCCAGAATGAATTGGACGGTCAAAGACTATAAGGAAGCTAATCACCCGCCGGTTCCGGTTGTTGAGCAGGAGCATGTTTTTTCAGCTAAACGGGGGGAACGTGTTACTTTAAGTGCGGTTAATTCTTACGATCCCGACGGTGATCCGCTTTCGTATGAATGGTTTTTCTACGATGAGGCTGGCACGATGCCGCTGTTTAATCCACCCGGAGTTCCTGTTAAAATAGTGAAAAGTAATCAACCTGAGGCCTGGTTCAGGGTTCCGAAAGCTGACCGAGTTGGTACAATACACGTGGTGCTGGCAGTAACCGACTCCGGCAAACCTCGATTGACCCGTTATCAGCGGATAATTATCAATGTAGAAGAGTAAAACGAATCATTCGGTAAGGTTAAAAATCAAGCTTATTACCGTTTAAATAAAATCTAAGAATGAAAGTTTATATAATTGGAGGAACAGGATTACTAGGTTCGGCAAGTTCATCAGAATTAATTAAGCGCGGGCATCGTGTTCGTTCGGTGGCCTTACCACCAGTACCTGAAAATTCAGGTATTCCAAAAGAAATGGAATTGGTCTTTGGCAATTACATGACCATGAACGACGATGAAATACGTGAGCAAATGACTGGCTGTGATGCTTTGGTGTTTGCAGCCGGGGTTGACGAGCGGGTTGAATTTCCGGCCCCGGTTCTGGATGCCTATATCAAGTTTAATGTTACACCGGTTGAGCGGTTATTGCGTATTGGTAAGGAAACAGGTATAAAACGAGCTGTAATTATGGGATCGTATTTTGCTCATTTTGCAAAAAAATGGCCTCACATGAAGTTAACAGAGAAGCATCCTTATATTAAAAGCCGCATTTTACAGGAAGAAGCTGCATTGGCATTCAACGGAGATGGAATGGATGTGATGATATTGGAACTGCCATATATTTTTGGTACACAACCAGGACGTAAACCAGTATGGACATTCCTTGTTGAGGCTATTAGAAAAATGAAGGGATTTACTTTTTATACTAAGGGAGGAACAACAATGGTTACAGTAAATCAGGTAGCTCAAGCTGTTGCAGGAGCATTAGAAAATGGAAATGGAGGCACTTGTTATCCGGTTGGTTGGTATAATATGACTTGGAAAGAGATGTTGGCTATTTTTCATAAATACATGGGATTGTCTGATAGAAAAGTAATTACAATACCATCCTTCCTTTATAGAATGGCCGGGAAAAAAATTATGAAGGATTTTAAAGCAAAAAACATTGATTCAGGATTGGATATGGTAGCATTTACCAAAATACAAACCTCAAGAACCTTTATAGACAGATCTTTGATTGAGAAAGAATTAGGAGTGCTGGAAGATGATGTTGATGTGGCTATTGGTAGTTCTGTAGAGTTATGTTTGGATGCTTTAGATGGAACGCAGAAATTAATAGAAATGAAAGCCGAATAGTTAATCAAAATTTGTATAGTAGTATGAAAAGAGTTACGTATATCACTTTATTAGTTTTTGTTGTATCATTTTCTAGTGGGCGAGCAAAAAGTACTGAAGATAATCAAAAGGGAAAAGACCAAAGTGTGAATCATAGTAGACAAATACTAACAGATAGTAGACAGCTTTTTGATAATGATTGGAAATTTAAACTAGGTCACTTCCCGAATGCAGGAGCAAAAAGATTTTCAGATGAGAAAACATGGAGAGAAGTAGATTTACCTCACGATTGGAGCATTGAAGGATTAATTAAGCAAGAAAACTCTACAGGTTATGATGGAGGTTTCTTTCCGGCCGGAGAGGGGTGGTATAGAAAAACGTTTCATGTTCCATCTGATTGGGGTAGCAAGCGGGTATCTATTTATTTTGAAGGTGTTTATATGAATTCAAAAGTGTATGTGAATGGAAATCTATTAGGAACTCACCCTTATGGTTATACATCATTTCGTTACGATCTGACACCTTACTTGTATTTTGGGAAAAGGAATACGATAGCTGTTTATGTGAATAATTCGGAACAAGAAAATTGCAGATGGTATAGTGGCTCAGGTATTTATAGGCATGTGTGGCTTGAATTAAAAAATCGTGTTCATATAGATCAGTGGGGTGTATCTATAACAACACCTGAAGTTTCTCAAAAAGCAGCGAAAATACAGGTTAAATCCCTTATAAAAAATGAGACGGATACAATACAATTAATTACAGTTTTAACAAAAATAGTAGATAAGAACAAAATAAATGTAAGTACAGGACAACTAAACTTACAGATAGAGGCCCAAAGTCAAAGGGAAGTTGTTCAGAACTTTACTGTGAAAAAGCCGTGTCTGTGGACTCCAGATACCCCAAACCTGTACAACGCAGAAGTTGATGTGCTCATGGGAGATGAAGTCATCGATCAGACGGATAATAAATTTGGGATACGATCAATAAAATACAGTGTTGAAAATGGATTTGAATTGAATGGAACAAAACTGCTTTTAAATGGAGGATGTGTCCATCATGATAATGGATGCTTGGGAGCGAAAGCCTATGACCGAGCCGAAGTTCGAAAAGTTGAATTGCTAAAAGGCGCAGGATTCAATGCGGTGCGTACATCACATAATCCTCCATCAGAAGCCTTTTTAAATGCCTGCGACAGTCTCGGTCTTTTAGTTTTGGAAGAAGCTTTTGATGGCTGGAAAAATCCCAAAACTCCTTATGATTATTCCATGTACTTTGATGATTGGGCTCAACAGGATTTAGAATCAATGGTTTTACGAGATAAAAATCACCCGTCAGTCATAATGTGGAGTATTGGGAATGAAGTTTTTGAAACAATTTGGTTGGATCCGGGATCTGTTGAAAGAATAGAAAAACTGGCCAATATTGTTCGTCAGCTCGATCCATCGCGGCCAGTAACCTGCGCAATAACAACATGGGGGAAAGAGTGGAATTTATTTGATTCATCATTTAAACCCCTCGACATTGGAGGATATAATTATCAATTGCACAATGCTATTTCGGATCACAAACGTGTTCCCGAGAGGATTATTTTGGGTACTGAATCATATCCGAAAGAGGCTTTTAAAATGTGGAATTTAGTCAAGAATAACAACTATATCATTGGAGATTTTGTGTGGACAGCAATGGATTATTTAGGCGAATCAGGTATCGGTCGTTATTACTACTATCCTCAAGAGAAGGGGGGTGAACATGGTGCTAAAAATTCATTTCCTTTTCACGGGGGATATAGTGGGGATATAGACATGACTGGATGGCGAAAACCGATCTCTCATTACCGGAATATATTGTATAATGATACTGAAAAATTGTATATGGCAGTTCGGGAGCCAAACCCAATTGATGGAGAAATAAGGCTTACAGATTGGGCGGTATGGCCGGCATGGGAAAGTTGGACATGGCCCAGGCACGAAGGAGACAGCCTGGAAGTCGACGTATATTCAAAATGCACCGGTGTTCAACTTTACTTAAACAACAAACTTATCGGTGAACGAAAAATGTCCTTAGACAATGAGTATAAAACAACATTTACTGTGCCCTATAGTCCGGGCGAACTAAAAGCTATTGGTATTGATGGAGAAAAACATTACGAACAAGTGTTGCAGACATCAGGTGAAGCAACAAGTATTCGATTGACTGCAGATCGTTCTACTATTTTGGCGAATAATCAAGATTTGTCTTTTGTTAGGGTAGAGGTAACCGATAAATTCGGGAATATTCAACCGAATGCGAATAATCAGCTTACGTTTAATGTTGAAGGTCCAGGTATAATTGCTGGAACAGATAATGCCAACCTGAGAGATGTTACTCCTTATTTTAGTGAGACCCGGAAAGTATGGCATGGCAAGGCCTTAGTCGTTATAAAAAGCACTGGAAACCCCGGTCAGATAATTCTGAAAGCAAGCTCTCCTGGACTTCAGGATGTCTCTTTAATTATAAATTCTCAATAGATGTAGTGGATTTTAGTTAAGCCTGAATTTTAAAATACAAAAGGTTTATCAGCATAGAAGCTAGATTACAAGGTCATAAAGCATCGATTGTATTGTTTTTTTATGAACGAGTGGTACAAAAGAGGTTAATTTTTAAAATACAAACCAGCAATGAAATTGATAAAAATATTGTCTATAATTGGGATTATAATACTGTGTGATTTGCCAGTTCAGGCACAGCAAGTATATCATCTTCGGGTTGAGTCAGCGATAAATCCGATTGGAATCGAAAAACAACATCCGGCTTTAAGTTGGATGATTGATGCGAGCAAAAACAATGTAGAACAAACTGCCTATCAGATTTTGGTAGCTTCTTCTCCTGAAAAACTTACTCCAAAAGATGCCGATTATTGGAATTCAGGTAGGGTCGAGTCTGATGAATCAGTATTTGTAAGCTATGATGGAGATTCACTAAAAAGCGGTCAACAATGCTTTTGGAAAGTCAAAGTGTGGACAAATAAAGGCAAATCCGATTGGAGCCCGGTTGCAAAATGGAGCATGGGGTTGTTGGAAAAGTCAGATTGGAAAGGTGAATGGATTGGACTCACCAAATTTTTTCCGGGTGATACCCTGGCAACGCATTCCCGTTTGGCTGCCCGTTATTTCAGGAAAGAGTTTACAACTAAAAAGAAAGTCCGAAAAGCGACTGCCTATATCATTGGTATCGGCATGTACGAATTCTATATCAACGGGCAAAAGATTGGAAATCAGGTTTTATCGCCCGGGCCAACCGATTTTACGAAAGATGTCCGGTATAACACCTTCGATGTAACGGATAATCTTCTGAAAGGGAAAAATGCGATTGGTACTGTGTTGGGAAATGGCCGTTACTTTTATATGCGGCAAGGAGTTGATTTCCTGAAATCCCGCGAACGTCTTCCAAAAATGATGTTTCAGCTCGACATTGAATATGCCGACGGAAGCAATTCTCTGATTGTGAGTGATAATTCGTGGAAAGTTACAGCCGACGGGCCAATACGCAGCAATAACGAATACGATGGTGAGGAATATGATGCCCGCAAGGAATTGACAGGCTGGACAAAGCCCGGGTATAACGCCGCAAACTGGCTGGATGTTGATTTGGTGCCGGCTCCTTGTGAGAACCTTCTTTCTCAAACCAATGAGAATATGATTGTTCACGAAATAGTGAAGCCTATTTCTATTAATCAATTGCCCAATGGAAGTTACGTTCTGGATATGGGGCAAAATATGGCGGGCTGGCTCAAATTTAAAGCCACCGGAACGAGGGGTGATACAATTACAATGCGCTTTGCAGAAACATTGAAGCCGGATGGAACTTTATATACCGCGAACCTTCGTAGTGCCAAGCAAACAGATATCTATGTCATGAAAGGAAATGGCTTGGAGCAATGGGAACCCACATTTGTTTATCACGGCTTCAGATACGTTGAAGTAAACGGCTTCCCAGGAATTCCTACCGTGGATGATTTTGAGGGAAAGATTATCTATGATGGTTTCCCGACGATTGGTTCATTCTCCTGTTCTGATACTTTACTGAACCGGATTTATGAAAATGCCTGCCGAACGACACGGAATAATTATAAGGGAATGCCTGTTGACTGTCCGCAACGCGATGAACGTGACCCGTGGTTGGCCGACTGGGCAACCACTTCGTTGGGGGCAAGTTATACGTTCGATATTGAAAGGCTTTACGTCAAATGGATGGATGATATGCAGTTTTCGCAGCGTCCGAGAGGGCAAATGCCCGATATTACCCCGGAGCCCGGATGGACAGGTATTAAAGACAATATGACCTGGCCGGGCACCTACCTGCTGATTGGAAATTTGCTACTGACGCAATTCGGAAACAAAGAGGTAATTGTGAAACATTACCCCTCTATGAAAAAGTGGTTGTGGTATATGAAAGGGAAATATCTGAAAGAGCATATCATGGTCGCAGATAGATTTGGCGATTGGTGTGTTCCTCCCGAGTCTATGGAACTGGTTCACTCAAAAGACACTGCGCGAACGACTGATGGAGCGTTGATCGGTACTGCCTATTTTTATCACTTTCTGCAAATGATGAGCTCTTTTGCTGAAGTAAGTGGAGACACAGCTGATGTTGAAGAATACAAAACCCTGGCAGCAGACGTACGCAAAGCATTTAATGCAGAATATTTTGATGTCAGCAAGCACCAGTACGGAAATAATACGGTAACCTCGAATTTGTTGCCTCTGGCTTTCGGAATGGTTGATCAAGATGTTGAAGGCCTTGTTTTTGAGCAGATGATTCATAGGGTAATCAATCAGGATAATAGCCACATAAGTACAGGTTTGATTGGCACTCAGTGGTTAATGCGCGAATTAACGAAAAGGGGCCGTGTCGATCTGGCTTTTACCATTGCAACTCAGAAAGATTATCCAAGTTGGGGATATATGGTGGAAAAGGGAGCAACAACCATTTGGGAACTTTGGAACGGCGATACGGCTGATCCTTCCATGAACTCCCGCAATCATGTTATGCTTTTGGGCGATTTAATTGCCTGGATGTATCAGGATTTAGCCGGATTGAAAAGTGCTGATGGATATCCCGGATTTAAAAAGTTATGGATGGAACCACAGGTTGCGGGTAATTTAAACTCGGCTAAAGCTTCAACTTTTACACCTTATGGAACAGCTGAAAGTGATTGGACAGTGCAAGATGGTCAGTTTACATGGCATGTAACGATACCGGCAAATACAAAAGCACAAATCCTTATTCCAGCCCAATCGGTTGGTCAAATTACCGAATGCGGGTCTCCTATAACTAAGATCGAAGGAGCAAAATATGTCGGAAAAACCAATGGTAGGATTCAGCTTGAGATTGGTTCGGGCAGCTACACTTTTATCTGTAAATACAACGGAAATATTAATGATTAAACAATGGCTATGAATCAATTCATAAGAAAAGCAGGTATTCTGTATGGGATGACAATGCTGCTGTCAAGTATGGTATATGCACAGGATCTACCATTCTGCATTAGTTTACAAACCAATGAGTTCTATACGCCGCCTGTAGAGAAGGACTTTCAATTAAACAAGCCTTATGTCCCTTATGTCAAGGTGTTTCTTCCCGAAAAAGAAAAGGCTACAGGCCGCGCAGTAGTGATTTGCCCGGGAGGAGGATACGGCATGGTTGCTTTTGGCCACGAAGGAACTCGTTGGGCTGGTTTTTACAACGATTTGGGCATTGCTGCTATTGTTGTGAAATACCGGTTGCCGCATGGGGATTACAAAATTCCCGTAAGTGATGCGGAAACGGCTATGCAGATTGTGAAGGACAGTGCTGATGTTTGGAACATCAATAGGGATGATGTAGGGATCATGGGCTTTTCAGCCGGAGGACATTTGGCTTCAACTATTGCGACCCATACTGATTCGGTTTTAAGACCCAATTTTCAAATCCTTTTTTATCCGGTAATCACGATGGATAAATCGTATACCCATTTGGGGTCGCACGATAGTTTCCTTGGGAAGGATGCCAGTAAGGAAATGGAAGATTTGTTCTCGAACGAAAAGCAGGTAACCGCCAGTACACCTCCTGCATTTATTACATTGGCTGCCGATGATAAAGTAGTACCTCCCACAAATGGGATAAACTACTTTCAGGCCTTGATAAAAAATAATATTTATGCAACACTCCATGTTTATCCAATTGGTAATCATGGATGGGGCTATCGCAGAAGTTATAGGTTTAATCAGGCTATTTTAGATGAATTAACCTTGTGGTTGGAGAATATTGATAAGAAAAAAAAATAAGAATATGACAAAACTAAAATCAATTTTACTGAGTGTGCTGTTGTTCGTTGTAATGGTGTCAAATGCCCAGCAGATTAACCCGGATTTGCTGACAAAGGCATGGCGAGCATACTGGATTACGGTTCCAAATGAATTGCCGGGTGATTATGGTGTATATCGATTCCGAAAGGATGTTACGCTAGATGAAAAGCCGGAAGAATATATTGTTCATGTTTCAGCGGATAATCGGTATAAACTCTATGTAAATGGGCAACTGGCGTCAGTAGGGCCTGCAGCAGGAGATAAAAATAACTGGAATTTTGAGACTTTAGATATTGCTCCCTTTTTGCAAGAGGGAGTTAATGTAATTGCTGCTGTGGTTTGGAATGAGGGGAAATACAGGGCTGTTGTGCAAACATCACAAACAACAGGTTTTATTTTGCAGGGTAACAGCCGCAAAGAGTATGATTTTAATACCAATTCGAAATGGTTTTGCAACAAAGATGAAGCCTATCAGCCGCTCGCGCAAAAAGTAGTTGGTTATTATGCCCTTGGGGCTGGAGAGATGGTCGATATGAACCAGTCGCCGACCGATTGGATGGCTTCTGATTGCTCGATGGAAAATTGGCTCAAAGCCAAACAGATTACTCCCGGAGTGACCAAGGCATCGACTACACTTATTTCAAGTCCTTGGCTTTTAGTTTCTTCTGAGATACCTCCGGTAGAATTAACACAACAGCGGCTTGCACGAGTCTGCAAGGCAAAAGGTGTTTCAGTTCCAAAAACATTTCCCGTAGAAAAGTCTAAAATCACGGTTCCATCCAATAGCCAGATTCAGTTATTGTTGGATCAAAACTTTTTGACAAACGCTTACCCAACCCTGGAATACAGCAAAGGAAAAGATGCTGTTGTTTCAATGAAATACGCAGAAGCTTTGTACGATAGTGTAATGGTGAAAGGGAACAGAAATGAAATTGAAGGGAAGAGCTTTATTGGGAGAGAGGATCAAATTATCTGTAATGGTCTGGACAATCAACAGTATACGCCGCTTTCATGGCGAACCTATCGTTACCTGCAAATTGATATTCAAACCAAAAATGAAGCACTTGTTTTGGACGATATTTATGGAACTTTTATTGGATATCCGTTTAAGAATAATACAACTTTTCAGTCGGACTTGCCGTTGTTGGACAGTATACTGAAGATAGGTTGGCGTACAGCTCGGTTATGTGCGGTTGATACTTATTTCGATTGTCCGTACTATGAACAATTACAGTATATAGGTGATACGCGTATTCAAATGATGGTATCGTATTTCAATAGTGGCGACGACCGTTTGGCACGCAACGCGATTAATCTGATTGATAAATCACGTTTACCAGAAGGAATTACACAGAGCCGTTATCCTTCAGAGAAACTTCAAATTATTACGCCTTTTTCGCTTTTGTGGATTGGCATGGTGTCCGATTATTACCACTATCGTCCGGATGTAGACTTTGTGAGTTCGAAGTTAATGGGGATTAGACAAATTTTAGCCTTTTATTCAAATTATCAGCAGGAAGATGGCAGTGTGAAAGGTTTACCTTATTGGAATTTTACGGACTGGGCTGAAAATAAGTCTTCCAAATGGCGGGTAGGTGCTCCACCGGTAAGTAAACAGGGCTACTCTTCAGTTATCGATTTTCAACTTTTGTGGGCTTTACAGCTCGCCTCTGAACTAGAGAGGGATTTAGGTAAGGTGTGCCTGGCAGATGAATATCAGCAGAAAGCTGAACGCTTACAACAAACAATCAAGGATAAATACTGGAATGATGAACGAAAAATGTTTGCAGATACGGATGAGCGTAAATATTTCTCGGAGCATGCAAATGTGTTGGCCATTTTAACCGGAACTATTTCAGATGCCGATGCAACTAACTTATTCAAGCGAATTATCGATAATCCGGATCTGACTCAGACGTCTATTTATTTTAAATATTACCTGAATCAGGCAATGGCAAAAGCAGGGCTTGGCAACGAGTACTTAAATCACCTCGATATTTGGAAAAAGAACATTCAGCTAGGCATGACAACCTGGGGTGAAGATTCTCAAGTTGAAAGAACCCGTTCGGATTGTCATGCTTGGGGAGCTAGCCCGAATATCGAATTTTTCCGCACCGTCCTGGGAATCGATTCCGATGCACCCGGATTTTCGAAAGTGAAGATTGAACCACATTTAGGAGTCCTAACAAAAGCTAGTGGCTCTATTCCTCATCCGAATGGAATAATATCTACTAGTTATTTTAAAAAGAAAGATAAATGGATTGTGGAAATAATATTACCAGAAGAAGTACATGGAACTTTTATCTGGAAAGGGAATAAATATATAATTAATCCGGGAACAAATAAATGGGTGTTGGAATAAGATAAGATATGAAATGTAAACTTCTATGAAAAAAATAATAATATTATTATTGAGTTCGTTTGTTTTTTTGATTTCACAAAAAGCTGTAGCTCAGCGAGACTCTATTCATGTTGGATTTGTTATGGCAAATCTTTATAGTGAAAGATGGCAAAGAGATATGACTTTTTTTAAGGAAAGATTAAATCAACTTGGAGCTAAAGTAACATTTGTAGATTGTTTTGATAATGAGGAGCAACAGATTAAAGCTGCACAGAAATTGATAAATATGCAAGTTGCGTGCCTGGTGGTTATTCCTGTTAATTCAAGAAATACAGAAATTGTGAGCATTGCAAAAAGTGCGAGTATACCAATTGTTTCATATGATAGATTTATTCTTGATCCAAATTTAGATTTATGTGTTACGTATAACAGTATTTCTGTAGGTAAATTAATGGCAGAAAGTGTTAACGCAAAATTACCTAAAGGTAATATACTTTATGTTGGTGGGCCTACAAGTGATTATAATAGCTCATTGGTTCGAAAAGGAGTATTTTCTGTATTAAATAATTTTCAGCAAAATTATACAATAAGTGCAATTCGTACTCATGATTGGAATGAGATGGATGCATTTTTAACTGTTCAGAAATTTGTTGAAAAACATGGTTATATACCAGATGCAATAATAAGTGCATCAGATGTTCTTACTAAAGGTATTCTTTTGTTCCTGGAAGCTGAAGCTGATGGGAAAAAAGTATTGTTAACTGGTCAAGATGGTTCTACAGAAATTTGTAAAGAAATTTTAAATGACAGGGTTTTAATGACAGTTTATAAACCCAATAAAGAACTTGCATATAAAACAGCAGAATCGGTGATTAAACTTTTAAATAAGCAGACTTTATTGATGAATAATGATGCTAATAATATGTTTTTAGATGTTCCAACAGTAATGATGGAACCCTCTGTTTTAACAAAAGAAAATGTTGTAGAGGTTATCGGGCAGGCTATTATATCAAATAATTAAAATAAAAGAGTTTAGTAATATGCAAATGCACTGGAAAAAAAATGTGAAGAAAATAATATGGTTGTACCATCAATTACACGACTTAAATCAGGACCATTAGGAGGTGATCAACAGTTAGGCGCTTTAATTTCGGAACAGAAAGTTGGGATGCTTATTTTCTTTTGGGATCCGATGCAACCACAGCCTCATGATGTTGATGTAAAAGCACTATTGAGAATATGTGCTTTGTATAATGTAGTTACAGCTACTAACAGGGCAACGGCTGATTTTATCGTGTCAAGTACTTTATTTCACCAAGATTATAAACCAATAATAAAGGATTATAGGTCTTATGTAAATCGTGTTGTATAGATTTACATATTAGTTGTGAATGCAATAAATTTGGATTTAAGCATAGTTAAATCTCGTTTGTATTAGTTTGTGTTTGATTACCAAAAGTGCTAAGCTTTTGGTAATCATTTAGCAGTTTAATTAAAATGTAGGTTATGAAATGTAGGGAAGATAGTATTGCGATTAGTTCATGTTTGGATTTGATCGCTGCTTGTCAAAATAAAAGAATTGAGCATTATAGTATTTTCTCAATGACAGGTAAATGTGTTATGAACAGTTTACGTGAACAACTGACTATGTATTTTCAACAAACC
>NZ_JAPDPI010000059.1 GCF_026013615.1 Plebeiibacterium marinum
TTGCAAGATGCTTAAAATAAGATCTTTACCTAACTTGAGTTGATTTTATTAAGTATCTCATAATCTAACACTTATAAAAAACTAACGAACTATTGATATAAGATATTGGAATCTAGGCTATTGACAAATAAACTAATGACCAATGACTAAAAACTAACGAACTATTGTAACTATCAGTCTTGATACTATAAATATTAAAGTATATGAAAACAATGAAAAGCGGAATTATCCTGATTCTATTATTATTGATGCTTCAACCGATAAATGCAAAAGTTACTTTACCTGCCATCGTTTCTTCAAATATGGTGTTGCAACGCAATGCTACTGTAAAGTTGTGGGGATGGGCAGATGTTAAAGAATCTGTTTCTGTTCAATGTTCCTGGTTGTCAGCCCCGGTAAATGTCAAAGCCAATAAAGATGGAGTGTGGGAGGTTGAAGTTGAGACCACCAATTCAAAAGAACCCCAAACTATAATTATCAACAACGAAATTCGTTTAAGCAATGTTTTATTTGGTGAAGTATGGCTTTGTTCTGGCCAATCCAATATGCAACAACCCTTAAATGGGTATACAGGTCAACCAACCTTGGGAAGCCTGGAAGCCATTGCAAAATCAAATAACCCAGATATTCGGATCTTTAGTGTTCTGAAAAACAGTTCAAAAACGCCATTAAAAGATCTTGAAAAATTTGAGGGATGGGAACAGGCAAACCCAGACAATATTGGAGAGTTTAGTGCTGTGGCATATTTTTATGGAAAGCAGTTATATGAAATATTGGATGTTCCCATTGGGTTGATAGAATCCTCCTGGGGAGGAAGTAAAATTCAATCATGGATGAGCACTGATGCCCTTAAAGGAATTGAAGAGTTTGATATAGATACCATTGACAATAAGAGGAGGGTAAACCATAAACCAACTCTTTTGTATAATGCCATGATAAATCCACTCATCCGTTATACCCTTAAAGGAGTACTTTGGTATCAGGGAGAATCAAACAGGGAAGATCCCAAAAAATATGTGGATCTTTTTCCTGCCATGGTTAAAGATTGGAGGTTTAAGTGGGGGTTGGGAGAGTTTCCTTTTTATTACGTACAAATAGCACCTTATTATTATAAAAACCGGGAGGCCTTTGAAACTGTTGAAAATACGGCCTATTTGAGAGAAGCACAACTGAAATGTCTGGAGCTGATACCTAATTCAAAAATGGCTGTTACAATGGATATAGGTGAGGAAGGATGTATTCACCCTGCTCGGAAAAAGGAAGTGGCCGACCGCCTTTTATATTGTGCATTAAACAATACTTATGGATATCCTTCGGTTGATTGTACCGGGCCATATTATAAAAGGCATGAAATTAAGGATGGAGGAATCTATCTTGAATTTTCAGGGGCAGAAAATGGGATCTATATTCCTGAAGGATTAAATGGTTTTTATATTGCAGGGGCAGATAAAGTGTTTTATCCAGCCACGGCTAAAATGTACAAACGTAAACTGGTATTTGTAAAAAGCGATCAGGTTGAAAATCCGGTAGCAGTTAGGTATTGTTGGCAAAATTGGATTAAAGGAACTCTGTTTGATACTAATATGTTGCCGGCTCCTTCATTTAGAACCGATAACTGGGATGATGCAGTTAAAGCAAAGCTGGAATAATCAAAGGTTTTGACGTTGTTCATGTAATATTGTACACGCAAGGGTATATAAAAATACAAAATGGAGCACTTCTTATTGATAGAGGTGCTCCATTTTTTGTTTTAACCAAACCAGGCCGAGCCAAAAATAAAATAGGTTTTGATTCAACCCTTGATTTATAAGCTATAATCGTTTGCTTATTGATTTATTCCATATAAAAGACTTCCTCCAGTTCTATGGAAACTGGCGAATTGTCGTCATTTGTTTTCATAACATCAGCCATAAACGCCCACCATTTTTGAACTATTTCAGTTTTGCCTAAATCCTGTGATCCGCCTTCGCCGGACACTTTTTGAAAAGCAAAAAGGATATTGGTTTCTTCATCCAAAAAAATGGAGTATTCACTAACCCCGGCATCCTTTAAAAGTTTTTTTAGTTCAGGCCATATTTCGTTATGACGTTTCTTGTAGATTTCTTTTTGACCTGGATTTAAATACATCTTAAAAGCTAATCGTTTCATTTTTGTATATGTTTTAGATAATTAGAAAATGTAATATAATATTCCTGGATTATTTGAACCTGTAAAATAATCCATGCAAATAGAATTTTGTTGTGAGGGGGATTATTGTGTTTGGTAAGTGTAAATATAAGTAAAGAATTGTGTGATATTGTATATGTATTCTAAATATTTTTAATGTTTTCCGATATGTAATTTTGTATATGTCAATATTCACAGGTGTTGTTAATGGCCTGAAAACAAAGGCGCGGAGGCGATAGGTACGATAATACATACAAAAGTATTTATCTCCATATGGATGATATTTATCTAAAGTACTTTTACAAATATTTCAAAGTAGTTAACCAAAATTAACAACTGCGAAAAAAAGAGAACTTGAAAGATTAATACATCTAGAATATGAAAAAAAGCACTTTATTTAAATTAAGCTTTATTCTTAGTTTACTGGTTTATGCCGGTTGTAAGGATAAAGATGAGTACTACGACAGGCCTGAATGGCTGGAACCACCTATTTATGAATTAATACAGGAGAAAGGAAATTTCTCAGAATTTTTAAAGTGTGTAGATAAAGCAGGTTATAAAGAAACGCTTTCTGGAGGCGGATTTTATACACTTTTTGCTCCCAATGACGATGCTTTTGAGGCATTTTACCAATCTCAGGGAATCAGTAGCGTTGATAGCACAATGGCAAAACAAATTGTTGAATATGCCTTAATACAGAGCCGGTATTCATTAGATCAGCTGAATGATTATGAATCAACTTCATTGCAGCAGGCAAGGGCGGATAGTGCTTTTAAAAGAAAAACATCATATTATAAGTGGACCTACAAAGAAGTAATACCTGAATATGGCGAGCAGTTTATTGTAGATGCCAACCAGGTGGGGCCTTTAGAATATGCGGGTTCTAGTTTCAGAATCGGCGATAATAATTATAAGGATATCCCATTTTTTACAACAGGTTATATGAATACGGTTGGTATTACTGATTATGACTACAACTATTTTTATCCTAACGTGGAGTTATCTGAATTAAATGTTGTTGACGCCAAGTTAGTTGAGAAGGATCTGTACGCCGAAAATGGTATTGTTCATGTTGTTGATAAAGTGATTTTGCCTCTTGATAATATTGAAGAGTGCATGGCAGCCAAAGATGAGTATAGCCTGTTCAAAAGTATTCTTGACAATTACATTGTGGAGTATAGTAAGGCTCCTGATTATTTTCAGCAGCAAAATGCTCAAATTACAGGAGAATATGTTGAGATCTTCGGTAAATTTTATTCGTCGGCTTACTTTTCGCCTAACTGTGAAAATTACCTTGGAACATCTTCTGGTGGTGAGCTTTATGATGACCAGATAGAAGGATTCACCATGTTTGCGCCAAATAACGAGGCTGTAGAAAAGTTTTTTAACGAGAAATTTCTTGAGCATTACGAATCCATTGAGCAAATGACAACCGATCAGATCGCTGATTTTGTGAACGCACACATGTGGAAAAATACAATGTGGCCAAGTAAATTCGAAAAGTACCGTAATATACATGGTGAAGTGGCTCGTTTCGATCCGGAAATGAATATTATCGACAAGGAAATGTGTAGTAATGGTCTTTTTTATGGAACCAATATCGTACAGGGATCTGACTTGTATTATACTGTATTTGGTGATGTGGCGCTTAATCCTGCGTACTCAACTATGTTAAAAGCCATTAATACTTTTCCTACCATAAAAACTTTATTGAAAAACAGTAACCCGGATATTAATATTCAGATGATCTTGTTGGATAATGATCAATTTGAAGAAGCGGGAATTACTTACAATTACGGTTTAAGCCAATGGGAAATTACCGACAATAACCCAATGGGAAATAACGCAGAAGTGGCTTTGGAAAGATTGCTTAATCTGCATATTTTCTTAAATCAGGATGTGGATTTTGAAGTTCCCGGAATTTATAAGTCGGGGATGTTCGAAAACGGGGAGTATGTAAAAGTAGCGTCTTACCGCAGAAGATATTATGTGACTTCTTCGGGTAATGCAAGCCCTTACGCCGGAGCCCAGTATTTAGGCCCGATTGCAACAGTGGCAAGCAACGGACAGTCATATAATATTGCAGCACCTATTTTATTTACCACCGAAAACGTAGGGGTACAATTAGAACAATACTATGCCTATTTCAGGAAGTATGTTGATTATCTTAAAAAATCGGCAGAATCCAACAACCCAGATAATGGTGAGTCAATGGAGGGGTATTTGTATAACACAATTAGCAAAGCCATTACTGATGTAAAAATATCATCGAATACCACCTTGTTGGTTCCAACGGATGCGGCAATTGACCAGGCTGTAGCCGATGGTTATCTGCCTGCCATTACTATTGCTGATTTTACTTTAGAAGAGCAGCAGCAGGTATACAACTTTGTGAAGTTTCATATTTTGAATGGTCAGATATTAACTCCTAGTGCCCATTATCAGGATGTGGCTTATACCCAATATCAAACAATTAATGGAGAAACATATGTAGCCGTGTCAAGTGGTAATGATGTAATGGAAATTACAGATCAGGACGGAAGAGTTGCCACTGTTGTAAATAGTAGAAGCAATGTATTGGCTAACAGGGCTATTATTCATCAGATAGATAATTATTTGCGCTATCCTAAAAACTAGTATTCATGAACAAATTATTAATACTTACGATTATATTTTCGTTTACAGTTTTTATAAACGCTTTTTCCCAGGAATCATTGACTATTTCAGGGCAGGTGTTAGATGAACTGAATGAGGAAACAATGCCTGGAGTAAATGTTGTTGCTTTGGATAAAAGTAACCGTATTATTACAGGTACTATCACAAACCTTAATGGAGAATTTATCCTGAAACTTAAAGGTTCTATTACCAAGTTAAAATTTACTTTTATTGGTTATAAGGAACAGGAAGTAGAACTTACAGACAAGGATTACTATAAAGTTATTATGACAGAGGATGTTGTTACCATTGATGCAGTTCAGGTAATGGCAGAAAAGAAAACAGAGACCGGTTTTATGGATATTGCTGATAGGGATTTGGCTATAGCAGTAGGTAAAATTTCGGCTGATGAGTTTGACGATGTACAGGCAACCTCAATTGATGATGCACTTCAAGGTCGTTTAGCAGGGGTTGATATTGCTGCTAACTCAGGTGACCCGGGTGCAGGTATGTCAATCAGGATTCGTGGAGTTAGTACTTTATCTGCCAATAGTGATCCGTTAATTGTTGTGGATAATGTTCCTTTTGAAACGACTATTACTTCAGATTTTGATTTTGCTACAGCAAACGAAGAAGGATATGCTCAGATGTTGAATATCTCGGTTAGTGATATTAAAGATATTACAGTGCTTAAAGATGCTGCTGCTACAGCCCCTTGGGGAACAAAAGCTGCCAACGGTGTTTTGATGATTACAACAAAACGAGGAATCAAAGGTCGTAAACCCCAGGTTAGTTATACTTACCGTGGAACATTTACAGAAGAGCCGGATGCTCTTCCTACTTTAAATGGTGGAGAATATCAAACATTAATCAGGGAGGCTTACAGGAATACTTTTAATTTTGCTATGCCTCAAAGTTCTTACCCTGAAATTTATGCCAACAAAACGCAACCATATTATTATTACAACTTTGGTCAGGATACTGACTGGATGGATGCTATTTCGAGAAACGGTTTTACACATAACCACGATTTAGCCATATCTGGTGGTGGAGAGAAAGCAACCTATCGTTTTTCAGTGAACTCTCAAACCCAGGAAGGGGTTACATTAGGAACCAGTCTGGAAAGATTGACAACACGTTTGAACCTGGATTATTTTATCTCAGATAAATTACGTTTACGTGCCGATTTCTCTTATGCTCATGGTACTACTTCTGGTAATTATACAGAGAGTGGTGTAATCAAGGGAACAAGAAGTATCAGAAGTACAGCGTACCGTATGATGCCTAACATGTCAATTCATGAGTATAATGCAAAAGGTGAACTGACAGGTAATTATTTTTCTCCGGAAAGAACACCACAGGGGGCATTCCCAAGTATGTACAACCCGGTTGCCCTTGCAAAATATGGATTGCACGAAACAATCAATGATCGTATCATTACAAAGTTTTCTTTGAACTATCGTATTACTGATGCCTTAAAATATTCTATTGATTTATCTCTGGATGTTAACTCCAATAAGCTAAAACAGATGCTTCCTCAGGAAGCAACGGGAGTTTCTGCAACCAGCAGATATGCCAACAGGATGATTGACCGTGATGATGATTCATATAATATTTATACTAACAATAAGCTTACTTATCACAAAGAGTTTAATGAAAAGCATAAGTTAACCGCAACATTAAACGTTCAAACAACTGAATATATAGGAACTGGTTCGTATTTATATAATACCAATGGAATTTCCTCTTCAATACCTGATGCCTCGGGTGCGGGTCGTGATAATGTTTCAGGATACGGAGGCAGAACTAGTAACGGACAGGGACGTACCCTGGGTGCATTGGCCATGTTCCATTATAGTTTGCTCGACAGGTATATTATATCAGCGGGTATGCGCCGTGAGGGTAACTCAAGATTTGATGATAAATACAGATGGGGATATTTCCCTAGTTTGTCGGCAGCATGGCGTTTGTCAGGAGAGCCATTCTTAAGCTACCTTGAGTTTTTAGATGATTTGCGTATTCGCTTTAGTTATGGAGAAAATGGTAACCCTCCACGTTATGAATCTATGTTCTATAGTAACTACAGGTCGTACGACTTTGCTTACCTTGGAACAACAGGGGTTTATCCTGGAAACATGCAGTTACAAAATCTAAAATGGGAGAGTATTAAGTCTTCAAACCTGGGTATATCTGCTGAATTGTTTAAAGGCAGGATTTCAACTGATGTAGACTTCTATAAAACCAGAACAGAGGATATGTTTGCTTACAACGTGAAAACCCAGTCATCTTCAGGTTATTCAACTACGCCTGTGATGAACGTAAGTACCATGGATAACTATGGTTGGGACTTCCAATTGAAAACTATTCCATTTAAAACTAAAGACTGGACAGTAACATTAGATTTTAATATTGCCAGAAACTATAATATACTAAGGGAATTAGCCGATGATTTTTCTACAGTAGTGGCTGAAACACCGGGTAATGGTGAGTATAAGCGCTATGCTCAGATTAACAACCCTGCCGGTTCATTCTATGGCTATAGATACAAGGGAGTATATACAAATAAAGATCAATTAATAGCAAGGGACGTTAATGGCAATAAAATTACGGACCCCAATGGAAACCCAACTTACATGATTTATGATTACGGAAACGTAAACTATAAATTTGAATTAGGGGATGCCATGTATGAGGATGTTAACCATGATGGTAATATCAATACTGCAGATATTGTTCTTTTGGGTGATGCAAACCCTGAATTCTTTGGAGGTATCGGACAGCGAATTACCTATAAAAATTTCTCGTTCAACTATTATTTCTATTACAGAGTTGGTAACGATATCATTAACCGCACTAAAATGAATGGTGAAAGTATGTATTCATTCGATAACCAAACAAAAGCGGTGTTAAGAAGATGGAGCAAGCCGGGTGATGAAACCGATATTCCAAGAGCGCTGTTAGGTTATGGATACAACTGGCTGGGATCAGATAGATTTGTTGAAGATGGTTCATTTGTAAGGTTAAAGTATATTACACTGGCTTATAAAATTCCTAAAAAATGGACTAAGAAGTTAGGTATGCAGTCGGCAAGGATATCAACTACTTTAAACAACCTCTTTACGTTTACCGATTATAGTGGTCAGGATCCTGAAATCAGTATTAAATCAAATGATGGAACAATCTATACGGTTGGTTATGATGATTCTAATACACCACGAACCAGGGATGTTACATGTACGCTAAACATTACTTTTTAAATCAAGCGATTATGTTATTATATAAAATGAAAGGAATTTTAAAAAACAGGTTACTAATAATAGGATTAGTATTGGGTTCTGTCATTTTGCCATCATGTAAAGATTGGTTGTACCTTGAACCTCAGGATGCTATTATTGTACAAGAATACTGGCAGTCGAAAGAGGAAGTTCACGCGGCAGCTATGGGAATTTACTCTTCAATGGTAAGTGACCACCCATGGAAGTTTTTTACCTGGGGTGAAATCCGCGGTGAAATGGTGAAGTCGGATTATGCTTCAACTAATTATGCCTATGTTAATAACGGAGATATTCTGCCAACTTTAAATGTAGTGAAATGGGCTCCGTTATATCGTACTATAAATTACTGTAACAACCTGATTGCGCAAGCTCCACAGGTGTTAGATAGAGACCCTTCGTTTACTCAGGCTGATTTGAATGTATATCTTTCTGAGGCTTATGCGGTGAGGGCTTTAATGTACTTTTATTTAACCCGATTTTTTCAGGAAGTACCTTTGGTTTTAGAGGCTACTTTAACTGATGAACAGGAAGCAAGGGTTCCTAAAAGCTCACAACAGGTTATTCTTAAACAAATTTTGGAAGATCTTGAATTAGCTGAGAAATATGCAGTACGATCATATGGAGACCTTGAAAGTGATAAAGGAAGGATTACTGTTTATGCCATTAATACCATACAGGCCAATGTAAATTTATGGACCAACGATTACGACAAGAGTATTGAGGCTGCCAATAAGGTGATTGCATCAGGTAACTACGGTTTGGTTCCAGGTGATGATTTGTGGTTAACTACTTTATTTCACGAAACAAACAGTATTGAAGGTATTTTTGAATTACAGTATTCACTTCAAAATTTGAATCCGTTTTATAATAACCTTAGCTTAAGTCGTTTGTTCTACGCCAACGCCGATATTATGGATACCTATTTCCCTATTAATATTTACATGCCGGCAGATAGTGCAGACATCAGGGGCGACCGTGGTTCATTCAGGTCAAGTAGAAATTACAACCTATGGAAATATATCGGAATAAACAGGAGTGTAGCCAAAGAACAGGATGATGCTACTTCAAACTTTATTGTATACCGTTATGCTGACGTTTTATTGATGAAAGCTGAAGCTTTGGCCATGAGAGGTAATGGTGGAGATTTTGAAGAGTCGTTAAGGTTGATCAAGCTGATCAGGGCTAGAGCAAATGCTGCTGATGAAACACAATATATTATGGATGGTGAGGTATTGGATACGCGAAGTTTGATAAGCTATATTGTTAACGAAAGGGCACGGGAGTTTATGTTTGAAGGTAAACGTTGGCTGGATGTGCTTAGAAATGCCCGCCGTAACAACTATGAAAGAATGGACTTGATTGAGGATATGGTTCTTGTTGCTGCCCCTTATAACAGGATGCAGATTATCAAAAACAAGTACCAGGATACATTGAGCCACTATTTCCCTATTCCACAGGATGATATAAATGCGGGGTATCCGGTTCTGGAACAGAATCCTTTTTACGAATACTAATAAGGGATAGCTGGATATATTTTGTTGATAAGAATGTATTAAAAGAATAAAGCTTAGATTATGAAAAAGCCCAATATATACACAAAACGATTTAACCAAAGTGTTAGGCAAGCCCTGCTTAGCTCCGGTTTTATCAGTAAAAGTAAAGTGATTCGCATAGGGTTAGGCAGCATGCTTACCCTAGCTGCAGTATGTGTGTTGTTTTTACAGGGATGTAAAAAGGAGGAGTTCACTGAAAGGACCAATTATGAATTATTGATTGGTGAATACCTGCAGGAAAACCCTAATGAATTTTCAACATTCTATGAAGTACTGGAAAAGAGTAATACCATTGCATTTTTAAAGGCCTACGGAGCTTATACGGTATATGCACCAACAAATGATGCCTTTGCAAAGTATTTTCAGGAAAAAGGTAAAAGTGGGGTTAGTGATTTTACAGAAGAGGAACTAAAAGATTTGGTTCGCTACCATACCATAGAAGATACCATTGCAACTACCATGTTTATTGATGGTAAAATGCAGACTCCAACTATGTATGGTCAATATCTTACTTCTAAAGTAGACTATGACGAAGAAGAAGGTGCTGTGTATAAAATCAATAAATATGCAACACTTAAAATGAAGGATAAAAGACTTTTAAACGGTGTTTTCCATTCTGTAGAGTCAGTTCTTGACCCTGTAACCCAAACCTTAACTGATCTTATTTCTGATAATCCTGATTATTCCATATTTTATCAGGCTCTTGAAGAAACAGGATATGATGATACCTTAAACCTGAAAGTAGAAAAGG
This sequence comes from Plebeiibacterium marinum, assembly GCF_026013615.1. Taxonomy (GTDB): domain Bacteria; phylum Bacteroidota; class Bacteroidia; order Bacteroidales; family Marinilabiliaceae; genus Saccharicrinis; species Saccharicrinis marinus_A. The sequence continues at coordinate 10,401 of NZ_JAPDPI010000059.1, forward strand.
GAGATGCTGATCCAAGGTGGTTTACTGTGATAGCAGTTACCGATGAAGCTTATGCTAAAGATGGTATCAATAGCTATGCTGATTTACTAGAAAAATATAGTGATACAGGCGATCCTTCCAATCCTTTGGATAGTTTAAATCTTTATGTTGGCTACCACTGTCTTGATAACCAGTTAAAATATATTACCGATCTGCAATCTGCAGGTTCCCACGTTACTATGGCTCCTCTTGAGGTTGTAACCATCAGAACTATTGGGGATACAGTGAAAGTAAATGAAGATATTTTTGACGGTGCGGTGGAGCCCGGTTATGCCCTTAACAGAAGAGCTTCTGATAATACGGCTAACAATGGTGTTTTACACGTAGTTGAAAATGATTTTAACATCAAGGTCAGGTTCCCGATGCCTGTGTACTGGGAAGTTTCAGATCAGTTGGAAATCCGTAAAATGCCGGGTGTATATAAAAGCCAGTCAGTTGAACTGGAAGCTGGTCAGTTAGAAAATATTACATGGCCGGAAGGTAACAGTATATGGTATAACGTGGGAAGTATCAACGGTTCACAATGTGTTCAAAACGATTACCTGAGTATTTATTTACGTCCGGAAGTAATTCCCTGGATTGAATTTACTACTCCAATCCTGGTAAAAGGTACCTATAAAGTATGGATTTGTACCCGTAACGTATATCCAAGTAGTGGTAGAAGGATGCCGATCTATTTTGTATACTTTAACGATAATGTGATGCCGGTAATTATTGATAACAATATTACTATGGGTCGTGGTTCCAGTGAAGAAGAATGGGAATTGCAAGGTTTGAAATGGTATACCTTCAGACCTGCTGCTGACTCCACTGAATACAGATATATCAATTCAAAGGATGCAGCTTCTCATACAGGACAGTTGGCCGGAACAATTGAAGTGCCTACTACAGGTACACATAAAATCAAGTTTGTGGGTATTAGTGCATATTCAGGACAAACAATCAGGTTAGACCAGATACAGTTTATCCCAACAGATATGGATCAAATCTGGCCACGTAGAAATAACGATGATAACACCGATATTTTTAAAGATGGACTACCTCCTGAGGTAATACCTGAATAATAATTTGTTTACCCTAAATAGGTCTTAAAAATTTAAAAGTATGAAACGATATTTCATTCAAATATTAGTAATAACAGCTTTACTGGTAACCTACAGTTGTAAGGATGCATGGGAGGATTATACAGAGGTTGATGAGTCAACTGCCGCAGGTAACTGTTTGGAAGTACTGGAAAGCTTATCCGACTATAGTAATTTTGTTACTGCGCTAAAATCAACCGGTTTAGCAGATACATTGTCCCAATCGCTTATGTATACGGTTTGGGCACCATCCAATACAGTGTTCACCAATGTTACTGACGACCAGGAGGAACTTTACCAATTGGTAGCAAACCATATCAATAAGGGTAATATCAAAATCAATTCCTTAAATGGTTACGCCAGGGCTAAGATGATAAATGGTAAAGTAATGACTGTTACCAATTCAAATATCGAAGGAGTAGGTTATGCTACTAATGATTTGGTTACACAAAATGGAGTTATCCAATTTATTGATGGTGTGTTAGAATTGGAGCAAAATATTTGGGAATATATTGATGGTTACTCCGGTACCAATAAACATATTGAATATATTAATTCATTATCAGGAGACGTTTTTGACGAAGAGGTGGCCACAATTGTTGGTTATACCGATGCGGGTCAGGCTATTTATGATACAGTTTCAGGGATGGTTTGGAAAAATATGTTCCTTGAAAATGTTGCCGATCTGAGAGCGGAAGATTCTACATATACAGTATTGATTCTTGATGACGCAGGTTTTGATAGTGAGTATGAAAAGTTTAAATCATATTTTATTGTAACACCGGGTGTCAGCGATGAAGATTTATTGCTGAATAAGGCATCGGTGCAGTATAAGGTTACAAAAGACTTTGTATTTACATCAACATTTAATTCAACAGATATACCGACTCAATTATTGTCAGTTGATTCAATCATGGTTCCTGTTGACAAAAGCCTGATAACATCTTCAGTAAAATGTAGTAATGGATGGGTGCATCATATACAAACTTGCGATATTCCATTGCAAAACAAAATCTTACCAATTATTGTAGAGGCCGAATCTGTAGAACGTTACTTTGACAATTTTACAATTAATGGAGAAGATGCTGTTGGTAGTCCGGCCGGTAACAAAAGGGTGAAGCCAGATGCTTCCGGAGGTTTTGATTATGTGTTGGATAACTGGAATACCAGTGTGGTTTGTGATGGACTGATTATTCATGCCGGAGAGGTTGCATCGACAAAATATAAGTTTTACTGGAAAGCGGTTGATGATTTTAATTACTCTATCAGATACTCTTCAAGCTCCGATACTTTAAGACAGAAGTTGGGCTATACATTCCTTTTGGAAGAAAATAGCGGGGTGTATGATTTTAACTCCATGTTTACTGTATCAGATTATATAGAAGTGTTGGATAGTACCTATACAACTGCACCTGAGGTTGAAGTTGGATCAACCAGCTTTAATACCATCCGTGATATTTATGTATGGTTACAGAGTGAAACCAGGTCGGCTGTTGTTGCTGACTATATTAAACTAGTTCCTGATTTTGAATAACAGAAAAATTAACATTATGACTAGCATAAAACATATTCTCATACTTTTTTGTATTATGGTTGGGGGACTAAGTTTGTCGGCCCAGGAAAGTGATACAACAAAGTTAGTAGTAACAGGTACTGTATTTAATGCAGGGACATTGGAGCCAATTGGTTTTGCTGCAATTGATAATGCCGATATTTCATCAGCCTTTTCAAATGTTGATGGTACTTTTGAAGTTGAAGTGTCATCATACGATAACATTTTAAGTGTTAGTATTGCCGGTTTTCAGGGTGAAGAGGTTGTGTTGGCCGGAAGAAACAAAGTGGATGTGTATTTAACTCCGATAGGTTATGCAACTTTCCAAAAAGAGGCTGACTTGTATTATACTGCACCTAAGCTTGCTTATACAACGCATTCTATTACCGATCTTTCGTTTGGAAATTCATATGAGAATGCCTCAAAAACTGGTTCGCTTTCTGCCGAAACAACCTTTAAGGGAAAAGCTTCGGGTTTAGAGGTTAATTCCAGATCAGGTATGCCGGGTATCGGTTCTGATATTTTTGTGAGGGGTGTTTCTTCTTTATATGGAAACAACCGCCCATTGATTGTTGTGGATGGAATGATTTTCGATGATAACGAGTATGGCGAATCATTGTTTTTCGGACAAAGAAAGAATTCATTATCTGCAATAGATATTTCGGATATCGAAAATATTTCAATTGTTAAGGATGCTGTTTCAATTTATGGTGCAAAAGCGGCCAATGGTGTAATATACATCAAAACCAACCGAGCTACAGACCAGTCAACTAAAATTGAGTTGAACATGTCGGGTGGTATGAATATGGAATCGCAAAATATTCCCATGATGGAATCTGGCGATTATAGCTTGTATTTGTACGATATGCTTGAAAGTACCGGAATCACTAACGATTCTATACAAAAGCTTCCTTATATGATCAATTCAAAAGATTATGCTGATTATTACAAGTATCATAATAATACCGATTGGCAGAAGGAAGTTTTCTCAGAAAGTTACAATACCAATGTAGGCCTTAAAATCCTTGGGGGAGATGACGTGGCTTTATATGCGCTTTCGGTAAACTATGCTAAAAACGAAGGTTCAATTAAAAAAACTGATTTCTCAAGGTTTAGCATGCGTTTTAACTCTGACATTAAAATCAATGAAACTTTTACTGTTAACTCAAGTTTAGGTTTTATCAGGGGAATTCAGAACCTACGGAATGGAACATCTTTTACAGGAACAGACAACCCTTATTACAATGCTTTGGTAAAAGCCCCATTTTTACACCCAAACGTTAGAATAAGCAACGGTATTACCAGTCCGGTGTTTGAAGATTACGATGTTTTTGGTGTATCAAACCCAACATCCTTATTGTCAAGCAATAACTCATTAGATCAATTGTCGAGAAGTTTTAAAGTTTTTGGATCAATCAATGCAAATGCCAAAATCAATGACAACCTGACGATCAGTAACCTTGTGGGTATCATGTTTGATAAAGACCGTGAATCCTTCTTTGTTCCTGATGCCGGAGTTATTACCAGCTCTAACGATATTGGTGAGATCTATAACCAAAACGGTTACAGAACCATCAAGCACTTTGCAATAAATAATGATTTCAGGGCTAAGTTTTCAAAAACATTTGATTACATACATGACTTTAGTTTTATTGCAGGTGCCCGTATTAACATAAACAGGGTAGAGGAAGACTGGGGAACAGGTGCAAATACTGCCAGTGACCAGATTACCAGTGTTGGTCAAGGTGACCCGGCCTTTAATAATTCAGGTGGTTTTTTAAGTGATTTTAATTCACTTACCTATTACGCTCTTGCAAATTATGGTTTTAAGAAAAAGTATTTTATAGATGCCAGTGTTTCTGTTGATGGAGCAACGCAATACGGCGAAGAAGTGGATGGCTTAACTCTTGGAGACGACGTTTATGGAGTATTCCCATCTGTTGGAGCTGCCTGGTTATTGTCATCAGAACCATTTATGAACAACATTTTAGCTATCGACCTGTTAAAAATCAGGGCTAGCTATGGTTTAACCGGAAATGATAACATAGGTTTATACCATAAATACAAATATTATAAAGGAATTAACCTGTTAGGCCAGTACGGAACCGTGTTGGGTGGACTTAAAAATCCTTCTATTGGTTGGGAAAAAAATACCAAAATTAATTTAGGATTAGACGTTGAATTTTTAAAGAGTCGTGTATCTATATCGGCTGATGTTTACCAAAACGAAACTTCAAACCTGTTAGAAAGAGCACCTGCCAGCATCTACTCAGGGGTAGGAAATTACTCATTCAATAACGGGTCTTTCGAAACCCAGGGTGTTGATGTAGCTGTGAATGCCCGTGTGTTAAACGGTAAATTAAAATGGGATCTAGGTTTTAATGTTGGAAAATATACTACTGAAGTAACCGACATTAACAATAATGTGTTGGAAACTGAGATTTATGGAGCTTCGGTTATTACCAAGGTAGGCCAGTCAATTGGAGCATTTTACGGATATGAAACCAATGGGGTGTATGCCACTACAGCTGCAGCCACCGAATCAGGGTTGGTTAACTACTTATCGTATAACGATACAGAAGCAAATTTTGGAGCAGGTGATGTCATCTTTGTTGATAATAAGAAAGACAATATCATCAACGATGAAGACAGGGTTGTAATTGGAGATCCTACTCCCGATTTTTATGGTGGTGTAAATACCAGGTTAAAATATGACAGGTTTACCCTGGTTGCCAATGCCAGCTTCTCTGTTGGAAACGACGTATTTAATGCTATGCGTTACCAGCTTGAAAATATGCAGTCGTTTAACAACCAAACGGAAGCTGTTGTGAACCGTTGGAGATATGAAGGACAGGTAACAGATATCCCTAAAGCTACTTATAATGATCCGATGATGAACAGCCGTTTCTCTGATCGATGGATTGAAGATGGATCTTACTTCCGCTTAAATAATGTAACAGTGAGTTACACATTGCCAATAAGCGTAAGCTTTATGGAACAGCCCGTAGTGTTTGTGAGCGGAAACAACCTGCTTACGTTAACGGATTACAAAGGACTGGATCCTGATTTTAGTATAGGTAATTCAACATTAACCAAGGGTATCGATTTAGGTTTGCCTTCGCAATTCAGAACAATATTAATTGGAGTAAGTGTTAAACTATAATGTAAATCGATATTAATTGAATTACGTCTGACAAAAGAAAATATTTATAATATGAAAAAAATACTAAACATACTCACAATTACAGTAATAGGGACTGCCTTACTATTTACTGCATGTAAAGATGTTTTAGATCCCGACAATGTGGATGTTTTGCTTGATTCAGAACATTATCAGGATTTAAATGACGCTAATAATGGTGTATTGGGTGTTTATGCATTGTTCCAGGAATTGGCACCTCAGTTGGTAGTACTAAACGAGCTGAGAGGTGACCTGATGGATGTAACAAATAATGCTGATTTTTATTTGAATGAAATCAGTAAGCACCAGGACGTTTCTGCCGATAATCCATGGGCTGATGCCAGGCCAATATATAATGTGATAAACAACTGTAACGACGTAATGGCTAACCTTAAAAAGATGGCTAATGTTACCATTACCGAAGATGAGTATATCCAAAGGTATTCAGATGTTGGTACCTTACGTAGCTACCTTTATCTTCAGTTGGCCATGCATTTTAAAGATGTACGGTATATCCAGACTCCTATCGATGATGTAGAGGACTTATCAAAAATTACTGATAGCAATGCTCCTGTATTACCCATTGAAACAATGGTTGATTCATTAGTAAGCTTTATGGAAGGTTTACCTTATGTGGAAAGATATACTGATGAAGAGTTGTTGGCTGGTTCGGATGGTTTTAGCTATCAGATCTCATTTATCGATAAGGAATACTTTTTAGGGGAATTGTATTTGTGGGACGGACAATATACCAGGGCGGCTACCCAGTTTAAAAATATCATGTTAAGAAGCGAAGGGGATTACGACAGGTACAAAATACCTACCGACTTCTTTAACTTCTCGCATTATTTCAGCAGATATAACAGATATTACGAAAATGACCTGGAAAGTGCTGTAAACAATTGGCCAACCATGTTTTCTACCTACGGAAGTGGTGATTATTATGATGAGTGGATTTGGGTAATGTACTACCATAGTACTTATGAACCTTCACCATTATACGATTTGTTTTCAATTGAAAAGGGATCGTACCTGTTAAAACCATCGGCAAAGGCTATGGATTTATGGGGTAGCCAGGTTCAGGGGAATGGTTTTGTTGGCGACTTCAGGGGAAATATTGAAGACTATAACGGAAACACAGGTTCATACAGAATGATAGGTAACGATCCGGTTATCACAAAGTATATTTCTGATTATGATCCGGAATCCCCATTCGAATTATCGGGTAAGTGGTTCTTATGGCGTGCTGCTGGTCTTCACCTGCGTTATTGCGAAGCCGCCAACCGGGATGGAAAGCATAAAGTAGCCTATTCGTTAATGAACAATGGTATACAGCCAAATTATGCCTACCCAGGCAATAAAAATGATATTTATGGAGACTTTAACTGGGAACAAACCCATGAGCCGGCTCCATATGATTTTGATGCCAGAAGTACCAATGCCAACCAGGTTCCTCCTGTTCACAGGGGATTGTGGTACCGTAATGTTGGTGTAAGGGGCAGGGTAAGCTTGTCGAATATTACAGTTCCTGCTGATCAGGATTCGTTGCAATACCTTGAAAATAAAATATTGGAAGAAGATGCTTTGGAATTGGCATTTGAAGGTTCAAGATGGGGTGATTTAGTGAGAGTGGCTTTAAGGACCGGCGACTATTCTGTTTTAGCAGACAGGGTTGCAGATAAGTATGAAAAAGCCGGTGATGCCGGTACTGCTGCAGCTATACGTGGTCGTTTGATGACTAGAGAAAATTGGTTGCTACCTCTTCAGTAGAGGTGGCAACATTCAACAAGAGATTACTCTTAAATATTTACTTTTTTATTAACTAAATTGTTTAATTATGAAAAACCTTTATCTAAGAAGGACAAAAGTATTAGGATTGTTTTCATTATTATTTCTTTGTGCTCAGATAACCATGGCACAGGTTGATATCTTATGGAATGGTTCTATTAGTAGTGCTGCTGAGGTACCACAAAACTGGACACCTGAAAACCCGATTGCAGGTAATAATCTGGAATTTCAAAACTCAGGATCTTACACTCATCCTTGTGTTATTACCGGAACAGAGGATATTACCGTGGCTATTTTTAATATGAATGCGTGGTCATCCACAATTGTTGATGAGCAAACCCAGGAAGAAACTGTCGTTCCAGTTGGAGAGGTTACTATAAATATGGCTGAAGGTACCTGGTTTACAACAACAACAGAATCTGATCAGACATATCATGTAGGTAATTATATAGGAGGTATCTTAAATATTACCGGAGGAGAAGGTAATTTTAGTTATGCTCCAAATAAGAACTTCTATATGGATAATGATGAAACGGTTCTTAATATTAATTGTGATACAGTTACGTTTAAGCATTGGGTTGGTTTTGGAGATAGAAATGGAACCAAGGGGGGACAGATGAATATATCAGGTCACTCGTTAGTTACTATGGGTTCAATAGATCGTATACCAACTGCATTAGGTCGAGTACATTTGTTTATTGGTGATGATGCTGAGCTTAGGGTAAACACTGATAGAACAGCTTATCTTAATGAAAGAATTACTGCCGGTAGTATTGCAACAGATCCAGATAAAGACTTAGTAGTGAAGTATGACCCTTATAACGATATAACTACTATTACTACCCGTTTAAAAACAGCCTTTGTAATTGAACCAACAGATCGCCAGTTGTTAACTGCAGGAGTTGCAGGAAGTGAAGTTGCGGCGGTTGAAAATGATGGTTTGGCAAGTATGGTAAGCCTTGAGTGGGTATATGGAACGGTAGACGGTACTTATGATCAAACATTTTCTCCATCTGAAACAAACAGTACCATTATACCAACATTCCAAAACTCAGGTACTTTTTATATGGCATTAAAAGGAAATGACGGATCTACCGACCATTACTCAAATAGTATTGAGGTAGTCGTGTCTTCTAATAAAGCTTTGTTATCTCCTACTACAACACAAAATATCAGGGTTGGTCAGGGACTTAGACAGGAACCATTTATTATAGAAGTATTGGAAACCCCTGCTGCAACAAGTCGTGAATGGAAGTATTCAACTACACCAGGAGGACCATATGAAGTATTTGATCCAGCTATTACAGGGGCAGAATTTTCAGCACCATTTACAGAAGCTGGAACTTATTTTGTAATTTGTGAATCAACAATTGATGGAGTTGTAGAGACTACTAAAGAGGTTCAGGTCAATATGTTGGCGTGGAATTCGGGAGCGTTAAATCTTACGTTTACTGGTGCAAATTCTACCGACGGAAGGGATATCTTTAACTGGGATCCAGCTGCATATGTTCATAAAAATAATCTATCGATACCTGCAGGTGAAACAGTTGAAATTAATGGTTTTAACAAAGATACTATTGCAAGTATTTGGATTGAGACAGATGCTTTGGCTCATTTAACAGGAAGTTCTTCTACAGATACACTTTGGTATAGAAGTACAGGAGAGTGGGATGATCCAGGTTCATGGTTGATTTCTAAAGGGGTGTTTATTTTCCCAACATCTTATTTCCGTATGTATAAAGAAACTCAAACGTTTACTTTAGAAAATGATGCAAAAGCTGTATTTGATGGTAATGTTTTATTAGGAAATAGTGATGCCCCTGCGGTTGGAGCAAATCTAATTGCAAAAGATAATGCAGTGATGTTGTTTAACACATTACCAGGTCGTGTCTCTGCTAATGCTGGTTATTCTGAGTTCAGAATGGAAGGAAATGGAAAATATTTATTTGCAGGAGATGTTAGGGGAAGTATTGCAACCTGGGTTAATGGTGTAAAAGATGCCGAAACTGGAGAATATACTTTTAATCCGAAGTTTATAACTCCTGATGGTACTGTTCCTTATATGGTTTATGATCCAAATGAAAATTTAACTTCAGTTTCAATTCGTAATTTAAGTGATTTTGGAGTTGAGCAAACTAAAACTCAAATTGTTGGTAAAGGACAGGGAACAAACCCATTAACCTTGATTAACTCAGGTGCATATTCTTCATTTGAATGGAAATACTCTACAACTACAGTAGGTCCTTGGGAAAGCTTTGATACTCCTGTTACTGGTGCATCGGCATCTGTTTCATTCGCTACTCCGGGAACATATTATGTGGTTTGTGTGGGAGATGCTTTAGATGTAACTTCAAACGCAGTACCTGTTAAAGTGGTGGATGTTTCTGTAACTCCATCAGCGGATCAATATATTGACATTGATGCGGATGGTACAGAATTATCATATACTTTGCCTGACGGAGCTACTGGTGTTCAGTGGAAATATGCAACTGTTTCAGGTGGACCATATGAAGAATTCTTACCTGCAGAAATTGGTGCAACTTATTTACCTTGGGGAGATGAGTTCTTAGGAAAACACTTTATTGTTTACGAAGCTACAGTAACTGATGATGATGGTCAGCAAGTTACAGTTTATAGTAACGAAGTGACGATTTTTGTAGGAGCTACTGCTATTGGTGATGTTGAGGCTCAAAGCTTAGTGCTTTATCCTAACCCATCAAATGGTAACTTTAACATTGAATTAGAAGAAGGTGCCAGCCATACTATTACTGTTTACAATGCAGTAGGTAATGTTGTTCTTAACAAAGAAACAACAGGTGGAATCGTTCCTGTTTCTATCCAGGGTAAAGGAATTTATCTTGTAGAGGTTGCTTCTGGTAGCTCTGTAAAAGTTGAAAGAGTGGTTGTGAAATAAATTTAAGGATAACTATTTCATACATATAATATTAACCCTTCCCTGTTTGCGGGGAAGGGTTATTAAAAATTAAAGTAAACCTTAATATCAAAAATACGTTTATATAGTAAACATTATCCAATAGGGCAGATGGAGTCATACAAACAACCTGCATCTTCCTTTAATACTATAATATGATGAAGTCTACCTTTACTAATTACCGTTCAATTGCTTTAGTTATCGTTTTAATGATAACTTTTGGTGTTTATGGACAAAGAAAGATGGAAGAGCTAAACAGAGGTGTGTTAGCTGTTAGAGATGGAAGTAACAATTATATCAGTTGGCGTATTTTAGGAACTGAATTGCGTGATGTTACCTATAATGTGTACAGAGATGGCACTCAAATAAATTCAGAGCCTATTGAAGGAGCATCTAACTATATTGATAATGCTGGTTCAATAAGTTCTCAATACACCGTAAGTGCTATTGTTGAAGGTGTAGAGCAAAGCCAATCTGAAGCTGCAACTGTATTGGCCACCAACTATCTCGATATTCCGGTAAGGGCAATAAACGGATCATATGATACGTATGAATTAAACGATGCTTCGGTGGGGGATTTGGATGGAGATGGTGATTATGAAGTAGTTGTAAAACGGCTTTCTTTAGCCGATTTGGGATCAACAGATTATCATTACCTGGAAGCTTATGAGCTGGATGGTACTTTTATGTGGGCCATTAACCTTGGGCCTAACATACACAATAAAGTAGAGGTTAACTTTTTGGTATACGATTTTGATGAGGATGGAAAAGCCGAGGTTATTACACGTACTTCGGATGGAATGATTGATGGAGTTGGAAATAACATAGGGGATCGCGATAACGATGGTAGAATTGATGATTATGCATTTGCTTATAATTCGAGCTATTACCGAGTTGAAGGCCCTGATTATATATCTGTTTTTGATGGACAGACAGGTGAAGAGCTGGCCTGGGATTACTATATTGAGCGCGATCCGCTTTCGCAATGGGGTGACCCTGGAATGAATGCAAGCCAGTTGGGGCACCGTGCAACAAAATGTATGTGGACGGTGGCTTATTTAGATGGAAAGCACCCTAGTTTTGTTAACAGCCGTGGGATATATCACCGCACAAAACTGGAAGCATGGGATTGGGATGGTACCAATCTGACTAAGCGCTGGGCTTTTGATAGTGGTGACTCGGGAGAGTATTATGGCCAGGGAAATCATAACCTGAGCTGTGCCGATGTGGATGATGATGGTCGCGATGAAATAGTATATGGTTCAATGACTGTAGATCACGACGGAAATGGCTTGTACTCAACGGGAACAGGACATGGTGATGCCATCCATGTGTCAGATATGGATCCTGACCGACCAGGGCTTGAAATTTGGAATTGTCTTGAATCAAGTATGGGAACAACCTACCGTGATGCTAAAACAGGAGAAATTTTAATCCGTTATCGCTCTAACCGTGATTGTGGACGTTGTGCTGCCGGCGACATTTCAGCTGAGACTGATGGTTTTGAATTATGGGGAGCTGCAGAGTGTCCAATGTATGATACAGAAGGAAATGTGGTAGGAGAGAGTAATGTGCCAATGAACTTTATGATTTGGTGGGATGGAGATAAAATGAGAGAGTTTCAGGATCATGCGTTTAGTTCTACTACAGGAATTGGAGTGCCGGTTATTTCAAAATATGATGATGGTTTAAAAGATAATTATGCAGTTCTTACAGCTACTGGTACAACAACAAACAACTGGACAAAAGGAACGCCTTGTCTGCAAGCTGATATTTTTGGCGACTGGCGTGAAGAAATGATGGTGAGAACCACTGATAATACCGCTTTGCGCATTTTTACTACTACAGATTATACCGATTACAGAATGCCAACATTAATGCACGAACCGCAATACCGTATTGCTGTTGCATGGCAAAATAACTCTTATAACCAACCGCCACACACTGCAATTTACTTAGGGAATGAAACAGAAGATGCTGTTCCTTATCCAATGAGCAATGGTAAAACAGTTTGGGTATCGGGTCCTGATTTTGGATCTGGATCAGCAAATTGGCAGGATGAAGATGGAAATTCGGTATCATATTCCAATGATCAACATATTTTATTTGATTATACCGGCGACAATAGTTCAGATGTGAATCTGGTATCAACGGTGTCTCCCAAAAGTGTAACAGTTCATTCATTTGAAGATTATACTTTTAGCGGAACCGGTCAATTATCAGGAAGCATGGAGCTGTTAAAGGCTGGTACAGGTAAACTTACTTTAGATAACGCCAACGATTTTACAGGAACCACAAAATTGTATTATGGAGGATTGCTTGTAAATAATACACTTGCCAACAGTAATGTTGAGGTATGTATGTTTGGTGAACTGTATTTGAATGGAACTTTAGGTAACGGATTATTGGTGAAGTCGCGCGGTAAATTCAATATTGGAAGCCAGGAAAATGCTGTAGCTACCGTATCTATCCAGAATGGATTGGAATTAAATAAGGGTTCAAAAACCTATTTTGACTTGTCATCAACTTTTGATGGTAGCAACGACCAGGTTAACCTGTCAGGTAATGTTATAGTAAACGGTGCATGTAGTCTTATTTTTAACAGGCTGGAAGGTGTGTTAAATCCCGGAGATTATGACCTGATTACTTTTGATGGAGAATTTCAGGGATCAATAGATGATTTAACTATAGTTGGGTTAAACGATGTTGCCTGTGAATTGCTTGTTGCAAACGGTAAGCTTACTTTACGTGTACTTGAAGTACGTTCAGCCACTTCAATAGTGTGGGCAGGAGGAGTTAATAATATATGGGATTTTGCCGGTGCGGAAAACTGGGATAACAATGGTGTGGCAGATTGGTTTTTAGGTAATGATGAGGTTACCTTTAATGATGAGGGAACACAAACTTCTGTTGATATTACCGAAATAGTGCCTATTGGTTCTATGACTGTTGAGGGTACCCAGGATTATACTTTTGATGGAGCAGGTATGATCTCAGGAACTGGTGGATTGGTAAAAAATGGCACAGGTAAATTATTGGTTAACAATGTTAATGATTTTACAGGTCCTGTTGCTTTAAATGGAGGATATGTTCAGGTTGATTATATATCAAATGGAGGGAAGTCAGGTCCCCTTGGGGCTTCTGCAAAAGATGCTGCAAACTTTACTATTGATGGAGCCATATTAAGTGTGGTAGGTAATACCACTTCAACAGATCGCTCTTTTACCATTGGGGATAAAAATGCCACCTTATATGTAAATGGCGAAAGCCTTACTGTTGACGGTCAGTTTACAGGTACGGGAGAATTAGTGAAAGAAGGAAACGGTACTTTGATTCTTAATGAAAGTAGTTCGCATACTGCCACCCAGATAAATTCAGGGACATTAAAGTTAAATACAGAAAATGCAAACCTATCCGGATTGGGCTCAAAGGTAACTATTAAGGATGCTGCGCTTCAAATGTTAAATAGTACAGGTTCTTATAGTGATATAAACTGGGACATTGAAGTTCCATCAGGTTACTCAGCTACAATTGGTTTGGATGGCCGTTGTACTATGAATGGTGCCTTAACCGGAGGAGGAACAGTAGTGTTAATTACCCCTTATGTAAGGCCAGAGTTGTTAGGTGATTGGTCGGCTTTTACAGGACAGATAAATGCCATTACAACCAGTAATGGATGGTTAATTTTAGGAAATGCAAACGGATATGCTGCATCAAGTATCGACTTGGGAGATAATGTGTTTGGTGTTTATCGCCATAGCACTGATGCAACCATTGAAATAGGTGAACTGACAGGATCATCTTCTTCTGTTCTGGGTTCAGGAGGGGAAGCTTCAAACACCATCACATGGAAAATTGGTGGTAAAAATACTTCTGTACAGTTTGATGGAAGGATTACGAATTCTCAGTTTAAAAATTCAGGTTCGCAGGCTGCAATTATAAAAACAGGTAGCGGTCGCTGGACTTTAACAAATGCGAGCACCTATACCGGTGGTACAAGCATTGAAAGAGGTACACTGATTGTGTCCAATACATCAGGTAGTGCAACAGGTACAGGGGCTATTGTTGTTAACAGGAGCTCTGCACTGGCAGGTACAGGAAGTGTATCCGGTGCAGTTACTGTAAAAAGCAGAGGATACCTTATGCCAGGGTTAACAAGCACTTTAGGAATTCTTACCATAAACAATGATGTTACATTAGAAGATGGTAGCATCTGTTATATGAAGATGGATGCCGGAGCTATGTCTAATGACAAGATTTATTCTTCAGGAACCGTTAATATTTCCGGTACGCTTACTTTATCGCTAATAAACGGTACTTATACAAGTGGGCAAGCCTATAAAATTTTAGATGTTAACGCAATAAATGGCGAGTTTACAGCTATTTCACCAGCAACACCCGGGGATGGATTATATTGGGATACATCATCTTTGTATGTTAATGGAATACTTCGTGTTACTGATGTTCCAACATCAATTTTTAATCCGGAGATAAGTTCTGTTTTTAATGTATATCCAAATCCTGCAGAAAACTTTGTATGGATTAACCTGCCTGAAGCTGATGGTGAAGCCAGGGTTGAAATACGTAATATTTCAGGACGCACTTTACAAAACAAAATGATATCCATTAATGGCGAAACAAAATTGGAGCTGGATAACCTTAATGCGGGTTTATATATAATCTGGATTGAGGTGAACGGAAAGTTGTTTCATAGTAAGTTGATGGTAAAGTAGTACTTGGAACAAAATCAGAGTTAAGTCAAGTATAAAAAATTGTATCCCTTGGCTCACCCCTCTGACTCCTCCCGTTTGATCGGGACAAGCTCTAAAGTGGAGAAGTCCAGCCCGGCGTTGGATAGCATTCCCCTTTAGGGCATAGTGGCCGGCTAAGAAGAGGCTGACAGCCTTATACATCACAACAAGGGGCAGTGCCTCCGCAGAGTAACTATGGCGCTCGCGGATCGCTCCTTGAAAATACCAAGTTGTAGATATCAGACTTACAGCCTGAATAAGCTAGACGCCTCAACTACCGCGCGTGTCCTCACGCGTGGATGATTTATGATAATAAAGAAAACATACGCTATGTAGCGCGTGCAATGTCATTAAGTTAAGGATATGTAAAGGAATATACAAGCTGTAAATCAAAGCGGGTAGGCCAGATCAAGAGTCCGGGCCGGGGATGGCGAGAGGTCTTCAACGGGGCACTTGAGGCGGTTGTGAGTCGGCCGGAATTGAAGGCCGGTGTGGGATGAAGGAATCTCTTGCTCTAGAGCTTTTTGCTTCCTTTTTGGGG